>CAVVRS010000001.1:0-580131 GCA_963750815.1 uncultured beta proteobacterium
ACTCCGATATCGCCGGTGCGCATGAACCCATCGATCGTGAATGCATGCAGATTCTCATCCGGTTGCTTGTAATAGCCAGTCATTACATTCGGACCCCGGATACAAATCTCGCCTGACTCGCCGGGGATCAAGGAATTGCCATAATCATCTTTAATGGCGATATCAATCCCGGGAAGTGGAAGACCAATAGTGCCGGAAAATTCCTTTGACAGCACCGGGTTATTGGTGCCAATTGCGCATGTCTCACTCATCCCCCAGCCTTCAACCATGGGGCAACCGGTCGCTTCAAGCCAGTGTTTTGCCGTACCGGCGGACGCCGCCATGCCCCCGGCCTGCGATACACAGAGACTGGAGAAATCTACGGTTTTAAATTGGGGATGCTGCAGCAGTGCGTTGAAAAGGGTGTTAACCGCCGGCAACATATGAAAGGGCCGCCGCTTTAACGTATCGATGAATCCGCCGAAATCACGGGGGTTCGGAATAAGTGTCAGATGTGATCCCCATTTAATCGCCAAAAGAGATAACGAGAGCGCGAAGATGTGATAAAGCGGAAGTGCGGCGATGCTATTGGATTTTCTGACATCACCAACTCGATCAAGCGCGGGGGAGAACCAGGATTCAGCCTGTAGCACGGCCGCAACAATATTGCGATGTGTCAAGACAGCACCCTTGCTGAGTCCGGTCGTACCACCGGTGTACTGCAAAAACGCAATTGAATCGAGGGTGTTTGCAACTGGTTTGAATGACTTTGTCGTGCCTTCAGCGATGCACTTCCTGAAGGAGGTTGCGGTTTTTCCGGCATGGAGCGTCAGTTTGTATGCGGGTACCATCTTGGCTAGGTGTCTGACGGCGAAAGTAATCCATTTTCCGTACCAAAAACCAAGCAAATCACCCATCGACGCTACCACCACGTGCTGGACAGGTGTGTTATCAATGACTTCGGCCAGTGTCGCGACAAAATTCTCAAGAACCACGATGACTGTCGCGCCCGAGTCCTTCAATTGGTGTTCCAGTTCCCGAGCTGTATACAACGGGTTCACGTTGACGCAGGTATAACCGGCCCGCAATACAGCGGCCATTGTTACCGGAAACTGGGGAATGTTGGGCAGCATGATGGCGACGCGCGCACCAGATTCAAGTCCCCTGTCTTGAAGCCAGGCACCCAAGGCGCGCGAGAATTGATTGAGCTGGCCATAAGTCATCCAGCTTTCCATACAAACGGAAAAAGGACTGGCAGCGTTTTTCTGGAACGATTCTTCCAGCATGTGTGACAAGGATTGATATTGTTCCGGGTTGACATCATGCACAACGCCGACCGGATAGCTCTTGAGCCAGATTTTTTCCATGGTGAACTCCTGTGGGACTATTTTTGTTCAAACTACCCGACGCAGCTATCGGGCTTGCCCCAATAGTTGCGCCATTTCGGTCTCGCAGGCGACAGCTTCAGCATCAAAAAGGCTGCCAATCAGAGACGATTCACGTGCCATGACCGTCGAGAGAAAATAGCGGGTCCCATCGTGTTTTCGGCCCATTGCTGCAAAGGTGTCAAATCCCGCCTCCAGAAATCGTTGCAAGGACTTAAGTCCCGCCAGGTTAGCCGGTCCCCGCATCATCTTGAGCATCATGCGAAGTCCGGGTGTTCGAGTCAGTCTGTCGAGCTCATGTCCGACCTCCAAAACAGTTGCCAGCTGCATGCTTCGATCTGATCGGCGATTCACTGCTCGCCAGGCGCTGACATAACGAGGGACTT
This sequence comes from uncultured beta proteobacterium, assembly GCA_963750815.1. Taxonomy (GTDB): domain Bacteria; phylum Pseudomonadota; class Gammaproteobacteria; order Burkholderiales; family Burkholderiaceae_C; genus Rhodoferax. The sequence continues at coordinate 1,751 of CAVVRS010000001.1, forward strand.
CGGGAATGTTGGGGTGGCTCATCCAGCTCCGTGCCATTGCCAAGTCCAAATCTTCTGTCAGGTGATGTAACTGTGCCAGTGCCACTGCAGTCTGCACAACTTGTTGTGGGAAAAGGCGGTCCAGTGCCGCGGCAATGCGTGCAAATTGCGAGTCGCGGTCAGAGTAATCCTTCTCGCTGTAGAGTTCTTCCAGAAAAAATAATGCCGCCGCCTGGTAATGTTCTGAGTCGAGCAGGTCGCGATATGTTGCGGCAAATCGCCTGGCCTGAAAATGCTTGACATCGCTGATTGCTCGAGCGAGGCCGGCGTTGTCGGCGGCAGTTTGTCGCAGCAACGTTACCTGCGCTACTGCGTCGCGAATGATCTTTGTAGCTTCCATATATGGCAGCGAGTCTATCCGGTGCAATTTGACTGACAATAAGCAGCCCCGAACCATGATCTACCCGAATCCCAAAACATGAATCCGGACGCGCAAAAACTTTGGCGTGCACCGCACTGGGCACTGGCCATTTTGCTGGCCGTATTGGGCATGCTTGGTCCGTTTTCCATTGATACGTATTTGCCGGCTTTTTCTGGAATTGCACACTCACTGGGCGCTACTCCCGTGCAAATGCAGCAGACCCTGTCGGCTTATTTGTTCGGCTTTGCTTTCATGAGTCTCTTTCATGGCGCCATATCCGACAGTCTGGGACGCCGGCCGGTGGTGCTGTGGGGCTTGGCCGCATTCACGCTGGCCTCTGCTGGTTGTGCTTTGTCACAAAGCATTGGTCAGCTGGTGTTCTTCCGGGCTATGCAGGGCTTGAGCACGGGGGCGGGTATTGTGGTGGCGCGCGCGGTAGTTCGCGACATGTTTGCGCCGACCCAGGCACAGAAAGTAATGAGTCAGATCACCATCTACTTTGGCGTGGCTCCGGCCATTGCCCCGATAGTCGGTGGCTGGTTGTTTGTGCACCTGGGTTGGCATAGTATTTTCTGGTTCTTGACGGCAGTAGGCGTCGTCTTGTGGATCGCCAATTACAGACTGCTGCCCGAGACTCTGCACATTACGCATCGGCAACCCTTTAACGTCAACAATTTGATGCAAGGGTACTGGCAACTGGGACTGGATCCACGTTTCTTGCTACTGGCGATGGCCAGTGGTGTGCCATTCAATGGCATGTTTTTGTATGTATTGTCAGCGCCGGCCTTTCTCGGTCAGCATCTAGGACTGGCGCCAACGCAGTTTTACTGGTTTTTTGTACTCACCATCAGCGGCATCATGGCTGGTGCCTGGGTGAGTGGGCGTATGGCTGGCAAGCTGGCGCCCAAACAACAGATCAAGTATGGATTCTCCATTATGTTGCTGATTGCGATCATCAATCTGGTGGCCAATCTGTTGTTCAAGGCGCATGTGGCGTGGGCGCTTATTCCGCTGGCCATATTCTCTTTTGGTTGGGCCATGATGGTGCCGGTAGTAACGCTGCTGGTACTTGACCTTCACCCTGAGCGACGTGGTATGGCGTCTTCACTGCAGGCGTTTATCGGATCAACTGCCAATGGTCTGGTGGCAGGTGTTATTGCACCACTGGTCATGCATTCAACGGTTGCAATGGCCGTGGTTTCAATGGCCATGATGTGTGTTGGGCTGATCGCCTGGATTTACGTGCACCACCGTTGGCCCGACATTGGTCGATCCATCGCTCATCCAGTTCACTGAGTTTTTTGAGGTGTCTGAGTGATTAGATCCAGACGTCTCTGGATGTGCGCTGCAGTGTCAAAATCTGCGGCATCTGATGCCCGCTTGAGTTGCAACCCCAACCAGGCCAGCAGCGGACGCCGCCAGCCCTGACTTGATGCAGTCTGCGTGGCCACGACAATGTCAGCTGCTGCCAAATGGCCGCTTTGCAGCAACGCGCCTGCTGCCACCAGTCGTGCCATCGGATCTTCCATGTTGTTCAGCACACCCACGGCATTTACCGTAGTGCCCGCTACAGCATTCAATACCCTCGATACTGGCGCACGATGCTGTGCGGGCAGTAAAGCAATGTTAATTCCGTTCCAATGCCCGGTCAGAAAAGCAGCATAGGCCTGTTCTTCGGGATCGGCGTCTCGTGCCAGCGGCTGGTAATTGGCGCAGTTGTCAAACTCCAGGCTGGCAACGCGGACTGCGCAGTGTGTAAGCTCGACGTGAGCCATCAAAGCGGGGCGACCGGTGCTGGCCACTTCAAACCTGGCGCGCGTCAATTCAACATTCGCAAGACGTGTGTTGCCGTTAAGGTAAGCCGATGAAAAACTCTTGAGAGCAGCCAATGCACTGACTTGCCATTCTGGTGGAGAAGGGTTGTTTGCGCAGGCCACCAATAGCAGTCCCGCGCTCAGTGGAAGACCTATTTTCAGTCGCACAGTCATGGCAGCTTGAATTGCGCGTCGCGGGCAAAAGGCCATTTGCGGTTAACCTCTTCCACCAATTGGGTGACCTTGCGCAGGCTTAATTCAACTTCGGCACGCAAGTCGCCCAGGTCCATGCTGGCGGTGCGTGCATTGGCCCCCACCGCTTGCGCCTCTGTCAGTACAGCATCGACCTTCTGCAGGCTGGCCCGGGCATCAGTCAGTACAGCATTCAGTTGTGCAACGGCGGACTGGGTACCATCCATCACCCCGTTAGGCCCGAAGATGCGCTGATCTGCGCTGGCCAGCAGCGAATTGGTGCGATCCAGTGTAGCGATGATTTTTTTTGCCTTGTCTTCACTGCCCAGTGCAACAGTCAGCATGCCATAGCGGCCACCCAGCCGTTCGGTGAGGGCGCGCAGGTTGGCCAGACTGATATTGAGGCTGGATTCGGACCCGGTCATGTTGCCCAGGTTTTCCAGCAGTTCCCGGCTGGAAGCCACGAGGCGGGGAATTTCAGCGCTGGTATCGCCGCTAAGCACGGTGCGCTCCGCGTTTTCGGGTAAAGGCGGATCTGCCAATATCCCGCTGAACGCGCGAAGGCGGGTGTCCCCGACCACGCCGCGTTCCAGCGTGAAAACACTGGAGGTGCGCAGCCAGCGAGCATCTCTGCGCGGCACGTCGATCAACATGCGGGCTTTACCATCGATACCAAGTTCGATGCGCCGCACGCGGCCGATGGGGAAACCAGCAAAGGTCAGATCCATGCCGACCATGACGCCCTCCGAATTGTCCGCCACCAGTACCAGTTGCTGCGTACTCTCAAACACGCCCCGGGCGTACATCACGTACAGAAGAAAGCTCAACACCAGCGCTGTAATCAAGAGCAGCAGTGCCACAGCCTTGCGCTCGACATGGGCTATTGCCGACGTTAGCTGTGCCGGGGTTTGAGATTGCGTTTCCATGCTGGAGTTTTGCTTCAGATGTACTTGACCACCAGTGAAGCAGCCTCGATCAACAGCAATACCAATAACAATCGAACTGCACCAGGCTGCACTGTACTGAAGTTTGCCTTGTGGCGTACTGTTTCCAGACTGGCGGCCATCGGCACAAGGGCAACCGCAAGGCTGAAAAGGATCGTCTTTAGCCCAAATCCCAGGGTAATGGTCGGATTGAACACTTGACCGACGGTGCGTGTGTAGCCCGGTAACCCCCAGGGCGACAAGCCATAAACCGAAAGATAGGCCAGTATCAGCACAATGACACTGCTTGCCATGGCCAGCGCAAATACCGAAAAAGCGTCTGCCAGTGCGTGTGGCACAAGATTACGGCGCAGGATCTCCAGGTTCAGGTGTGGTATTGAAAAATCGTGGCTCTGGAGGGGCTTGTCGGCGGCGCCGGCGTTGAAGACCAGTCCCGCCCGCAGCGCGACAAACAAGGCCGCTGACAGCGGGATGAGTTCCAGTACCAGGACGCGCACCACCATCTGCAATGCATAGTGGGACAGGCCGTAGCTCAGTGCTGTGACAACCACAATGCGGATCAATACCAGGCTGAGCAGTGCCGTCATCGCTGTGAACCATGGCAAGGCTTGCCAGGTGCTGGTGTAAATGAAATGCGATGTAGTTTCACGATTGATCCGGCTATAAGTTGAAGGTGACAGGGCGACCACCAGAACAATGGCGCCAAAGTGGATCATGTGCCACCAGCTGGCGACCCCGCGCAGGAGCGCACGACCCCACGCATTGGTGTCAAGGTGCAGAGAAGAACTTGGCGGCATGGCTGGATGATAGCGAAGCGTGTTTTCAGAAAATAAAAAGACATCGGTCCGGCAAATCAGTATACTGTTTATTTATACAGTTAAATTGACGGTTGCCAGCTTTCAGTTTCGTGTTGTTTATCGTGTCTGTCTCCTCCTGCCCTTCTGGTGTTTACTTTGGTCAAGCCGTCTGGCGTGCCGATCAACTCGCTCGCTCAAGTGGAACAACACTTGAAACCGGTCACCCTGCACTGGATGCCCAGTTGCCTGGTGGCGGTTGGCCGGTGGGTGCCTTGAGCGAAGTATTGCAGGAGCAAATGGGCCAGCATGAGTGGCGCCTGCTGTTGCCCGCTTTGAGGCGGTCCGCTCCTGGGCCGGTGGTACTGGTGGGAGCTCCCCATGCGCCCTTTGGACCGGGGCTGGCGCAACAGGGTTTTGATGCGCGGCGATTGTTGCTGGTGAATACAGATTTGCTGGCCGCGCGTCTGTGGTCGACCGAGCAGGCTTTGCGTTGCGCTCAAGTCAGGGTTGTACTGGTCTGGCTGTCGCAGGTTCGGGCCGAGCAGTTACGGCGTCTGCAAAGAGCGGCCCAGGCGCATCACAAACTCCTGTTTGTCATGCGCCCGGCCCAGGCCGGGGTTGAGGCGTCACCGGCAGTGTTGAGAGTGCAGGTTTTGACGCAACCCGACAGTGACGCGCTGGTAGTTCACATCCTCAAAAGGCGTGGCCCGAGACTTGAACAACCTTTGCTTTTGTCCGCCCGCCATGCGCGCTTGGGGGTGTTGCTGGCTTTAACAGGAACAGGAGGGGGTGATGCACTGGATCGCTTTGCAGCCACAGCCTGAGCATGCTCAGGCGAACTGCCCGCAACGACTTGCACCTGAACTCGCTGATGAATGGAGTGCGTTGGCCTGGTGGGCGTTGCAGTTCACCCCGAGGGTGGCGCGAGTTGAAGATGCCCTGGTACTGGAGGTGTCGGCCAGCGAACGCCTGTGGGGCGGAAGGCAACAGTTAATGCGCCATATCTTTGAGCTAAGCAAGCCCGTAACTCCCGTCAAACAAGCACAAGGCGCTACATCTTTAATAGCAATTGCCAGATTGCAGGATAGCTCATCGCGGTGCACCGCAGCCGACCATCTGCCGCTGGCCGCACTGGCGGCGGCCCGGCCCCATCTGGCCACTCTGGAGCTGATCGGCTGTTGCGATTGGGGACAGCTGCGCGCGCTGCCGCGGGCCGGGGTAGCGCGTCGTTTTGGTGCTCCTTTGCTCGATGCGCTGGACCGCGCCTACGGACTCAAGCCCGAGCTCTATCCCTGGTTGTTGTTGCCCGAGGTGTTTGAAGCCACGCTGGAACTGCCAACCCAGGTTGAAACGGCACCGGCACTGCTGTTTGGTGCGCACCGCTTGTTCGGGTTGTTGCAAGTTTGGCTAAAGATGCGTCACAGCGGAGTGCTGGCCATTGAACTGATGTGGACGATGGATGCACGACGCGACACGGCGACCCGGGGTGAGCTGGTGCTGCGCACTGCCGAGCCAGCACTCGAGATGACCCACTTGCTGCGCCTGCTGGGGGAGCAGCTGGCGCGCATTACTTTGCCCGCGCCCGTGCTTTACCTGCGTTTGCGTACTTTGGAGACCCAAAAGCTGGGCGGCCAATCGGCCAGTTTATTGCCTGATGAGCAACCCACTGGTGACAGTCTGCAACAACTGCTGGAGCGCCTGGGCGCTCGCCTTGGTGGCACCAGGGTATTGCAATTGCAGGATCGCTTCGACCACCGACCGGAACAGATGCAGGTATGGCAGCCCGTTAGCAATGCTACAAAATTAATAGCTGCCTGCGCATATCAGACGGAGCCTGAAGACCTAAAACATATTGAAAAAGAGGTAATTTACCCGAACTGGTTGCTGGCCATGCCACAAAAGCTGGTACTACGCGGTGGGCGGCCGCAGTACCCTGGTGCACTGACCCTGCTGGCCGGTCCGCAGCGGATTGAGGCGGGCTGGTGGGGTCAAGGCGAAACTGCCTTGCGCGACTATTTTTTGGCGCGTAGCGAGCAAATGGGTCTGCTCTGGATATACCGTGAGCGCCTGAGTGGCCCGGGTGGAACACCTGGGGCCAACCCGGACTGGTATTTGCACGGCTTGTTCGCCTGAGCCCGAACCGGCCCATGTTGACTGACGCAGGCGGTTTATTTGTTTCCGAAAAGTCGGGCAAAAAACCCTTTTTTCTCGATCGGCGGGCGCTTCACGACCGGCGGCGGCGCCGCTTTTCGGTTCTCGATCCATTTCCCGAAGCGCAAGTCATGGGTCATGATGTGCCCGATCAGCCATTTGTTCAGGAAACGACGCAGCTCCTGAATGCGGTCCTCAGACCATGGCTCACCGCTGGAAAGAAAGTCGGCCACCGAAGCACCAAAGGCCTCATGCAGTTTGAGATGCTCCTCAAAAGCCGGATAACCGCTCTTTTCCATCAATGCCTGCTCGTTCGAAAAGTGCGTAACAACGTAGTCAAGCAGTTCCTCCAGGGTTTGATCGACAGATTGCAGATGGAGCGCTTTAACCAGTGTGAACAAGTGCCGGTGTTCCTGGTCGATCTGGGGAATGTTGATCTTGAACCCGTCCCGCCATTCGACGACGAAGGCTTTTTTGGTTTCCGGTTCTGGCGTCATTTGACTTGCTTCCTTTCGGGGTTGGGCCGGATTGAGGAATTTTTCGGCCTGGCGAGCATATTTATACGCGATTTAATAAAGCAATGATTGACATCCCGCAAACGTCTGTCGATATGCAGACAAAGCTGCTCGCACCTGATGGGCGCGTTGCCTATGCTGAACTTCATTGCCTGTCGGGTTTCAGTTTCCAGCGTGGTGCTTCGGAGCCGCAGGAGTTGGTGGCGCGTGCTGCCGAGCTGGGCTACTCGGCGCTGGCCATTACCGACGAGTGCTCGGTAGCCGGTATGGTGCGCGCCCATCAGGAGGCCAGAAAACTCGGTTTGAAGCTGTTGCCTGGGGCTGAGTTCGAAGTGGCCGCAATAGCTGTGCCAAACGGCTTCAGGGTCATTGCCTTGGCGCATCACCTTGCCGGTTGGGGCAATCTGTGCGAGTTCATCACGCTGGCGCGCCGGAATGCACCGAAAGGGCAGTACCGGGTCATCTGGCCAGCCTCGTACTGGGCTACGCTGAGTGGTTGTGAAATCTTGCTGGTCCTGCCATTTGCTATTAATTTTGAAGCTGCTCATGCAATTTGCATAAAGGCTAGAGGCCTGTACGGTCAAAATTTATGGTTGGCAGCGGAGTTCTTGCTGGGTTTCGACGATACCGTGCAGCGACACAAGCTGGAGCAGCTTTCCAGACTGACCGGTGTGCCGCTGGTGGCGGCCGGTAATGTGCACATGCATGTGCGCTCGCGCAAACCCCTGCAGGATGTGATGCGCGCAGTGGGTTTGGGCAAACCGGTGTCTGACTGCGGCTTTGCGCTGCTGCCCAATGCCGAAGCACACCTGCGTTCGCGCCAGCGGCTGGCGCTCATTTACCCGCCTGAACTGCTGGCCAACACCCTGCTTGTGGCTCAGCGTTGTACCTTCAGCCTTGATGAATTGCACTACCAGTACCCGGTGGAGACTGTGTTGCCGGGCCTGACCCCATCACAAACCTTGCGTCAGTTCACTTATGAAGGCGCCAGCCAGCGCTATCCACAGGGCATGGCTGCCAGAGTGCAGCAGCAGGTCGAACACGAGCTGGGGCTGATTGCCGAACTGAACTATGAGATGTATTTCCTGACGGTGCACGATATTGTGGCCTTTGCCCGGAGTCGGCAGATCCTGTGCCAGGGGCGTGGCTCGGCGGCCAACTCAGCCGTCTGTTACTGCCTGGGCATCACCGAGGTGGATCCGGCACGCATGAGCATGCTGTTTGAGCGATTCGTCAGCCGCGAGCGCAACGAGCCGCCCGACATTGACGTTGATTTTGAAAACGACCGGCGTGAAGAAGTAATCCAGTACATCTATGCCAAGTATGGGCGTGAGCGCGCTGCCCTGACGGCTGTGGTCGTCAGCTATCGGCCACGCAGCGCCCTGCGCGACGTTGGGCGAGCATTGGGCGTTGACGCCGCCCTGATTACGGCACTGGCCAGAGAACATCCCGGCATGTACAGCCGCGAAGTCCTCATTGAGCGACTGCAAGCGGCGCTGGACCGGTTGGGGCCGGAATTTGTCCGGCCACCTGAGTGCCAGTTGCAGCGCTGGCTCGGCTTGAGTATCGAGTTGCAGCGTTTTCCGCGTCACCTCAGCCAGCATGTGGGCGGTTTTGTGCTGACGCAGGGCAAGCTCACGCGCTTGGTACCGGTAGAGAATGCCGCCATGCCGGAGCGCTCCATCATCCAGTGGGACAAGGACGATCTGGACGCTGTGGGCATGCTCAAGGTCGATGTGCTGGCGCTCGGTATGCTCAGCGCCATCCGCCGCTGTCTGGACCTTGTCAGCCGGCAGTACGGCAAGCCGTTCCGGATGCAGGATGTTCCTTCAGAGGATATGGCTACATATGACATGATTTGCCGGGCCAACACGGTGGGCGTGTTCCAGATCGAGAGCCGCGCGCAGATGAGCATGCTGCCGCGCCTGAAACCGCGCTGCTTTTACGACCTGGTGGTGCAGGTCGCTATCGTGCGTCCCGGACCCATTCAAGGTGGCATGGTGCATCCGTATTTGAAAGCGCGCGCGCAGCCGGACCAAGTGGTGTATCCCAGCCCGGCGCTCAAGGAAGCCTTGAAACGCACGCTGGGGGTGCCGATTTTTCAGGAGCAGGTGATGCAGATCGCCATGCTGGCGGCTGGTTTTAGTGCGGATGAGTCCGACAGTTTGCGACGCTCCATGGCCGCCTGGAAGCGCAAGGGTGGCGTACACAAGTTCTATGATCGCATGGTCAGTGGCATGCTGGCGCGTGGCTACACGCAGGAGTTTGCCGACCGCATCTTCAAGCAGATTGAAGGCTTTGGTGAATACGGTTTTCCAGAGAGCCACGCCATCAGTTTTGCGCTGATTACCTATACAAGTTGCTGGCTTAAACTGCACCAACCAGCCTGCTTTCTGGCGGCTCTGCTCAACAGTCAGCCCATGGGTTTTTACGGAGCGTCGCAATTGGTGCAGGACGCGCAGCGTCACGGCGTGCCAGTGCGCGCGGTGGATGTGTTGCACAGCGATTGGGATTGCACGCTGGAAACTGTTGTTGAGCCAGCCGTCCGCCTGGGCCTGCGCATGGTCAGCGGCCTGCCCGCAGGGGTGGCGCAACGCATCGTCGCCGCGCGTGTCGAAGCCACTTTCATCAGTACGGAAGATCTGGCACTGCGCGCCGTGCTGGACGCAGGCGATCTCAAGGCGCTGGCCAGCGCCGATGCACTCATCAGTTTGTCGGGACACCGTCGCCAGCAGGTGTGGGAAGCCTGTGCCCTCAAATCTTCACCACCCTTGCTCAAAAGCGCACCGGTAGAGGAGGATTTTTTGGCCTTGCCGGTCGCCAGCGAAGGTCAGGAAGTGGTTTTCGACTACGCCGCACTTGGGTTAACTTTAAGGTCGCACCCATTGTCCCTGTTACGCGACCAGCTATCAAAAGAGAAGCTGCTGACGGCCACCCAGCTGCGTGATCTGCCCGGTGGACGACTGGTTCGGGCCTGCGGTATCGTCACCATGCGCCAGCAACCTCAAACTGCCAAAGGCGTGGTGTTTGTCACGCTGGAAGACGAAACTGGCACAGTGAATGTGATTGTCTGGAAGAAACTTCGAGAGCGCCAGCGCCAAACCCTGATGCACTCACGCCTGCTGGCAGTTCAAGGGGTATGGCAGCGCGATGAGGAGAGCGGTGGCGAGGTGCGCCACTTGATTGCCAGGCATCTGAAAGATCTCACGCCCCTGCTGGGAGACCTGCTGACGCAGAGTCGTGAGTTTCATTGAGTGGATGTGTTATTGCTGGCGGCGACGCAATGTGAAAACGGTTGCCAGTGCCAGCAGGCTGGAGAGGATGATCATGCCCCATTCGGAGAGGGTGGGTACCGGTGTTGCGGCCACGGCGGCGCCGACGGCAATGGGTGTATTGGGTGTGCTTTCATAGCCCCACTGCAATACGCTCTGGGTTGAGGCTCCTTCAGTAACCTGAACCCAGCCGTAGTGGGTTTGTCCAGAGATTTGAAAGGACAAGCCAAAATAGGCGGTGTCTCCTGCCACCATGGTGCCGCTATACGCAGTGGTTCCCGCGAACGAAGTAGTGCCCCAGTTGCTGCCAGGACCGACTGTTGCGCCCGCTGACAGAACGGCTCCGCCCGTGCCAGCCCCTACCGTTACCATATTGGCCGGTGCCGAGAAATGGAAATCGCCATGGTTAGAAAGGTAAAAACCGCCACTTGCATACGGTGTCGTGGTGGAAGTGCCGCCCGACAGCATGTCCCAATACAGGTTCTCCGACTGCAAGACGGTGACCGTGCCAGAAGGTGAAAAAATGGTGACTGCCGCCTGTGAAAGTGTTGAAAACAGGACGAGAGAAAACATCAATAAGAGTCGCTCGACGAACTTGGTCATGGTAATTCCCTGTACATAAGAAAATGAAAAAGGCCACCAGACATGCCCAGGGCCATGCGGATCTGCCCACACGGTTAGCTCCAACGATGTAACGCAGTTATTACAAATTCTACTTTGAATATATTGCCGGGGTCTATTTCCTACCCGCTTAATCTTGATCGGCGTGAAATTGCGTGGCGTTTTTGCCAGTAAAAGGGGCATAAAAGGCCTTGATGGTCGCCATATCGGCACCAATGTTGCCGGTGGTCTCAAATACCGGCCCCAGGCCACTGATCTTTTTTCTGTAATCCATGTAGGCCATCACTATCGGTACCTGAGCGCCGACGGCGATGTAATAAAAACCGGTTTTCCAATAACGGGTATTGCTGCGTGTGCCCTCGGGTGGCACGATGAGCTGTAGCGGCCCGGTCGCCGCCTGAATGGCCGCAACCGACGCCGCGACCAGGTTGCTGGACTGTTCCCGCCGGACCGGGATACCGCCGAGCCAGCGCATCAGGCCACGAAATGGCGGCCTGAAAAGTTGCTCCTTGCCCATCCAGTAAATATGCAACTTCAAGACAAACGCCACCATCAGCGTGTAAGGCAAATCCCAATTGCTGGTGTGGGGAGCTGCGATCAGCACGTACTTGGTGCCACCCGGCGGCAGACTGCCCTCGACTTTCCAGCCAGTGAGCTTCAGAAAGACGACGGAAAATGTGCGCAGTACGGTATTGATGAGAGGGGTGTCGAATATTGTGTTGTGCATCGGCGTGGTCGTTCCTCTGGATTATCTCGTAGCGGACTTGCCGGGCCGATGCCGGCTGGCTGATAGCTATGATTGGCCACCGTGTTCAAACCCATTTTTCTCCTGCCACGTCACGCCTCGGGCGTGCGGATTGTCTGCGCCGTGCTGGTCTGCTGGATATTGCTGTGGCTCGACGCGGCATACCGCGGGCCTCTGCATCCGGTACGTCATGCTGTCTGGCCGCCTGGTGTTGAGTTGCCGGTTGATGGCGTGTTTGTCATTAGCGGGCACGGCCAGATTCCGATGCCCGCCAATACGCCTGCGGCACATGCCAGTAGTTTGCTGGCATTGCCCGCATCCCATCCCGCCAGCCTGATGGCTTTCTGGTTTGCAGGCGAAGGTGAAAGTGCGGCCGATGTGCAAATTGCGGCCTCTCAGTTTGACCGTTCATCACGGCAATGGAGTGCGGCGCGTTTTGTCGTGAACCGCGATGCGGTTGCGGCACAACTGGGTATTGGCGTGCGTCGGTTGGGCAACCCGGTGGCCTGGCTCGACGGCCAGGGCCGGATTCATCTGTTTGTGGTGGCGACCGGTCTGGGCGGTTGGGCGGCGGCCCGCATTGTGCATTTGTACCAAAGCGGACCGGAACAGGACTTGTCAGCCCTGTCGTTTGATGCGGTGCGGGTGTTGCCCCTGTCATGGCTGTGGAATATCAGTTTTCTGGTTCGCAGCGCACCGCTGTCATTGCAAGAGGGTGGCATGGTGTTGCCGGTACATTTTGAATTGGGCATCAAGTACCCGGTCGCCCTGCATTTTGACGCCAGTGGCGACTTTTTGGGTCTGGTGCGAATTTCAAACCGTAAATACCTGCTACAACCGACCTTACTGATGGCGAGCGAAGCACACTGGCTGGCGCTGATGCGCGATCAACGCCCGAACGGCAAGGTGGCTGTAGCCCAAACGTTGGACGGCGGGCAGAGCTGGACTGATTTGCCCGACACTGCGTTGCACAATCCTGATTCGTCGGTGGCGGCGCTGGCGTTAGCGTCCGAGCGCATGTTTCTGGCCCACAATTCTTCACCGAATGATCGCACGGTGCTCGATTTGAGTGTGTCGGTCGATGGCCAGGCCTGGCGTAGGGAACAGACGTTGGCGCAGGGCGCTGGATCGGATGAATACTCCTACCCGGCGCTGGCCTGGGCCGATAACAGCCTGTGGCTGAGCTACACCGATCAGCGTCGGCGTATCGCCTGGCAACGCTTTGTGTTTTCAGGTCCTGAACGTTAGAGCCGCTTCACTGAATGGGCATGGACGCTATTTTTCACCTGCTGTCTCCAACAGACAACCCGGTTTTGCCAACCGCTACTGCCATGCGGTTGGCTTTACATGGCGTGTGGGCCATTTTGCTGGGTAGTGCAACCATGCTGATAACCAGGAGGCTGGCGTGGTCCCATCGATCGGGGCTGGCTTGTCTGATGATGTTATGGACCTTGTTGCCGGGTCACGCGTCACCGGCCTACTGGCTGGGTCTGGCGTTTCAAACCCCCAGTTTGATGAGTGCCGTCATTTGTCTGGGAGGGGCAGTAAACCTCATCCGGCGTGAGCCCGAACTGGGCGTTTGGCGCGCGGGGTCACGTGTTGCTGGTTTGCAAATCCTGGTGCCGTTTGGCGTCGTCTTGGGGTGGCTGTTTTTGCTCGACACGCTGGCCTGGTTTCCGGTGTCGGTTTACGCATGGGGGTTTAGTGCGGTGGCCGTCGCTGTCGTCGCATTTTTGGCGACGCTGCTGTGGGTGGTTTCGGGCACCTTGGTGTCGGCCGCACCACTCATCGTACTGACCTTGTTTGTGCTGAGCCGTCTGCCTACCGGCAATCTATGGGACGCGTTGCTTGACCCGTGGTTATGGGTGGCGCTGCATTGGGTCTGGTTGGTCAGCGCGTTGCGTCGCTTGAAGCAGCGGCGTTTGTCAGCAACCACTCGCGCCTGAATAACCAGGTTTGTGGATACCACAGGGTGGAAAAGGTAAGTTCACCGCTTTGGTGCCGCCCCTTCACTTCCCATCGGGTTCCCAGCACGGAGCAAACCGGTACACAAGGTGGCGCTTTTTCAGAAGGCTCGGACTGAAGCCAGACGACCGCATCGAAGTTGGTAAGCAGTCGATGCAGCCGCTCAGCGCCGGAACTGGACTTGGGGTCGTCCCGAATTTCACTGTCGTACGGCACAAACCGGTTGCCTGGCAACAAAAACTGAAAGCGTTCAAACTGACCGTTAAAACTATTGGGTACGGCAACCTGCGCATGGTGAAGTTTTGCAACTGTTTGTGATGCGTATTGTCCGGCGCTGCCGTTAAGGGGTGCCGCTGTCAAGCCAAAGCAGGCGTAGACCGCAAAGCAGGCTGCCACAACACAGGCCCTCGTCCAGACCGGTTTCAATAAACCAGCCAGCACAAGCAACAGGCCCACTAGAACGGCGCCCATCGTGATACCGACGTTGAGGGGGGTGGAAATGCCGATCTCTTGCATGACCCAGGCGATGCGCCCCAGCACCCCAATAAAGATGGCGCAAAACAGCAAGGACAGTAAAAACCAGCGATGTGCAATGCGCTCCCAGAACATTGCCATCAGCATGGCCAGTGCCGGCATGGCCGGGATCACGTAACGGGCCGAGCGCTGGCTGGGCAGCACAAATACCAGCAGCCAGACCGCCAGCCAGGCCAACAACACCACTACTTGAGGCGCCAACCGGTTCGCCCGGCGATGCTGGCGCAAGGTGGTCAGACCGGCCCACCCCAGACCGATGACGGGGAACGCCAGCAGACCGGCATTTTGCACATAGGCCAGCAGTTGGGCCCAAAGGCTGACACCACCACCCAGTATGGCCGTATGCCAGTAACCCTGGCTGCTGGACAGCTTGCCCGCATTTTCACCTATGACAAACTCCTGCCATACAGCACCGGGGTCTGGGTCGATGACAAACCAGAGGCCGAAAATACCTAATGCCAGAATCGCACTCAGGCTTACCTTAAGAGTGATCTGCAGCGTTGTGCGCCAATCTTTGTCTGGTGAACTTGCCAGCTCGGCGCACCACAATGTTGCGGCCGCCGGCGCGATAAGGGCGAAAGATTTGTAGCACAGCCCCAGCCCCAGCGCCAGGCCGAACCCGACGTGGGCTGGCCAAGTCAAGAAATGAACCGGCGAGCGGACTTCGAGGCCTCCTTTGGTCGGGGTCGGAGTGCCCAAACCTTGCCACAGCATCCAGAACATCGGTACGTTGAGCCAGAAAGTTTCAGGGGCGCTGGTTAAATAGGTGCGACCAAAACGGAAGGTACACAAGAATGCCAGATAAATGCAGGCAGCCATGCAAGCGGTTCGCAGACTGTGCGTCGAGTGCTGAACCGTCCACGCCACCGCACCTGCCACCAGCAGCGTGTAGATCAGACTTGGCAGACGTAGCGCCGCGATATTCCAGTTCTGGCCCCAATCACCGGCCACCATGGCTTGCCAAAATAGCAGGGGTGGTTTCGTGTTGCGCATGTGGTCCAGCTCGGACATCAGAGGTAGCCAGTGGTTTGATGCCGCAGTAAGGCGTGCAATATGGGAATACACCAACTCGTCGCCGTTGCTGAGGTTGTACTGCCCTCCCAAGCCCACAGCGTATACGCCGACACCAATCACCAGCAGGATCATCCAGGCCAGTTCAGGGACACTCAAGCAAGCCTGTTGTCGGTTTGGCAGAAGTCGGCGCATGCCCTATTTTGGCCGCCGTTGACCAAAAGTCCAGTGATCATTGGCTAAAAAGTTGCTCACGCTGGCGATCACAATCGCAATCACATTGGCCAGCAGGTAATGCAGGTTGTGAGACAACCACAGCGTCAGAACATACTGCAGCGCGATGCCGAACCACGAGGCCAGTGTATACAGCCCGAACTGGCTCAGCAACGCAGTTGTCCGCTGTAACGCTGACTGTCCGGATGTGGCAAGCGCGGCTGTGTCACGTATCCGGTCAGCCCAGGTCCAGAGCCGGTTCCAGGTGAAATTGTTAAGGGTGGCCACGGCAATGGCCAGTGTCAGTGAAGCGTAGAGTCGATTACGTGGCATGGCAATGGCCGCAAACAAATATTCCTGCGCAATGTACAAAACCGCCATGTTGACCACCGTGCCACCGGCACCAACCAGCCCGAATTTAATGTACCGAAAACCCTTGAGCCATTCGATCAGCAAAAACAGTCGTTGCCGCCAGGCAATGCGCTGGTTCATGAAAGGGTCTGCGTCGGCGACGCCAATGCTGCCAGGGCATTGACCAGTACCGGGCCGGCGGCAATGCGTTTGAGGCACTGGTTGTCGCCATCGCAAAAGGTTTTCCGGTGGTTGTAGGCGGACAGGCACGGTGAGCAGGCAAGACCCGATTCCAGCATCTGGGCACGAGATCCAAGCGGCCCATACAGGCGCGCCGTCTCCGGACCAAAGAACACCATACTGTGAATTGGCGTCAGACTGGCAAAATGACCGGGGCCGCCGTCGTTGGTGATGAGTAAATCAGCACAGTGGAACAGCATCAGGAGTTCACGGATGCTTCGGGTGTATCCTGTCAGGTCAACGCAGAATTCACTATCGGTTTGCATTCGCAAGTCGTGCGCCAGTGGCGCATCATCGCGCAAACCAATCAGCCCCACAGCGTGCCCGGCACAGCATAGACCGCGTGCCACATGCACATAGTGGCCGGCCGGCCAGGCACGCTCGGGCAGGATGCCACCACCTGCATAGATCAGCACAATTTTTCGCTCTTTAAACGTTGGGCAATCAGCCAGTATCTGATTGCGGTAAGCGTGAAGCTCGGCTGCTTCAAATGGCACGTCCAACTGTGGGTCAGCGGGAATCCCGCGAATCGGGGTCACCTTGTTGCGTGGCATGGTACTGCTGCCGAGCGCATCTACCAGTGACAAAAACTGCTTGCTGATGTGTTGATAGGGGTTGTAGGGAATGGCCCGGTTGATGAAACTGCCGCGATACAGACCCTCTTGCGTATGCGGGGTGAAGCCGACGCGCAATGGCGCACCACTCAGGTAAGACATCAGGCTGCTGATGCGGGAAAACAGCTCGCAGTCAATGACTGCGTCCAGCGGCAGGCGGCGCAGCGCCCTGCAAACACGCCAGATATCGCGCAACAAGCCCACACCGTCACTGTCATTGAGTGCGTGCAAATGTTCAGCTTGCGTCAGTCCCAGCAGGAGTGAAACTTCCTGATTTTTCTTGAGTTGCAGCACATGCATGGTGGCGTCGGGGTAACGCTGGCGCAGGGCTGCAAACATCGGGCCGGCCAGCACAACGCTGCCCATTTCGGAGAGCAGGATGACCAGAATATGGCGTGGCGCGCGAGGTGGTTGTACAGGCGTCCACAACAGCTTTATGAAACGACACCACACTGACAGCAAGGCGCACAGCAGCTGGCCCAGCCAGCGGTCAATCCAGCGTTGCGTCTGTACTTTCATGGGCGTTGACCCGACTGACAGTCCCGCTACAGTCCGGCGGCAGCACGCAGGGCCTGAGCCTTGTCCGTGCGCTCCCAGCTGAATTCGGGTTCTTCGCGACCGAAGTGCCCATAGGCGGCGGTTTTCTCATAAATTGGACGCAGCAGATCGAGCATCTGGATGATGCCCCTGGGTCGCAAGTCAAAGTGTTCGTGGACCAGATCAGCGATCTTTTCGTCGGAGATCACACCGGTACCCTCGGTGTACACGGTCACGTTCATGGGTTTGGCCACGCCAATGGCATAGGCCACCTGAATCTGGCACTGCCGCGCCAGACCAGCCGCCACAATGTTTTTGGCTACGTAGCGCGCCGCGTAGGCCGCAGAGCGGTCTACCTTGGTCGGATCTTTACCGCTGAAGGCGCCGCCGCCATGCGGACAGGCGCCGCCGTAGGTGTCGACGATGATTTTGCGCCCGGTCAGGCCACAGTCACCTTGTGGGCCACCGATGACAAAGCGTCCGGTCGGGTTGATCAAATATTTTGTATCAGCGGTTAACCATGCCTTGGGCAGTACCGGTTTGATGATGTCTTCAATGACCGCCTCAATGAAAGCTGGCTTCATATGCTGTCCGTCACTCATTTCGGGCGCATGCTGGCTCGACAGTACGACGGTGTCTATGGAGTGGGGCTTGCCATCGATATAGCGCATGGTGACCTGGCTCTTGGCGTCCGGGCGCAAAAATGGAAGACGACCGTCCTTGCGTAACTGGGCCTGGCGTTCCATCAGACGGTGGGCGTAATAGATCGGGGCCGGCATCAGCTCGGGCGTCTCGTTGCAGGCATAGCCGAACATCAGGCCCTGGTCGCCAGCACCGGTATTGAGGTGATCGTCCGAGGCATGGTCTACGCCCTGGGCAATGTCGTTGCTTTGCTTGTCATAAGCCACCAGCACGGCGCAACCCTTGTAGTCAATGCCATATTCGGTGTTGTCGTAGCCGATGCGTTTGATGGTGTCGCGCGCCACCTGAATGTAATCCACATGCGCATTGGTGGTGATTTCACCCGCCAAAACGACCAGACCGGTATTGCACAAGGTTTCGGCTGCCACACGGGACTTGGGATCCTGCTTGAAGATTGCATCCAGAATTGCATCCGAAATCTGATCCGCCACCTTATCAGGGTGGCCTTCAGAGACGGACTCGGAAGTAAAGAGAAAGTCGTTCGCCATATTTTGAATAAACTCCTGGGTATGCAATACTTGAAATTTGCCTTTTTTGGTAATTTTCAATTCCTGCTTTTTACTTAAGGGCGTTGCCTTAAGCTCGGGAGCCTTGGCGAACGCTTTAGCAGATTTCTTTAACGTCGCCCTGCAATTAGTTCAGTTAACTCAGCGACGAATCAATTTTATCGTCATTTTCAATGCTCCGACTTTTTTACTGGCTTTCCGTGCTTCCACTGCGGCTCGCGCAAGCGATCGGTGCTTTGTTGGGTTGGTTGGTATTTCTTGTTTCTCCTGGCTACCGGCGACGTTTTTTGGCCAACTCCCGTCTGGCCGGTTACACACTCGCACAGGTCATTGCCGCTGTGGCGAACGCAGGACGCATGGTCGCCGAGTTGCCCTGGCTGTGGTTGCGCCCAGAGTCCCAGAGTGTTTTGTCGCTGGTCCATTGGCAGGGGGCGGAGCACTTTGAGCAGGCCTTGCGGGCCGGTCATGGCGTATTACTGGTTACACCGCATCTTGGATCCTGGGAGATGGCGGCACAGGCGCTGGCTGAGCGCTACGGCCCGGTCCACGGACCGTTGGTCGGTATGTACCGCCCACCGCGAAAGGCGTGGCTGGTCGGACTCATGGTGCAGGCCCGCAGTCGACGCTGGCTTACTGCCATAACAACCAGTGTGGCTGGCGTGCGCAGCCTGGTCAGGGCATTGCGCGGGGGCGGCTATACCCTGTTCGCACCGGATCAGGTGCCGCCACTCGGCCAGGGCGTTTGGGCTGATTTTTTTGGCTGCAAAGCCTACACCATGAACCTGTTGCCAAGGCTTGCCCAGACTACCGGCGCGGCGGTGTTGCTGTCCTGGTGCGAGCGGCTACCGCCTGGGCAAGGATTTGTCATGCATTTCGAGCCGTGGACGGGAGTTGATCTGAGTGATGAGCAGTTGTCACCGCAAGCGGCTGCGCTGGCCATCAACCAGGCCATGGAACGCCTGATCCGGCGTTGCCCCGGCCAATATCTCTGGTCTTATGCGCGCTACAAAGTACCGCGCGCTGAAATCTGAGTACGCCGTGCTGACCCGGATCGGTTTGCTCCTGCTGCGAGTTATGGGCCGTTTGCCATTGCCATGGTTGCGGGCGCTGGGTGGCGCGCTGGGTTGGGTCTTGTACGGGGTGGCATCGGCCCGGCGCCATGTCGTTGAGCGTAACTTGTTGCTATGTTTTTCAGAGCGCTCTACGCATGATCGACAAGCTTTGGCACGTGAAACATTCATATATTTCGGGAAGTCCCTGGTTGATCGTTCCTGGCTCTGGCAAGCCGACCCCGCGGTTTTACGCCAGCGCCTGCAACTGACCGGCGCCATTGACGCCTTGCTGGGCGGCAGACCGACCGTGTTGTTTGCGCCGCACTTCGTCGGAATGGACGCGGGCTGGAGCGCGCTCACCCTGTTGCTTGATCGTCCCTTCACGACGCTCTACACCCCGCAGCGCAATCGTCTGGCTGATGCATGGATACTGGCGGGTCGGCAACGCTTCGGCCAGGGCCGCCTGCTTGCGCGCGCTGGCGGTGCCCGGGCGGTGGTTTCTGCACTGCGAGCCGGGCAGGCGTTGTACCTGTTGCCAGACATGAACTTTGGCCCTGAAGAGTCGGTGTTTGTGCCGTTTTACGGTGTGTCAACCGCCACGGTGCCGTCGCTGTCACGTTTTGCCAGACTTGCCCGCGCACAAGTCGTCCCAGTGGTGACACGCCTGACAGATTCCGGCTACGAGGTGCAGGTATTGCCAGCCTGGCGGGACTTTCCCAGTGCCGATGTGCTTGCCGACACGGCGTTGATGAACCGCCGTTTGCAGGACTGGATTGATGCCATGCCGGCGCAATACTACTGGGTTCACAAGCGTTTCAAGTCGCGCCCAGCAGGGGAACCGCCGGCCTATTGACGCTCAATAAAATTCTGCAATTGGCGGATCACCAGATCAGGTTGTTCATGCACGATCCAGTGCGTGGCGCCGGCAACCGTTTGAACCGTCAAATCCTCGACGTAAACCTCCAGCCCGTCAATCAGGGCGGGCGGTAACGCAATGTCATCCAGCGCCCAAAGCACCAGTGTTGGGAGACTGACTCTGAGCATGTCGTGCGGCAGATCGACGGCTGCGGCGGCCGGGTCGCCGGGTCGGGCCGGGCGCAGCGGAGACGCCCGGTACAAATTGCAGCCACCGGTCAGCCCGGCATTCCAGACTGCGCGATAGCGGGACTTGACTGTATCGGTCAGCCAGTCTGGCCGGTGAAACCCATTTTTCGTGTGCGTCAGGAATTCCCAGAGTCGACGGTAGTCATCCTGCGCTAGCAACATTTCCGCATCCGGGCGAATCAGAAAGTTCATATAGGCGCTGGCAGCCTGCTGCGCCGGATTATGTTTCAGTTCGCGCAAAAACGTGCCAGGATGGGGTGAGTTGATGATGGCCAGCTGTTGCGTCAGATGAGGCAACTGGTTGGCCAGATTCCAGGCTGCGGCGCCACCCCAGTCGTGCGCGACCAGACAGGCGAGGTGTCCACCCTGATCTCGCGTTTCGATGGTTATCAGTGCGGCGATGTCCTGTACCAAATTTTTCGGGCGGTAAGCGCTAACATCGACCGGCGCGCTGGACTGCTCAAAGCCACGCAGATTGGGGGCCACACAGCGATAGCCGCCATTCTCGGGGCGGGAGAAATGCTCCAGCGCGAAGTCCCATACAAAGGCCGCTTCAGGGAAGCCATGCAGAAACATCAGTACCGGCTGTCCGCGAGTCCCTGCGGCACGACAACTCAGGGTAATGCCATGCGGCAATGGTTGCTGGAAAGTCGTGATCGTCATGCAGTTCCTGAATCGGCCGGATGGCTCCATTGCCAAAGCAAGGTGGCGACTTCGTCAATACCCTGACGCCTGGTGGCGGAAAACAGCCGTACCTCGCCGCCGCCAGCCTGTAACTTCATGATCGACAAAGCCTTGTTTTGTTCGACGCGGGTGAGTTTGTCGGCTTTGGTGAGAATTACCAGAAATTTGAGGCCCTCGTGCACCCTCGGACGGATGATGTCAAGCAGGATTTCATCGAGTTCAGTGAGGCCGTGGCGCGGGTCGCACATCAGCACAATGGCCTTCAGGTTTTCACGCGTTACCAGATAGCTGGCCATCACTTGCTGCCAGCGAAGTTTGTCCTGTTTGGGAACTGCCGCGTAGCCGTAACCCGGCAAGTCAGCCAGTACTGCATCGGTTACCCCCTGCTTGCCCAGCGAGAACAGATTGATGTGTTGGGTGCGACCTGGCTTCTTGGAGGCAAAGGCCAATTGTTTTTGTTGCGTCAGGGTGTTGATACAGGTCGATTTGCCGGCGTTGGAGCGGCCTACAAACGCAATCTCCGGAACTTCCAGAGACGGCAAAAAGTGCAGTTGCGGTGCCGTTGTCAGGAATTTGGCGGTGTGAAGCCAACCCAAGGCGAGGCTGGCCAGTGTCTTCGCGCCAGGGTCCAGAGGCGGTGACAGAGAGGCAGGAGTCGGCGGGTTTGCGTTGTTGCTCATGGGCTGAAGGGAGAAAACCCCAGGGCGCATTGTAGAATCATGCTGTTTTGCTCACCTGACACGACACCCCCTATGAAGTTGTTCACCTCCATTTTGTCTGTTGCCTTGCTGGCGGGGCCAGTATTTTCAGCTATCGCCCAAGAGGCCCAACCCGCTGCGCCACAGGCTCAAGGGGCGGTCGATAAAACGGCCAAACCGGATCTGGCCAAGGGCGAGGCGAGCTTTACTGCTGTATGCGCCGCCTGCCATGCGCCGGATGGAAACTCGATCATTCCGGTTAATCCGAAGCTGGCGCAGCAACATCCTGAGTACCTGCTCAAGCAGTTGCAGGAATTCAAATCCGGCAAGCGCGCCAACCCCATCATGACGGGTATGGCCGCGACGCTTTCCGATGCCGATATGAGAAACGTTGCCTATTGGGTAACCTCCAGGAATGCCAAGCCGGGGTTTGCCAAAGACAAGGAACTGGTGGCGCTAGGTGAGCGTATTTACCGCGGCGGCATTGCTGACCGGCAGATTCCTGCTTGCGCCGGTTGTCACAGCCCCAATGGGGCCGGCGTCCCGTCGCAATATCCGCGCCTGAGTGGTCAGCATGCGGACTACGCGGTGGTACAGCTAACCGCTTTTCGTGATGGCGTGCGCAATAACAGTTTGCAGATGACGCAAGTGGCTGCCAAGATGAATGATCGCGAAATCAAGGCAGTGGCCGACTACATCGCCGGACTGCGCTGACGCCTGCGCTAAACCCTGATCGAGGCGGGTCTTCTTTCGAAGGACCCGCCTTTTTTTTCAAATTAACGACAATCTGGGGCAATGACCCGTGTAAGAAGGGGCAGCGTTGCACGACTACTCTTGAAACGAGGACCCCATCATGCGCATCAAAACCAGTCACAGCGGCTTTTTCCATTCGGTTCCGAGTGAAATCACATTAAAAAGCGTCTATGAGGGGCGTCGCGATCTGATCAAACTCATGGCCAGTGGTGTTGCCGGTGCCGCCCTGACCTCTTGGGCATCACGCGAGGGCCGGGCGCAAAGTGTCATTCAGACGACACGACCGGGCAAGCTGGCTGCCTTGCCTGCGGCAAAATCAAGTGTGGCAGGCGCCGTCACGATGGAAAAGTTGACTGACTACAAGGATGCCAGCAGCTACAACAACTTTTATGAATTTGGTACCGACAAGACTGACCCGGCACAAAATGCGCATACCCTGAGGACCAGCCCGTGGACGGTAGAGATTGAAGGATTGATCAAAAAACCGGCACGGTATACGCTGGAAGACTTGCTCAAGTTCAGTGCACAGGAAGAGCGGATTTACCGCCTGCGCTGCGTTGAAGGCTGGTCCATGGTTATACCTTGGGTTGGCTACTCGCTCAGCGAGCTGATCAAAAAAGTGGAGCCTCTGGGCAACGCCAAATACGTCGAATTTGTGACTCAGGCGGATCCGAAAACGATGCCTTTTGTCGGCTCCAGGGTGCTGGACTGGCCTTATGTAGAAGGGTTGCGCCTGGATGAAGCCATGCACCCGCTGACCTTGTTGAGCTTTGGCATGTATGGCGAGCTGCTGCCCAACCAGAGTGGTGCGCCGTTGCGCCTGGTGGTGCCCTGGAAATATGGTTTCAAGAGTGGCAAGAGCCTGGTCAAAATACGCTTCACCGATAAACAGCCGGGCACCGCCTGGAACAAGGCAGCCGCCAACGAGTACGGTTTCTTCTCCAACGTCAACCCGAATGTGGACCACCCGCGCTGGAGTCAGGCAACGGAGCGGCGCATTGGTGAAGACGGCTTGTTTGCGAAAAAGCGCAAGACCCTTATGTTTAACGGCTATGAGGCTCAGGTTGGGCAGCTTTACGCAGGCATGGATCTCAAGAAGTTTTTTTGATGACAATGGTCGTCGCGCAAAACCCATCCATGCCGGGGCGGGCACTGCTCATGCACCGCTCGGCAAAACCGCTGGTTTTTGGCGTTTCGCTGTTGCCATTTTATTGGCTGCTTTACGCCGCCCTGACCAACCAGTTGGGCGCTAACCCGGCGGAGGCACTGATTCGGGCCACCGGCGACTGGACCCTGCGATTTTTGTGTGCGGTACTGGCGCTAACCCCATTGCGCGTGATCACCGGGACGCCAGCGTTGGCCAGGCTTCGCCGGATGTTGGGCTTGTTTGTCTACTTTTATGCCGTGATTCACTTGCTGGCGTACAGTGGTTTTGACATGGGTTTTGACCTGTCCGACATCACCAGAGATATCACCAAGCGACCTTTTATCCTGGTCGGATTTTCCGCCTTTGTGTTGCTCACCCCGTTGGCGGCAACGTCATTCAACCGGGCCATCAAGACACTGGGGGCCAGGCGCTGGCAGTTTTTGCACAAACTGGTTTACCTTGTGGCAGGCTTGGCAGTCTTGCATTTTTTCTGGATGCGGGCCGGTAAAAACAACTTTGCCGAGGTGTTTGTCTATGCGGCGATTCTGGCGTTGTTGATGGCTTGGCGTTTTGTTCAATATATAAGAAAAAACAAGCTGTAGGCACCGTTGGATAGGCGTAGAAAGCTATATAATTTATAGCAAATTTTCTTGCCGCATCTGGTCTGCGATAGTTTCGCGATGTCGAATCACGCTGGCCTGGCTGCCGTCCACCAGAATTTCGGCGGCGCGGCCGCGCGAGTTGTAGTTGCTGGCCATGCTCATGCAATACGCGCCGGCCAACAGCACCGCGAGCGCGTCGCCCGGCTTCACAGCGAGAACGCGGCTATGTCCAATCCAGTCCCCGCTTTCGCAAATGGGTCCTACCACATCCCATGTGTCAGGCGCACTTGTGCGCGGTTTCAACGGCACGATTTCGTGGAAGGCCTGGTACATGGCTGGACGTGGCAAATCGTTCATGGCTGCGTCGATGACGCAAAAGTTATTCTCTTCTCCGGGTTTGAGGTACAGCACTTCAGTGAGGCACACGCCTGCATTGCCGACCAGTGATCGGCCAGGTTCGATCATCAGCTTTCTATCCCCAAACCCGCGCGCATCGAGCCGGGCCAGCAGATGTTTCCAGAGTTGGTCGGCCGGTGGCGGCGTGTCGCCGCTGTAGTTAATGCCAAGGCCGCCGCCAAAATCAATGTGGTGAATCGGAATTCCGGCGGCTTCAATGGCGTCAACCAGATCAAGCATGCGTTCAACGGCGTCGGAATATGGCTCTTCCTGCGTGATCTGGGAGCCAATGTGGCAATCAATGCCAATCACCCGTACACCGGCCAGGGCCGCAGCCCGCTGGTAGGCTTGCAGTACGCGAGTGTGCGCGACGCCAAATTTGCTATTTTTCAGGCCGGTGGAAATATAGGGGTGCGTCCTGGGATCCACATTCGGATTAACGCGAATGCTGACGGGCGCGCGCAGGCCCATGGCCAGTGCTACCTCACTTAACACTTCGAGCTCAGCTTCACTCTCGACGTTAAAGCAGCCAATACCTGCATCCAATGCACGTTGCATTTCAGCGGACGTCTTGCCGACGCCCGAGAAGATGATTTTGTCGGCCGCGCCGCCAGCCGCCAGCACGCGGTCCATCTCGCCGCCAGAAACTATGTCAAAACCGCAACCAGCGTTGGCAAATACCTGAATTACGCCGAGCGACGGATTGGCTTTCATGGCGTAACAGATCTGAACGTTTCGTCCGGCAAATCCAAGCTGGTAGGCGTTTAGCGCCGCCAACATGGCTGCTTTTGAGTAAACAAAAAGTGGTGTGCCATGCTTTTGTGCCAAATCACTCAGGTGAATATCTTCAAGAAAAAGATCATTGCCGCGGTAGGCAAGATGAGGTTGGCCGGGAAGGTTTTGCGGGATCATGGGGGGCTGAGAATGGGGGCAGGTGGCGGCGAGGTGGCAGGGGTGGTTGATGTAGTCTCGGGCGAAGCAATTGCCGGATGTGACCGGAGCACTGTTTCGCGTGATGACGCGCGCCGGGCAGCAGCGGATTCGGTCGGTAAATAAAGAGGTCCTTGCTGGCCGCAGGCCAACAGGCTCACCGCACTACCGCCAAGGACAATCGTACCGATTAAAATTTGAAAACTTCTCGACATGGCGAAATTGTAATGACCGACTCCGAATTCATGCATCAGGCTGAAATTCTGCTCAAGGCTGTGGAGGCAAGTTGTGACCGCATCAACGACAGCAATCTGGCCGATGTAGATAATCAGCGTACCGGAGGTATGGTGACGCTTGTTTTCTCAAATCGAAGTCAGATTGTGATCAATTTGCAGAAACCGTTGCATGAAGTCTGGCTGGCCGCAAAATCGGGCGGGTACCACTATAAGTATGACGGTTTTCAGTGGATGGATACCAAAGGCCGGGGAGAGTTCTTTGCCTGTTTGTCGCGCGATGCGAGTGACCAGGCGGCTTGCCCGATGGTGTTCTCCGCCTGACGGATAAACCACCAAACTTGAAGTCTTGGGAACAGAGCTGGCTCACTTCGTGTAGCTGCGGTTAGTCCGGTTGCGTCGTCAGTTTCTGAACAAGTCAAGTATCTTTTTCTTTTCATCGGCCGGAGGCATGGCAATCACGCCCGATATGGTGCCGGGTTTGTCGTTCAGTCCCAAACTGCTAATGCCCGTGCCTTTGGCGTACTCGTCGAAAAACCACTCTCCGCCGACGTTGACAACGCCCTCCGGAGCGCCGGGTTCCATGACAGGGATGTTTTTCAGCGCGAATTCCATGAAACGGATCCAGACTGGCAGGCTCAGGCCGCCTCCTGTTTCGCGGTCACCGAGCTTGTGGGGTGTGTCATAGCCAATCCACGTGACGGCGGCCAATGTTGGCTGAAATCCGGCAAACCAGGCATCCATGGAGTCATTGGTAGTGCCGGTTTTGCCGTAAAGATCCGGTCGCCTCAATGCCGCCTGTGCTGACGCCGCGGTGCCGGATCGGGTGACCTCCTGCAACAGACTTTCCATGACGAAGGCGTTGCGAGCATCAATGGCGCGTACCGACTCATCGAGCACCGGGGGCTTTGTTTCAGCCAGAACTTTGCCCTTTTGTTCGGTAACCCTGGTGACCAGCCAGGGGTTGATGTGGTAGCCACCGTTGGCGAAAACAGAGTAGGCCGACACCATTTGCATGGGTGTGACCGACCCTGCGCCCAGTGCCATCGTCAAATAGGCGGGGTGTTTGTCCTCGTCGAAGCCAAAGCGTGTGATCCACTCCTGGGCATTCTGGGCGCCCACCGCCTGCAGGATACGGATGGAAATCATGTTCTTTGATTTGGCCAGCCCTCGCCGCAGTGTCATCGGACCTTCGAACTTGCCGTCATAATTTTTTGGTTCCCAAGGCTGGCCCCCCGTAACACCAGCGTCAAAGAACAGGGGCGCATCGTTGATGATGGTGGCTGGAGTGAAACCCTTCTCCAACGCCGCCGAATAGATGAAAGGTTTGAAGCTTGAACCAGGCTGGCGCCAAGCCTGGGTCACGTGATTGAATTTATTTTTTTCAAAATCAAAGCCACCGACCAGTGCCTTAATGGAGCCGTCGCGCGGATCAAGAGCAACAAATGCACCTTCGACCTCCGGCAATTGGGTAATTTCCCAGGTGTTTTTGGCTGTCCGGGAGACGCGGATGACGGCGCCACGACGAATTTTGATGTTGGGCGGGGCTTTGTCCGACAGGCCTGATTGCGCCGGGCGAAGGCCTTCCCCGCTAATTTCCACTGATTCCCCGTTCTGGCGCAAGGCCTGAATTTTTTTTGCGTTGGCTTCGAGCACCATCGCAGACATCACGTCCCCATTGTCCGGGTGATCGTCCAGTGCTTCGTCGATCGCATCCTCCAACTCTTGCCCACCCGCTGGCAAATTGACAAATTTTTCAGGACCACGGTAAATCTGGCGTCGCTCAAAATCCATGATGCCGCGGCGTAACGCCTTGTAGGCGACTTCCTGATCTGCCGCCCGAATCGACGTGTATACGTTTAGCCCCCGCGTATAGGTTTCATCGCCGTATTGTGAAAAAATTAGCTGGCGCACGGTCTCAGCCGCATATTCCGCGTGTATTTTGGTGCTGTCTGAACTGGACCTTACTTTGAGTTCGTCTTTTTTGGCTGCCGCAGCCTGGGCCGCCGTGATGTACCCGTTTTCCTGCATGCGTTCAATGATGTGTAGTTGGCGTGAACGGGCACGTTTTGGATTGCTGATCGGGTTGTAGGCTGACGGTGCTTTGGGAAGTCCGGCCAGCATTGCGGCCTCGGCAATAGTGATGTCTTTCAGGGGTTTGTCAAAATAAGCCTCGGACGCTGCGGCAAAACCATAGGCGCGATTACCCAGAAATATCTGATTCATGTAGATTTCAAGAATCTGGTCCTTGGTCAGCATGTGTTCGAGTTTGAAGGTCAGAAGCACCTCGTATATCTTTCTCATGTAATGTTTTTCGGACGAGAGATAAACGTTGCGTGCCACCTGCATCGTGATGGTCGATCCGCCCTGGCTCTTGGCACGCCCTAAGTTGGCCAGTGCGGCTCTTAAGACAGCTTTGTAGGACACCCCACCATGTTCGTAGAACTCGGTGTCCTCAATCGCCAGTACCGCATCCAACATGATTTTTGGTATTTCCCCGATCGGGGTGAGATGTCGGCGTTCCTCGCCAAACTCGCCAATCAGGGTACCTTCTGCTGAAAACACGCGCAGGGGTAATTTTGGGCGGTAATCTGACAAGTCAGAAATGTCTGGCAGCTTCGGGAATGCCACTGCCAAAGCAATCGCGATAATCAATAAAAGTGACAATATGCCAGCCAGAGCGACGCCGCTGGCCCACAACGCCACTCGCAAAAGTTGGTTCATCACGCTGCCATTCGGTTGCGTGCTGTGGAGTGAGCTGGGTTCGCTGGCTGGTGGTTTGGGAGGCATAAAAACTTCGTGGAAATGCACTGGCACGGAAAAATGACGGTCTTGCAGCTTTTGCGCGGTAGTATCCGCTATTGTTGCGGGATCACTCTTTGCGGTGTGTTCAGGCGACAAAGTGTGTAACATTCAAGCACAAAGCGTCTACTTTTGGCAACGCTCGTAAGCTCAAAAATTTCAAAAAACCTTTACGGGACAATGAGCTTACTGCTAGCATTGAAGTGATTTCTTAAGTTTTGTCGATCACAGATCGACCTGTTTCAGGGGATAGTTTTGATCTCTTTGGGGTCCTTGTTTAGTCGTCAACCGGCACCCATGCTTGGTTTGGATGTCAGTTCTTCGAGTGTCAAACTGGTTGAACTGGGTCAAGACAAGGTTGGCAACTTTGTTCTTGAACGTTGTGCGATAGAGCCGCTGGAACGTGGCTGGATCACCGACGGCAACATCGAAAAGTTTGACGAGGTGGCTGAAGCTGTTCGCCGAGTGGTGAAGAAAAGTGGGACCAGAACCAGAAACGTGGCGATGGCCTTGCCGCCTTCGGCTGTTATTACGAAAAAGATCATTCTTCCGGGTGGCATGTCCGATCAGGAACTTGAAGTTCAGGTCGAGACAGAGGCCAACCAGTACATTCCATTCCCGCTTGATGAGGTAAGTCTTGATTTTTGTGTGGTTGGGCCGAGTGCAAATTCTTCTGGCGACATCGAAGTACTGATTGCGGCATCACGCCGCGAAAAGGTGCAGGACATTCAGGGCCTGGCTGAGGCTGCGGGCCTGAAGCCTGTTATCGTGGATGTGGAATCCTATGCGTCGCGGCTGGCAACCAGTCGCTTGATTGAAAACCTTCCGAACAAGGGTGTTGGAAGCATCGTGGCCTTGTTTGAGGTCGGCGCCCTGACAACCAGCATGCAGGTTATCCGCAATGACGAAGTCCTGTATGACAGGGATCAAGCCTTTGGCGGTGCGCAGCT
Source organism: uncultured beta proteobacterium (assembly GCA_963750815.1). Lineage (GTDB taxonomy): Bacteria > Pseudomonadota > Gammaproteobacteria > Burkholderiales > Burkholderiaceae_C > Rhodoferax. Next base: position 31,226 of record CAVVRS010000001.1, read on the forward strand.
CACGCAACTAATCGTGCGTCAGTATGGGTTTTCCCTGGAAGAGGCAGAAAGCAAAAAGCGTAGCGGTGAACTGCCCAATGACTACGACACTACTGTACTGCGACCGTTTGTCGAAAGCATGGTGCATGAAATTGGCCGTGCCCTGCAGTTTTTCTTTACCAGTACGCCGCATAACAAGGTTGACTATGTGATGCTGGCAGGAGGCTCGTCGGCTTTACCCGGGTTGACGGCGGCCGTGTCCCAGCACACCACGTTTGCCTGCAGCCTGGTGAATCCGTTTGACGGCATGGAAATTGGCGAAGGCGTTCGTTTGAAGAAAATGAATCGTGAGGCGCCGTCTTACCTCACATCGTGTGGCTTGGCCTTGCGGAGGTTTATTCAGTGATTCTGATCAACCTGTTACCGCATCGCGAGGTAGCCCGAAAGCTTCGCCGGCACGTATTTAATGTTAGTTTGGGGGGCGCCGCTCTTGTTGGTGGTTTGCTGGCTGGCATTATTTTTCTGTGGTTTCAGGCGCAGATATCGTCGCAGCAAGGGAAAAATCAGCTTCTGGTCACTGAAATCAAGCGCTTTGATGCGCAGATCAAGGATATCGCCGGTCTGGAGGCCGAAATCACCGCACTTCGGGCGCGCCAGCAAGCGGTGGAAGACCTGCAGGCGGATCGGAATTTGCCGGTTCACTTACTGACAGAGCTTGTCAGGCAGCTGCCCGATGGTGTTTACATTGCCAGCATGCGTCAGGACAATCAGAATGTGACGCTTCAGGGGGTCGCGCAGTCTAATGAGCGGGTGTCGGAGCTTTTGCGCAATCTGGCAAACAGTACGCCCTGGTTTTCAAAACCAGAGCTGGTTGAGATCGTCGCCGGTTCTGTCACGCTGTCGACGCGGGATCAGCGACGCGTTGCCAATTTTACTATTCGTGTTCGCTTGACGCGCGCCAGCGAGGCTGAAAAAATCCGCAATGCCGCCAGTGCGGCATCGGCGGTGGGCGCTGCCTCATCTCCTGTCAAAAAATAGGAGCCGCGCAATATGGCAAGCAAATCCCCCGTCAAATTTGATTTCCCAGCTTTGCAGGAAAAATTATTTGGGCAATTTCGTAACCTTGATCCCAAGGATCCGTCCAACTGGCCGGCATTTCCACGCTATGCGCTGTTCGTGATTATTGCTCTGGTACTGGTTGTCGCGCTCTGGTTCTTGTGGCTGAGCAGCTCTGAACAGGAATTGGTCGCGGAGCAGGCAACAGAAGTCAAGTTGCGCGAAGAGTACAAAGTAAAACTAGGCAAGGCGGTCAATCTTGAAGCGCTGAAGAAGCAGCGTGAACAAGTACAGCAATATGTGACCCAGCTTGAGAAACAGTTGCCAAGCAAGGCTGAGATGGACGCGCTACTGTCGGATATCAATCAGGCTGGCTTGGGACGAAGTCTGCAATTCGACCTGTTTCGGCCGGGACAGGTGGTTGTGCGGGATTACTACGCCGAACTGCCCATCGCGTTGCGGGTCAGCGGACGCTATCACGATATGGGTGCCTTTGCGTCCGATATTGCCAATCTTTCCCGCATTGTGACTCTGAATAATTTAACCATGGTGCCAACCAGGGATGGGAATTTGGCGATGGATGCGACGGCAAAGACTTTTCGATATCTGGATGCAGATGAGGTTGCCGCGCAGCGCAAGGCTGTTGCACCCCAGGGGGTGAAAAAGTGATGCCGTTGCTTAAACTGCTACCCTTGGCGATTGTGGTGACGCTGATCGGGTGCGGTGCCTCAACTGAGGATGAGTTGCGTCAGTGGATGGCCGAACAAAAAACCCAGACACGTCCCAAGGTAACCCCTTTGTCCGAACCCAAGCAGTTCAAGCCGGAAAGTTATACCCAGGTTTCTGCAATAGAACCTTTCAGCAACCAGAAGCTGACGCAAGCTCTGAAGCGTGAGTCAACGCAAACCGCAGCGAGCGGAGCCCTGATCGCGCCCGAGCTGGCGCGTCGCAAGGAGGCACTGGAGGCATTCCCGCTGGATTCAATGACGCTCGTCGGCAGTATGACGAGGGCGGGCAAACCCCTTGCATTGGTCAAAGTCGAGAATTTGTTGTACCAGGTGCGACCGGGCAGTTATCTTGGACAGAATTATGGTCGCGTGTCAAGGATCACCGAAACAGAAGTGACGATGCGTGAAATAGTGCAAGACGCCGTTGGCGAATGGATTGAACGCACTGCTACCTTGCAGTTGCAAGAGAGGTCGAAATGAAAAATCAGAGTGGTGGATTGGAAAAGCGAATGTGGCAGCGGATTTTTCTCGCAGCCACCCTTTTGCTGACGGCGCTTGCAGCCCAGGCTCAAGGCGCCATAGAAGCGGTATCGGGTTCCATTCAAGGCGGTGTCGAAGTTGTCAGGATTGATTTAACGCAGCCTCTTGAGGCCATTCCTACTGGATTTTCAATCCAGTCACCAGCCAGAATTGCGCTTGATTTCCCGGGAATCACGAACGCCATGGGGCGTTCTACCATCGAGATCAATCAGGGCAACTTGAGGTCTGTCAGCGTAGTGCAGGCAGGCGACCGGACCCGTGTCGTCTTGAACCTGAAACAGGCTACGCCCTACAAAGCCCAGTTGCAGGGCAAGTCTCTGCTGGTGGTGCTGGAGGCGACTTCAGTTGCGGCGCCAACGCTGGCGACGGCATCTGTTTTTTCTGAAAATCGCAGTCGCGATGCGCTACCCCTCAAAGATCTTGATTTTCGTCGTGGCGATGAAGGTGCTGGCCGGGTTGTGGTGGCTTTGCCCAACAGCCAGGTTGGTGTTGATATCCGTCAGCAGGGTCAAACGCTGGTGGTTGAGTTCATGAAATCCACCTTGCCTGAAGGCATGCGCCGTCGCATGGATGTGACCGATTTCGGCACCCCGGTGCAAACGGTGACGACCACCCAGGTGGGCGACCGTGTGCGCATGGTGATTGAACCTAAAGGGCAGTGGGTCCACAGTGCATACCAGAGTGATGACCAGTTTGTCGTGGAAGTCAAAGCGCTGAAAGTTGACCCCGCCAAATTGACGCAGGGTCCTGGCTACAGCGGGCAAAAACTTTCGCTCAATTTCCAGAATATCGAGGTTCGATCATTGCTGCAGGTCATCGCCGACTTTACCAACTTCAACATCATTACGTCCGATTCCGTCACCGGTGCGGTAACCCTGCGACTGCAGGATGTGCCGTGGGACCAGGCGCTGGACATCATCTTGCAAGCCAAGGGGCTGGGGATGCGCAAAACCGACAATGTGATATGGATCGCGCCCAAGAATGAAATCATTGCCAAGGAAAAGCTGGAACTGGAGTCCAACGTGGCGGTGCTGAATCTTGAGCCGGTTCGCACCCAGTCATTCCAGATGAACTATGCCAAGGCCGACGACATTGCAAAACAATTGACGGGTGCGGGCGGTGGTGAAAAAAGCGCGGGCCGAACCCTTAGTTCCCGCGGCAGCGCAACGGCTGATCCACGGACCAATCAACTTTTTGTGACCGATGTGCCATCCCGGCTGGAGCAGGTTCTGCAACTCATACAGAAACTCGATGTGGCGGTACGTCAAGTCATGATTGAAGCACGTATTGTGGAGGCCACCGAAGATTTTGGGAAATCTCTGGGAGTCAAGTTTGGTGCTACCGATCTTCGGGCCAGGCAAGGTGGCGACGGGGGTTATCAGCTTTCCGGTGACACCCGACTTGCCTTTGGCGCCAGCTATTCCGACGCCATCAATGCCAGCGGCGCCAATGGCATCGCTGCAAACACCGGGAGCAGTTTTGTGAACATGCCAGCCAGCAGCATGGGTTTTGGCACACCAGCTACTTTCGCCGTGTCCATTTTCAATGCAGTCGCCAACCGTTTCCTGAACCTGGAAATTTCAGCGCTGGAGGCCGATAAAAAAGGCCGGGTTGTGTCCAGCCCCCGCGTCGTCACTGCGGACGGAAAACAGGCCAGCATTACCCAGGGAGAGCAAATCCCTTATGACTCGTGCACAGCCGGAACCAACGGCGGACAGTCGGTCTGTACCCCGGCTTTCAAGGATGCCGCCCTCAAACTTGAAGTCACACCCCGGATCACGCCCGAGGGGACCATCATCATGGACCTTGACGTCAGCAAGGACTCGCGTGGTGTCGATACCAAGAGCGGCCCGGCGATCAACAAGAAAAACGTCAATACCCAGGTTCTTGTCGACAATGGCGGCACGGTTGTGATCGGCGGGATTTTTGAACTTATTGAGTCATCTGACGATACCAAGGTGCCCTGGTTTGGTGATTTGCCAGGACTCGGCAATTTATTCAGAAGCAAAGCGAAAACTCAAACCAAGCGCGAACTTCTGGTGTTTGTGACGCCCCGGATAATTTCAGACAAAGTCAGCGCGCGTTGATCTGAAGATGAATTGCAGGATGATGACCATGAACTTATTGAAAACCATTTTTGCTGCGGTCGCCCTGACTGTGCTTGGGGCGTGCGGTGGCGGTGGGGGCAGCGCTGGCGCCCCAATTGCCTCTCCCAAAAGTTCATTGCTGGGTCTGCAGGTCTTTGATTCGAGCAATGCGCCGGTCAGCAACGTGACATTTGGCGGTGCCAATTACGTCAAAGCAACCTTCAAAGAGGCAGGTGGCGCCCCCATCGTCGGGCGCACCGTGACTTTTGGCCTGGCCGGTGCCGCCATTGCCGAGTTTCCCCCTTTTAAAACCACCAGTACCACCGCCTTGACCAATTCCGCCGGGGAGGCACAAGTTCTGATCGCCCCGCTGTCGGTGGCAACGCAGGGGGCCGCCACCTTGACGGCTCAAGCCAGTTCCGCAGACGGCACCAGCTATTCAGGCTCCATTGATTTCGCGGTGGCCGCCGCCGCCATAACGCTAGGCCCGCTGAATCTGGGTAGCAGCACGTTGAATACCGGTGGCAACACGTCGGTAACAGTCACAGCGCAGTTCAATTCGCTGGCTGCGGTTGGCGTCGGCGTTTCCCTGATGGCTGACTGTGGTACGGTCAATCCGGTGATTACCACCGATGGCACCGGCACCGCCAGTGGTACCTACTCGGCCGTCAAAACCGATGGCACTTCGTGCCGTGGTCTGGTCACGCTGAGTGCGTCGGCTGTCGGGTCAACGGTACGCAATGCGTCATTGACCGTGGCGGCACCGGTAGCCAATGCGATCAATTTCGTCTCTGCCACGCCGACCCAGATTTTCATCAAGGGCTCGGGGGCGGCAGAGCAATCAGTCGCGCTGTTCAAGGTGCTGGACTCAGGCGGCGTGGCGATGCCCAATGTTCCGGTCGTCTTTTCCCTGACCATCAATCCGGGTGGCGTCGGGCTGGGTGCGTCCGGCGCGGTCGGTACAGTCACGGCCAACAGTGACGCCTCAGGCATCGCGACGGTGACCCTGTTCTCGGGCACGATTCCGGGTCCGGTCGAGGTTAAAGCGGCCTTGGCCAACACACCCACCGTCTTTACAACGTCCAAGAACCTGACCGTTGCGTCCGGTCCGCCGTCGCAAAATCACTTCAGTCTGTCGGTAGGAACTGTCAATCTCGAGGGCGCCACACTGGATGGTGCCAGTACCGACCTGACAGTGCGTGTCGCCGACCGCCAGGGCAATCCGGTGGCTGACGGCACCGTCATCAATTTCACCGCAGAAGGTGGCCAGGTCGCGCCCAGTTGTGCCACATTGCGTGACGTCGCTGGCCACGCGGTCTGTTCAGTCAAATTCATTACCCAGAATCCAAGAACGGTGGACGGCCGGGTGTCAGTTTTGGCCTATGCCGAGGGTCACAAGGAATACATTGACGCCAATGGCAACAATGCCTATGACGCCGGCCTGGATACCCTGGTCGACATTGGGGATGCCTATCGCGACGACAACGAAAATGGGCAATATGATGGTGGCGAGTTTGTCATTCCAAAAAGCGGCGTAGCGTTGTGTGCTGGCGCCGGGAGCCCGTTCCCGGCTCGTGCCAATACCTGTACGGGTGCGGCCAACCAGTCAGCCACCGTCAGACAACAGACAGTTCTGCTGTTTGCCTCCGGTTCAGCTGCCTTCACTTTGATTTCGGCAGCGAACTCCTTTGTCACCGTGCGAGTCAACAGTGCCGGCTATCCGTTATTGCCTATGCCTTATGGCACAACAATTTCCGCCGCCACGACGGGCACCTGCAAGGCCGGAACGATCACGCCGGCGACGGTGCCCAATAAAGGCCCGGGCTTGCCCAGTACCCAGTTGGGGACTCTGCACACAATTGCCCTGAGCACCTGTGCGGCGGGCGACACCGTTATGGTCATTGCAACATCACCCAGCGGTGTGGTCAGCACTGCCTCCTACAGCGTGCCGGCAGCGCCGGTGGTCCCGGTCCCGGATGTGACTCCGCCCACCAGCCTGCTGGCCTACACCGCCCTGACCTCGACCAGTGTCAAGGTGCTCGCCCAGCTGAGCGAAAGTGGTACCGGCTATTACATTGTGCAAAGTTCGCTGTTGCCAGCCCCGACACTCGCTCAAGTCCTGTTGACGGGCACCGCGCTTCCGATGTCGGCCGGGGTCCCGGTCAGCAGCGCCGTTGTTGGCGGTTTGACGACCGCTACGAGCTACGTGATTTACTTTGCCGCCAAAGATGCGGCCGGCAACGCGCAAACGACCCTGGACTCGATCAGCTTCACCACCCCGTGATCAGTCTGGTCGGTCTGCCCGGCTCCGGTAAATCCACCGTTGGGCGACAGCTCGCCCGGCGCCTGCGGCTCCCGTTCTTTGACTCCGACCATGTGATTGAGCAGCAACTCGGGTGCTCGATCCGCGAGTACTTCGAGCGCGAAGGCGAAGAGCGCTTTCGTGAGGTTGAGGAGTCCGTCATCGATGAACTGACGCAACAGCCGCCCGGTGTATTGTCAACCGGAGGTGGCGTGGTGTTACGGCCAGCCAACCGCCGCTGCCTGCGGGAACGCTGTCAGGTGGTCTACCTCAATTCCTCACCCGACGAACTGTTTCGGCGGCTACGCCATGATGTGAACCGGCCATTGCTACAGGTGGCCGACCCCCTGAGCCGGCTGCGCGACCTGCACGCCTTGCGTGATCCGCTTTACCGGCAGACTGCCGGCTTCATTATTGACACCGGTCGGCCGTCCGTCGCAACGCTGGTCAACATGATTGTGATGCAGCTCGAGCTGGCCGCGGTGTTGCCTCTAAACTCGGGGGTATGAATGCGCCCGAACTCCAAACCGTTGCCGTCAATCTGAAGGGCAGCCGCAGCTACCATATTGCCATCCGCGCCTCGCTGTTTGACAAGCCCCTGAGCTACACCGAACTACCGGCTGCCAGCAGCGCCCTCATTGTGACCAATACCACGGTTGGTCCACTTTACGCCCGGCGTCTGCAAGCCGCCCTGCAGGGCAAATACGCCAGCATTTACACGGTGACGCTACCGGATGGCGAGGAATTCAAAACCTGGCAAACGTTGAACCTGATTTTTGATGCCTTGCTAGCCCACCAGTGCGACCGCAAGACACTGCTTTTTGCACTCGGCGGCGGCGTTGTCGGTGACATGACCGGCTTTGCCGCAGCGAGCTTTATGCGTGGCGTGCCTTTTGTCCAGGTGCCTACTACCTTGCTGGCGCAAGTCGATTCATCGGTCGGTGGCAAGACCGGCATCAACCACCCGCTGGGCAAAAACATGATTGGGGCGTTTTACCAGCCGCTCAAGGTAGTCTGTGACCTCGACACACTCAAGACCCTGCCAGCGCGCGAACTCAGCGCCGGACTGGCCGAAGTCATCAAATACGGGCCGATCGCAGATCTGGAGTTCCTGGGCTGGATTGAAGACAACATCTCAGCCCTGGTGGCACGTGATGGCGCCGCGCTGGCCCACGCCGTGAAACGTTGCTGCGAAATCAAGGCCTGGGTGGTGGCGCAGGATGAGCGCGAAGCGGGGCTGCGTGCCACTCTCAATTTCGGTCATACTTTTGGCCACGCCATTGAGGCTGGCCTGGGCTATGGCCAGTGGTTGCATGGCGAGGCGGTTGGCTGCGGCATGGTCATGGCGGCGCACTTGTCGCATCGCCTCGGTCTGATCGACCAGGCGCTGGTCGCGCGTTTGACGAAGCTGATTGAAAAGGCTGGCTTGCCGGTGCGCGGGCCGCGATTGTCGGAGACAGACAACGCCGGGCGTTACCTTGAACTCATGCGCGTGGACAAAAAGGCCGAGGCGGGTCAAATCCGGTTTGTTGTCATCGACGGACCAGCCAGTGCCGCCGTACGCGGTGCACCAGACTTGTTGGTACGTGAGGTGATAGACCATTGTTGCGCCTGATTGCTACATTAATGATAGCTGTCCACGCATATTGCACGCTCGCTAGAGCCCTGTTTTATACCAAAAAATGACGCTTTCTGCCTTCGCCTGCGATCCGGCACTATCGCGCGGCCGCCGTTTTTCGCAAGAATCGGCCGCAACGCGTACCGAGTACCAGCGTGACCGCGACCGCATCGTCCATTGCTCGGCGTTTCGCCGGCTGGTGTACAAAACGCAGGTTTTTCTCAACCACGAGGGTGACCTGTTTCGCACCCGGCTGACGCATTCACTGGAGGTTGCGCAGCTGGGTCGTTCCATGGCGCGCTCCCTCGGGCTCAACGAAGACCTGGTCGAGGCCATTGCGCTGGCGCACGATCTTGGGCACACCCCGTTCGGTCACGCCGGACAGGATGCGCTCAACGAATGCATGGCCGGGCACGGCGGCTTTGAGCACAATCTGCAAAGCTTGCGTGTGGTCGACCAGCTCGAACAGCGTTACCCGCAGTTTGACGGGTTGAACCTGACATTTGAGACGCGCGAGGGAATTCTCAAACACTGCTCGCGCCAGCATGCTCAAGCGCTCGAAGACATTGAGCCCGGCGGCGTCGGGCGGCGTTTTCTGGAGCACACCCAGCCTAGCCTGGAGGCGCAGTTGTGCAATCTGGCCGATGAAATCGCCTACAACGCACATGACATTGACGACGGTGTGCGCTCCGGACTGATCACCCTGGCGCAACTGCGGGAGGTCTCGCTTTTTGATGATTTCAGGCAACAGACCTTGAGCGAATTTCCCCATTTGCAGGAACCTGCGCAGGGCCGTCGGCTGCTTTACGAGACCATTCGCCGTATGCTGGGAGCGCAGGTTGATGACCTGATTGCGGCGAGTTCTTCAGCGCTGGCGCGCGCCGCGCCCCAAAATGTCGAGGCGGTACGCCGACTGCCGGCCCTGCTGCAATTCGGTACCGAGATGCGCACTAAATCCGGCACGCTGAAGAGTTTCCTGCTGCACCAGTTGTACCGTCATCCCCAGGTGCTGCACACAACCGGGCAGGCCAGGCAGATGGTACGTGCACTTTTTGCCGCCTATCTTGCACACCCGCAGGAAATGGCCGACGGCTTTCTGGCCCGGTCACTGGCGACGCGGGGCGTGATCGACCAGGACAGTAGCGCCGCTCGCGTCGTTGCCGACTACATTGCCGGCATGACAGATCGGTTTGCCGGACGCGAATATGCGCGTTTGACCGGTCTGACGCTATTGTGATAATTTGAATTGCCCAACCAACCCGGGAACTAGTGTGACTGCTGCCAAACAAGCTGAATTGCAGGCTGATGCCGGGCCGGGCCGGCAACGCGTCAACGAAATGACCAGCGCTTCGGCAAGCGTCATTGAGCAGACGCGACGCTGGCTGGAGCGTGCCGTGATCGGTCTCAACCTTTGCCCGTTTGCCAAGAGTGTTCATGTGAAGGGGCAAATTCACTACGCCGTGAGTCGTGCCCGGACCCCACAGGAGTTGCTGGCGGACCTGGCTGTTGAGCTGAAGGAGTTGTTGGGTGCCGCGCCGGAAGTTCGCGATACAACGCTTTTGATTGCGCCGGACTGTCTGGCGGATTTTCTGGATTTCAATGATTTTCTGGCTGAGGCAGACCAGTTGCTCACAGATCTGGAGCTCGATGGCGTGCTCCAGATCGCCAACTTGCATCCGGCTTACCAGTTTGCCGGGACGCGGGCCGATGACATCACCAATTTCACCAACCGCTCACCCTATCCAACGCTGCACTTGCTGCGCGAGGAAAGCATTGACCGCGCGGTAGCGGCGTTTCCGCAGGCTGAAACGATTTATCAGCGCAATATGCAAACCATGGAGCAGCTCGGGCCTGACGGCTGGGCGGCGTTGGGGCTGGGGTCGGCCGGCAAGGCACCATGAAAACAAAAACAGGCAATCACGCCAGCCCTGCTGGTACGTCACGCGTGGGTGTTATTGCCCCTGAAATCCGGTCTGGCCAGTCAATAGAGTTGCTCAAGGAACTGCACATTCTGACGCTGGAGGGCAAACTCAATCAGGACTCGCGACGCAAACTCAAGCAGGTTTACCACCTGTTCCAGTTCATTGAAAAGCTGTTGCTGGAGTTGCCCGACAAAGCCGGCGGCATCACCCTGGCTGACCATGGTGCCGGAAAATCCTACCTGGGATTCATTCTTTATGATCTGTTTTTCAAGGTGCTGAAGACAGGTCACATTTACGGGGTCGAAACACGGCCGGAGCTGGTCGAGAAATCACGCGAGCTCGCGGCAAGACTTGGCTTTGACCGCATGTCTTTTTTGAATCTGAGCGTTGCCGAGTCCACCAGCGCTGGCGAGTTGCCCGACTGCGTTGACATGGTGACCGCCTTGCACGCCTGCGACAGTGCCACTGATGATGCCATCGCCTTTGGCCTGCAAAAGCAGGCCAGGTTTATGGTGCTGGTACCCTGCTGCCAGAGTGAAGTGGCGCGCTGTTTGAGCCAGCACAAGGCCTTGTCGTTGTCACGCACACCACTGGCTGAGCTCTGGCGCCATCCGCTGCACACGCGCGAAATGGGCAGCCAGATTACCAATGTCCTGCGCTGCCTTTATCTTGAAGCGAGTGGTTATCAGGTTACCGTGACCGAGCTGGTGGGCTGGGAGCACAGCCTGAAAAACGAGTTGATCATCGCCCGCTACACAGGACAAAAGAAGCGTGCCGCAGCGCAGCGCCTGCGCGCCTTGCTGCAGGAGTTCGGGCTGACGGAATTGCTGGCGACCCGCTTCCTATTGCCGGTAGAATAATTGGGGTCAGATTCCAATTATTCCCATGGCACGACTCCCCCGCCTCACTTTGCCCGGCTATCCGCACCACATCATTCAGCGCGGCAACAACCGTCAGGCCATTTTTGCCTCAACAGCCGATTACCAGAAACTGCTTGATCTGTTGATTGAGAATGCCACAAAATTTAATGTCGCGGTCCATGCCTATGTGTTGATGAGCAACCATTTCCATCTGCTGGCCACACCGCGCACTCCGGAGGGCTTGCCACAGATGATGCAAGGGGTGGGGCGGCGATATGTACGTTACTTCAACGACACGCAAAAGCGCAGTGGCACGCTTTGGGAGGGTCGCTACAAGTCAACCCTGATCCAGACCGAGCGCTACCTGCTCTCCTGCATGGCCTATGTCGACCTCAACCCGGTCCGGGCCGGGCTGGTGAGCCAGGCCGGGGACTATCCATGGTCGAGCTATGCCCACTACACTGGACGTTGCGTCGACAAGCTGGTCAGCCCGCACGCGCTGGTATGGGAACTGGGCAATACGCCGTTTGCCAGGGAAGCCGCTTACGCCGAAATGGTGCACACAGGCATCAGTGCGGTGCAGCAGACGGCGTTGACCGATTCGACCTTGCGGGGGTGGGCATTGGGTGAGCCTGACTTTGTCGCTGATTTGCAAAAAAGAACCCGACGCCGTGTGACCAAAACAGCTGCGGGGCGGCCTGTTTCAATCAAAAAATAGACTGAACAACGCCACTTGCACCGCAGAGAGGATAAAAATCTCCGCATTTTTGATGTGTCCCCAATTAATTAAAGGCTAAATAAATCAACAAATAATTGGAATCTGACCCCAATTATTTTGCTTGGCACTTTTGTTGCGGTGCGGTATTCTTCAACTTGGTTAATTTTTTAGGAGTGCGCCATGACGACGGCTGGCGAGATATTGCATCTTCAGAAACACGGTTTGTATTCTCCTGCCGCCGAGCACGATGCTTGTGGCGTCGGCTTTGTGGCGCACATCAAGGGTGCCAAGTCGCATGACATTGTCAAAAACGCCCTCAAGATTCTGGAGAACCTGGACCACCGGGGTGCGGTCGGTGCCGACAAGCTGATGGGCGATGGCGCCGGCATACTGATCCAGTTGCCGGATGCGTTGTACCGCGAAGAAATGGCAGCCCAGGGGGTCACCCTGCCACCGCCTGGAGAATACGGTGTGGGTATGATCTTTTTACCCAAGGAGCACGCCTCGCGTCTGGCTTGCCAGCAGGAGATGGAGCGGGCAGTCAAAGCCGAGGGTCAGGTTCTGCTGGGTTGGCGTGATGTGCCGGTGAACCGCGATATGCCGATGTCGCCGACCGTGCGTGAAAAAGAACCGGTGATACGACAGGTTTTCATTGGCCGCGGCACCGACGTTATCGTGCAGGACGCTCTGGAGCGCAAGCTCTATGTGATTCGCAAGACGGCCAGCGCGTCGATCCAGAACCTCAAGCTCAAGCACAGCAAAGAGTATTACGTGCCCAGCATGTCCAGCCGCACGGTCGTCTACAAAGGCTTGCTGCTGGCCGATCAGGTTGGTACCTACTTCCGCGACCTGGAAGATGTGCGTTGCGTCTCGGCGTTGGGGCTGGTGCATCAGCGTTTTTCCACTAACACCTTCCCCGAGTGGCCGCTGGCGCACCCTTACCGGTATGTGGCGCATAACGGCGAGATCAATACTGTCAAAGGAAATTACAACTGGATGAAGGCGCGTGAGGGCGTCATGTCCTCGCCGGTGTTGGGGGCTGATCTGAAGAAGCTGTACCCGATCAGTTTTGCCGACCAGTCCGATACCGCCACTTTTGACAATTGTCTGGAACTGTTGACCATGGCCGGCTATCCACTGAGCCAGGCGGTGATGATGATGATTCCGGAGCCGTGGGAGCAGCACAGCGCCATGGACGAGCGCCGCAAGGCCTTCTACGAATATCATGCCGCCATGATGGAACCCTGGGATGGTCCGGCTTCCATCGTGTTTACCGATGGCCGCCAGATTGGCGCCACTCTGGACCGCAACGGGTTGCGCCCGTCTCGCTACTGCATCACTGACGACGATCTGGTCATCATGGCGTCCGAGTCGGGTGTGCTGCCGGTGCCGGAGAACAAGATCGTGCGCAAGTGGCGCCTGCAACCCGGCAAGATGTTCCTGATTGACCTGGAACAGGGCCGCATGATTGACGATGAAGAACTCAAGGCCAACCTGGCCAACAGCAAGCCCTACAAGCAGTGGATCGAGAATCTGCGCATTCGCCTGGATGACGTGGTAGGCGGTGGCGAGCCTGCGTCGGCGTCGGAGAGCGTGGTCAGTTTGCTTGACCGTCAGCAGGCTTTTGGATTCACGCAGGAGGACCTGAAGTTCCTGATCGCTCCCATGGCAAGTACTGGCGAGGAAGCTCTGGGCTCCATGGGCAATGACAGCCCGCTGGCAGTCTTGAGCGATAAAAACAAACCGTTGTACAACTACTTCAAACAGCTGTTTGCACAGGTCACCAATCCGCCGATCGATCCGATTCGTGAAGCAATCGTCATGTCGCTGGTGTCCTTTATTGGCCCCAAACCGAATTTGCTCGACATCAACCAGGTTAATCCACCGATGCGCCTGGAGGTCAGCCAGCCCGTGCTGGGCTTTGCCGATATGGCCAAGCTGCGCGATATTGAAAAACATACCCAGGGTAAATTCCGCAGCTATACGCTCGACATCACCTACCCTTTGTCCTGGGGTCACGAAGGCGTCGAGGCGCAGCTGGCTTCACTGTGCGCCGAGGCGGTTGACGCCATCAAGGGTGGCAAGAACATTCTGATCATCAGTGACCGCGCCGTGAGTGCCACGCAGGTCGCAATTCCAGCCCTGCTGGCGTTGTCCGCTGTGCACCAGCATCTGGTGCGCGAAGGTCTGCGCACCACCGCCGGTCTGGTAGTGGAAACCGGTACCGCGCGTGAAGTGCATCATTTTGCCGTGCTGGCGGGCTATGGCGCTGAAGCGGTTCACCCCTATCTGGCGATGGAAACACTGGCTGGCTTGCCCCAGACGCTGACCGGTGACTTGACAGCTGACAAGGCCATTTACAACTATGTCAAGGCGGTTGGAAAAGGGCTGTCCAAAATCATGTCAAAGATGGGGGTGTCCACTTACATGAGCTACTGCGGCGCGCAGCTGTTTGAAGCGATTGGGCTGTCCAGTGAAACCATTGCCAAGTACTTTACCGGCACGCCGAGCCGGGTCGAGGGTATTGGCGTGTTCGAAATCGCTGAAGAAGCCATACGCATGCACAACGCTGCCTTCAGTGACGATCCGGTTTTGGCAACAATGCTTGATGCGGGGGGCGAGTACGCCTGGCGCACGCGGGGCGAGGAGCATATGTGGACGCCCGACGCCATTGCCAAGCTGCAGCACAGCACGCGTGCCAACAACTGGAATACCTACAAGGAATACGCGCAGTTGATCAACGACCAGAGCCGGCGCCACATGACACTGCGCGGCTTGTTCGAGTTCAGGATAGACCCGGCCAGGGCCATTGCCCTGGAAGAAGTGGAAGCAGCTTCGGAAATTGTCAAGCGCTTTGCCACCGGTGCCATGTCACTGGGCTCAATCTCGACCGAGGCGCACGCCACGCTGGCGGTGGCGATGAACCGAATTGGGGGCAAGAGCAATACCGGCGAGGGTGGTGAAGACCCGGCCCGCTATCGTCAGGAGCTCAAGGGCATCCCGATCAAACACGGCCAGTCGATGGCCGATATCATCGGCCACGACGTGGTGGAGGTTGACATTCCCCTGAGCCCCGCCGATTCGCTGCGCTCACGCATCAAACAGGTCGCCTCAGGCCGCTTTGGTGTGACGGCGGAGTACCTGAACAGCGCTGACCAGATTCAGATCAAGATGGCCCAGGGCGCCAAGCCAGGCGAGGGCGGTCAACTACCCGGTGGCAAGGTGTCCGAGTACATCGGCCGTCTGCGTCATTCGGTGCCCGGCGTCGGGCTGATTTCGCCACCGCCGCATCACGACATCTATTCGATCGAAGACCTGGCGCAGCTGATTCACGATCTGAAAAACGTCGCGCCGCATGCCAGCATCAGTGTCAAGCTGGTCAGCGAGATCGGCGTCGGCACCATTGCTGCCGGCGTCGCCAAATGCAAGAGCGATCACGTGGTGATTGCCGGGCACGATGGCGGCACCGGCGCGTCGCCCTGGTCGTCCATCAAGCACGCTGGCAGCCCCTGGGAAATCGGGCTCGCCGAGACGCAGCAAACGCTGGTGCTGAACCGTCTGCGCAGCCGAATTCGCGTCCAGGCTGACGGTCAGATGAAGACCGGTCGCGACGTTGCCATTGGCGCGCTGCTGGGGGCCGATGAGTTCGGCTTTGCCACCGCACCGCTGGTCGTCGAAGGCTGCATCATGATGCGCAAATGCCACCTCAACACCTGCCCGGTGGGTGTGGCGACGCAGGACCCGGTGTTGCGCAGGAAATTTTCCGGCAAACCCGAGCACGTGGTGAACTACTTCTTCTTCATTGCCGAAGAAGTGCGCCAGATCATGGCGCAGCTGGGCATCCGCAAGTTCGATGACCTGATCGGCCGCGCCGACCTGCTCGACATGCGTCAGGGCATCGCTCACTGGAAAGCCAGCGGCCTTGACTTCAGTCGCCTGTTTGCCTTGCCCAATGTGCCGGCCGACGTGCCGCGCTTCCAGACGTTGACACAGGACCATGGACTTGAAAAGTCGCTTGATAACGTCCTGATTGCCAAGAGCCGAGCGGCGATCGACAACGGCGAAAAAGTACAGTTCATGGAGTTTGCCCGCAACGTCAACCGCTCGGTTGGCGCCATGCTGTCGGGGGCGGTCACCCAGGTGCATCCGGAAGGTTTGCCAGACAACTCCATTCACATTCAGCTCGAGGGCACGGGAGGCCAGTCCTTTGCGGCCTTCCTGGCACGTGGCATCACCATGTACCTGATTGGTGACGCCAACGACTATACCGGCAAAGGTTTGTCGGGGGGACGCGTTGTGGTGCGTCCCAGCATTGATTTTCGGGGTGACGCCGTACGCAATACCATCGTTGGCAATACGGTGATGTATGGCGCAACCAGTGGCGAGGCATTCTTCAGCGGTGTGGCAGGTGAGCGCTTTGCCGTGCGGCTTTCAGGCGCCACCGCAGTGGTTGAAGGCACCGGCGACCACGGGTGCGAATATATGACCGGCGGCACGGTGGCTGTGCTGGGCAAAACCGGGCGCAATTTTGCGGCCGGCATGAGTGGCGGTATCGCCTATGTTTACGACGAGGACGGCCAGTTTGCCCGGCGCTGCAACACCGCCATGGTGGCGCTGGATAAAGTGCTGACCCGCCCGGAGCAGGAGGCCGGTATTGACCCGGCAGTATGGCATCGGGGCCAAACCGACGAAGTGCAGCTGAAGAAACTGCTGGAGGAGCACAACCGCTGGACGGGCAGCAAGCGGGCCCGTGAGTTGCTTGATAACTGGGATGTGTCGCGTCTCAAGTTCATCAAGGTGTTTCCGCTCGAGTACAAGCGGGCGTTGGGCGAAATCCATGCACGAAAAGAGGCTCTGGCCCTTACCAGTCGTGCGAAGGCAGCTACAAAAAAAGAAGCAGTCGCAGCCAAATAGGCGCACGTAACCAGCAACCTGAAGTGTTGGGGATAGGACCAGAGAGCTGTCCCCCAAAGGAAAATTATGGGAAAAGTCACCGGTTTTATGGAGTTTGAGCGTATCGAGGAAGGCTACAAGCCGGTCGCGGAGCGAGTCAAGCACTACAGGGAGTTTGTCGTGGCGCTGGATCAGACCCAGGCCACAGAGCAGGCCGCCCGCTGCATGGATTGCGGCACACCGTTTTGCAACAACGGTTGCCCGGTTAACAACATCATTCCGGATTTCAATGACCTGGTGTACGGGGACGATTGGGAAAACGCCATCAATGTGCTGCACAGCACCAACAACTTTCCCGAGTTCACCGGTCGCATCTGTCCGGCGCCCTGCGAGGCGGCCTGTACGCTGAACGTGAATGACAGTGCGGTTGGCATCAAGTCGATCGAACACGCCATCATTGACCGGGCCTGGGTCGAGGGCTGGGTCCAACCGTTGCCGGCCAAAAGAAAAACCGGAAAAAAAGTTGCCGTGGTCGGCTCGGGACCTGCCGGTATGGCAGCCGCGCAGCAGCTGGCACGCGTTGGCCATGAGGTCACCTTATTTGAGAAAAATGATCGCGTTGGTGGCTTGTTGCGTTACGGCATTCCTGATTTCAAGATGGAAAAGTCGCATATTGACCGTCGGGTGGTGCAAATGCAGGCGGAGGGCGTCACGATCCGCACCGGCGTGCTGGTCGGTGAGTTGCCGGCCTCAGGAGCCGGTGCCAAAGTCACTAACTGGGCCAGGGAGAACATCAGCCCCGAGCAGCTGCGCAAGGACTTTGACGCCGTGCTGCTGGCGGGTGGCTCCGAGCTGTCGCGCGATCTGCCGGTGCCTGGCCGCGATCTCGCCGGCATCCATTTCGCGATGGAATTCCTGCCGCAACAGAACAAGGTCAACGCCGGCGACAAGCTCAAAGGCCAGTTGCGCGCTGACGGCAAGCATGTCATCGTTATCGGCGGCGGCGACACTGGCTCCGACTGTGTCGGTACCAGCCGGCGCCACGGCGCGGCCGGCATTACGCAGTTTGAAGTCATGCCGCAACCGCCGGTCGAGGAAAACCGTCCCATGACCTGGCCCTACTGGCCGCTCAAATTACGCACCAGTTCCAGCCATGACGAAGGTTGTGAGCGCGAGTTCGCGATTTCCACCAAGGAGTTCGTCGGCGAGAAGGGAAAGGTGACCGGCCTGAAAACCGTTCGGGTCGAATGGAAAGACGGGAAAATGATCGAGATCGCCGGTAGCGAAAAAGTGTTGAAAGCCGATATGGTCTTGCTGGCCATGGGTTTTGTCAGTCCGGTGGCCTCGGTACTGGATGCTTTCGGCGTTGACCGCGATGCGCGCGGCAATGCCAAAGCAAGCACTGACTTCAGCGCTGCCTACGCAACCAACGTCGACCGGGTGTTTGCCGCCGGTGATATGCGTCGCGGCCAGAGCCTGGTCGTTTGGGCCATCCGGGAAGGTCGTCAGGCGGCGCGCGCGGTGGATGAATTCCTGATGGGCACCAGCAGCCTGCCACGCTGACGGGTCCAATCCCGTATGATTGAAGGGCCGGGCACACCCCGGCCTTGTTATTTATTCATGGCAACCACCTGCGCAGAGTCCCTTGTTGAATTCCGTCACCTGTCCTTTGGGTATGGGGAGCGGGTCATTCTGGACGACGTTTGCCTGTCCGTGCCGCGTGGCAAGGTAACGGCGCTGATGGGTGCGTCGGGCGGCGGCAAGACAACCATTCTGCGGCTGATCGGCGGTCAGAATCGGGCCCAGGTCGGTGAAATGCTGTTCGATGGGCAGGACGTCACGTGCATGAACCAGAGCCAGCTGTATGCCGCGCGGCGCCGCATGGGCATGCTGTTTCAGTTTGGCGCCCTGTTTGCCGATTTGTCGGCTTTTGACAATGTGGCGTTCCCTTTGCGTGAACACACTGATTTGCCCGAGGTCCTGATTCGGGACATTGTGCTGATGAAACTCAATGCAGTCGGTTTGCGCGGCGCGCAGGCCTTGATGCCCGGTGAAGTGTCGGGTGGCATGGCGCGCCGCGTTGCGCTGGCGCGTGCCATTGCGCTGGACCCGGAGCTGGTGATGTACGACGAACCATTTTCCGGACTTGATCCGATTTCGCTGGCGACAGCGGCGCGGTTGATCCGCCAGCTCAACGATTCGATGGGCCTGACCAGTCTCTTTGTGTCGCACGAGCTTGAACAGACTTTTGCGATTTCCGACCATGTGATTATTCTGGCCAATGGAAAAGTTGCGACACAGGGTACGCCCGATCAGGTCAGGCAGAGCACCGATCCGCTGGTCTACCAGTATGTCAATGCGTTGTCTGAGGGTCCGGTGCGGTTTCATTACCCGGGTCCGGGCATCGAGCAGGACTTTGGACTCGGAGTGGCACCATGAGCTGGTACAAGCCGGGCGACCTCGGATTTGCGGTTCGGCGTCAACTGGCCGACCTGGGACAGGGTGCGCGCCTGTTTGTACGGTTGTTGACAACGCTGGGAAGCAGCGTCAGGCGTTTTGGGCTGATCCGCGACCAGATTCATTTTCTGGGCAACTATTCCCTCGCCATCATTGCGGTGTCGGGTCTGTTCGTTGGATTTGTCTTTGGCCTGCAGGGCTACTACACTTTGCAACGCTACGGCTCATCGTCAGCGCTGGGTCTGCTGGTCACGCTGACACTGGTGCGGGAACTGGGGCCGGTCGTGACAGCACTGCTGTTTGCCGGCAGGGCCGGTACCTCGCTGACCGCTGAAATCGGTCTGATGAAGGCGGGAGAGCAAATCAGCGTCATGGAGATGATGGCGGTAGACCCGGTGCTGCGCGTCCTGGCGCCCCGGTTTTGGGCCGGCGTCATTGTCATGCCCTTGTTGGCCGCCGTCTTTAGCGCCATGGGCATCATCGGCGGATGGGCTGTTGGTGTGGTCATGATTGGTGTCGACGGCGGATCGTTCTGGAGTCAGATCCAGGGCGGAGTGGATGTCTGGAAAGACGTTGGCAACGGTATCGTGAAGAGCATTGTTTTTGGGGTTACCGTCACCTTTGTTGCACTGCTGCAGGGGTTTGAAGCGCAGCCGACACCGGAAGGTGTCGCCAGTGCAACCACGCGCACCGTGGTGGTCTCGTCACTTGCCGTGCTGGGGCTGGATTTCATCCTGACCGCCATGATGTTTACTATTTAGGTGTTTTATGCAGCGTTCAAAAAATGATGTGTGGGTTGGCCTGTTTGTTCTGATTGGCGCCATAGCCATCCTGTTTTTGGCTTTGCAGTCAGCCAACTTGCTGACTTTGAGTTTTCAGACCAACTACCTGGTAAATGCCAAATTCGACAACGTTGGCGGACTCAAGCCCAAGGCAGCTGTGCGGAGCGCAGGTGTGGTGGTGGGCCGTGTCGAGAAAATAGTATTTGACGACAAATCCTTTCAGGCCCGCGTGACGCTGGCGATGGAGAGCCGCTATGCCTTTCCAAAGGACAGCTCCCTCAAAATCCTGACCAGTGGCCTGCTTGGCGAACAATACCTGGGCCTGGAGCCTGGCGCGGACGAGAAGACACTGGTGGCTGGCGATAGCATTGCCAGCACCCAATCAGCCATGGTGCTGGAGAGCCTGATCAGCCAGTTCCTCTACAGCAAGGCGGCTGAGGGTAGTATGACCGACGTGAGCAAGGGAAAAAAATGACGTTGAGTCTGCGCCGGTTGCTGTTATTGCTGGTTGTCGTACTGTCGGGCTGCGCCAGCGGACCCGGTGCCAACCCGCGCGATCCACTGGAGCCGTTCAATCGCGGGGTCTACAAGTTCAACGACCAGGTTGATGCTGCGGTACTCAAGCCGGTGGCCACTTTCTATCGCGACATTACGCCGGTTCGGGTGCGCCAGGGCGTTGGTAATTTTTTTGGCAACCTCGAAGACATATGGTCGTTTGTCAACAACGCCCTGCAGTTCAAGGGGCAGGCCGCCATTGACAGTTTGAAGCGTGTGGGTGTCAACACCTTTGTTGGCTGGGGTGGCGTGTTTGACGTCGCCACCGAGATGGACATCGAGAAACACACCCGCGATTTTGGGCATACGCTGGGTTACTGGGGTGTTGCGCCTGGTCCGTATCTGGTGCTGCCGCTGCTGGGGCCGTCGACCTTGCGTGATACGGTGGCACTTCCGGTTGACCTGAAGGGCGATATTGTTTCCAACATTCATCATGTCCCTTCGCGCAATACCGCCACGGTGCTGCGCGGCATTGACACGCGCTCGGATCTGCTTAAAGCCGGTAACATGCTGGAAGAAGCAGCGCTGGACCGGTACACCTTCACCCGCGACGCGTTTCTGCAACGTCGCCGCAGTGTCATTTTTGATGGCAACCCGCCTGAAGAAGATGCCACTGACAAGGTGTCGGCCCGGGCCGATGACACTCCGGTCACGGAACAAATCGGTGCTGAAATGCCAACCAAGGGCGCGACCGAAACGTTAAGCCATGCCGGGATTACCGGGGATGAGAAAGTCAAACCATGAAAATTCTTTTTTTGCGCCGCCTGTTCGTTGTTCTGCTTGCCGGCATGCCCCTGTTGCTGGCCTTGCCGGCGAGTGCCGCCGATGAAGCGGCAGATGCTTTGATCAAACGGCTGTCGACCGAGGTCCTTGACGCCATCAAGACCGACAAGGCGATTCAGGCCGGGGACGTGTCACGGATAGTTGCCCTGGTAGATGCCAGGATCATGCCGAATGTGAATTTTCAGCGCATGACCGCCTCTGCGGTAGGGCGTGCCTGGCGTCAGGCCAGCCCGGAGCAGCAAAAGCGTCTGCAGGATGAATTCAAGGTTTTGCTGGTTCGTACCTATGCCGGCGCGTTAACACAGGTCAGTGACCAGACCATCGCCATCAAACCGATGCGGGCGGCGCCGGAAGACACGGAGGTGGTGGTTCGCACCGAGGTCAAAGGCCGCGGAGACGCCATTCAGCTTGATTACCGTCTGGAAAAGACGGCTGGTGATGGTACAGGCTGGAAAATTTACAACCTGAATGTGCTGGGCGTCTGGTTGGTGGAAACCTATCGAAGCCAGTTTGCACAGGAAATCAACGCCAAAGGCATAGACGGTTTGATTGCCACGCTGACCGAGCGCAACAAGATCAATGCCAAAAAAGGCTGACGGTGCTGGTACTGCCCAAAGAATTGACACACTCCCAAGCCAACGCGTGCTTGCGCATGCTGGTGCAAGGCCTGCGTTCGCAATCAGGCCCCCAAGTGGTAGTAGATGCCGCCGGATTGAGCCGTTTTGATTCAGCCGCGTTGGCTGTGTTGCTCGAGTTCCGGCGTGAATGCCTGGCGGCGGGCAAGCATTTTTTGATTCGTGGTTTACCCGTTCGCCTGGGGGACCTGGCTAGTCTTTACGGCATTATTGAATTAATGCCCTCAGAGAATAGCTGTTGACATGACCGCCATTTCGTTCCAGTCTGTCTCCAAGTCCTATCCTGCACCGCGCGGACCCAAAGGGGGCACTTTTCTCGCACTTGACAATGTCAGCCTCGACATTGAAGAGGGTGAATTTTTCGGGCTGTTAGGCCCCAACGGCGCTGGCAAGACCACCATGATCAGCATTCTGGCCGGACTCACGCGGGCCAGTTCGGGCAAAGTGTCGGTGCTGGGGCATGACGTGCGGCTTGACTACGCTGACGCGCGCCGCAGTCTGGGTGTTGTTCCGCAGGAGCTGGTGTTTGACCCGTTTTTCAATGTCCGCGAGGCACTGCGGTTTCAGTCGGGCTATTTCGGCGTCAAGAGCAATGACGCCTGGATCGACGAATTGCTGGAGAATCTGGGGCTGACCGACAAAGCCAGCGCCAATATGCGCCAGCTTTCGGGTGGCATGAAGCGGCGTGTTCTGGTGGCCCAGGCGCTGGTGCACAAGCCGCCGGTGATCGTGCTCGATGAACCCACGGCGGGGGTGGACGTTGAGTTGCGTCAGACCTTGTGGCAATTCATTGCCAAACTCAACAAGCAGGGCCACACGGTTTTGTTGACAACCCACTATCTGGAGGAGGCGGAAGCCTTGTGTGGGCGCATTGCCATGCTCCAGACCGGTCGCATTGTGGCGCTCGACGACACCAGTGAACTTCTCAAATCCGCTTCAAGCAACGTGCTGCGCTTCAAGGTTGACAGTGAACTGCCCAAGTTGCTGGCCGACAAGGCGCGAATTACCGGACGCATCGTGCAATTCCCGGCGCACGACGCGCTGGAGATTGAACGTTACCTTGGCGCCGTGCGCGAGGCCGGTTTGGTGGCACGCGATGTTGAAATCCGCAAAGCCGATCTGGAAGATGTGTTTCTCGACGTGATGATGAAAAACAGGAACTCGCTTCGCGGGGGGGTGGCATGACCGGCTGGCGAACATTGCTGTACAAGGAAGTGCTGCGTTTCTGGAAGGTTGCATTTCAAACGGTCGCCGGGCCGGTGCTGACGGCCATGCTGTATCTGCTGATCTTTGGTCACGCGCTGGAATCGCATGTCAAGGTCTACGACAGAATCAGCTACACCTCCTTTCTGGTGCCGGGCCTGGCGATGATGAGCCTGCTGCAAAACGCATTTGCCAACAGCTCTTCCTCACTGATCATGAGCAAGGTCATGGGCAACCTGGTATTTCTGATGCTCACGCCGCTGTCCTACATGAACTGGTTTGTTGCCTATGTCGGTGCCTCGGTCATTCGGGGTCTGGTGGTGGGCCTGGGGGTGTTCGCGGTTTCGGCCCTGTTTACCGACGTGAGTTTTACCGGGCCGCTGTGGATCCTTACCTTTGCCGTGCTCGGTGCTGCGTTGATGGGCACACTGGGACTGATCGCCGGCCTGTGGGCTGAAAAATTTGACCAGCTCGCGGCTTTTCAAAACTTTGTTGTCATGCCCATGACTTTTTTGAGTGGTGTTTTTTACTCAATCCATTCACTGCCGCCCTTCTGGCAAAAGGTCAGCAATCTGAACCCGTTTTTCTACATGATTGATGGATTTCGTTTCGGTTTTTTTGGCGTCAGCGATGTTTCGCCCTGGCTGAGCCTGGGTGTTGTCGCGGCGGTCCTGGCATGTGTCAGCGTCGTCGCTGTGATGTTGCTGCGCACCGGCTACAAAATTCGCAGTTAGTGCACAGAATAATTTTTTGGATGAACGATATGAATGCAGACCAGATTAAAGCCATGATTGCCGCCAGCCTCGAGTGTCAGCACATCACACTCAAGGGGGATGGCCGCCACTGGTTTGCCACCATTGTGGCATCGGCGTTTGAAGGCAAACGTGCGATCCAGCGCCACCAGATGGTGTATGCCACGCTGGGCGACAAAATGAAAAATGACGAGGTGCACGCCCTGTCAATGAAGACTTACACACCGGCCGAGTGGGCGGCGCTGCCGCAATGATCGCGGTGTGATCGGACCTGACTGAAGCCATGGATAAACTATTGATTCGCGGCGGTCACCCACTGCGCGGGGTGGTTGATATATCGGGCGCCAAAAATGCCGCCTTGCCCGAGTTGTGTGCCTGCTTGCTGACAGCGCAAGCCGTCACGCTGGGCAACGTGCCGCGCTTGCAGGACGTCTCGACCATGCTCAGACTGATTCGCAACATGGGCGTCAGCGCAGAGCGTGGCGAAGACGGCTCGGTGCGGGTGGAGGCCGGCTCGCTGAGCTCACCGGAGGCGCCTTACGAACTGGTCAAGACTATGCGCGCTTCGGTGTTGGCGCTAGGGCCTTTGCTGGCCCGTTTTGGTGAGGCCACGGTCTCCCTGCCTGGCGGTTGTGCCATTGGTTCGCGTCCTGTCGACCAGCATATCAAGGGACTGAGCGCGATGGGCGCCGAGATTGTGGTCGAGCATGGCTACATGATTGCCAGGCTGCCAAAAGGCTGGACCCGTTTGAAGGGCGCGCGCATTGCGACCGACATGGTGACCGTGACCGGCACCGAAAATTTTCTGATGGCCGCCTGCCTGGCCGAAGGCGAGACCATTCTGGAGAATGCGGCGCAGGAACCCGAGATTCCCGACCTGGCAGAGATGCTGATCAAGATGGGTGCCCGCATTGAGGGACATGGCAGCAGCCGCATCCGCATTGAGGGCGTCCAGGCGCTGCATGGCTGCCATCACCAGGTGGTGGCCGACAGAATCGAGACCGGGACTTTTTTGTGTGCGGTTGCCGCCGCCGGTGGTGATGTGCTGCTGCGGCATGGCCGGGCCGAGCACCTCGAAGCGGTGGTGGAAAAGCTGCGTGATGCCGGAGCCACAGTTCTGGCGGTTGAGGGCGGCATCCGGGTCCAGTCCGAAGGCAGACTCAAGGCGCAGAGTTTTCGCACCACCGAGTACCCCGGCTTCCCGACCGACATGCAGGCCCAGTTCATGGCGCTCAATTGCATCTCGCATGGCACCGCCAAGGTGACTGAAACCATTTTCGAGAATCGCTTCATGCACGTCAATGAACTGGTTCGCCTTGGTGCCAATATCCAGATTGATGGCAAGGTGTCGGTGGTGGAGGGCGTTGAAAAACTCTCCGGTGCGACCGTCATGGCGACCGATTTGCGCGCTTCGGCCAGCCTGGTCATTGCGGGCCTGGTGGCCGACGGTGAAACCGTCGTGGATCGCATCTATCACCTCGACCGCGGCTACGACCAGATGGAGGCCAAACTGCGTGGCCTGGGTGCCGACATTGAAAGAATGAAATGATTACGCTCGCTCTGTCCAAAGGCAGAATTTTCGAAGAAACCCTGCCGCTGCTTCGGTCCGCCGGCATTGAGGTGCTGGAAGACCCTGAAAAATCACGCAAGCTCATTCTCGCCACCAACCAGAGCGATGTGCGCGTGCTGGTGGTGCGGGCCACGGACGTGCCGACCTACGTGCAATACGGCGGGGCTGATCTGGGCATCACCGGCAAGGACACGCTGCTGGAGCATGGCAGTGACGGTCTGTACCAGCCGCTGGATTTGCAAATTGCCAAATGCCGCATCAGCGTGGCGGTGCGCGCAGACTTTGATTACGCCTCGGCCGTGCGCCAGGGTTCACGACTGAAAGTGGCGACCAAATACGTCGCCATCGCGCGCGAATTTTTCGCCGCCAAAGGCGTGCATGTGGATTTGATCAAGCTCTATGGCAGCATGGAGCTGGCGCCACTGGTCGGACTGGCCGACGCGATCGTTGATCTGGTGTCCACCGGCAATACGCTCAAGGCCAACCATCTGGTTGAGGTCGAGCACATCATGGACATCAGCTCGCGGCTGGTGGTGAATCAGGCGGCACTCAAGCTCAAGCAGGCGCCGATCCGAAAAATCATTGATGCTTTTGCATCTGCCGTTGCCCGCTAATTCATGCTCTTCATCCGTAAAAATACGCTATGACTTTTATAGCTGCCCCCGCCCGTCTATCAACCGCTAACAGCACATTTGATGCTGATTTAAAGGCGCGCCTGCACTGGAGCGCCGACACTGACGCCGCCATTGAGCAGCGCGTGGCCGACATCCTGGCCGACGTGCAACAACGCGGTGATGCGGCGCTGCTGGACTACACCGCGCGCTGGGATCAGGTGCAAGCGGCCTCGGTCGCAGAGCTGGAGTTGACGCAGGCCGGGCTCAAAGCCGCGTTTGAGTCTATTTCCGTGGCCCAGCGCGAGGCGCTGCAAGCGGCGGCTCAGCGTGTGCGCAGCTACCACGAGGCGCAGAAGAAGGCCTGCGGCGCAAGCTGGAGCTACCGCGACGAAGATGGCACGCTCTTAGGCCAAAAGGTGACGCCGCTGGACCGCGTTGGCATCTATGTTCCCGGGGGCAAGGCGACGTATCCTTCCACGGTGTTGATGTGCGCCATCCCGGCGCACGTTGCCGGCGTGGGTGAAATCATTATGGTCGTGCCGACTCCCAAAGGCGAGAAGAACGCGCTGGTGCTGGCTGCTGCCTATGTCGCTGGCGTCAGCCGCGTCTTCACCGTGGGTGGCGCGCAGGCGGTGGCGGCGCTGGCCTATGGCACGGCCACCATTCCCAAAGTGGACAAAATCACCGGCCCCGGCAACGCCTATGTCGCCAGCGCCAAGAAACGCGTGTTCGGCGCGGTGGGCATCGACATGATTGCCGGGCCCAGCGAAATATTGGTGCTGGCCGATGGCAGCACGCCGCCCGACTGGGTGGCGATGGACTTGTTCAGCCAGGCCGAGCATGACGAGCTGGCGCAAAGCATTCTGCTGTGCCCCGATGCCGCTTACATCGACGCCGTGCAAGCCAGTATCAACCGCCTGCTGCCGGAAATGCCACGGCGCGAAATCATCGCCAAATCCCTCAACGACCGGGGCGCGCTCATCCTGACGCGCAGCATGGAAGAGGCCTGCGCCCTCAGCAACCGCATCGCCCCCGAGCACCTGGAAGTCAGCAGCCGCGACCCGCAGCGCTGGGAGCCGTTGCTGAAACACGCCGGAGCCATCTTCCTGGGCGCCTATACCAGCGAATCGCTGGGCGACTACAGCGCTGGACCGAATCACGTGTTGCCCACCAGTGGCACCGCCCGCTTCAGTTCTCCGCTGGGTGTCTATGACTTCCAAAAGCGCTCCAGCCTGATTGAAGTCAGTGAAGCCGGGGCTCAGACGCTGGGCCTTGTCGCGGCCGAACTGGCCTATGGCGAAGGCTTGCAAGCCCACGCCCGTGCGGCGGAGCTGCGGCTGGCACCGGTGCCTCCCATGCGGCGTATCCCATGAGCGGCTTCAAGCCAGCCTGCCTGCAGCGCATCCGTCAGGACATCCAGTCCATGCAGGCCTACGCCATTCAGGAATCAGTGGGCATGGTGAAGCTCGATGCCATGGAGAATCCACATCGATTGCCAGCCGAACTGCAAGCTGCGCTGGGTCAACGCCTGGGGGCGCTGGAACTGAACCGCTACCCGGCCGGGCGTGTCAATGATTTGCGTCGTGGGCTGGCCACTTATGCCAGTATGCCCGACGGATTTGACATCATGCTGGGCAACGGCTCGGACGAATTGATCAGCCTGCTGGCGCTGGCATGTGACGTGCCACCGGGCGCAGGCAATGACTTCAGGCGTGCCAGTGTGCTGGCCCCGGTGCCAGGTTTTGTGATGTACGCCATGAGTGCGCAGCTGCAGGGGCTTGACTTTCACGGCGTGCCGCTAACCGCTGATTTCGAACTCGACGAAGTGGCGATGCTGGCAGCCATTGCACAGCACAAGCCGGCAATCACCTACCTGGCCTACCCGAACAATCCGACGGCCAATCTGTGGGATGACAGCGTGGTCGAGAACATCATCCTGGCAGTCGGCGAGCATGGCGGGCTGGTGGTGATGGACGAGGCCTACCAGCCATTTTCCAGCAAAAGTTACCTCGGCCGTCTCACGCGCCACCACCACGTGCTGCTGCTGCGCACACTGTCCAAGTTTGGCTTGGCCGGCGTGCGCCTGGGGTACCTGATGGGGCCGACGGCCCTGATTGCCGAGATTGACAAGGTGCGACCACCCTATAACATCAGCCTGTTGAACTGCGAATGCGCCCTTTTTGCGCTTGAGCACCAGGAGGTGTTTGCGGCGCAAGCGCGTGACCTGTGTGCGCAGCGCGCCACTATTCTGCAAGCGCTTGGCAAGCTGCCGGGGACCCGTGCCTATGCCAGCGATGCCAATATGATTCTGCTTCGGGTGCCGGATGCCGGAAAAACTTTTGACGGCATGAAGGCGCGCCGGGTGCTGGTCAAGAACGTTTCTAAAATGCATCCATTGCTGGCCAATTGCCTGCGTCTGACCGTTGGCACCGCAGACGAAAACAGACTGATGTTGGCGGCGCTGAAGGAATCACTTTGAATCGCACGCACCCGGCGTGTCGCAGTGCCCGGCGACGGGCTCCGTACCAATGGGAAAGTACCGCACCATGAATCGAATCGCTGAAGTTTCCCGCAACACTGCCGAGACGCAGATCCTCGTCAAGGTCAATCTGGACGGCTCCGGCCAGGCCAGATTGCACACCGGCATTGGTTTTTTTGACCACATGCTCGACCAGATCGCCCGCCACGGCATGCTTGACCTTGACATCCACGCGGTCGGCGATTTGCACATTGACGGTCATCACACGGTGGAAGACGTGGGTATCGCCCTGGGCCAGGCAGTGCACAAGGCGGTCGGCGACAAGAAAGGGATACGCCGTTATGGTCACGCCTATGTACCGCTGGACGAGGCGATGTCCAGGGTCGTTATCGATTTTTCGGGTTGGCCAGGGCTGGTCATGCATGTACCGTTCAAGAGCGGCATGATTGGCAGTTTTGACAGCCAGCTGGCGTTTGAATTTTTCCAGGGCTTTGCCAACCACGCCTTTGTGACGCTGCACATCGACTGCCTGCGTGGCGAAAACGCCCACCATCAGGCCGAGACCGTGTTCAAGGCTTTTGCCCGCGCGCTGCGCGACGCGCTGGAGCTCGATCCGCGCGCTGCTGGCAGCATTCCCTCGACCAAGGGTTCTTTGTAATTTATATGAAAAATATGGCGTTAGACCATACTGGTAATGCGTAGACAGCTATGAATATTGTAGCAAACAGTCTTCGCAACAAGACTGTCGCCGTGGTCGACTATGGCATGGGCAACCTGCGTTCAGTCGCGCAAGCCGTGCAGGTCGCCGCAGCGGGTAGCGGCTATCAGGTGGTGATCACCGCCGACCCGGACCAGGTGCGCGCTGCCGAACGCGTGGTACTGCCGGGGCAGGGCGCCATGCCGGACTGCATGCGCGAACTGCGGGAATCGGGCTTGCAGGCGTCGGTACTTGAAGCGGCCGCCAGCAAACCGCTGTTTGGCGTCTGCATCGGCATGCAAATGCTGCTCGACCACAGCGCCGAGGGTGATACGCCCGGTCTCGGGCTGATTCACGGCGACGTGCTCAAGTTTGAACTGACCGGCAAGCGTCAGCCTGACGGCAGCCGCTACAAGGTACCGCAAATGGGCTGGAATCAGGTTTACCGCCAGCCGCACGCTGGCGCGGTCCACCCGGTGTGGGGCGATGTGCCGGACGGCAGTTACTTCTATTTCGTGCATAGTTTTTACGCCCAACCGTCTGATGCACGCCACAGCGTCGGTGTGACAGACTACGGTAGCCGCTTTAGTTCAGCCATTGCGCGCGATAATATTTTTGCTACACAATTCCATCCTGAAAAAAGTGCTGATCACGGCTTGTCCCTTTACCGGAACTTCCTGCATTGGAATCCCTGAACCCAATTTTTCTGCAACGTTCGGGCCGCGCCCGTCAAAGCCTTTTCCCTTCTCCACCACTATTGAAGCATCATGCTTTTAATTCCTGCAATTGATCTTAAAGACGGCCGGTGTGTTCGCCTCAAACAGGGCGACATGGACCAGGTCACCACTTTTGGTGAAGATCCGGCCACGATGGCGCGCAACTGGGTGGACAAAGGGGCGCGCCGCGTGCATCTGGTGGACTTGAATGGCGCTTTTGCGGGCCACCCGAAAAACGAATTGGCGATTCGCAAAATCCTGCGTGAAGTCGGGGTTGAGGTTGATGTGCAGCTCGGTGGCGGCATTCGCGACCTCGACACCATTGAACGCTATCTGGATGCCGGCCTGCGTTACGTCATCATCGGCACGGCAGCCATCAGGAATCCGGGTTTTCTGCAGGACGCCTGTACCGCCTTCGGCGGTCACATCATTGTCGGACTCGATGCCCGTGACGGCAAGGTCGCCACTGACGGCTGGAGCAAGCTGACCCGGCACGACGTGATTGACCTGGGCAAGAAATTTGAAGACTTTGGCGTCGAATCGATCATCTATACCGATATCGGGCGTGACGGCATGCTCAGCGGTATCAATGTCGAAGCCACTGTCAAACTGGCCCAAGCCCTGACCATTCCGGTGATTGCCTCCGGGGGGCTCTCGAGCATGGCCGACATTGAGGCCTTGTGCGCGGTGGAAGAAGAAGGCATAGAAGGCGTTATTTGCGGCCGTGCCATTTACAGTGGCGACCTGGATTTTGCTGCCGCGCAGGAGCGCGCCGATGAGCTCAATGGGTAGTGGCCTGGATGTTTGATTGCGTACCGAGGCCGCGTTCGGCCTCTCGTTGCGAGCCCTGGGCTTGTTGCGTGGGAAAAGTGCTTTGCGCGCGTGAAGGCATTTGAGGTCAAACCCCGAGACTCCTCAGGACACAGGCCGCCACGGCACTCAGCTCCGCGACTGTCCTCCGCCCTGCGGGCTCCCCCTTGATGCCGCTGCGCTGAATGCCCCGCCGACCTGTGTCAGTGGCGTTGCGGGAATGCGTGGGGATTCATTCATTGCATGTCAATGTCCATCTGTGTTGTGGGGCAGCTTGAAGAAAGATGAACGACTTCAGAGGGCTGTTTGCCGCCTCTGACCATCCCATATTGAACACTCCAGGCCGGAAATTCAGAATCTGACTAAGAGACTCCCAATTATCGGGGTGCTCCTTGCCTCGCTGAAAAAATGCTCACGACTGAGCGCTGCCACTCTTCTTTTCTGCCGGTACTGATTGCTCCTGTTTAGGTTTCGTGGCGCCGGGCGGTGCGAACGGAGGTGGAAATCCGACAAAGGCCAAGAAGATGAAGATTGGAATGAGACAGTAGAAGAGCGGTCGCTTCCAATTGAACGCGTTATTCAGCATTCTAGGCAACTGAGGTATGCTGTTTCAAATTCAAGGGCTGAACTTTGCAATCGCTGAGTGAAAAAAAGGTAGCAAACAGCGGTCATTCGTCAACACCCGCAACCGCTGCAACGCTGACTGTCATCGGGGTGTTCCGGTATCCCCCGTTCGGGAGATTTTGTTCGGTTCCTGCCTACCGACACCGCTACTCGTCGAAGGTACTGGTGCGGATGGTGGAGCGTGGACTTGGGGTTTTGCCAAATTAAGGGGGAGCCCGCAGGGCGGAGGACATTCGCGCAAGCATCTGCGCCGGTGCCAGCGACCCCCACCCATCTCCGCGAATGAGCCCCTCTACAATCCCTGCATGCTAGCCAAACGAATCATCCCTTGCCTCGACGTTACCGGGGGTCGTGTGGTCAAAGGTGTCAACTTTGTGGAGTTGCGCGATGCGGGCGACCCGGTGGAAATCGCGGCACGCTACAACGAGCAGGGCGCCGACGAGCTCACTTTTCTGGACATCACCGCCACCAGCGACGGGCGCGACCTGATCTTGCCCATCATCGAGGCGGTGGCCTCAAAAGTGTTCATTCCTTTGACGGTGGGTGGTGGCGTACGCACGGTCGACGATGTACGCCGCCTGCTCAATGCCGGGGCCGACAAGACCAGTTTCAACTCGGCCGCCATAGCCAACCCGCAGGTGATTGTGGACGCCTCGGCCAAATACGGCGCGCAGTGCATTGTGGTGGCGATTGATGCCAAGCGCCGCTCGGCCCAGGACGCGCAGCGCCGCAATGCCCAGGGCCAGCCGCTGGGTGCCGGGTGGGATGTTTACAGCCACGGCGGGCGCAAGAACACCGGCCTCGACGCAGTCGCCTGGGCCACCGAGATGGCGCAGCGCGGCGCCGGAGAAATTCTGCTCACCAGCATGGACCGTGATGGCACCAAGGCCGGTTTTGATCTGGAACTCACGCGCGCCGTCAGCGACGCGGTGAGTGTGCCGGTTATCGCCTCCGGCGGCGTCGGCACGCTGGACCATCTGGCCGACGGCATTCAACTCGGTGGCGCTGACGCGGTGTTGGCCGCCAGCATCTTTCACTATGGTGAATTTACTGTCGCCCAAGCCAAGGCCAGAATGGCCGAGCGCGGTATTCCAGTCAGAATTTAATACAATTTTGAGCTGTAGCCCCCGTCGAAATTGCGCAGGCAGCTATAAAAATAGTAGCAAACATGGATCGTGGACAATTCGCTCATGAACTGGTTAAACGATATTCGATGGGATGCCCAGGGGCTGGTGCCTGTGATTGCCCAGGAACGGGGAAGCAACGACGTGCTGATGCTGGCCTGGATGAACCGCGAAGCCTTGCTAAAGACGGCAGAGCTGGGACGTGCCGTCTACTACAGCCGCTCGCGTGGCAAACTCTGGTTTAAAGGGGAAGAGTCAGGCCATGTGCAGACAGTGCATGAAATTCGCCTGGACTGTGACCAGGACGTGATTTTGCTCAAAGTCACGCAGCTTGGCGCTGTGCCCGGCATCGCCTGCCACACCGGCCGGCACAGCTGTTTTTTCAGTCTTTACCAGAACGGTGCCTGGAAAGTAACCGAGCCGGTCTTGAAAGACCCGCAAACCATCTACAAATAGGTTCTATGCCATCTCCCATTTCTGCTCCTGACTCACTGGCCGCATTGGCCCGGGTGATTGAAAGCCGCTTGCCCCAAAACGGCGGCGACCCCGATGCCAGTTACGTGGCGCGCCTGCTGCACAAAGGCCCCGACGCGTTCCTGAAAAAGATTGGCGAGGAAGCGACCGAGGTTGTGATGGCGGCGAAGGATGCTGACTTTGGGGGTGACCCGGCAAAAGTGGTCAATGAGGTCGCCGATTTGTGGTTCCACTGCATGATCGCGCTGGCGCACTACGGATTGAGCCCGGCCCACGTGGTGGCCGAACTGGAGCGTCGTGTCGGCATCAGTGGCATCGAAGAAAAAGCCTTGCGCAAGGTGTTGGCGCGCGAAGGAGAAATCCGGTGACGCAAGACTTTTCCAACCCCGGCAATGACGCCGGCCGTGGTCAGCCTGACTTGCAAAAGTTGCAGTCGCTCAACACGGTGGGCACCATCAGCTATATCCTGCACCTGATTGTGGCCGTTGGGGCGCTGATACCTGGCGGACAGTTTGGCCCGGTGTTGCTGGTTGCTGCCCTGATCATTGACATGGTGAAGCGGCCGGATGCCGAGGGCACCTGGCACGCCTCGCATTTCCGCTGGCGCATCCGTACCGTTGTCATTGCCGCGCTGCTGTATCTGGTGACGGTGCCGCTTTGGCTGCTCTTCATCTTCCCGGGCTGGATCGCCTGGTGCGTCATTTCCATCTGGTTCCTTTACCGCATCATTACCGGCATGGTGCGCATGAACAAAGGGCTGGTCATGGAGTTCGCCGAATGATTGCGAAAATAGTTCCAAGCGACCCGGATTGCCTGTTCTGCAAGATAGTCGCGGGCAGGATTCCGTCCAAAGTGGTCTACCAGGACGAAGAAATTTATGTCTTTCACGACATCAACCCGTGGGCGCCCGTGCATTTTCTGATGATTCCCAAAGTCCATATTCCGTCGATGGCCCACGTTGGCGTCGAGCACGCGGCCCTGCTTGGGCGCATGATGGTGCTGGCGCCCGGGCTGGCTTTGCAGGAAGGCTGCAAGCCTTACCCGCAGGGAGGGTTTCGCATTCTGTGCAACACCGGTGCCCACGGCCGGCAAGAGGTGCAGCACATGCACATTCACGTGATGGGCGGGCCGCGGCCCTGGCTCAAGGGGTAATGTTAAATTGGCGCTGGTGTCCAATCAACCCCTTCGCCGACTAAAATTGACGCAATTCGTTAGGAGAGACTCATGGGATTATCGACAACACATCTGATTATTTTCCTGATCATCATCGTGGTGATTTTTGGCACCAAGAAGCTGCGTAACATCGGCTCCGATCTGGGAGGTGCGGTCAAGGGATTCAAGGACGGCATGAAGGATGGCGCCGAAAAACCCGCTGACGCGCCTGCTGCAGCAGCGGTCCAGCAGGTCAGCGCTGGCGCTGCAACTGCCAAGGAAACCATCGATGTCGAAGCCAAGACCAAAGCCTGATGCTGCCGGCGCCGCTTCGACGAGATAGTTGTCAGTGATTGATATCGGGGTTACCAAGCTCGCCATTATTGGCGCGATCGCGCTGCTTGTCATTGGCCCGGAAAAACTACCGGGTCTGGCCAAGACCGTGGGAACCTTGCTGGGGCGTGCGCGCCGCTACGTGGCCGACGTGAAGGACGAAGTCAATCGCTCGATGGAGCTCGATGAGCTGAAGAAAATGAAGGACACGGTGGAGAGTGCCGCGCGTGACGTTGAAAACACCATCCAGACCAGCGCCAGCGACTTTGAGAAGAACTGGACCGAATCCACGGAATCCTCGGGCAGCACGCTGGCGGCTGACCTGAGCCCTGGCTTTCCGGAATACAGGCATCCGCAAAAAAAGTGGCGAATCAAGCAGGGCGCCACGCCAAACTGGTACAAAGCGCGTGCCGGCATTCGTACCCGGGCCTTGTCGGGGGCCGCCCGGGTCGCCCGCTTCCGACCCACCAGGCTTAGCTGATGACCGACCCTGCCAAAAAAGAAGACGAACTGGCTGGCACCGAACAGCCCTTCGTGCAGCATTTGTTTGAGCTGCGCGACCGGCTGCTGCGTTCGCTGTACGGCGTCGCCACCATACTCGTGGCCTTGCTGTTCTACCCTGGACCCTCAAAACTCTATGACCTGCTGGCCATGCCACTGGTCAAGGCGCTGCCCGAGGGTTCGCGCATGATTGCTGTCGGGGTCGTGTCGCCGTTTCTGGTGCCTATCAAGGTGTCGGTGCTGGCCGCGATTGGTTTGTCCCTGCCCTGGATTCTTTATCAGGTATGGGCTTTCGTGGCACCCGGTTTGTACAAGCACGAGAAAAAGCTGGTCCTGCCGCTGGTGGCAGCCAGTACCCTGCTGTTTTACATGGGCGCCGCGTTCTGCTACTTTTTTGTCTTTGGGCAAGCGTTCCCGGCGATCCAGAAAATGGCCCCCATGTCGGTGGCCGTGAGCCCCGACATCGAGGCCTATCTGGATTTCGTCATCACCATGTTCATCGCCTTTGGAGTGGCTTTTGAAGTGCCCATCGTGGTGGTCATTCTGGCCCGCATGGGCGTTGTGACGATTGCCCAGCTCAAGTCATTCCGCACCTATTTTGTGGTTGGCGCGGCCGCCGTGGCAGGTCTTGTGACGCCGCCCGATCCGGTGTCCATGATTGCCCTGCTGATTCCGATGTACCTGCTCTACGAGCTGGGCATACTGTCAGCGCAGCTATTCATCAAGCATACCCAGGCGCCCGACGAGGGCGGCGAGACCGCAAATACTCAGTGAGCCTGGCGGCGCGGCTTGGGCCGCACACCAGGCGTCACGTCGAGTTCAATTTTTTCGTCGCGCCGCAACAGGCTGAACTTTGAAGCAGTGCCGGGTTTAAGGGCCGCAACGCTGGCCAGCAACTCCGACACATTGTTGACCGGCTTGCCTGCCACACGGGTGATGACATCGCCGGGCCGGATGCCAGATTGCGCCGCCGGACCGTTTTGCAATACACCGGTGATGATTACGCCCGCCTGAGCCTTGATACCAAAGGTTTCCGCCAGTTCAGGTGACAGATCGTTGGGTTCCACACCAATCCAGCCGCGCAGAACCTGCCCGTCTTTCACAATGCCCTCCATCACGAGTCTGGCGGTCGACACCGGAATGGCAAAGCCGATGCCCATGCTGCCACCCGAGCGCGAATAAATTGCCGTGTTGATGCCTAGCAGGTTGCCGTTGATGTCCACCAGAGCGCCGCCGGAATTGCCCGGATTGATGGCGGCGTCGGTCTGGATGAAGTTCTCAAAAGTGTTGATACCCAGCTGGTTGCGCCCCAACGCGCTGACAATGCCGCCAGTGACAGTTTGCCCGACCCCAAACGGGTTGCCAATGGCCAGCACCTGGTCACCCACTTGCAGCGAATCCGAGTTGCCCAGCACAATCACCGGCAGGCGTTCCAGATCGATCTTCAGGACGGCAAGGTCGGAGTCGGGGTCGGTGCCAATCACTTTGGCCAGGGCGCGGCGGCTGTCGTTGAGGATGACCTCAATCTCGTCGGCGCTCTCAACCACATGGTTGTTGGTCAAGATGTAGCCGCTGGCGCTGACGATGACGCCGCTGCCCAGACCGACCTGCGGTTCATTGCCCTGTTCGCCAAAAAAGAACTTGAACCAGGGATCGTTGCTGCGCGGATTATTTTTGGCTGCCTTGCTGGTGTTGATGCTGACCACCGCCGCTGAAGATTTTTGTGCCGCATATCTGAAGCTGCCCGCGGGCACAACGCTGGAGCTCACGGTGGGCGCTTCCACGACGGCCAGCGCACCGGCCCGTGCCGGCCAATAGCTCAACCACTCGGGCTTGAGTGTGCCCACTACAAAATAGGCCGCCAGCAAGACGGTGGCGGTTTGGGAGAACAACAACCAAAGACGTTTCATGAAACTTGTCGGGCGACGCACGCCCCCGGTAAATGGGTGAGTTGGCAACAGCGGTAAATTGTAGGCGCCGTGCAGTGCCCTGACCGGACGCAGGAAATTTATCTGCCATGGCCAACGGCTTCACAAATTCGTTGACAATACCTACGCTGGCTGCCCGGCCAGACCTACTTTCACCCTGGATATGACTGATCGCACACAGCTATTGCAGACTTTTGACGCGCTGCTTCAGCCCGAACGCTTTCGTGACTACGGCCCCAACGGTCTGCAGGTCGAAGGCGGTGCCAGCATTCGCAAAATTGTCTCGGGTGTCAGTGCCAGCCTGGCCCTGATCGAAGCCGCCATTGGCGCCGATGCTGACACAATCTTTGTTCATCATGGCCTGTTCTGGCGTGGCCAGGACGGAACGGTTACTGGCTGGATGAAGCGGCGCCTGGCGCTGCTGCTGGCGCACGACATCAACCTGTTCGCCTACCATTTGCCGCTCGACGCCCATCCAGAGCTGGGCAATAACGCCCAACTCGGATTGAAACTGGAGCTGCGAGCGCAGCGGCGCTTCGGCGAGCAGGATCTTGGCTTTCTCGGGGTGCGCGATGGCGCGGTTGGCTTTGACAGTGCGCAGGCTCTTGCCGAGCACGTGAAAATCAGGCTTAACAGGTCTGTAGTGCTCGTCAATAGTGCGCAACGCGCTATAAAAACAATAGCGTGGTGCAGCGGTGGCGGGCAAAGCTATTTCGAAGCGGCCATTGCCGCTGGCGCAGACGCCTTCATTACCGGAGAAATTTCGGAACCGCAGGCGCACTATGCGCGCGAAAGCGGCGTGGCGTACCTGGCTTGCGGGCATCACGCCAGTGAGCGTTTCGGAGCGCCGGCGGTCGCTGCGCATGTGGCCGCACAACTCGGTCTGGGGCATGAGTTCATTGACATTGACAACCCGGCGTGAGCATGACCAAACCAATTGCCATCACGCTAGGTGACGCCGCCGGGATCGGCCCGGAGATCATCGCCAAAGCGTATCAAAATGCGCCCGACGTGACGCAGGGCTGTTTTGTGGTGGGCGATGTGCCGACCCTGCGACGTGCCGCACAACGGGTCAGCGGTGACCGGATAGCGCTGGCCGTGGCGCTGATTGACGAACCTCTTGAAGCGCTGGCCATGCCGCCGCGTTGCATCCCGGTACTGCAGGTTGGGGTGGTGGCGGCGCCTGCCGTGTTTGGAGTGCTCAGCGCCAGTGCCGGTCGGCACGCCGCTGAATGTGTGGTTTGGGCAACGCAGTCAGCGTTGCGCGGCGACCTGGCAGCGCTGGTGACCGCCCCCCTCAACAAGGAGGCGCTGGCGCTGGCGGGGCCACCGCATTCAAGCTATCCGGGGCACACCGAAATGCTGCAAGCGCTGGCTGCGGCGCATTGGCAGAAGCCGCTTGCCGCGATGCCGGTGCGCATGATGCTGGCCAACGATGAGTTGCGGGTGGTGCTGGTCAGTATTCATGTGTCTTTGCGTGATGCGATCGAGGCCGTGACGTTTGCCAATGTGTTGCAGACCTTGCGCATCACCCATGAGTCGCTCAGTGCCATTCTCGGACACACGCCCCGTATCGGGGTGGCAGGACTCAATCCACATGCGGGCGAGGGCGGTTTGTTCGGCAGCGAAGAGCTTGACATCATCGCGCCTGCCATCGCCCGGGCGCGCGCCCAGGGCTTGCAAGTCAGCGGCCCGTTCGCCCCGGATACCGTGTTCATGCGGGCCCGGGCAAAGAACGGAACACCCGTTGAATTTGACGTGGTGGTGGCGATGTACCACGATCAAGGCCTGATTCCGGTGAAATACCTGGGTGTGGAAAAAGGCGTCAACGTAACGCTGGGCCTGCCTCTGGTGCGCACCAGCCCGGACCATGGCACGGCCTTTGACATCGCCGGTTCTGGTCAAGCCGATGCGTCCAGCCTGATAGAAGCCATCCGCATGGCGCGCCAGCTCGCTGGCGCTACTTTTTAAGGCTATCGCGAATTTCGCGCAGCAGCAGCACGTCTTCCGTGATGGCCACGGGTGCCGCGGGCGGCGGCGGTGTATTTTTCTTCAGACGGTTGATTTGTTTGACCATCATGAAAATAATGAACGCCAGAATTGCAAAATTGACGGCCACCGTAATGAAGTTGCCATAGGCAAACACCGGAACACCGGCCTTTTTCAGGGCGTCGAGTGTCATGCTGGTGCCCACCGGCGGCTGGCCCATCACAACAAACAGACTTGAAAAATCAAGTTTTCCAAAAATGGCGCCCACCACCGGCATGATCAGGTCACCGACCACCGAGTCCACTATTTTTCCAAACGCGCCACCAATGATCACGCCCACAGCGAGATCCATCACGTTGCCCTTGACGGCAAATTCCTTGAACTCCTGCATCATTCCCATCAGCAAACTCCTCAATCCTTCAGAGGCACCGAGTATCGACCAAAATGGACTGGCCGCGCAACCGCCGCGCGGGCGTCCGGTCATAAGGGCTCAGTTACAATCTCCGGTTATCCCCCCAATTGCGATGCTTTTCATTGAGGATTCTCATGAGCGAAACCCTTGTCGACAGCGGACAGATCGACGCCAGCAAGCGGACCTGGCTGATCGCGTCAAGCTGTGCTGGCGCCGTCGGCGGTATTGCTGCCGCCGTCCCATTTGTCACTAGTTTCCAGCCTTCCGAACGAGCCAAGGCGGCCGGTGCGGCTGTCGAAGCCGATATTTCTGCCCTCAAGCCGGGCGAGAAAATGACGGTCGAATGGCGCGGCAAACCGGTCTGGATTTTGCGTCGTACCCCTGAACAGCTGGCTGCCTTGCCGAAACTCGACGCGCAATTGGCCGATCCAAAATCCGAGCGCAAACCGGCCGACCAGGCGCCTGAATACGCGCGCAACGCCAACCGCTCGATCAAGCCGGAATACCTGGTGGCAGTGGGTATCTGTACCCACCTGGGATGCTCACCGTCAGACAAGTTTCAGACCGGCGCCCAGCCCTCCCTGCCCGACGACTGGCAAGGCGGCTTCTTCTGCCCTTGCCATGGGTCCACTTTTGATCTGGCCGGCCGGGTCTTCAAGAACAAACCGGCGCCCGACAACCTCGAAGTCCCGCCCCATATGTATCTGTCAGACACCAAGTTGCTCATTGGTGATGATAAAAAAGCCTAAGGACGAACAACATGGCTGAATTCCACGAAATATCCCCAAACGCTTCGGCAGGCGAAAAACTGCTGAACTGGGTTGACAACCGCTTTCCGGCGTCCAAGCTCTTCAAAGAGCACATGAGCGAATATTACGCACCGAAGAATTTCAATATCTGGTACGTATTTGGCTCACTCTCCTTGTTGGTACTGGTCATCCAGATCGTCACCGGCATTTTTCTGGTGATGCATTACAAACCCGATGCAGCTCTGGCGTTTGGTTCGGTCGAGTACATCATGCGCGACGTGCCGTGGGGCTGGCTGATTCGCTACATGCACTCAACCGGCGCGTCGGCGTTCTTCCTGATGGTCTATCTCCACATGTACCGCGGCTTGATCTACGGCAGCTACCGCAAGCCGCGCGAGCTGATCTGGATTTTTGGCTGCGCCATATTCCTGGCGCTGATGGCGGAAGCGTTCATGGGCTACCTGTTGCCTTGGGGGCAGATGAGTTATTGGGGTGCCCAGGTGATCGTCAACCTGTTTTCGGCTATTCCATTTATCGGCCCGGAGTTGTCGTTGTGGATTCGGGGCGACTTTGTGGTGGGCGACGCCACGTTGAACCGCTTCTTCAGCTTTCACGTGATCGCAGTGCCACTGGCGTTGCTCGGGCTGGTCGTGGCGCACATCATAGCGTTGCATGAAGTTGGATCGAACAATCCCGATGGCATCGAGATCAAGGCCAACAAGGACGCCAGCGGCATCCCGCTCGACGGCATCCCCTTCCACCCCTATTACTCGGTACACGATGTGTTTGCGGTCAGCGTCTTTTTGATGGCATTTTCCGCAATCGTATTCTTCGCGCCGGAGATGGGCGGTTATTTTCTTGAGTACAACAACTTTGTTCCGGCTGACCCGTTCCAGACGCCCCTGCACATCGCGCCGGTCTGGTACTTCACGCCGTTCTACTCGTTGCTGCGAGCCGTAACCAGTGAAATGATGTACGTGCTGATGGCGTGTGTCGTGGCCGGTTCCATCCTGGCCGTTGTCAAAGTCAGAATGCCCAGCTTGTTCAAGGCCGTCATCGTTGCTGCGGCGCTGGTCGTCGTTGCCATGATGTACAGCATTGACGCCAAATTCTGGGGCGTCGTCGCCATGGGCGGTGGCGTGGTGATTCTGTTCTTTCTGCCATGGCTGGACAACAGCCCGGTCAAATCAATCCGCTATCGGCCCGACTGGCACAAGTATTTGTATGCGGTTTTTGTCATCGACTTTCTGGTTCTCGGTTACCTGGGCACGCAACCGGTATCGGTGATCAATGGCCGTGTAGCCCAGGCCGGCACGCTGTTCTATTTTGGCTTTTTTATCCTGATGCCATGGTGGAGCCAGATCGGAAAGACCAAGCCGGTGCCGGATCGTGTCACCTTCACGGCGCATTGAACGGGAGATGAAGATATGAAAACCATGGGCTTCACAAAAAAAATCGCTCTCGGATTGATGCTGGCATTCGGTTTGAACATGGCCGTATTGGCCAATGTCGGAGGGCCGGTGTGGGACAAGGCACCCAACAAGACCAATGACATGGCGGCGCTGCAAAATGGCGCCAAGTTTTTTGTCAACTATTGCCTCAGTTGTCATTCCGCCGCTTTCATGCGTTACAACCGCTTGCAGGACATTGGCTTGACCCCCGGGCAAATCAAGGACAACCTGCTGGTGACCAATGCCCGGATTGGCGACACCATGAAATCGGCCATTGATCCGCAGCAGGCCAAAGCCTGGTTCGGTGTCAATCCGCCCGACCTCACCGTGATAGCGCGCTCGCGGGCCGGTGCGGGTGGCAGTGGTGCCGACTACTTGTACACCTACATGCGGACCTTTTACAAAGACGAAACCAAGCCCACCGGCTGGAACAATCTGGTGTTCCCGAATGCGGCAATGCCTCACGTTTTGTGGGAACTTCAAGGTGTGCGCCACCCGATCTACGAGGAGCTCAAGGAACACGGCGCTACCGTGCAGGTTTTCAAAGGCTGGGAGCAGATCAAGCCTGGAACCATGACGGCGCAGCAGTACGACCAGACCGTTGCTGACCTGGTCGGTTACCTGCAATGGATGGGCGAGCCCGGCCAGAACACGCGCGTGCGTGTCGGCATCTGGGTCATGCTGTTCCTCGGCGTATTAACCTTTTTTACCTGGCGACTCAACGCCGCTTATTGGAAAGACGTCAAATAACACCGGTAACCGGTTCAGGCTTCGCCCGCCAAAGGCGCAGTCTGGGCATTTCGGAGTGGGTATGTTTCAGCAGCCCACTCTTTTTGATTTTTAGGAGCCCACCATGATGGTGTTGTATTCAGGTACTACCTGCCCATTTTCCCATCGTTGCCGTTTCGTCCTGTTTGAAAAAGGCATGGACTTCGAGATTCGTGATGTTGACATGTACAACAAGCCGGAAGACATCAATGTGATGAATCCTTACGGCCAGGTCCCGATTCTGGTCGAGCGCGATCTGATCCTGTACGAGTCAAACATCATCAACGAGTACATTGACGAGCGCTTTCCGCATCCCCAGTTGATG
The DNA here is from genome assembly GCA_963750815.1 of uncultured beta proteobacterium. GTDB lineage: Bacteria > Pseudomonadota > Gammaproteobacteria > Burkholderiales > Burkholderiaceae_C > Rhodoferax. The sequence goes on from CAVVRS010000001.1 coordinate 73,812, forward strand.
CCCGGCGACCCGGTGGACCGGGCGCGGGTCCGCTTGTTCCTGCTGAATTTCGAGAAAGAGTTGTTTGTTCATGTCTCAACGCTCGAATCCCGCGCCGTCAAAAGCAATGAAAAAGTGCTGGACAAGGCACGCTCGCACATCCGCGACCGTCTGACCCAGCTGGCCCCGGTGTTTCTGAAAAACAAGTTCATGCTGGGTGACGGCTTCTCGATGCTCGACGTGGCCATTGCCCCCTTGTTGTGGCGCCTTGACTACTATGGCATTGACCTCAGCAAAAATGCTGCGCCTTTGCTCAAGTACGCCGAACGGATTTTTTCGCGTCCGGCTTACATTGAAGCCCTGACTCCTTCTGAAAAAGTAATGCGCAAGTAGCGCTGTGGTGCTCAATGATTGATGCTGCCGAAGTTACTTCCACTCGTCCTTACCTGATCAGGGCACTGTACGAGTGGTGCACTGACAACGGCTTCACCCCGTACGTTGCCGTCTCGGTGAACGAGCAGGTCCAGGTTCCCCGCGAATACGTGAAAGACGGTGAAATTGTTCTCAACATCAGCTTTGATGCCACCACATCACTCAAGCTGGGCAACGATTTCATTGAGTTCAAAGCCCGCTTCGCGGGAACTGCACGCGAGATCATGGTGCCGGTCAGCCGGGTCATGGCAATTTATGCGCGGGAAAATGGCCAGGGCATGGCGTTTCCGCTGACATCTGCGCCGACCAATCTGGCCAGTGTCGAGACCGAGCCACGCAATGACGTGCCAAGCGAGGAGCCAGATCCACCGCGACCCATCACAAGCGGGTCCAGGCCCGCACTGACACGGGTGAAATAGCGCCTGCCCGAAGCCGGCAGGCTCGCAGAGTCCAGTAAAATAGACGACGCGCCGATTTAGCTCAGTTGGTAGAGCAACCGCCTTGTAAGCGGTAGGTCATCAGTTCGAATCCGATAATCGGCACCATTTTTCCAGAAGTTCCAAAATCAGCAGTTGCGCCCGATTTGGACCTTCAGCCGAATTGAGTTAACCTCCCACCCCTTGACCCGCAAATGAGCTTCAAGCGCGGGCAACATCTGGCGAATTTTGGCTGCTGTGGCGTTGTTGTCCAAAATCAGACACCACACCGGACCGTCAATCGGTCCCGCTTTGACCGCTGGACGCAGTGCCCCGGGGATGAGGAATTCAATCGCCCGCAGTCGCGCAACCGAGTCGCGGCTGAGTTCGGTCAGCCTTGCCAGTGTGGGCGACTCCTGACTGGCCTGCAGCAGGGTGATGGCATGTTGGCGGGGTTTCATTGTTGGTTGTTGAAGGAGTGTCCGAATGCAATTGATTATCACGGATGGATGGCTCGCCAGAAGCCGGGCGATTCATCTCACCGGGACCAAACTGGTTTTGACCAGCTTGCTGGCGTCAGTCATTTTGATGCTGGTGGCCGCCAGCCTGTATCACTGGGTATTTCTGAAAGGTGCCAGAGAAGGATGGCCGGTGGTTGGCACGTTGCTCAAACTGGTGGTCAAGGACGAATTTGAACAACGTGACCGTTTCATGCGAGAAAACCTGGACATGTTGGCGCGAAAGCTGGGTGAAATGCAGGCCAAAGTGACCCAGCTTGAATCATTGGGAGAGCGGGTTTCTGGTTTGGCGGGTGTCAACCCAAATGAAATCAAAGTGCCGCCTGGTCAGGGCGGCGCACTCGTGTCAGGCCACCCCCTTTCAATAGATGAACTCCGGGCAACACTGGCCGACCTTGATCGTCTGACCGATCAGCGAACCGATTTGCTGACGGTCATGGAGTCACGTTTGTTTGATCAGAAAATTCGCGACATGATGGTCCCGACGCAGCAACCGGTATCGGTGGGTGATTTAGGTTCACTGTTCGGCTGGAGAATCGATCCGTTTACCGGGCGTTCTGCGCTTCACACGGGCGTTGACTTCCAGGCTGAATTTGGTACGCCGATACTGGCCGCAGCGGGCGGCGTTGTCGTAACCCAGGAGTTTCACCCGGAATATGGGAACATGATTGAAATTGACCATGGTAACGACCTGATTACACGCTATGCCCATGCATCCAAAACGCTGGTAAAAAAAGGCGACTTGATCAAACGGGGTCAAGAAATTGCTCAGGTTGGAAGCACTGGGCGTTCAACTGGCAAGCACCTGCACTTTGAAGTTCTGGTGCAGGGAATTCCGCAGGATCCTCTGAAGTTTCTGGCGGCTGGACGTAACTTGCCAGCGCAGCGTTTCGCCAAACTGGGCACTGCGCCGGGTCCTGGCAGATTCACTCAGGCCAAGCCCCCGCAGGGGCATACCTCCGGGCAAAGGTAAAATCTGTCGTTTGGTTACCCAGGCGCTGGGCAAACCGTTTCAACGGTTGCATTTCGCTGCAGTGACCCCATTTCATCCAGACTAGAAAAAGGATTGCACTGTTCTGCTGGCCCAGGTGGGCTGACAGACCAGTCTTGCATTCATGGCCACCAACATTCTCACCAAAATTTTCGGCAGTCGCAATGACCGCTTGCTCAAACAGTTTCGCACCAGTGTGGTCCGGATCAATGCCATGGAAGCTGACCTAGAGAAATTGTCGGACGATGCATTACGGGCCAAGACCCAGGACTTCAGGGTTCGCATAACCAACGGTGAATCGCTCGATGCCGTGTTGCCAGAGGCCTTCGCCGTGGTTCGCGAAGGCTCCAAGCGAGTCATGAAAATGCGCCATTTCGACGTGCAGCTACTGGGTGGCATGTCGCTGCATAACGGAAAAATTTCCGAAATGGGAACTGGCGAAGGGAAAACTTTGACTGCGACGTTGCCGGTCTATCTCAATGCGCTGACGGGTAAGGGCGTTCACGTGGTGACTGTGAATGACTATCTCGCCAATCGGGACGCGCAGTGGATGGGTAAGCTGTACAACTTTCTGGGTCTGACGGTTGGCATCAATTTGCCGCACATGTCACGCGAGGAAAAACAGGCCGCGTACCGGGCCAACATTACCTATGGGACAAATAACGAATATGGCTTTGACTATTTGCGCGACAACATGGTCTATGAGTCAGCGGATCGTGTCCAGCGCGGCCTGAATTACGCGATCGTCGATGAAGTTGACTCCATATTGATTGATGAGGCGCGCACGCCACTCATCATCAGTGGGCAGGCTGAAGACCATACTGATCTTTATATTGCGATCAACAAGGTGGTGCCGGCGCTACAGCAACAGATTGGGGAGGAAGATCCGCGCACCGGAGAAGGCATCACCAAGCCGGGCGACTTTACGCTGGACGAGAAAAGTCAACAGGTTTTCCTGACTGAACAAGGTCACGAGAGTGCCGAGCGTCTGCTTTCCGGGCTTGGATTGATTCCCGAGGGCGCAACGCTTTACGATCCGGCCAACATCACACTGATGCATCATCTGTATGCGGCCCTGCGTGCCAATCGCCTCTATCACCGGGACCAGCACTATGTGGTACAGAACGGTGAAATCGTGATTGTGGATGAATTTACCGGACGGTTGATGACAGGTCGCCGCTGGAGTGAGGGCTTGCATCAGGCCGTTGAAGCCAAAGAGGGAGTCGCCATACAACCCGAAAACCAGACAATGGCGTCCATTACCTTCCAGAACTACTTCCGTCTTTATGGAAAGCTGGCTGGCATGACGGGTACGGCTGATACCGAAGCCTACGAATTTCAGGAAATTTACGGTCTTGAAACCGTGGTAATGCCGCCCAATCGCCCGAGTCGGAGGGAAGACCAGCAGGACCGTGTTTACAAGACGACGCGGGAAAAATACGAAGCGGCGATTAAGGATATCCGGGAGTGTTATGAAAGGGGGCAACCGGTCCTTGTCGGTACAACCTCTATTGAAAATTCGGAAGTCATTTCGCAACTTCTGGAAAAAGAAAAGTTGCCTCATCAGGTGCTCAACGCCAAACAACACGCACGGGAAGCCGATATTGTGGCGCAGGCCGGGCGCGCCAAAATGATTACCATCGCCACCAATATGGCGGGTCGCGGAACGGACATTGTGTTGGGCGGCAACATCAACCCGGCGGTGGAAGCGTTGGAGGTTGACGAATCTCTTGATGCTGCGCAGAAGCAGAAAAAAATCGAAGAAATAAGAGTGCAGTGGACGCAGGACCATGAACAGGTCAAGGCATTTGGTGGCTTGCGGATTATCGCCACTGAGCGACATGAATCACGGCGGATTGACAATCAATTGCGTGGACGTTCAGGCCGTCAAGGCGACCCCGGCTCATCACGGTTTTACTTGAGCCTGGACGATTCCCTGATGCGTATTTTTGCCGGTGACAGAGTCAAGGCCATTATGGACCGGCTCAAAATGCCGGATGGGGAAGCGATTGAAGCTGGCATAGTGACGCGCAGCATTGAGAGCGCCCAGCGCAAGGTCGAAGCGCGTAATTTTGACATACGCAAGCAGTTGCTTGAGTATGACGATGTATCCAATGACCAGCGCAAAGTTATTTACCAGCAGCGCAATGAAATTCTGGATGCAGACGATCTCACGGCCCAGATTACTTCTTTGCGTGAGGGTTGTTTTAATGACCTCGTGCGACAGTACGTGCCGACAGAATCAGTTGAAGAGCAGTGGAATATCGCCACACTGGAGAAAGTTCTTGCCGACGAGTGGCAGGTCTCACTGTCACTGCAGGGGCAGGTCAGTGCAGCGAGCGCGATCACGGACGAAGACCTGTTGGGGAGCGTACGTGATGAAGCCAACAGGATATTTACTGCCAAAGTGGCCCAGGTCGGTAGTGACAATTTCATTCAGTTTGAACGCATGGTGTTGCTGCAAAGCATAGACACGCACTGGCGTGAACACCTGAGCGCGCTCGATTACCTGAGGCAGGGTATACATTTGCGCGGGTACGCCCAAAAGCAACCCAAACAGGAATACAAGCGCGAGGCGTTCGAGTTGTTTGGTCAGTTGCTTGATGCCGTGAAAAATGATGTTACCAAGGTGCTCATGACAGTCCAGGTGCAATCGAGCGAGCAACTGGAGCAGGCCGCCGAGGATATGGAAAATCGCGGCGAAAGCATTGCCAATGTGACCTACACTGCGCCGTCCGAGACGGGTGAAGTTCAAACCACAATGGATGAAGAGACTTTTAGCAAAAAATCTTCCGCCTTGGCTGACTCTGTTCCGCGTGTTGGCCGCAACGAACCATGTCCCTGCGGCAGTGGAAAAAAATACAAGCACTGTCACGGCAAACTTGTTTGACCTCTTAATGGATAGGCGCTAACGGCGTGAAGCTAAAGAAGCTAAAGATATATGGCTGTTAACTTACCCGCTCCCAATCTGGCGGAGCTGTTTCCAGTGGCGGGAGTTCGGTTGGGAGTTACCGAGGCCGGTGTGCGCAAGGCCAATCGAAAGGACTTGACGGTTGTTCTGATCGATCAGGGCGCATCGGTTGCCGGCGTATTCACCCGTAACCGTTTCTGCGCCGCCCCGGTACAGATATGTCGGCACCACCTCGCCAAAGGAGCTGGAATCAGAGCCATGCTTATCAATACCGGCAACGCCAATGCGGGTACCGGTGACGATGGCGTGGCACGTGCCCTGAGTACTTGCTCGAGCCTCGCCCGCATGCTGGAAATTGAACCATCGCAGGTGCTTCCGTTTTCAACCGGCGTCATCATGGAGACGCTACCGGTTGAGCGAATTGAGGCTGGTCTGCAGGCGGCGTTGACTGACGCACGCGAGGACAATTGGTTTCGCGCCGCCGAAGCCATCATGACCACCGACACCCAGCCCAAGGCATTTGGCACGCAGGTGATGCTGGGCGGCGTCCTGGTGAGCATTACTGGCATCAGCAAGGGTGCCGGAATGATTCGTCCCAATATGGCGACCATGTTGGGTTTCATGGCCACGGATGCCTCTGTCAGTCAGGACTTGATGCAACAGTTGACAACGGAATTGGCTGACGGTTCGTTCAATCGGGTAACAGTCGATGGGGACACCTCGACCAACGACTCTTTTGTAGTTCTGGCGACCAACAAGGCAAATCATCCAACGATTGATTCGCTCGACAGCGTCGATGGACGTGCGCTCAAGGCGGCCATGCTGTCAATTGCGCAAAAACTGGCACAAGCGATCGTACGTGATGGCGAAGGCGCCACGAAATTTATAACTATCAGTGTTGAGGGCGGGAAGACTTCTGGCGAGTGTCGCCAGGTGGCTTACGCAATCGCCCATTCTCCCTTGGTGAAAACAGCTTTTTTTGCCAGCGACCCGAATCTTGGGCGCATTCTGGCCGCCGTTGGATATGCTGGTATCGAGGATCTGGACCAAACCCGGATCGATTTGTATCTTGATCAGGTCCCTGTTGTGCTTCAAGGCGGCCGCAATCCAGTTTACCGTGAAGAAGACGGTCAGCGCGTCATGAAGCAGAGTGAAATCACGGTGCGCGTGGTGCTGGGGCGCGGCATCGCCGCGGACACGGTCTGGACTTGTGACCTGAGCCATGAGTACGTTACGATTAACGCAGACTACCGATCGTGAACGAAAAATTCGAACACTTGTTGCTCCGGGCCGAACAACTTATCAGTCGCATTGAATCGGTTTTGCCGCAGGCTCTCTCGCCACCTGACTGGACGGCCTCCGTGGCTTACCGTTACCGCAAACGAAGTTCAGGTCATGGGGTGCTGGAGCCAGTCCGTCATGTCGGAGATATTCGTCTGCGGGATTTGAAGGAAATTGAGCCACAAAAAGAAAAAATTCGGCGCAATACCTTGCAGTTTGTCATGGGTCAGCCAGCCAACAACGTACTCCTTACGGGCGCCCGGGGGACCGGAAAATCGTCGTTGATCAAAGCATGCTTGAATGAGCTTGCCGGGCATGGGCTGCGGCTGATCGAGGTTGACAAGGCTGACTTGACCGACCTGCCCGATATTGTCGACGTGGTGTCAGCGCGGCCCGAGAAATTCGTTGTATTTTGCGATGACCTCAGTTTTGAAGACGGCGAACCTGGATACAAGGCGCTGAAGTCCATTCTCGATGGATCGGTGGCCGCCACGACTGCCAATGTGTTGATTTACGCGACCAGCAACCGGCGCCATTTGTTGCCCGAGTACCTGAAGGAAAATCTCAGCTTCACCCATACGGCCGAAGGCGAAGTGCATCCCGGTGAAGTCATAGAAGAAAAAATTTCCCTGTCCGAACGATTTGGTTTGTGGGTCAGCTTTTATCCGTTTTCCCAAGATGAGTACCTGACCATCGTGGCGCAATGGTTGTCTTCTTTCGGTGTTGCGCCAATGGAAATCGAGGCGGCACGGTCCGCGTCATTGGTGTGGGCACTGGAGCGTGGTTCACGCAGTGGCCGGGTTGCTTACCAGTTTGCCCGTGACTATGCCGGTAAACAGACCGCCGCTGATCGGCTGCCAAATGTTGATCGCTGACGTAGGTCTTCCACGCAACGGTGGTGCCGCGCGCGAGCTGGTCAATGTTGCAGTTGGTGTTCTGATTCGGTCAGATGGAGATTTCTTGCTGACATCCCGACCGGCTGGCAAAGTGTATGCCGGCTACTGGGAGTTTCCGGGCGGGAAGCTGGAAGCGGGTGAGACAGTGGTGCACGCCTTACAGCGCGAATTGCATGAAGAGCTTGGTATTTTTATCGGCACTGCAAAACCCTGGCGAGTCGAAACAGTGGACTATCCGCATGCACTGGTATGTTTGAATTTCTTGAAGGTTCATGACTGGAGCGGTGATTTGCAAATGCGCGAGGCGCAGACTTTTAGCTGGGAACATTTTCCGGTGCAGGTGACACCACTGCTACCGGGAACAGTGCCGGTCCTTCAATGGCTTGGAGAAGAGCGCGGCTGGAAGTCAATGCCCTGATCTTCTGCCCGGTCCGTCGTTGGCAAACGGAAGTTTTCACTGGCCCAGGCGCCAAAATCAATGTTTTTGCAACGCTCGCTGCAAAAAGGGCGGAAGGGGTTGGATTTGGCGTAAACACTATTACCACCGCAGCAAGGACAACTGACCAATCTGGCCGGTCCGAAAAAAGTATTGTTATTGAGGTTCATGAGCACAAGGCGATTTCAAATGCGGTATCGGTAGTGCGTGCATGCAGCCGGTCGTCTTCACCGTGAGTCATGAACCGGATCGAGACCATCAATCGATTGCCACTGATTTCCGGGATCAATTCCAGAGTTGAGTCAAGTGCAAGTCGCATTAATTGAAAGGCCTTGCCCTGGGGCAGGTTTTGTTGAAATTGACCGGCAGCAGCAATCACCTTTTGAGGCGTTCCCGAATCCCTGAGCAATTTCAGCAGCACATGAATGGAGTCTGCCAGAGGCGTCAGCGTTGAAACCCAGCGGTTCAGATCGGCTCTGCGCTGGATACTGGTTTTGTGTTGCCATGCGTAATAGGCAGGCAGATCAAATTCGCACGTTCCGCCAGGAATCCCGACGCGGCTACGGATGCTCATGAGCCAGTCGTTTTCGGTGAGCGATTGCCCGGCTTTGCCGGGCAGACTGTTTAGGGCAGCAAAACAATTGTCGAGTTGATCGAGTACATTTTCAAGGACGCCTTGCGCAATGGCTGGATTGCCTCGATAAGCTTCAAGAATGTGTTTCTGTTTATCGAGGTCTTTGAGTACATCAGACTTGAGGTCCGCCCGGGCTCCGACATCCATGACGTCAAAGAGCGTGGTCAGTGCGTAATGGTGATCCAGCGCCTGGTCGCGCGAGACCAGTTCAGTCAAACGAAGAAACAGGTGTTCCAGTCGCAAATAAGTGCGGATGCGCTCATTAAAGGGGTATTCGTAAAGGATCACGCTGATTTCTTCGGTAAGAAGTCTGTTACGCGAATGATAGCCCGAAGCGACATGAGATTTGGCGGACTTCCTCAGACAGTTGCATGAGCGATAGCCGTGCGTTGAAAATAACCGTGTCAGCGGCACACAGTCGATGCCCGCGCGTTGCCTGGGAGGCCATGATCTTTTCAACATCCCCGCGCATCAGATGATTGCGTTTCATGACACGGTTGATCTGAACTTCCGGGGTGCAATCCACCACCAGTATGTGGTCAACCTGCTGACGCCAGCGGGGAGATTCAACCAGCAGGGGAACATCAAATACGATGCAGGCGCAGCCCTGTTCGGCATGGAATAAAGCCTGACGCTGGGTTTCCGCGATCACCAGCGGATGAATAATCGACTCAAGCCGATGGCGCGCAGTGAGGTCGCTATGGATCAGGACGCGCATTTTTTCGCGTTCCAGCGCTCCTTCAGGGGAAATGAAATCGATCCCAAAGTCGTCGGCAATCGCTTGCATCGCCAGTCCCCCCGGCGCCGTCAGTTCGCGGGCGATGGCATCTGCATCGACAACTGATGCTCCTCGGGTGACCAGCAGTTGTGCAACTGTGCTCTTGCCGCTACCAATACCGCCGGTGAGTCCCAGTCGAACGGGAGGCAACACCGCCTACAAGCCCAAAAAACCGAGAATGGAGCCTGGGCCGAAAATCATGGCTGTCAACCCCGAACCAGCCAGAAATGGCCCGAACGGTATGTAGCCTCCCGCGCGCAGCCCGGTGGAAAATTTCATGACAATCCCGACAGCGGCGCCAATCACGGAGGCCAACAAAATGATGGGTACCAAAGCCTGCCAGCCAAACCATGCGCCCAACGCAGCAAAGAGCTTGAAGTCACCAAAGCCCATTCCTTCCTTGCCCGTGAAAATCTTGAATACCCAGTAGATCAACCACAAGGATAAATACCCGGCTACGGCACCCCAGACCGCCGTCGACAGGCCTACCGGCGTCCATTGAAGCGCAGCCGCAATCAAGCCCCCCCAGAGCAGGGGCAGCGTCATGTCATCTGGCAATAGAGTTGTGTCCCAGTCAATCAAGGCCAGCGCGACAACGGTCGCAGCAAACCCGCTCCACACCAATGCCCCGGCACTGGTTCCCCAACGCCAGGCGCAAAAGAAGAACAGCGCGCCAGTTGTCAACTCCACCACCGGGTAGCGCAAGTTGATGGACGCTTTGCAGGCAGAGCACTTACCTCGCAGGAAAAGATAACTCATGACAGGAATGTTTTCGTACCACCGGATTTGATGACCGCATTGCTGGCATCTAGAGCGTGGCATCAGCAAGTTGAACGTCTCGGCGGCAGCCGGTTCATGCCCTGATACTTCAGCGCATTCGGCCTTCCACTGTGCCTCCAGCATGACGGGCAACCGGTAAACGACGACATTGAGAAAACTGCCGATCATTAACCCCAGAATGCCAAAAACAGTGGCGTCAAGCCATTGCTGACCCAGCATCAAACGACCTGACCGAGTTTGAAAATGGGCAGGTACATGGCAACCACAATACCACCAATAACGGTTCCCAGGATCACAATGATGATGGGCTCCATCAGACTCGATATGCCAGCAACCATGTCATCGACCTCCGCTTCGTAAAAATCGGCGGCCTTGCCCAGCATATGATCAATCGAGCCCGACTCTTCACCGATAGAGCACATCTGCAGCACCATGGACGGAAATAGATTGGCATTGGTCATGGCGACGGTCAACGCCGTGCCGGTTGACACTTCCTGCTGAATTTTGACGGTGGCGACAGCGTAGACATGGTTGCCGGCAGCTCCTCCCACCGAATCAAGTGCCTCCACCAACGGCACCCCGGCAGCGAACATTGTCGACAGGGTGCGTGTCCAGCGTGCAATGCATGATTTATCGACCAGGACACCAAAGATCGGCATCTTCAGCAGCAGGCGATCCATCACATGCTGCATTTTTTCATTGCGCCGCCAGGCCTGCATGAAAAAGTAAAACCCACCGCCCAGACCACCAAAAATCAACCACCAATACTTGACAAATACTTCACTGATCGCAATCACGGCAAGCGTTGGCGCCGGCAGATCGGCACCAAAGTTCGAAAACACCTCCTTGAAGGCGGGCACCACGAAAATCATGATCACCGCTGTCACCACAAAAGCCACTACCAGAACAGAGATGGGGTACATCAATGCCGACTTGATTTTGGACTTGATGGCCTCTGTTTTTTCCATGTAAACGGCAAGACGGTCCAGCAGTTGATCAAGAATGCCGGCAGCTTCACCAGCCTCGATCAAGTTGCAGTAAAGATTGTCGAAATACAGCGGGAACTTGCGGAACGCAACACTCAGGGATGTGCCTGTTTCGACATCGGTACGAATGTCATTGAGCAGTTTGGTGACGCTCGGGTTCGGATTGCCGCGGCCAACAATGTCAAACGCCTGCAGCAATGGAACGCCAGCTTTCATCATGGTGGCGAGTTGGCGCGTGAAAATTGCAAGATCTTTGGGTTTGATCGACCTGCCCCGACTCATTCTGCGCTTCTTGATCTTGGTCGAGATCACCCCCTGGCGACGCAGCGCTGCCTGCACCTGATGTTCGCCGCCGGCTCTTGTTTCCCCGCGGACCTGTTTCCCGTTGCGGTCTTTGCCTTCCCATTCAAAGATAAATTCTTTGGCGCCCTGCGACTTTGTGCTTGCCATATAGTCCCTTGAATTTCCGGTTTATTCGTTGGTTACACCGAGCACTTCTTCCAGCGAAGTCAAACCCAGCCTGACTTTATGCAGGCCTGCCTGTCTGAGGTTGCGCACGCCCTCACGTTTGGCTTGCTCTGCAATATCCATGGCGCTGCCATCGCGCAGAATGATGCGCTGGATTTCTTCCGTGATCGGCATAACCTGATAAATTCCAACCCGCCCCTTGTAGCCGTTATTGCACATTGAACAACCAACGGCGTGATACGCTGTCCAGGATTCACTGAGCTCTTCTTTGCTATAGCCGGCATCGATCAGCGCTTTCCTTGGAATGTCGATCGGCGTCTTGCAGTTTGGGCAAAGGCGACGCGCCAGCCGTTGCGCGGTAATGAGAATGACACTGGACGCAATATTGAATGGTGCAATGCCCATGTTTCGCATGCGTGTCAGCGTCGCCGGCGCATCATTGGTGTGAAGTGTGGAGAGCAGCAAGTGGCCGGTCTGGGCTGCTTTGATCGAAATGTCCGCCGTTTCAAGATCCCGAATTTCGCCCACCATAATGATGTCAGGATCCTGCCGCAGGAACGATTTGAGTGCTACCGAAAAAGTGAGACCGGCCTTTTCATTGATGTTGACCTGGTTGACACCGGGCAGGTTGATTTCGCACGGGTCCTCGGCGGTGGCAATGTTGACCCCCGGCTTGTTCAGCAGGTTAAGGCAGGTGTACAGGGAGACGGTCTTTCCAGAACCGGTAGGCCCGGTGACCAGAATCATTCCGTAGGGCCTGCCAATGGCCGCCAGCAGTCTTTCCCGTTCGTCCGGTTCATAGCCCAGGGCGTCGATACCCAGCTTTGCGCTGCTGGGGTCAAGAATCCGGATCACAATCTTCTCGCCAAACAGGGTCGGCAAGGTACTGACGCGGAAGTCGATGACCCGGTCCTTACCGACCTTCAATTTCATCTTTCCATCCTGGGGCAGCCGCTTTTCCGAGATGTCCATCCTGGAAATGACCTTGATGCGGGAAGCCAGTTTGTCTTTGATGGCAATCGGTGGCGCAGCGATCTCCCTGAGCTCGCCGTCAATCCGGAATCGAACCCGGTAATTGTGTTCATACGGTTCAAAGTGCAGATCGGAGGCACGCATACCGACTGCGTCAAGCAGCATTTTCTGCAAAAACTTGACGACTGGCGCATCATCAATCTCGGAAACAGAGGTCTCTGAACTTTCCGCAATGGGGTCGGCGGAGGCTTCGTCAAACTCGAAGTCGCTGCCAATGATGTTGTCCACCGTTTCCGACGCTGTCACGGCATTGGCGGTAACCAATTTCAGAAGTTTGTCGTACTCGGCAATAACCCAGTCAACGCCCAGCTGCGACGCAAATTTGATTTTTTCGACGGCCTGCTGGTCCGACGGATCCGCCGTGGCGACAATCAACCGGTTGTTTCGTTTGCTGAGCACGACGACGCGGTAGTCGAGACAAATTTTGCTGTCCAGCAGACCTTTGGGCAGGCGCTGCGGATCAATGGCGTTCAAATCCACCAGGGGTGCCGCGAACGCCGAAGACATGGTGTGCGCCAGATCAAACGCCGACACCACCCCTGATCCGGTAAGCTCGGCGATGAAACTGGTGCGACTGACTTGCGCTTTACGGAAGATTTCTTCGGCGGATTTTTGTCCCAGCTTGCCGGCCAGAATTAGCGCGCGGCCCAACCCGGGAAGGGCTGTGATGGGGGATTCAGGTTGTGCGGTATCGACAGAGGCCATAACCCAAGAATGTACTACGTCAGCAAGAGCGTCGCCAGAGGATCGTCGTTTTTCCGCTCGCCGACACCTCTACACTGGAAGCAAACCGACATTTTCGGCACAGGAGCCATGCCATGCAAGTCAGTCCAACAGTTGATGCCAGCCGATGCCCGCTGTGCGGACAATCAAATCGGTGTGCCATGGAAGTGCAACGGGCGAGTGGCGTGACGCAAGGGCCGTGCTGGTGTGCCCAGGTCAGTTTTGAAACCAAATTGCTGTCTGCCGTACCGGAGCCGCTGCGCGGCAAGGCTTGTATTTGCCCGGTCTGCTCGCGGGCAAATGCTGCGTCATCCTGATACACGGTAGACCAGGAAATTGCTATTAATTTTATAGCTGACTGCGCATTCATGACGGGAGCTACAGTCTGATTTCATCAAAAACTTTCAACAATAATTCAATTATTGTTGTATTATTGAACAATGGATAAACTCTCCGCAACCACGGTCTTCGAGTCGCTTTCTTCCGGCCTGCGTCTGGACATCTACCGGCTGCTGGTCAGAACCGGGCCGCAAGGTCTGGTGGCCGGAGAAATCGGCAGCACGCTGGCAATGCCACCGACCAATCTTTCCTTTCACCTGAAAGCGCTCACCAGCGCAGGACTGCTGTCGGTGGTGCAGGAAGGTCGCTTCCAGCGCTACCGCGCCAACCTGGCGTTGATGCAGGAGTTGATTGCCTATCTGACCGAGGAATGCTGCGCCGGTCATCCCGAGCAGTGCAGCGAAATTTGTTTTAAAGGAGCTCTCCATGAAAAAAGTCCAGGTATTTGACCCCGCCTTGTGTTGCAGCAGCGGCGTGTGCGGTGTGGAAGTCGATCAGCAACTGGTCACCTTTGCCGCCGATGTGGCCTGGTCCAGGCAAAACGGTGCCGACATCGAGCGCTTCAATCTGGCGCAGCAACCGATGGCTTTTGCCGGGAACGCGGTCGTCAAAGGCATGCTGGAGCGATCCGGCGAGGGCGTGTTGCCTTTGACGCTGTTGGACGGTGAAGTCGCTTTGGCCGGGCGCTATCCAAGCCGGGAGGAGTTGACACGCTGGGCCGTTACGACGCCGGCCGCTACCGAACTGCCCATTGCGGAAAAGGCAATGCCAGCCGTCGGCGGATGTTGTTCCGGTGTCCGCTGCTGCTGATCTGCAAGTGCGCTTGCCATGAAGGATTGAAGTGCTCATCAGTGTTGACAGAAAGTACCCCGTGAAATTTCTCGAACAACCGCCGCGTTTTCTGTTCTTCACCGGCAAGGGCGGGGTCGGCAAGACCTCCATTGCCTGCGCCACGGCCGTGCAGCTGGCCGACGCGGGCCATCGCGTGCTGCTGGTGAGTACCGATCCGGCGTCCAATGTCGGGCAGGTCTTTGGCATCACCATCGGCAACCACATCACCGCCACGCCCAAGGTACCCCATCTGTTTGCGCTGGAAATCGATCCGCAGGCGGCGGCGCAGGCCTACCGCGACCGCATCGTCGGCCCGGTGCGTGGGGTCTTGCCCGACAGTGTGGTCAAAGGCATCGAGGAACAACTCTCCGGCGCCTGCACCACCGAGATCGCCGCCTTTGACGAGTTCACCGCGCTGCTTGTCGACTCCACCTTGACGCAGGACTACGAACACATTATTTTTGACACCGCCCCCACTGGCCACACCATTCGGTTGCTGCAGTTGCCGGGCGCATGGAGTGGTTTTCTGGAAGTAGGCAAGGGCGATGCCTCCTGTCTGGGCCCCTTGGCTGGACTGGAAAAACAGCGCACCCAATACAACACTGCCGTCGACGCCCTGGCCGACCCCACGCGAACCCGTCTGGTGCTGGTGGCGCGGGCGCAGCAAGCCACTTTGCGCGAAGCCGCCCGCACCCATGGCGAGCTGGCGGCGATTGGCTTGTCCAAACAGTTTCTGGTGATCAATGGCGTGTTTCCGGCTGACGAAGCGGAACAAGACCCGCTGGCTAGGGCCATCTGCCTGCGTGAACAAGCCGCGCTGACGGCGATGCCGGCGGTGCTGCGGGCGCTGCCCACCGATCAAATCCCGCTCAAGGCGTTCAACCTAGTGGGGCTGGACGCTTTACGTCAATTGCTGATACCTGCCGCTCCGGTCGCAACCGATGCTCGTCATCGCGAGGCCGCAGGCCGTGGCGATCCAGGGTGGCGTGCCAGCGATATGGATTGCCGCGCTGCGCTCGCAATGACTGCATCGGTAGAACCTTGCTCCATCGCCGCCCCCAGCCTGTCGCAACTGGTCGAGGAGATCGCCGCCGACGGCCATGGGCTGGTGATGCTGATGGGCAAGGGCGGGGTTGGCAAGACCACGCTCGCCGCGGCGGTGGCGGTGCAACTTGCCCACCGCGGATTGAGTGTTCACCTCACCACCTCGGACCCGGCCGCGCACCTGACCGAGACCCTGCACGGCACACTGGAACATCTCACCGTGAGCCGCATCGACCCGCATGAGGTCACCGAGCGCTACCGTCAGGAAGTGCTGGCCACCAAAGGCGCCAAGCTGGATGCGCAAGGTCGCGCCTTGCTCGAAGAAGACCTGCGCTCGCCCTGCACCGAAGAGATTGCCGTGTTCCAGGCCTTCTCGCGCGTGATTCGCGAGGCCGGTAAAAAGTTTGTCGTGATGGACACGGCACCGACCGGGCATACCTTGTTGCTGCTGGACGCTACCGGCGCCTACCACCGCGATATTGCGCGCCAGATGGCGAACAGCGGCCTGCACTTCAGCACACCGATGATGCAACTGCAAGACCCCAAACAGACCAAGGTGCTGCTGGTGACGCTGGCCGAAACCACGCCGGTGCTGGAGGCGGCCAACCTGCAGGCCGATCTGCGGCGTGCCGGTATCGAACCCTGGGCCTGGGTCATCAACAACAGCGTGGCTGCCACGGCACTCGCCGCGCCGCTTACCTCCCCCTTGTTGCGCCAACGTGCCCATAACGAAGCGGTGGAGATCGAGGCGGTTGCCGCCCGCCACGCGCGCCGCTACGCCCTGGTGCCTTTGCTGAAAGACGAACCTGTCGGCGTGGGCCGCCTCATGCAGCTCGTCGCCCACTCATCCCCAACTACCACCTTAATCACCGCCAAGGAAATCTGACATGGCTGCCAAAGTTCTCAACGTCTTGTTTTTGTGTACCCATAACTCGGCCCGCAGCATCCTGGCCGAAGCCATCCTCAACCATATCGGTAGCGGCCGCTTCAAGGCGTATTCGGCCGGCAGCAGCCCGCGCGACCACCAGCAGCCCAATCCGCTGGGCTTGCAGGTGCTCAAAAACGCTGGTATTTCCGTTGACGGTCTGCGCAGCAAGACCTGGGATGAATTTGCCACCCCGGATGCGCCGCACATGGACCTGGTGATCACGGTCTGCGACAACGCCGCCGGCGAGGTCTGCCCCTATTGGCCCGGCCAGCCCGCCACCGCGCACTGGGGCTATCCCGACCCTTCGGTCGGCAATGGCACTGACGCCGAGAAGCTCGAAGCCTTTCGCCAGACCCTGCACGCCCTCAAGCGTCGACTGGACATTCTGATCAGCCTGCCCGCCGTCAAGCTGGAAAAGACCTTGCTGCAAAGCACGGCGCGCGACCTGTCCAGGGAATGAGACCATGAGTGTGCAATGTGAAGTAACGGCCAAACAGGCCGCTGGCGCACGTATGAGCGTGTTCGAGCGCTACCTGACCGTGTGGGTATTCCTGTGCATCATCGTCGGCATTGCGCTCGGTCAGTGGCTGCCGGGCGTGTTCCAGACCATTGGCGCCATGGAAGTGGCCAAGGTGAACCTGCCGGTCGGTGTGCTGATCTGGGTGATGATTATTCCGATGCTTGTCAAGGTGGACTTTGGCGCGCTGCATGAGGTGCGCCACCACGTCAAAGGCATCGGCGTCACGCTGTTTGTCAACTGGCTGGTAAAGCCATTCACCATGGCCTTTCTCGGCTGGCTGTTCATCCGCCATCTTTTTTCCCCGCTGCTGCCTGCGGACCAGTTGGACAGCTATATCGCCGGCCTGATATTGCTGGCCGCTGCACCCTGCACGGCGATGGTGTTTGTCTGGAGCCGGCTTACCGGCGGCGACCCTCTGTTTACCCTGTCGCAAGTGGCTTTGAATGACAGCATCATGGTGGTCGCGTTTGCGCCGCTGGTGGCGTTTTTGCTGGGCATCTCGGCCATCAGCGTGCCATGGGCCACGCTGCTGATTTCGGTGCTGCTGTACATCGTCATTCCGGTGATCCTGGCGCAGCTGTGGCGCAAGTTCTTGCTGGCCAGAGGGCAAGCGGCGTTTGACGCGGCGATGGTGAAAATCGGCCCCTGGTCCATCAGCGCGCTGCTGGCCACGCTGGTACTGCTGTTTGCCTTTCAGGGCGAAGCAATTCTGAAACAACCACTGGTGATTGTCTTGCTGGCGGTGCCGATTCTGATTCAGGTGTTTTTTAACTCGGCGCTGGCCTACTGGCTGAACCGCGCGGTGGGTGAAAAGCACAACATTGCTTGCCCCTCGGCGCTGATTGGCGCCTCCAACTTCTTTGAGCTGGCGGTCGCCGCTGCCATCAGCCTGTTTGGCTTCAACTCGGGCGCAGCGCTGGCCACAGTGGTTGGCGTGCTGATTGAAGTGCCGGTGATGCTGCTGGTCGTTTATATCGTCAACAATTCCAGGGGCTGGTACGAACGCGGCGCCGCTTGATGCCCATAACAAATAAAAAATGCCCCCGGTGGGTCGCCGGGAGCACGTTGACCATTTTTCTGGTTTCGGTTCAATGGATCAGGCGGTTGCCTTGGTCGCCACCAGGGCCTTGCCGCCAACCCAGAGCAGCATGGCAATACCAACGAAGGGCAACATTACCGCATAGGCCAGGCCGATGAAGGGAGTGCCAAGCAAAAGGACAACTTTTTTGATGTCGTTGAGCGTTTTTCTTGCCTCAGGGATGGCGACCAGCGCCTTCCAGCCAGTCCAGGCCAGCATGCCCAGACCCACCAGCGGAAGCATCAGCGCATAGGCCAGTCCGATGAAGGGCGCGGCCAGGAAGAGGGCGATGTTCTTGATCCTGCTGCCTTCTTCAATCTCCTCGACAGTGGCTTTTTCAACTTCGCTGATCGGCGTTGCCGCCAGGATCACCGGTGTTGGTGCGCGAATCGCATTGAGGGCGCTTTCTTCAATCATTTCCGGCGACAGTGGTTTACGCATGAAGTCGGACACGCCCGCTGCCTTGGCCCGTTCTTCATTGGCGGTGCTGCCGTAGCCGGTAATGATGACCACGGGCGTCCACGGCTGACTGGCCTTGACGCGCTCGGCCAACTCGACCCCGTCCATGCCGGGCATCTTGATATCGGTAAAGACGACGTCAAACGCCTGCTCGCGAATTTGTTTTAGGGCTTCGTGGGCGTTTTGAGCCGTTGTTACAACGTAACCCCTTTTTGAAAGGACCCGGTCGAAACTCTTGCCAACGATGGCGTCGTCATCCACAACCAGAACTTTACGCAGTGCACTCATGATATTTCTCCTTCAATAAATCGGTTGATACACTGCCAATCTCAAAGCAAACCGTGTGCCAACCAAGAAAATATTAAAAAAAACCAATGTAATCAATGAGTTAGATTTTATTTTGAGGCATGCAGCGGAAATTTGACAGGCCAAGCCTCCAGTCAAGTACATAGTTTATATACATATTTTCGGAAATTCAAGAAAATATAATATAAATCAATAAGTTACAGAGTTTTCAATAGGATAAATTTCTTGTACATTATCAAGTACGGCTATTACCGGGGCAAAACCACCGCCCTCAGTTCTGGAGTAAGTAGTCTGCCCGGAACACGTCCGTGCCGCTGGCAGCGGGACCCAGCTTGCGTAGCTAACGGGGTTGTTTTTCGTTCAGTGTTCATGGGTACAGGCGGTGGTGAACGCTTCTTGCATGACCTGCAAAGTCACATGGGTGATATTGAACTGCCTATGCAACTGGTCATTGGCGAGTTTCAGGAAGGCATCATCTGGTTGCCCCTGCGGCATCACCAGATGGGCCGTCAGGGCAATGTGCGAAGTACCCATTGCCCAAATGTGCAAATCATGCACCCGTGTGATACCCGGCAAAGCCGCCAGGCAGACCTGAACCGCCAGCGGGTCGACGCTGTCGGGTACGCCGTCAAACAGCAGGTGCAGCGACTGCTTGAACAAGCCCCAGGTACCCAGCAATATGACGCCCGCGATGGCCAGGCTAACCATCGGGTCGAGCCATGACCATCCGGCCCACAATGACAGCGCGCCGGCAACCACGACGCCGGCCAACACCAGCGCATCAGCGGCCATGTGCGTGAAGGCAGCGCGAATATTCAGGTCGTTCTCGCCACCACGCATGAACAACAGGGCGGTGGCGGTGTTGATCACAATACCGATCCCGGCCACCAGCATGATGGTGACGCCCTGCACACTGGCAGGAACTGGCGGCGCAAGCAGCCGGCCAACTGCTTCCCAGGCCAGCGCGCCGATGGCCATCAGGAGCAGTAGCGCATTGGCAAAGGCTGCCAGAATCGTCGCGCGCTTCCAGCCGTAGGTATGGCGCGCGTCAGGCCTGAGCCTGACCGCCAGCGCGCCGCCCCAGGCCAGCACCAGCCCCGCCACATCACTCAGGTTATGCCCAGCATCGGCCAACAGAGCCAGCGAGTTGACGCGCCAGCCATAAAACGCCTCGATGGCGACAAAAACGATGTTGAGCGCAATGCCTGTGGCAAACGCCCGGTTGAAGTTGGCCGGGGCGTGGTTGTGTTCTGCAGTCATTTATTCGTTTTTTCCGGACCCCGAAGCGAGGCACTCAATTGATCGACCAACTCGGCCCAGTCCGAATCCTGCCCGACCGACTCACACAGGAAGGCCGCCTGCGCCGGTGTCCAGAAATCGGCCTCGGGCAGTCGCACGCCAGCCGCCAGCGGCGAGTGCGTGTCGAGAAACTGCCGGATGCCAGCTTCGTCAAACGCCAGTCCCAGCTGGGCAAACAGTTCGCTGAATGCGTGGATCGGTGAGTTCATGGGGCGATTCCTTGAAATCATCATAAGGCGCAGACCTGACCGAGGCGTCAAAAGGGAGAATCCAAAGCGCTGCGCTACCGCAGCAGATTTTCCTGGATTCCGTCAAATAGCATCAGAACCTTGGGTGAATCGTAGTGGCAGAACTGCAACGTCTCACCTGGCTTTTGAGTGGAGAATCAACGGTCGTCATGCCAGTCAGGACGAGTCAACACGGAAAAAGCCACAGCGGCACCAAAAATACACATCAAATAGGCTGTTAGACCTTATGCAGTATGCGTAAACAGCTATAAAAATTATAGTGAAATCAGAGCGATCGCCAGTGACATATTGTCGCGCGTTGATTTGTTCCGGGAAGTCCGCAGGCTCTCAGATGCTGATGGCGAGGCGTTTCATTTTTTCCCACAGTGTCTTGCGTGAAATACCCAGCAGGTCGGCCGTCTTGCCGACGCTGCTTTCGCACCGGTTCAAGGCTTTGCGGATGTGGATACGCTCGGCCTCTTCAACCATCGCCTGCAAGGTAATGATTGCCTCAGACTGCGGTATCGCCTGAATACCGCTGTTGGGGTGGTCTGCCAATGGCTCGTCGAGAACCCCGGCATCACTCAGCACGACGGCTTGCTCCAGGTAAGAACGCAGCTCGCGCACATTGCCACGCCAGTCACGACCCATGATGTCGCGCAGAAATGTCTCGGACATGGCCAGCGGCCGGCCTTGTTCAATCACCATGCTGGCCAGCAGGCGCTCGGTTAACCAGCGGATGTCCTCCGGGCGCTCGCGCAGCGCCGGCAATGTAATGCGGATGACGGCAAGGCGATAGAACAGATCTTCACGAAAACTGCCTGCGCTCATGTCTGCATACAGATCGCGATTGGTGGCAGCAACGACACGAAAGTCGCTGTGGGTGGTTCGTTCGGCTCCCAGCCTGAAGAAGCACTTCTCCTGCAAAACCCGTAACAACTTGGCCTGCATGCTGGCAGGAAGTTCACCCACTTCGTCCAGAAACAAAGTGCCGTGGTCGGCCCGTTCCAGATAGCCTTTGTGCTGGCGTGCCGCACCAGAAAAGGCTCCTTTTTCGTAGCCAAAAAACTCCGCCTCCAGCATGGTTTCAGGAATGGCAGCGCAATTGACCGCGACAAAATCACCCTTGCCGACACGTGGGTCAAGGCTGTGAATCAGTTGAGCGGCAACCTCCTTGCCAACACCCGACTCGCCGTTAAGTAGTACGGAAACTTTTTGCTGTGCCACCTTGCCGACCATGGCTTCAACTTTGCGCATGGCGGGCGAAATCCCCAACACCACTTTCTCGTCCTGCGCCGGTGTACTTGCCAGCGCCCCCTGTACCAGACCGACCAGTTTTTCGATATCGAAAGGTTTCGTCAGGTATTCCCGCGCGCCTGCGCGCACAGCCGTTACGGCGTCGTTCACGCTGCCATAGCCGGTCAGGAAAAACCACGGCATCGTGCGCACCATAGTGGGTAATTGCACAAACCAGTCCGTGGCCAGACCATCGGGCAGACGAACGTCGCAAATGACAGCGGCGTTGATCTGTGTCACGTGGCCCTCGGCCTCGGCCAGACTGCGGCACCAGCGGACCTTCAAGCCTTCCAGTTCGAGTCGTTGAGCGAGCGACTCGCCCATGATCGCGTCATCCTCTATAAGCAGGACATGTTTCACGTCGTTCTCTCCTGAGCTTCACGGTTGGGCAGCCAAAAAACAAGCCGGGTACCCCTGTTCGCAGACTGATCCAGTTCAAAGCCGCCGCCGTAATGATTCGCCAGTTCCTGGCAGACCCATAAGCCAAAGCCGCGTGGGTCACCGTCGCTTTGAGACGCCAACGTTTCCCGGAATTTGGCATGGCTGAGGACTTGTCCGGAGTTGAATACGGAAAACTGGACTCTTTCAGCATCGGCTTTGAGAACGGCCTCGATATGCCCGTTTTCGCCTGCGGCCTTGAGGGCGTTGAGCAGCATGTTGAGCATGACCTGCCGCAACGGTGCAGACGGCACCCGCAGGGCAGACTCAACATCGAGCTGCGTGTTGAGACGGACAGTTTCCCTGGTCGCCGTGGTTTGTATCAAGGTGATGACATCGTCCAGGTCACCGGGCTCCAGCGGGCGGTCCTCAATACGCGCTTGCGGTAGCAAGGCTGCCAAAGTGGTGCGAATTTGCTGTAAGCCACGCTCCAGCAAACTGAGGGTGCTCTGCCGGATGCTTTCTGAACCACCGTGCAGACGAAGTGTTTGGGTGGCGGTAAGAAGTCCCGCCAGCGGGTTATTGATTTCATGCGCGACTGCCGCCGTCAATCTGCCGACCGCCGCCAGCCGTTCCGTGGTCAGCGCGCGCGCCTCGGCTTTCTCACGTTGTTCCAGTTCACTCATCAATTGCAGCACTGCGTTGCCAATCAGGCCGAGTTCGGGGTCGTTGGATCGAGGTATGTCGGGACGCAGATTGCGCGGGGACTCATGACCAATGCGTTCAATTACTTTGGCCAATTGCGCGACCGGACGGGTCATGCGTTTCCCGACCCACCACCCCGCCGGGACGAGGAATACCACGGCCAGCGCAATCCCGATCAAGGCGGTTTTGGTCAAGGCCAGCCAATCGGGTGTGAAAACCGGCGCTTCCACTTCCATAAACACGCAGCCCAGAGTTTGTCCATCTTCACTGCGAATGGGTGCCAGCAGTATGACGGCGCTGTCACTTTGATCCATTCGTTGTCCGCCAACGATTTCCTGAGTGGTCGGCATCGGCTGACCATGCCAGGTCTGGCCCAGAACGAGGCGTCCCGTTTCAAGCCGGACTGGGTCGGACGCCGCAAACACCCTGCCTTGAGCATCCAGTACCGCCAGTCTCGTGTTGTCGGTGGCAGCGCCTGGAATCAGTGCTGCGGTGTCGCGCAGCAAGGCAAAAGTGCGAAAGACGTCATCGGCAACCAGCAAGGGACGGGCCTGCGCGACCAGTAACACCACGGCCCGATCAAGTGTGGCCAGCGTTTCGCGCCGCGCGCTGCTTGCTGAAAGTCGTGCGGCCGCGGCCGTTACCAGCAAGGCCGTCATCAAAACCGCCAGTGACAGACCTAGCGGAATTTGCACCCGGTAAGGCAGGCGCCTGAGCATCAGGCCACCACGCCGCTGCCCGGCACACTTTGTGCCTGACGTCGGATCGAGTCGAAAAGTCCGGCAGTGCCTTCCGTAAAGCCAGTCAGATTCAGGGCGTGCAACAAGTCTCTGCCAATAGCATCACGTGGCATGGACAGGAGTGCTTGTTGCAACCTTGTGAGAAACGGATGCGAAGCGCCTCGTTTTGTCACAAGGGGTGGAAAGCCAAACGCGTCAGATTTCCACGCCACCTCGGTTTGCGCCACGGCGGCCATACCTTGCTGGCGCATGGTTTCCCAGACATAGCCGTCGATGGACCCGGCATGCGCCAGATGCGCCGCGACGGATTCTGCGACATTGCGGTGGCCGTGCGCAAAAAACGAACGTTTCAGGTCGCCTGCGGTCAGCCCTGCCCTGACCAGTTGAGCCTGCGCCACCAGCCAGCCGGAGTTCGACAAAGGGTCAGAGTAGGCCAACACTTTGCCGCGCAAATCGGCCCAGCCGTTGATCGGCAAGGAAGTTGTTGGTGAACGTATCAAGTAGGCCTGGTAGGTTGGTTGGCCCCAATAAAGTGGCACCGCCAGCAGGGACAGATCTGACTCGTAGCGGACAAACGGGTAGCCACAAATCCATGCTGCATCGATCTGCCCCGAAAACAGCATGTCCAGAATGACCCGGTAAGACTCCCGCGCCACAAAGCTCACCTCGCACTCCACCCGCGCTGAGAGATAAACCCCCCAGCGAGAAAGAAAGGCAACCTGATCGGCCAGAATGACCGGGGTCAATCCGATGCGCAATCGATCTTCAGCCGCCGCTACCTTGGCCGTGAAGGTGGCGCAGCCGCAGGCAAGCAGCGCCTGAACGCAGTCTCTGCGATCCATAAATATGTCTCCAGTTTGTTACGAAAACGAAACTGTATATTTTTGTGAATGTTACCAAATCCACCCATCAAACGGTTGAAATTTTCACAACCCTTTGATTTCATTGGAATAAATATTTGGCATGTCCCTTGCGGATGATGTGTGTCATATATTTATAACGAGGAGACAACATGGAAGACGTGAAAGTTGGCCGCCGATTTTTTTTAAAGTCCAGCGGCAGTGTCGCAGCAGCAGTCGGCGCCGTTGTAATTCCTATCCATAGCGCGGATGCAGCAACGCCTGTAGCAACCAATAGCGCTACGACACTGGCGTATCCGAAAAAGGCAGTGGGCAAGGCCGGCACCATGCCGGTGAATCAGGCTGTAAGCTTTAGTTACCCCGATGCCAGCTCGCCCTGCTATGCGATTCGCATGGGCAATCCGGTGCCCGGTGGCGTCGGGCCCAACAGCGACATCGTCGCCTACAGCTCGATGTGTACCCACATGGGTTGCCCGGTTGCCTATGACGGTGGCAGCCGGACCTTCAAATGCGGTTGCCACTTTTCGATTTTCGATCCTGAGAACGGCGGGCAGATGGTGTGTGGTCAAGCGACAGAAGATCTACCAAAAATCAAACTCGAATACGACGCCAAGACGGGGGCTGTTCACGCCATTGGTGTCGACGGCTTGATCTACGGCCGCCAGTCCAACATTCTCTGAGGAGCACAACATGTCAACCAACATCAATGACCGTATCGCGCTACCTCCGAAAGATGCTCAAAAGAGCAACATGACTTGCCACTTTTGTATCGTCGGCTGCGGCTACAACGTTTACAAGTGGGACGCCAACAAGGAAGGGGGCCGGCCCGCAAGCCAGAATGCACTAGGCGTGGACTTCACCCGGCAGGTGCCACCCATGGGCATCATCATGACCAAGGCGATGACCAACACCATCAGCGACAAGTCGGGCAAGCGCTGGAACATCATGATCGTGCCGGACAAGGAGTGTGTGGTGAACAGCGGCCTGTCGTCGACGCGGGGCGGCAAGATGGCTTCCTACATGTACGCGCACGATGGCATCTCCAAGGAGCGCCTGAAGAACCCGCGGATCTACCGTGGCGACCAGTGGTTTGACACCGGTTGGGAAAGCGCCATGGCCCTGTATGCTGGTTTGACAAAAAAAATCCTCGACAACGATGGCCCGTCCGGGTTGTTCTACGACTGCTTTGACCATGGCGGTGCCGGTGGTGGCTTCGAGAACACCTGGGGCACTGGCAAGCTCATGTTCAGTGCCCTGCAAACCCCGATGGTGCGCATTCACAACCGGCCGGCTTACAACTCGGAATGTCATGCGACGCGCGACATGGGTGTTGGCGAGCTCAACAACAGCTACGAAGATGCCCAGCTGGCAGACACCATCATCTGCACCGGCGCCAACCCCTATGAAACCCAAACCAATTACTTCCTGAATCATTGGGTACCCAATCTCAACGGTGGCACCGTTGACAAGAAAAAGAAACGCTTCCCGGGCGAGAGTGCGGCGGCCGCCAAGGTCATCATCGTGGACCCGCGGCGCACTGCCACGGTAGCCATCAGCGAACAAGTGGCGGGCAAGGAAAACGTGCTGCACCTGGACATTGAGCCCGGCTCTGACACCGCACTCTTCAACACACTTTTCACCTACGTCGTTGAACAAGGCTGGCACGACAAGGAGTTCATCGGCAATCACACCAAAGGCTTTGACGAAGCGGTCAAGTCCAACCGCATGTCATTGGAAGACGGTGCCAAGGCGACCGGAATTTCGGTGGCGATGTTGAAGCAGGCCGCTGACTGGGCTTACAAACCCAAGGCATCCGGCCACCGCCCGCGGACCTTTCACGCCTATGAAAAAGGCATCATCTGGGGCAATGACAATTACGTGATCCAGAGCGCGCTGGTCAGCCTGGTGCTGGCGACGCAAAACGTCGGTCGCCGCGGCACCGGCGTTTGCCGGCTGGGAGGCCATCAGGAGGGCTACACCCGACCTCCGTACCCGGGTGACAAGAAAATCTACATTGATCAGGAAGTCATCGCTGGCAAGGGCTTGATGTACACCTTGTGGGGTACCAATCCATTCCAGACCACCCTGAACGCGGAACAGCATCGTCAGGCACTTCGCCAGCGCTCCCGCATTGTTAACGACGCAGTGGCCAACGCAAAGGGTGCCAGCGTCGAGCAATTAATTGACGTGATTTATGACGCTTGCAAGAACAAGGGTGGCTTGTTTGTTGCTGCCATGAATCTGTACCCGACAACCATCTCGGATGATTGCCATCTGATGTTCCCGGCCGCTCAGCCTGGTGAAATCAACCTGACTTCCATGAACGGTGAGCGCCGCTTGCGGCTGTCAGAAAAATTCATGGACGCACCGGGTTCAGCCAAGGCCAACTGCCTGATTGCCGCCGAGATTGCCAACACGCTCAAGGCCATGTACCTGCGCGATGGCAAGGCAGATATGGCCAGGCGTTTCGACGGCTTTGACTGGAAGACAGAAGAAGATGCTTTCAACGACGGTTTCCGCCGCGCCGGGCGTCCCGGTGTCGGGCCGATCGACAGTCAAGGTGGCGATACCGGTTACCTGGCAACTTACGCCTTGTTGCGCAAGGCGGGCAATAACGGCGTTCAGTTGCCCATCAAGCGGGTCGAGGGAGACAAGCTGATCGGCACCGAAATTCACTACGCCGATGGGAAATTTGACACCAAGGATGGTCGTGCTGAATTCAAACCGGCACCCTGGAACGGATTGCCAATGCCGGTGGCGGAGCAGAAGGCAAAACACAAGTACTGGATTAACGGAGGCCGTGCCAACGAAGTCTGGCAGACCGCCTACCACGACCAGTACAACAGTTTTGTGCGTGACCGCATTCCGATGGCTTTTATCGAGATGAATCTCGAAGATGCCCGCCAGCTCGGAGTCTCTGGCGGTGATGTGGTGGAGGTGTTTAATGACTTCGGCAGCACCTATGCCATGGCTTACCCACTGAAGTCGCTCAAGCCGGGCCACACCTTCATGCTGTTTGGTTACATCAAGGGTGTACATGGTGACGTTGTCACCAACTGGGTTGATCGCAACGTGGTGCCCTATTACAAGGGTACCTGGGCCAGTATCAAGCGCATCGGCAGTGTTGATGACTACAAAGCGACGATTTCGTTTAAGGATCGGCGTTACGCTTGACGCTTGCCACCCCTGTGCATTGGTTGGCTGAAAGTGAATGTGTATTCCAGGAGATAAAAGTGGGCGGGTCATTGCAGTTCTCCGACAGTCTTTCAGCCAGTGAGGTTGCAGCGAGCCCGGTTGCCTTCTTGTGCCAGGAAGCTGGTTTTGCGGAGGCCCTTATAACCTCGAGACAAAACATTTTGCCCAGAAGACTTGAAGCACCCGGACCGAGCCCCGGGCAAGTCGAACAATTCTTCAGGGCCGCCGCCGCGGCACCAGATCATGGACGATTGACGCCCTGGCGAATTGTTACCGTGCCAGCGCACAAGCGCAGTGAGCTGGCGGAGGTGTTCGCCCTGGCGCTAATCGACCGAGATGC
Source organism: uncultured beta proteobacterium (assembly GCA_963750815.1). Lineage (GTDB taxonomy): Bacteria > Pseudomonadota > Gammaproteobacteria > Burkholderiales > Burkholderiaceae_C > Rhodoferax. Next base: position 101,618 of record CAVVRS010000001.1, read on the forward strand.
GAGTGCCACCCTGGAGCAAATTGAAGCTGCGCGCGAGAAAGCGCATCGCGCTCCATTTTTGATGTTGGCGGTGGCGCGTCTTGGCCCTCGCGAACCCGACATTCCCGTACTGGAACGTATGGTATCCATGGGGGCCGCCATCCAGAACCTGTTGCTGAGCGCGCTCAGTCAGGGTTTTGGCAGCAGCCTGACCAGCGGCCAGGCCATGCAATCAAAGCGGATGCGCGACCTCTTTCAACTGGCACTGGAAGAAGAGGCGGTTTGCTTTGTCAACGTGGGCACGGTTTCAAAAAGAAAAACGCCACGCTTGCATCCTGACGTGGCAACCTTTGTCAGCAGTCTTTAGTGGCCAGTCTTGCGTGACCCGAGCGCTGCGGTGGCTACTCTGGTTCAACCTGCACCAGACAATCGTAAAACGTCGGGGCGCGGCCCAGGTCGGTTAGTCTTTGGCTGGTGAGCTGGTTCACGTTGGTGCCGTCCAGGCCCAGTTTGCGCCACCAGACACCCAGACCGTTAACCACGCCGGGGCGGGCGCGCGGCGACACGTGCACCATGCAGCGGTAGCTGCCACGCGGGTTGAAGACGCGCACGATCTGGCCGCTCTGGATACCGCGTGCGGCGGAGTCGGTGGCGTGCATTTCGAGCAGCGGTTCGCCTTCAATGTCACGCAGGCTTTTGACGTTGACGAATGTCGAGTTCAGAAAATTGCGCGCCGGTGGCGAGATCATGGCCAGCGGGTAACGGGGCGCCGTGTTGAACGCTTCATGGTTGGGTACATGATCCGCCAGCCCGTCCAGTCCCTGCGCAGCCAGGCGCGCGCTGACGAATTCGCATTTGCCCGACGGCGTCGGGAAGTTGCCCTGGGCAAATGGCGCCTCGGCCGTTGCCAGTGAGGCGAAACCCTTTTCCAGCAACTCGTCAAAATCGACGGCATCGCCATAGGCCATGCGGCACAGGGCGGCGTCGTCGTCGGCAAAGCAGGGCTCCAGGTAACCCATTTTTTGGGCCAGTTCGCGAAAGATCTGCGTGTTCGGTTTGGCCTCGCCCTGCGCCGTGATGGCCGGGCGGTTCAGCAAGACATCGGTATGGCCGTAACTGGCATGCACGTCCCAGTGCTCCAGTTGCGTCGTGGCGGGCAGGAGGTAGTCGGCATAGTCGGCGGTGTCGGTCTGAAAATGCTCCAGCACCACGGTAAACAGGTCGTCGCGGGCAAAACCCTGCACTACTTTGGCGGACTCGGGTGCAATCGCCACCGGATTGCTGTTGTAGACGATCAGCGCTTCGATGGCCGGACCAAAGTCAGGGCTGGTCGGGCGTAGCAGGACGTCGCCGACGGTGCTCATGTTGAGGGTGCGCGGCGTTTTGCCGGCCAGCAGATCAGGCCGTTGCAGGGCCGTCTTGTTGATCGGAAACGCGCCTGAGCTCGACAGCAGTACACCGCCGCCGCGATGACGCCAGGCGCCTGTGAGCGCCGGCAGGCAGGCAATGAGCCGCACGGCATTGCCACCCCCATGTACGCGCTGCATGCCGTAGTTCATGCGGATGGCGGCTGGCGCGCGGCTGGCCACGCAGGCGCCATAGTCGCGCGCCAGGTCGCTGATTTGTGTGGCCGGGATGCCGCAGACCAGCGCGGCGCGCTTGGGGGGCCACTGCAGCGCGCGGCGGCGCAGCGCGTCCCAGCCCAGTGTGTACTGCGCCAGGTAGTCATGGTCCAGCCAATCATGGGTGATGAGCTGGTGCATCAGCGCCAGCGCCAGCGCGCCATCGGTGCCCGGCAGCAGGGCAATGTGTGCGTGGCATTTGTCGGCCGTTTCGGTCTTGCGCGGGTCGATGCAAATCAGTTTGGCCCCGTTGCGTTTGGCGGTTTGCGCGTAACGCCAGAAGTGAAGGTTGCTGGCTATCGAGTTGCTGCCCCAGATCAGGATCAGTTTCGACTCGGCAAAAAATTCCACCCGCATGCCGACCTTGGCGCCCAGCGTCTGTACCAGCGCCTCACCGCCGGCCGACGAGCAGATGGTGCGGTCCAGCAGCGAGGCGCCCAGTTTGTGAAAGAAGCGCATCGACATGCTGTCACCCTGCACCAGTCCCATGGTGCCGGCGTAACTGTAGGGCAGGATGGCCTGCGCCGCGTCCGGCCCCCGGCCGGCAATGGCTTTGAGTCTGGCCGCGATGTCGTGCAGTGCGGCGTCCCAACTCACGCGTTCGAACTGACCCGCGCCCTTGACCCCCACGCGCTTGAGCGGGTACAGGATGCGCTCGGGGTGGTACGTGCGCTCCGGGTAGCGCGACACCTTGGTACACAGGGCGCCATCGGTGTGCGGGTGGTCCGGGTTGCCCTGCACCTTGATGGCGATGCCGCCGGCCACCGTGGTCAGCATGGAGCAGGTGTCGGGGCAGTCGTGCGGGCAGGCGCCTATCACCAGCTTTGCGGTGGGGTCTGTCAGGGAGGCGGATATGGGGTTCATGGGTTTTGCGTCAAAGTGTGCAGCTATTTTGGCTTGGTTATAGACTTGGGCGCAGGAGACCCCATGAAAATTATTGATTCCATCGTGACCCAGGCAGCCGGTATTGCCAGCCTTCGCCGCGACATTCACGCCCACCCCGAGTTGTGTTTTGAAGAGGCCCGCACCGCTGACCTGGTGGCCAGCAAGCTGACCGGGTGGGGCATTCCGCTGCACCGCGGCATGGGCACCACGGGTGTTGTGGGCATCATCAAGAGCGGTACCTCGCCGCGTGCCATTGGCTTGCGCGCCGACATGGATGCGCTGCCGATGCAGGAGTTCAACACTTTCAGCCACGCCAGCCAGCATGCCGGCAAGATGCACGCCTGCGGCCATGACGGCCACACCGCCATGTTGCTGGCGGCAGCCCAGCACCTGGCGGAAAACCGAAATTTTGATGGCACCGTGTACCTCATCTTTCAACCCGCTGAAGAAGGTGGCGGCGGCGCGCGCGAGATGATCAAGGACGGTTTGTTTGACAAATTCCCGATGCAGGCGGTGTTTGGCATGCACAACTGGCCGGGCGATGAAGTAGGCAAATTCGCCGCCAGCCCGGGGCCGGTCATGGCGTCGAGCAACGAGTTCAAGATCACCATTCACGGCAAGGGCGGGCACGCCGCCCTGCCCCACAACGGGCTCGACCCGGTGCCGGTCGCCTGCCAGCTGGTGCAGGCATTTCAGACCATCATCAGCCGCAACAAGAAACCGGTTGATGCCGGTGTCATCTCGGTCACCATGATCCATGCCGGCGAGGCCACCAATGTCATCCCCGACCGTTGTGAGCTGCAGGGCACGGTGCGCACCTTCAGTCTGGAGGTGCTGGACCTGATTGAGCAGCGCATGCGCCACATCGCCGAGCACACCTGTGCCGCCTTTGACATGCGTTGCGACTTTGAATTTGAGCGCAACTACCCGCCCACCCTCAACAGTGCCGCCGAAACCGAATTTGCGCGCCAGGTGATGGCCGGTATCGTCGGCGCCGCCAACGTGCAGGCACAGGAACCGACCATGGGTGCCGAAGATTTCTCCTACATGCTGCTGGCCAAGCCGGGCTGCTACTGTTTCATTGCCAATGGCGACGGCAGCCACCGCGAGCTGGGTCACGGCGGCGGCCCCTGCATGCTGCACAACGCCAGCTACGACTTCAATGATGCGCTGATTCCGCTGGGCGCAACCTATTGGGTGCGACTGGCCGAGGAGTGGCTGAAGCCTTTGGCCTAACGCCTCGACAGGTGACTGCCGGCCAGCTCGATGTGGTCCAGCGCCCTGGCGCCTGTACCTTCCAGAAACAGGCCGTCAGGTCAGATTTTCAAGGCAACGGGGGTGTTGCCACGCCTATCGACTGCTATAAAATAAATAGCTGTCTACGCAAGCTGCGCGGTGCCTAGAGGCCAATTTTATGGGTAAAACGACGTTCTGCCATCTCCAGCAGCCCGTCAAAGATCAGGTTGTCGACCAGCTCGAACTGCACCGACATGCTGGGCGCCATCTTCCAGCCCGCGCCACCAGTCATGATGCATTTGGGCTCGGCGCCGCAGTGGCTGCGCACATGCTGCACCATACGCTCAACCGCGCCGGCAATGGCGTAGGTACCGCCACTGGTCAGGGCGTCGCTGGTGTTGGTGGGGAATTCGCGCACGTCGCCGGTCGGTACATGCAGCCCGGCGGTACCGGACTCCAGCGCGCGCAGCATGATGCCGTGGCCCGGCAGGATCAAACCACCCAGGAATTTGCCGCTGGCGTCAATGGCATCTACGGTGACGGCAGTGCCGACCATGACGACGACTATGGGCCGCGCCGGGCCTTGCGCCAGCGCGCAATGCCAGGCGCCTATCATGGCGACCCAGCGGTCGGCGCCCAGGCGCGTTGGAAAGTCGTAGCCATTGGTAATGCCGGCTTCCGCGGTACCGGGCACCACCCATTGCGGCGCGGCGTCCCACAGTTCCATCTGTTCTTCGACCCGGCGCCTGACAATGTCGCCGGCCACCACACAACCCAGCATGCGCTGCGGCGGCACCAGCGTGGCCCAGACTCCCTCGGCCAGCTTGTCGATGTTGTCCAGAAACTCGGCCCCCTGGGCCAGCACCGGCGCCTGACGCTGGGGGTTTTCGTAAAGCGCCCACTTCAGGCGCGTGTTGCCGACGTCGATTGCCAGGAATTTCATGGCGCGATTATCCCCAAAAGGGCGGGTACCCAAGGCACCGTGGCGTCAGCTCTGGCGCCAGGGAAGGCCGCGGTATCGCCACCCCCCCTGGTGCCCGCGTTGTGCGTTCATATCAGCGTCGCCTTCAAAACCCTCAAGGATGTTGTAAGCCTCCAGCCCCAACTCGGTGGCGCGTCGGGCCGCTGCCACCGAGCGCACGCCGCTGCGGCACAACAAAACCACTTTCCGGCCGGTGGGCACAGCGGCCAGCAGACCGGCGTCAAAAGCGCTGTTCATGGCCATGCCGGGCCATTGTTTCCAGGCCAGCGCCACGGCACCGGGCACAAAGCCGACCCATTCACGTTCGGCGTCGCTTCTAACGTCAACCAGCACGGCGGCACCCGATTGCCACCATTGGCAAGCCAGTTGGGGTGATACGTCGCCAGCATAGTCGGGCGCCGGGCGTATGCCCGCTGGTAGCGCGGCCGGTGGCACGGGGCTGTTGCTGGCTGAATTCGGGTTGGGCGGATTGAGGGGCTTCATGATGAGCGTGGGCAGGGTGATGGCTTTCCAATGGCGTAGTCACGTTGGCGACAGAGGATGTCCATGGATTGAAAAAATATAAAAAACCTTGTGATTTAAAAAATGCTGGCAGGGCCGGGTTTGTTGGTAATAACCCTGTACACGATGCTGTCAAAAAAGAAAATGATAGCGGTTTAGTCCATTCAGCAACAACCGGAGACAAGCATGACCGAACTTAAGACCAGCCATCGTCGCAATCTGCTCAAGGGCGCTGCCGTAGCGGCCGGCGCCATGGCAGCCCCCATGATCGCCAAGGCGCAGACCGGGCCGATTTCGATGCGCTGGCAAAGCACCTGGCCGTCCAAGGATATTTTCCACGAGTATGCGCTTGACTTTGCCAAGAAGGTCAATGACATGACCGGCGGCGACCTCAAGATTGAAGTGCTGCCAGCCGGTGCGGTAGTGCCGGCATTCGGGCTGCTGGAGGCGGTGTCCAAGGGCACGCTGGACGGCGGCCACGGGGTCCTGGGTTACCACTACGGCAAGCAAAATGCACTGGCGCTGTGGAATTCCGGTCCAGCCTTCGGCATGGACGCCAACATGATTCTGGCCTGGCACAAGTACGGTGGGGGTCAGGAGTTGCTGGCCAAGCTGTACGCCTCCATCGGTATGAACAGCGTGCAGTCCTTTCTCTACGGTCCGATGGCCACGCAGCCACTGGGCTGGTTCAAGAAGCCGATCACCAAGTCAGCTGACTTCAAAGGTCTCAAGTTCCGCACCAATGGCCTGGCCATCGATTTGTTCACTGCCATGGGGGCAGCGGTCAATGCGCTCCCCGGCGGGGAAATCGTGCCGGCGATGGACCGCGGTTTGCTCGACGGGGCCGAGTTCAACAACGCCACCTCCGACCGTCTGCTGGGCTTCCCTGACGTCTCCAAAGTCTGCATGCTGCAGAGCTACCACCAGAGCGCAGAGACCTTCGAGATCATGTTTAACAAGCCGAAGTACGATGCGCTGCCGCCGAAGATGAAAGCCATCATTGCCGGTGCCGTGGAAGCATCATCCGCCGACATGTCCTGGAAGGCGATTGACCGCTATTCCAAGGACTACATCGAGCTTCAGTCCAAAGACAAGGTCAAGTTCTACAAGACCCCGGATTCAATTTTGCAGGACCAGCTCAAACTGTGGGAAGAAATCCTGGTGAAGAAGTCCGCAGAAAACCCGCTGTTCAAGGAAATCGTCGAATCGCAGAGAGCCTTTGCCGAGCGTGCCGTGAAATGGGACCAGGACACCATCATTAACCGGCGCATGGCGATGAACCATTTCTTTGGCGCCAAGAAAGACGCCGCGAAGAAGGCTTGAGGATTGGTGAGTCCCCTCGACCATCCAGGCACTGTCTGGATGGTCGATTTTTTTGAGCAAGTCAGCACATGCAAAAACTATTTCTTTTCATTGACAAGGTGAGCACCTGGGTCGGGCACACTTTCTCCTGGCTGATCATGGCGTTGACGCTCATGATTTCCTGGGAAGTGTTCTCGCGCTATGTGCTCGATCATCCGCATCCCTGGGCTTTCGATGTGATGATCATGATGTACGGCTCCATGTTCATGATGGCTGGTGCCTACACCTTGTCCAAGAACGGCCATGTGCGCGGAGACGTGCTTTACGGCTTTTTCCCGCCGCGTTTGCAGGCCGGTCTGGATCTGGCCCTTTACATCCTGTTTTTCATTCCGGGGGTGTTTGCCCTGGCCTGGGCCGGTTACTTTTATGCTGCCGATTCCTGGGCCATCAAGGAGATTTCCAATATCACTTCCGACGGTCCGCCGGTCTACCCGTTCAAGACCATCATCCCACTGGCAGGTGCCATGTTGCTGGTGCAGGGCCTGGTGGAAATCCTGCGTTGCGTCATTTGCCTGAAACAGGGAGAGTGGCCATCGCGCGCAGAGGATGTCGAGGAAGTTGACGTTGACAAACTCAAAGACATGGTGAATGTCAAAGATGAAGACATCGCCAGGCTCGATGCGATTGTGATCGCTCAGGAAGGGGCACCCAAGTGAAAAAAGAAATCTGGTTTGGCCTCTCCATCCTGGTGGCCGTGGTGATTGGCGTTTTCGTGCTGATGCCGGCGCCCTCGCAAATGACCAATGGCCATTTGGGACTGTTGATGTTGGGATTGATCGTCGTGGCCATCATGCTGGGCTTCCCGACAGCGTTTACCCTGATGGGCATGGGCATGATGTTCGCCTGGCTAGCCTTTCGCAGCCAGAATCCGGCGCTGGCGGTACAGCAAACGCTGGACCTGATGGTGCAGCGGGCTTATTCCGTGATGTCCAACGACGTGCTGATCTCGATTCCGCTGTTTGTCTTCATGGGCTACCTGGTTGAACGCGCCAATCTGATCGAAAAACTGTTTAAAAGTCTGCATCTGGCCATGGCTCGCGTGCCCGGCTCGCTTGCCGTGGCAACCGTGATTACCTGCGCGGTGTTCGCCACCGCCACCGGCATTGTTGGCGCCGTGGTGACCTTGATGGGTCTGCTGGCCTTTCCGGCCATGCTCAAAGCCGGCTACAACACGCGGCTTGCCGCTGGCGCTATAACTGCCGGTGGGTGCCTTGGCATCCTGATTCCGCCCTCGGTGCTGCTGATCGTCTATGGCGCCACGGCCGGCGTCTCGGTGGTCAAGCTGTACGCTGGCGCCTTCTTCCCCGGCATCATGTTGGCGACGCTGTATGTCGGCTACATCATCGTCGTGGCCAAGCTCAAACCCAGCCTGGCGCCCCCACTGTCGGCCGAAGATCGGGTCGTGCAGTTGCCAGAATATGCCGCAACCATTTCCCGGACTTTCAGTGGCAATGTCATCCGCGGCCTGGTCGCTGGCCTGAAAGGCAATCTCAAACTTGACGTGCCCGCCCGCACGCTGGCTTATCAGTTGTTTATCGCCTTGTTGCCGGCACTGGTTTTCACAGTCGCGATGGGTTTGAGCTACCGCATGGTGACCGCGCCGGTCGAGGTCGTTTCAGCCGACGTGGTCGAAATGGGCACCGGCTTTAGCGGTGAGGAAAGCAAGGTCGAAAGTGGCGGTTTGCAGGAGCCTGGCCAGCAGGACGGGCTCAAGGAACCGCCCGCTGAAGGTGCCAGCGAAGCACCGGCAGCCGAGGTGGCAATGAAGCCGGTTCCGGTAACGCCCCCGCCGATCGCGGCAAAAGCTGCGCCAGCCGTGGGTGCGGCCGAGCGTGTACCGGCTCCGATGAGCTACTGGATTACCTTCGCCATCGGGGCTGCGGCCCTCTCGGTTTTCTATGCCATCTTCACCTTTGCCCGCCTGGAAATCTTCAAGATGCTGCTTGGGTCGTTTTTCCCGCTGGCGATGCTCATCATGGCGGTGCTGGGCACCATCGTCTTCGGGTTGGCAACGCCGACCGAAGCGGCGGCGATGGGGTCCATGGGCGGTTTGCTGCTGGCGGCGGCCTACCGGCGGCTCAACATCGTAGTGGTCAAGGAATCGGTGTTTCTGACTGCCAAGACCAGTGCCATGGTGTGCTGGCTGTTCGTCGGGTCGAGTATTTTCTCTGCGGCATTTGCCTTGCTCGGCGGCCAGGAGATCATCAACCATTGGGTACTGTCGCTTGACATGACGCCAACCCAGTTCATGCTGCTGGCCCAAGCCATCATTTTCCTGCTGGGCTGGCCGCTGGAGTGGACCGAAATCATTGTCATCTTCATGCCGATCTTTATTCCTCTGTTGCCGCATTTCGGCATTGACCCGCTGTTTTTTGGCTTGCTGGTGGCGTTAAACCTGCAAACAGCGTTCCTCTCACCGCCGGTGGCCATGGCGGCGTTCTACCTCAAGGGCGTCTCGCCGCCGCATGTGACGCTGAACCAGATCTTCCTGGGCATGCTGCCTTTCATGGCGATCCAGGTGGTGGCGCTGGCCATGCTCTATATCTTCCCGGCGATTGGAATGTGGCTGCCCGAGTTGCTGTACAAGTAGCCGCAGGCCGGACCAGTTTTCCCGCATGGGGCGCGCAAGCGCCCCTTTTTTATGGAATAACGTTAAGATTGACGTTTACGTAAACGTCAAGTCAGCGAAGGCGGTTCTGATGCTCGCCTTGACCTCATACCCTGTCGCCGTCGCCGGAGCCACACCATGACCGATCTGTCTGCTGAATTCAAGGCGCTAAGCCATTACCGACCTGTTAACAAGGTGCGTTTTGTCACGGCCGCCAGCCTGTTTGACGGCCACGATGCCGCCATCAACATCATGCGCCGCATTCTCATGAGCATGGGCGCCGAAGTGATTCACCTGGGGCATAACCGCAGTGTCGAAGAAGTGGTGACGGCCGCCCTGCAGGAAGACGCGCAAGGTATCGCCATCAGCTCCTACCAGGGTGGGCATGTCGAATATTTCAAGTACATGGTGGATTTGCTTAAAAGCCGCGGTGGCGCCCATATCCAGGTCTTTGGCGGCGGTGGCGGCGTCATCGTGCCACCTGAAATTCGTGAATTGCAAGCCTATGGCGTGGCCCGCATTTACAGTCCGGAAGACGGCCAGCGCATGGGACTGGCCGGCATGATTGGCGAGATGGTGATGCGCTGCGACAAAGACTTGACCGACTACGCACCGCACGAGATCAAGGCTATCCAGGGGCACGGCGAGATGAGCTGGCGCGCCCTGGCGCAACTGATTACTGCGCTGGAGAATGAAAAAGCGGCCGGTGAAAACAAGGGAAAACCGTCCAAACCAATGGCAAAGCTGACGCAGGAAATACAGACGCTGGCAGCGACCAAAAAAGTGCCTGTGCTGGGCATCACGGGCACCGGCGGTGCCGGCAAGTCGTCGCTGACCGATGAGTTGATCCGGCGTCTGCGACTGGACCAGAACGACAGTTTGCGCGTCGCGCTGATCAGCATTGACCCGTCCCGACGCAAGAGCGGTGGCGCCTTGTTGGGTGACCGTATCCGCATGAATGCCATAAGTCCCTGGGCCCCCACGCTTGCCGCTGCGCGTGCTGCGCTGCCCCCGGGGGGGCGTCCGCCGCCTTGGGGCGGCCCGGCGGCGGCGGGGCCGTGGATTCAGGACAGCGCGTCTTCATGCGCAGTCTGGCCACGCGCGATTTTGGTTCGGAAATCAGCGCCGCCTTGCCCGATGTGATTGCCGCCTGCAAGGTGGCCGGCTTTGATCTGATCGTGGTCGAGACGTCCGGCATTGGCCAGGGCGACGCGGCCATCGTGCCGCATGTGGATGTGCCGCTGTATGTGATGACGCCCGAGTTTGGCGCCGCCAGCCAGCTGGAAAAAATCGACATGCTGGACTTTGCCGAGTTTGTCGCCATCAATAAATTCGACCGCAAAGGCGCACTCGATGCCTTGCGCGACGTGGCCAAGCAGGTGCAACGCAACCGCGAGGCCTTCACCACACCAGCAGACCAGATGCCGGTGTTCGGCACCATGGCGGCGCGCTTCAATGATGATGGTGTTACAGCCTTGTACCAGGCGCTCAAGGCCCGCCTCGTTGAGCTGGGTTTGAAGACGGCGCCGCAGTCCAGACTGCCGCTGGTATCGGTGCGCCACAGCACCAACCAGACACCGGTGGTGCCGGCAGCGCGTACCCGCTATCTGGCTGAAATCAGCGACACGGTTCGCAGCTACAAAAAGCGTGCCCGCGCCCAGGCCAGATTGGCGCGGGAAATCCAGCAGCTGCGGGAAACCGGCCGCATGCTGCAACTCGACGATCCAAAAAAAGCCAATGCCTACCAGGCCGTCATGGATCTGGCCGGCCAGCGTGAGGCGCATCTGGGGGCGGCCGAAAAGAAATTGCTCGGGCAATGGCCTACCATGCAGGCCGCTTATGCCGGCGACGAGTACGTGGTCAAAATCCGTGACAAGGAAATCCGCACCGCGTTGACCAGTAAATCTTTAAGCGGCACCACCATCCGCAAGGTCTGCCTGCCGCAATTTGAAGATCACGGCGAGATCCTGAAGTGGCTGGCGCTGGACAACGTACCCGGCAGTTATCCGTACACTGCGGGCACTTTTGCCTTCAAGCGCGAAGGTGAAGACCCAACCCGCATGTTTGCCGGCGAGGGCGATGCGTTTCGCACCAACACACGCTTCAAGCTGCTCAGCTCGGGCATGGCGGCGAAACGCCTGTCGACCGCCTTTGACTCGGTCACACTGTACGGCAACGACCCCGATCCACGCCCCGACATTTATGGCAAGGTCGGTAACAGCGGCGTCAGCATCGCCACGCTGGACGACATGAAAGTGCTGTACGGCGGGTTTGATTTGTGCAGCCCCAGCACCAGCGTCAGCATGACCATCAACGGCCCGGCGCCCAGCATTCTGGCGATGTTCATGAACACGGCGATCGACCAGAATATCGACAAATTCAAGGCGGATAACGGGCGCGAACCCACTGATACCGAACTGGCGAAAATCAGGGAGTGGGTGCAGGAAAACGTGCGTGGCACGGTGCAGGCCAACATCCTGAAAGAAGACCAGGGCCAGAACACCTGCATCTTCTCGACCGAATTCAGCCTCAAGGTGATGGGCGACATTGCCGAGTATTTTGTGCACAACCGGGTGCGCAATTTCTACTCGGTCTCGATCAGCGGCTACCACATTGCCGAAGCCGGTGCCAACCCAATCAGCCAGCTGGCGTTCACGCTCTCCAACGGCTTCACCTTTGTCGAAGCCTATCTTGCGCGCGGCATGCACATTGACGATTTCGCGCCGAACCTGAGCTTCTTCTTTTCCAACGGCATGGACCCCGAGTACACCGTGATGGGCCGCGTGGCGCGGCGCATCTGGGCGGTGGCCATGAAAGAAAAATACGGTGCCAATGAACGCAGCCAGAAGCTCAAATACCACATTCAGACCAGCGGGCGCAGCCTGCACGCCCAAGAGATTCAGTTCAACGACATCCGCACCACCTTGCAGGCGCTGATCGCCATTTACGACAACTGCAACAGCCTGCACACCAACGCGTTTGACGAAGCCATCACGACGCCGACCGAAGACTCGGTGCGCCGCGCCATGGCGATCCAGCTCATCATCAACCGTGAGTGGGGTTTGGCGAAAAACGAGAACCCGTCACAAGGCGCTTTCATCATCGAAGAGCTGACCGAGTTGCTGGAAGAGGCCGTGCTGACGGAGTTTGAACGCATCGCCGAGCGCGGTGGTGTGCTCGGTGCCATGGAAACCGGCTACCAGCGTGGCCGCATTCAGGACGAGAGCATGCACTACGAGATGCTCAAACACACCGGCGAGCTGCCCATCATCGGTGTCAACACCTTCCGCAACCCGCATGGTGACGCCGTGCTCGACAAACTGGAACTGGCCCGCTCTACCGACGAAGAAAAACAGAATCAGCTCAAGCGCCTGGCGGACTTCCACGCGCTGCACGCCAGGGAATCCCCGGCCATGCTGAAACGCCTGCAGCAGGCCGTGATTGAAAACAAAAATGTGTTTGAGGTGCTGATGGACGCCGTGCGCGTCTGCTCGCTGGGCCAGATTACCAATGCCTTGTTTGAGGTGGGTGGGCAGTACCGGCGCAATATGTAGCCTGCGGTACCATCAGCCGGCCTTGCAAAATCCAGGCCGGTAAAACTTTCGCGATGAACGGGGTTTTGTGGGACAGACCAAGGCTACCCGCAGTGAGCGTGCACTGTCCCCAACTGATTGAAATCGCTGCTCAATGCTTCTGACTTGACTCATCACCCTCGTAATTTCGCCACTGCTTCATGGCGTTGCGCATGGTAAGGACCTGGCGCTCGAAAGTCGGGCAAGCCGCGCAAATCGCCATATGAAAGCGCAGCGCCAGCCGCTCGCGCCAAGGCAGCGCACGGTCTTCCCGCGCAATCACCAGGGCGGTGACATCCTTGCAGGTTCTATGAAATGGCATCATGTGGCGTGGGGCTTGGCAAACCAGTTCAGTTCCAGACACTCGCGCAACCGAAGCCGGGCACGATGTAATTGAACATACAAATTAGTCGGCGTTAGCTCCAGTTCCTTACAGATTTCTTCGCTGGAGAGCTCAAGCCACTCGCGCATCAAGAACAATCGTCCCTGCACAGGCGGCAATTTGCGGGTGCAGACATCCAGTATCTCCAGGAACTGGCGGCTGCTCAGTTGCTGCTCAGGGTTGCCCCAATCAGCCGGCTGTTGCAAAAAGTGTCCATCCGCCTTGAAACCAAGGTAGTCGATCGGATCGGCGGCGTCGTCTTCATCGGAATTATCAAGCCCACAAACCTCCCGCTGGTGATGTCTGAAAGCGTCAATCACCTTGTGCTTCAAAATGCCGACCAGCCATGTTTTGAGCTGCGAGCGGTCGGCAAACGACTGCGGCTTGGCGAGCGCCGCCAGCACGGTCTCGGAAACGGCGTCCTCAGCCCAGGTCTCGTTTCTTAGCTGAAGTCGAGCAAAGCGCAGCAGGTAGTCCCTATGGGAAACCAGTTGCTGTTCAAAAGAGGGGCTCGCGGCGTCGGTCATGGTGGCCCGGCGAGTGTAATCCGGCTAACTTGAAAGACCTGCTGTTTTTTGCTCTATAGCAATATCGCTGTAAGAAAGTGCCGAGCCGCGCGACTACCAAGTCAGCATGGAACGAAATCCTCCCACCACGCTGTCGACAAACCTGCCAATTTACTTATCAAAGGACTAAGAGATGACCACGCAAACCAATACAGCGCGCTACGCAACCGCCGCCGCCCTGGCCCTGGCAATGAGCGCCGCCCTGACCATCGCTGCCGCCCCCGCAGCGGCCCAGATGCCAGATAAAGACAAATGCTTCGGCGTTGCACTCAAAGGCAAGAACGACTGCAAGGCGGGAGCAGGAACAACTTGCGCCGGAACTTCAAAAATCGACTACCAGGGCAACGCCTGGACCCTGGTTCCCAAGGGCACCTGCGAAAAGACGGCTTCCCGGACCTCGCCAACTGGCTTTGGTCAGATGCAGGAATTCAAGGAAGTCAAGGTCTGATCTACAGTAACCTTAACGGAGTAGCTGGCATGAAAACTTCACATGGTTTCTCAGCCAGACCCTCCGGTGCGCCGGGTCAGTCGCTGCCGGCTCGCGCCGGCGTGGGTCTGAAACCGGCGCATTTTCAGGAAATACTCGCAACGCAGCCCGACATCGGCTTCTTTGAAATCCACGCCGAAAACTATTTGATCAAAGGCGGGCCGTTTCACCATTACCTCAGTCGCATCCGGGAGCGCTACCCGCTCTCGGTGCACGGGGTGGGACTTTCGATTGGGGTCGCGGCCCCGTTGGATTGTGGGCATCTGGATGCGCTGGCAAGTTTGCTCGATCGCTATCAACCGCAATCTTTCTCAGAACATCTGGCGTGGTCAACCCATGGCAACACTTTTCTGAATGACTTGCTGCCAGTTCCCTATACGGCGGCCACTTTGCAGCGTGTGTGTGAACATATTGACCAGACGCAGTCGCACCTGAAACGCCGCATGCTGCTGGAGAACCCGGCCACGTACGTCGAGTTCGTCGAGTCATCGATGGACGAGGCCGACTTTCTCAGTGAGGTGGTACGTCGCACCGGTTGCGGGTTGCTACTGGATGTAAACAATGTTTACGTCTGCAGCGTCAATCACCAGCGCGACGCACGCGCCTACATTCAGTCGCTGCCACTGGCGCAGGTTGCAGAGATTCATCTGGCAGGTTTTGCCAGGCAGCAAGATGGCGACGGCGACCTGTTGCTGATTGACAGTCACGGCTCACCGGTCGCGCAGGCAGTGTGGGACCTGTATGCATTCACGCTAGGTCTGACTGGTGCCGTGGCGACCTTGATCGAACGTGATAGCGACGTGCCGAGTTGGCCCGTGTTGTTCGCCGAGGCCGGCCTGGCGGAGCAACGGTTACGGAATTTGCCGCGACCAACAACAATGAGGTGGCATGTTGAGCGTGCTGCGGAAGTGGCATGAATAACCAGACAAATTTCGCACAGGCCTTGCTCAATCCCGAACTGGCCTGTCCACGCGGGCTTAAGACCTGGAACGGATCTGACCCAGAAGTCCGTTTCGCGGTGTACCGAAACAATGTGATGGTGTCTTTGATCGATGCCTTGGCCGACACCTTTCCAGTGGTTCAGGAGTTGGTCGGGGAGCCCTTCTTCCGGGCCATGGCCAAGGTCTTTGCGCAGGCAAATCCACCCCGTTCGCGCATCATGGCCTATTACGGCGACTGCTTCGCCGATTTTGTTGACACTTTTCCACCAGCGAGATCACTGCCTTATCTGGCTGACGTGGCGCGACTGGAAATGAGTCGGGTCCACGCCTGTCACGCGGCCGACGTGCCATCCATCGACACTGATGCCCTGCAAGCCGCCCTGGCCGACTCTCAGCAACTCTTGTCCTTGCGACTGGTCTTGCATCCGTCGGTGCATGTGATCGAGTCGCCATTTGCCGTCTTTTCCCTTTGGGCAGCGCACCAGGAAGCACTGTGCATTTCTTTGGTCGATCCGGCATTGGCCCAGACGGCACTGGTGGTCAGAAACGGTCTGGACGTTGATACCCTGGAATTGACGGCAGGCGAAGGAAGGTTTGTCCGGACCCTGCAAAAGGGCCATACCCTGGTCGAGGCCGCCGACGTTGCAGGTAACCACGACAGCCAATTTGATTTGGTTAACAGCCTGGCGATGCTGATCCGCTCGCGGCTCATTACCCAGATCACAAACGGAGAACACCGCCATGAATACGCGCATTGAAGGATCGAGCGTCGCGCCAGCCAACAGTGCATTCTCGATGGCGAGTGTGATTCGCAGGTTCGTCTCCATCTGCTCACACTTGCCAAATTCGCTGGTCGCGCTACTGGCGCGATTCTCGATTGCAGCAGTATTCTGGAAGTCTGGCGAAACAAAGATCCAGGGCCTGGCGATTGACCTGGTCGGGCGGGAGTTCACTCTGGGCTGGCCGCGCCTGTCGGATTCGGCGATTGCCCTGTTCAGGGATGAGTATCGCCTGCCGTTCATTGCGCCTGAAATCGCAGCACCCATGGCCGCATTTGCCGAACACTTTTTTCCCCTGATGCTCTTGCTAGGCCTGGCAACGCGCCTGTCTGCTTTTGCCTTGCTTGGTATGACCATGACTATCCAGATATTTGTCTATCCAGATGCCTATCCCGTCCACGGCACGTGGGCGGCGGTCTTCTTGTACCTGATGGTGCATGGGCCTGGGAAGCTGTCGTTGGATCACTGGATTGCACAACGCTAATGCCTACTGTCTACAGCCCTCAAAGCGCAGCGGTTTCATACCGCTGGGCAGGCTGGCGGGAATCTTGTCGCAGAACGAGTCCGTGTTGGCGCGCTTGTCCAGCAGGCCATTGCCGACAAAGTTGACCAGATCGTCGATCTCGCCTTCGCTCAAGCGCAGTGGTAGGGCCAGCAAGGGGTCGAGCGTGGCGAGCACCGGGTCCGCGGGCGCCAGGCGCAGCCTGAGGTCCTTCGCCACGCCGGCTTTCTTTGCGTCGTAGTGGCGCGCCGAGGCCGCCGGGTCCAGGTGATGGCGGATGGCATCCTCCAGCCGCGTGAACGCGCCATTGTGGAAGAACGCGGGCTGCAGCGCCACGTTGCGCAGCGGCGAGGTGCGGAACATGTAGCGGTCAACAAACTTGCCTGTGACCTGTTCGTTACCGAAGTCCTGGTCTTCGTTCGGGCCGTCGAAAATGGTGTCACCCTTGCCGACGCCGAACTCCGGGGCGATCTGGGGTACGCCGATGTTGTGGTTGTTGAAGTCGCTGAACATCTCGTTCGACTGGCCGGCCGTCGCGTGGCAGGCCACGCAATTGGCCCTGCCGAAGAACAGCAGCGCGCCACGCTTCTCGGACTTGCTCAGCGCGTCGCGGTCGCCGCGGGCGTAGGCGTCGATGGGCGCACTCGCGCGCACCATCGAGAACTCAAATTCCGCAATGGCCTGGGCGAACATGAGTACAGAGACTGGCGCACCGCTGTTCACGCTGGGGAAGATGTCACCGAAAAGCTTGACGTACTTGGGGCTGGCGTTGATGCGCTGCGCCACGCGATTACGGATCGGCTCGTTGCGGAAGCCGCTGGCGTCGGGAAGCGGCACCACGTCACCCAGGCCGTCGTCGAAGGCGGCAAAGCGCGGATCCAGGTTGGTGTTCTTCGTGCCCGTGAAGCCGGCGGCCTCGTTCAGCTCGGTCGGCGGCATATGCGCGTGGGCGACAAGCAACTGCGCAATGTCGGGATTGTTCGAGAATCGGGTTGTGCCCTCAGGTGCCGTGAAACCAAAGCCTGCCGAGTTGTCGAAGGGGTTGCCGGACCGAGCCGAGAAGCGGCCGTTCCACATGAGCGCGGGATAGAAGGGCGCGTTCACCACAGTGGGCGTGCGGCGCTGGTTGCGCGGTCCCGTGCGGTTCGGTCCGACCACCCTGTTGCTCTGGATGCCGATAGCGATGGACTGCGTGTCGCCGAAGCCGGCGTTCGGTGCGTGGCAGCCGGCGCAGCTGTTGTCGTCGTGCAGCGCATGCACTGGGTCGAAGAAAAGTTGACGGCCCAGGTCGGCCAGGCGCCTGTCAATCGGTCTGCCCAGCCGTGCGACAAGCGTCGATTCGATCCTTCCCGTGAAGCCCGCCTTGCGCAGCGCGATCTCGAACTGCAGATTGAGATCGTCGTGACGTCCGTCGGTAGCCTGCGGGTTCGACAAATCCGCAGCGCGGGTTGCGACGCCTGTGGTGGCCAGTAATAGCGACAGCGCGACGCCACCGAGCGTCAGCGCAAATTGGGTACTTCCGCAGCAGGTGAAACTGTTTGACATGTCGGTCTCCTGAAGCGTGATCCTATGTGTCTGGTGTGGATCTGGTAAGGCTCCAAGTGCGCGACTCGCAGGACCGAAAGTCGCATGAATGTTCAGACCTCGGTCCATGGCAATGGCATATTACCGGGAGTCTGGGCGCCCCAGTTCATTGGTCAGCGCACACGCTGCGTTGTTGTGCATTTCAGTCAAAATGATCAAAAAATGTAATAAAGACGCGACTATTTGTTAAAGTTATTTAAAATAGTCGCATGAAACGTTATTTGGATCACCGCATTCGCCAGGATCTGCGGAAGAAAATGGTGGTGCTTACCGGAGCGCGCCAAGTCGGTAAGACCACCTTGAGCCAACAGTTGCTCAGTGAATTTCCGGGCGGGCAGTACCTGAATTTTGATGTGGCGGCGCACCGGGCCGTGATTCAGGCGCAAAGCTGGCGCCAGAGTGCGCCGCTGCTGGTGTTTGACGAAATCCACAAAATGCGCGACTGGAAGAGCTGGCTCAAGGGGGTTTATGACGGTCGGGCGCCGGGCCAGTCGGTGCTGGTGACGGGGAGTGCACGCATGGACACTTTTCGCCAGGCGGGCGAGTCACTGGCCGGGCGTTTTTTCAGCTTGCGTCTGCATCCCTTATCGGTTCGCGAGTGGTGCGAAGCAACCCAGGCATCGCCCCACGCCGCGCTCACGCATCTGCTCGCAAGGGGTGGCTTTCCGGAACCAGCCCTCGCAGACAGCGATGCTGACGCCCAGCGCTGGCGCGCCGACTACTTTTCCGGTCTGGTCCGTGAGGACGTGCTGGAGTTTTCGCGCTTGCAAGAGGTCAACGCCATGCGGTTGTTTGCCGAGATGTTGCGTTCACGGGTGGGCGCGCCGTTGTCCATTGCGTCTTTGGCGCGCGACCTGAACCTGTCGCCGGCGACGCTTGCGAAATACCTGGACATTCTTCAAGCGCTGTTCATCGTGTTCGCGGTGCGCCCCTGGCATCGCAACATAGCTCGCGCCACGCTGCAATCGCCCAAGGTTTACTTTTATGACACCGGCTTGGTGTTGGGCGATGACGGCATTCGGTTTGAAAATCTGGTGGCCTGCCACCTGATGAAGAACGTGCAATGGCAGCAAGACACGCGCGGCGCTGCGGTTGACCTGCACTACATCCGCACCAAGGACGACGCCGAGGTTGACTTCTGCCTGAGCGCGGGTGACACCCTGACCCATTTGGTGGAGTGCAAGCTGTCTGCTACCAAACCCCACCGCGCCCTGACCCGGTTCGCCACCGAATGGCCGCAGGCGCGAGCCGTGCAACTGCTACGCGAATGCAAGGCCGAGGCTGACATCGGCACCTTGCAAATTCGGGACGCAGCGCCATGGCTTGCTGCTTTGGATGTATGAGAATTGTGCTCGCTCACCCTGGCGCTTAACCGCCTTTTTTGCAGCGCTTGCCGGGGTTTTTCTTGTTGTTGGTGGCGGTGCCGCGTTCCAGGCTACGCAGTTGGCCGCGGGGGGCGGTAAAACAGACGCCTTTGGGCGGCACGGGGCGGGGGGTCGCCTTGCGCTCGGCTTCGGTACGGAACTCTTTAGACATGCAATAACTCCATTGATTTGTAAAAACGAAACCCCGCGATTATCCCCGAGCGGTGCGGTGCCCGTCTTTGGCCAGCAGTTCGAGGTAGAACGCAGCGCCGCCAGCCCTGGCCACAGCGTCGATCAACGCGGTGATGGTCGCGAAATGGACCACGGTCGCGTTTTCCGGGGTGGTGCCGAATTTGCAGTCAAAATCCCGGTAGTCCACGCCGTCGGGCAAGGGCTTGCGCCGTTCCCGCTGGATGTATTTGCGGATTTCGTGCTTTGTGGCTTCCAGCACGCGGTCACGATGCTTGCCTTCGATGTTTAATGGGAATGTTTTTTTCACGGGTGCCTTGTTGTCAACTCGATGATTATGCGACGGGTGCCCACGGCTTCGAACTTCACCTTACCAAACGCCTGTCCATGCCATTTACTTCCCTCGGTTTATCGCCTGCCCTGTTGCAGGCCCTGAGCGCCAAAGCCTATCGGGCCGCCACTCCCATTCAGGCGGCGGCCATTCCGGCCGCCTTGCAGGGCCGCGATGTGCTGGCCTGCGCGCAAACCGGTTCCGGCAAGACGGTGGCCTTTGCGTTGCCCTTGCTGCAACAACTGGAAAAGGCCCCGACGACCAGGCCGCGGCGCCTGCGCGCGCTGGTGCTGGTGCCCACGCGTGAACTTGCGGCCCAGGTGGGCGAGGAGATTCGAAGCCTGGGCGCGCGGCTGGCGCACGCGTTGAAGGTCTCGCTTGTGTTTGGTGGCGTCTCCATCAATCCGCAGATGCTGCGTTTGCGTGGCGGCACCGATGTGGTGGTGGCCACACCCGGGCGTTTGCTGGACCTGGTGGCGCACAATGCACTGGCCCTGTCCGGCGTTGCGACGCTGGTGCTTGATGAGGCCGACCGTCTGTTCGATCTGGGTTTTGCTGAAGAGCTGTCGCGTATCCTGGTACTGCTGCCAGCGCAGCGGCAAAACCTGTTTTTCTCGGCCACTTTTCCGCCGGCGGTGCAGGCACTGGCGAACAAACTGCTGCATGATCCGGTGCGCATTACGGTGCCAGCCGAGCCACACACACAGCCTGATATTATGCAGCGGGCTATTTGCGTGGACGCCGGCCAGCGCACCCAGTTGCTGCGCCACCTGATTCAACAAAACCACTGGAGCCGGGTGCTGGTTTTTGTCGCCACCAAACACGCCGCCGAAATGATTGCCGACAAATTGCGCAAAGCCCGCATCAACGCCGAGCCTTTTCACGGCGAGTTGAGCCAGGGAAAACGCACCCAGGTGCTGGCCGATTTCAAGGCGTCACGTCTGAAGGTCGTGGTGGCCACCGATGTGGCGGCGCGCGGCCTTGACATTGCGCTGTTGCCGGTGGTGGTGAACTACGACCTGCCGCGTTCGGCGCTGGACTATACGCACCGCATCGGCCGCACCGGCCGGGCCGGGGAAAGTGGCGTTGCCCTGAGCTTTGTCAGTGCCGACAGCCAGGCGCATTTCCGGCTCATAGAAAAACGCCAGCAGCTGAAACTGGAACTGGAGCAGGTGACAGGTTTTGAGCCGCTGCAAGCCGTCGGTACCGGCGCGCCCGCCACCGGTGGCGTCAAGGGCAAACGCCCCAGCAAGAAGGACAAGCTCAGAGCCGCTGCGGCACGTGAGCCCAAAGGCGTTTAAGCAGCGTTGTCCTGCAGTTGGTAGCGCTTGATCAGCGCTGCCCGCTGCCGCGGGTCCAGGTTAATGCGGGCGGCATCGCGTCCCACCACACCCAGCAGGCGCTCGTCCATCACATGACGCCACAGCGGCGGTATGTATGCCACGGTAAACATGCCGAAATAGCCACTGGGCAGGCGTGGCAGGTTTTCAAAATGACGCAATGACTGGTAGCGCCGCAGCGGGTGCGCATGGTGGTCGGAGTGGCGTTGCAGGTGAAACAAGGCCCAATTGGAAAAGATGTGGTTGCTGTTCCACGAGTGGTGCGGTTGGCACGCCTCGTATTTGCCGGGTGCGCGTTCCAGCCGCAGCAATCCGTAGTGCTCGACATAGTTGGCTGAGGTCAGCTGAAAGTTGGCCCAGAACGAGGCTAGCAGCAAAAACGGCAGAATCTCAATACCCAACCACCAGACCAGCGCCGTCCACAGCAACACGGTCAGCAGGGCCGGTTGCAGGATTTCGTTTTGCCATGACCAGACCGGCTGCCCGGCAGCACGCAGGCGATTGCATTCCAGCACCCACGCTCTTTTTGCTGCGCCGGGCATTTCGCGCAAGACGAAGCGGTAAATCGATTCACCCATGCGCGAGGAGGCCGGGTCAGCGGGCGTGGCAACGTCGCGGTGGTGGCCCCGGTTGTGTTCTATGA
Organism: uncultured beta proteobacterium; assembly: GCA_963750815.1. Lineage (GTDB taxonomy): Bacteria > Pseudomonadota > Gammaproteobacteria > Burkholderiales > Burkholderiaceae_C > Rhodoferax. The sequence goes on from CAVVRS010000001.1 coordinate 123,473, forward strand.
AGAAGTGGCCGTAGGCCGTCGGGGCCAGCACGATTTTGGCCAGCCAGCGCTCCAGCACGGTATTTTTATGCCCCAGTTCGTGACCCAGGTTGATGCAGAACCCGCCCACCGACCCGGTGGTCAGCACCATGGCGAACATGCCGTACCAGGGAAGTTTGTAGCTGGCAACAAACCAGGCGCTGAAAACGAAGGCGGCCCACAGCACCGGTATCAGGGCGTAGGTGACCCAGCGGTAATAGAGGTCGGCGTCCAGCGCCGGTACCGCGCTTTCGGGCGGGTTGCTGAGGTCTTCACCCATCCACCAGTCCAGCAGCGGTGCCACTCCATAGAAAAAAATAACCGGAAGCCACAACGTGCGCGGGTCGCCGCTGACCATCATCAATGCCGGCCCGAGGCCGACGATACAGGGCACCAGCACCGACAACAGCCAAGCATAGCGCTTGCGGTCTCGGTAGGGTGTGGCTTCGCTCGATGAAGACGGCATGATGAGTCTTACAAAATTCGCACTTTAACGCTTTTGCCCTTGACCTTCCCGTCGTTGAGTTTTTGCATGGCAGCCAGTGCAATGTCGCGTTGCACCGCCACGAAAGTCGTGAATTCGGTCACATTGATCTTGCCGATCTGCTCGCGGCTGTAGCCGGCGTCGGCGGTCAGGGCACCCAGCACGTCGCCGGGGCGGATTTTCTCCTTGCGCCCGCCCAGAATCTGCAGCGTCACCATCGGCGGCAGCAGCGGGCCATTGCCGCTGGGGGTCAGCTCGTCGAGCTTGTGCCAGACCGACTCGTGGCTCTGGTACTGTTCTATCTTGCCAACCGAGCCCATCTCGCTCATGCTGGCCAGGCTCAGGGCCAGCCCTGATTCGCCCGCGCGCCCGGTGCGCCCGATGCGGTGGACGTGCACCTCGGGGTCGGGCGTGATGTCTACATTGATCACTGCCTCCAGTTGCGTGATGTCCAGGCCGCGCGAGGCTACATCCGTGGCCACCAGCACCGAGCAACTGCGGTTGGCAAACTGCGCCAGCACCTGGTCGCGCTCGCGCTGCTCAAGTTCGCCGTACAGTGCCAGCGCGCTAAAGCCCTCGGCTTGCAGGTAAGTAACGAGTGTCTTGCATTGCAGCTTGGTGTTGCAAAACGCCAGCGTGCTGGCCGGGCGAAAGTGATTGAGCAACAAGGCCACCGCGGCCAGCCGGTTGCTGCGGCTCACTTCATAAAAGCGCTGCTCGATCAGGCTTTTGGCATGCTGCGCCTCGACCTTCACTTGTACCGGCTCACGCATGAACTGCCGCGCCAGTTTTTCGATGCCGTCCGGGTAGGTGGCTGAAAACAGCAACGTTTGGCGCGTCGTCGGACATTGCCGGGTGACGGTCGCAATGTCGTCAAAAAACCCCATGTCGAGCATGCGGTCGGCTTCATCCAGTACCAGCGTGTTGAGCGCCTCCAGGTTCAGGTAGTCGCGCGCCAGATGGTCCATGACGCGCCCCGGCGTGCCCACCACAATGTGCGCGCCATGCTCCAGACTGGCACGCTGGCCGCGCAGGGCAACGCCGCCGCACAGCGTCACCACCTTGATGTTTTCTTCAGCGCGTGCCAGACGCCGGATCTCGATGCTCACCTGGTCGGCCAATTCACGCGTCGGGCACAGCACCAGCGCTTGCACGGCAAAGCGGCGCGGGTTCAGATTGGCCAGCAGCGTCAGCGCGAATGCAGCCGTCTTGCCACTGCCGGTTTTCGCCTGCGCAATCAGGTCTTTGCCGGCCAGCGCTGGGGGCAGGCTGGCGGCCTGGATCGGCGTCATTTCCAGGTAGCCCAATTGCACCAGATTGGCCAGCGTGGCGGGGTTGAGGGGCAGGGTATCGAAGTTTGTACTCATAGGCTGATTATGCGTACAACAACTTACCCGGCACAATGCGCCATGCACCCATCACACGACACTGCGCAGCGCCTGACCGACCTGGAGATCAAGGCCAGCTTCACGGAAGATGCACTGGACCAGCTTAACCAGATCATCGTGCGCCAGCAGCAGCAAATCGACCAGCTGATTCGCGAAATCGCTCACCTGCAACAGTCAAGTACTGACGGTGGCCTGGGGCCGGCGCGCAACCTGCGCGACGAACTACCGCCGCATTATTGAAGAAGCGGCGCTCGGCACGCTTTTGCATGACGGTAATCGCTAACATCGACCGACGCAACAACAGACAACCCAACAATTTCACTTCATGGCCCGCCTTTGCCCATCGCTACCGCCGCGCGCGGCATTGAACGTCGGTGAATACGCAGAACTTGACCTGCTGCAAACCCTGGAGCGTGGCTTGCCTGACGCCTGCACGCTATTCCACAGCGTTGACTGGTCCAGAGGCACCGAGGCGCAAGAGCTGCATGGCGAAATCGACATCGTGGTGGTGAATCAAGCCGGTAACGTGCTGTTGATGGAGGTGAAGTCCGGCAACGTCGAATTCCGGCCGCAGGGCATCTTCAAGACCTATGGCAGCAAATTAAAAGACGTCACGGCGCAGATGAAACTGCAATACGGCGCGCTGCGTACGCGCTTGCAAGACGCCAACTTGCCAGCGCATTTAAGTCACCTGCTGGTGTTGCCAGACCTGCGGGTGCAGACGCAAACCGTGCAGTGGCCGCGCGAGCGAATCGTTGACAGTAGCGAGGTCGGCAACATTGTGTCAACCGTCACGCATTTGCTGGGGCCTGGCCTCAAGAATGGCGACAACCTTGAGCGTGTGCTGGCGTTTTTTGAGAACCGTTTTCGAGTTGTGCCTGATGTGTCCGCCCTGGCCGGACGCTTGCAGCAGGCGGCAACGCGCCTGTCGGCCGGGCTCGCAACGTGGGTGCCGCGCATAGCCGTGCCCTCCGGCGTGATCCGCGTTGTGGGCACAGCCGGGTCGGGCAAGACGCAGCTCGCGCTGCGCCTGTTGCGCGACGCCGATGCCGCTGGCCGAAAAGCCGCCTACATCTGCTTCAATCGCGCGCTGGCCAACCACATGGCGCGGGTTGCTCCGGTGCGCACGCCTGCCGAGACTTTTCATGAGTTTGCACTGCGCATGGTGCGCCGATCTGGCCAGGCGGTTGATTTCAGTGTGCCAACAGCATTTGAGACCATGGCATCCCAGTGCACTGAAACATTGTCCAAGTGCGACCCCGATCTGGACCTTATCGTGCTCGACGAAGTGCAAGACATGCAGCCCGAGTGGGTGCAGGCGATGCTGACGCGGCTGCGTCCGGATGGGAAGGCCGTTTTGCTGGAAGACCCGGAGCAGCAACTCTATAAAGACCGCGCGCCATTTGACATTGCAGAGGCGGTAACCATCACATCGAATGAGAACTTTCGTTCACCCCGCGCCCTGGTCAAGCTCATCAACGGGCTGCACCTCACTACAACAGAGGTGGAGGCACTTTGCGCACACGAGGGCGAGCTGCCCGACCCCATCGTTTATGACGCGCCAGAGAGAATAGCGCCGTGTACTGTGAAAGCGGTTGAGCGTTGCATGCAACGAGGCTTTGGCCTGGACGACATTGCCATCGTCAGCATGCGCGGCAGAGAGCGCTCGGTGTTGCAGCGGCTGGACAGACTGGGGCCGTGGACACTGTGCCACTTTACCGGCGAGTTTGATGCGGGCGGCGCACCAATCTGGACTGACGGGCAACTGCTGATTGAATCGGTGCGCCGCTTCAAGGGGCAGGCAGCATCGGCTGTGGTGCTGACTGAATGCGATCTGGTACAACTGGACACCATGAACCGCAGGCTGTTATTTGTGGGATTGACACGGGCACGGGTGCATTTAGAGTGGGTGGTTTCGGGCGGTACCTCAGAGCTGCTGGTACAAACCCTATAGAGCTGGGGGCTGACGGCTCAGATTTCTTCAATCAGCCCTTGTCGGCATTTTGAATACCTGCTTAGCGTGCCAGTCAAGATTGTCCGAATGCGGCAGATAATCCTTGCTTTGCGGCCAGATTATTGATGAGCCGTGGTAGGCCAACATACGCTGCGATGCCACCTCGCTGCCGTTTAGATGCTGGCTGAAAACCATTTGGTAGGTCTCCGGCATGATCATAAACGCACCCAGGTCAAACACCTTGTGGTGCAACGAACACATGGCTATTCCGTTTGTTACTTCGTCTGCTCCACGGGCTTGAAACCACTTGACATGGGCAGCTTCCAGTCCGACTGACTGGTGGCCCATGCGCAGGTCGTGTCCACAAACCGCGCAACGGTATTGGTAAGCCAGTAGCACCTTGGCGCGAAAAGCCGGATCACGGCGCCTTTGCGAATCTTTGGCAACACACACAGACTCGACGCCGGCCAGACCCACCGCATCCAGCACGTCCCCCCGGATGGTTTCCGGAAAATGCGCATCGACAATACGCTGGGCAACCACAGCAATGAGTTCGGGATCAGCCCTGAGTGCGTCGTAGATGGGCGTGGTGAAGCCGCCATTCACATGGTTCTGTCGCAGTTCGGTCAGGTTGGGCGTTGCGCCCGCCGGGCGGTTCAGAATGTTTGCCGGGCCGGTCAGTTGCCACAGGCCATCGGTCTGCAAGTGCCAAAAAGGGTAATGCCGCGTGTTGGCAGAGCCATCCGGCCCAAACTCTTCCAGCAATTCTTTAAGCAGCGGCTCCGCCTCATTCCAGTCCATCGTTTGCGGTGCAGACGTGTTGACGCGCGAAAGCGCAAGCAACACGAGCAATGGCTTGTGCACAGCGCGCCGATCGCCGTTTTGCCAAATGCGAATGGCGTTGAATGCATGAATGACTTGATCGTTGGTCATGGCCAATATTTTGCTTTCCTCGGTAGAACCCACCGTACCCCTCCCCTAGGGTCCGGCAAATCACCATCGTATCGGGGGATCAGATGCACATGCACATGCGACACGGTCTGGCCCGCGCTCTGACCATCATTGATTCCAATGTTGTAACCCTGCGGATGAAACTCCTGGTCGACGACAAATTTGGCATCATCCAGCAAGGTCAAGATGTCCATGCGCTCTTGTATCGTGAGTTGAAAAAACGAGCCCACGTGACGCTTTGGAATAGCCAGTGTGTGACCTGCTGAAACCGGATAACCATCCCGGATCGCCACAGCAGACCAGTTTTCGTGAATGACACGCTCTAGCGGCAAGGTGCAAAAGACGCACTCCATTCTTGATTCAAACATACAGCCTGACGACCGCGCTCATGCCAATCCCTTTGTGTTTCTCGAATCATATGCGCCTTCCATTTGTCTGAATGCGGCGAGGCACCGATCTTGACCCGCGCAGCAGGTGAGGGTCACATTTCCCCTTTTCTGCATTCGCAGTCGCCTGCGGGCTTATGCCGTGAGCCCCACGCTAAAAGTCCTGTCAGTCAAATGTTCTTGAAATTTTCGTCTGCTTGTGCCACACTTGTGCCACATCAGGAGCCTTGCCGTGACCACCACCACTTTACGCATTGAAGAGTCGTTAAGAGAACGCATTGCCAGACTGGCCGGCGCCTTGAACCAGACGCCGCACAGTTTTATGGTTGAGGCTTTGGCGCAAAAGGCCGACGAAGCGGAGTGGCGGCTTGGCGTACAACGTGAGGCGCAGCAGCGTGACCTTGCCTTGCAGGCGGGCGAGCCGGGCGTGGAATGGCATGAAATGAAGACTTATCTTCGCGAACGTCTCGCGGCTGCCGGCAAGAAAACCCCTCGTCCTGCAGCCCGCAAGACTCAAAGCACGTGAGCCGGATTATTCTGGCACCTGCTCTCAGGGCCGATTTTGACCGGATATTTGATTTTCTCTTTGAGCGCGCGCCAGAGTACGCCGCAGCGCGAATCGAAGCCATCATCCTGGCCCTGGATATTCTTCAAACCAGCCCGTTGATCGGGCGACCGGCTGCTTTCGGGCAGCGTGAGCTGATCATCGCTACAGGGGCCAGCGGCTACCTGGCGCTGTACCGCTATGACCCCGCGCAAGACATCGTGTTCGTCCTGTCCGTGCGCAGCCAGCGGGAACAGGATTACAAGCGCTCATGAATCAGCTCGGCACCACACTGCTCAGAAGTTGACGGCAAGGCACTTGTTCTTTCCAGCAGCGCTGAACAGTCACTTCTACAATCGCTTGACCGACCCGGCTCAGGCGAGCCTTCTCAAACCGGCCACGTGCATGACCCCACTCCACATCTCCACCGCATTCGATTCCGGCGCCATCGAGGTGCTGAGCCTGTCTGACCCGGCTGACATCCAGCTCAACATCCGGCGCGACAACGCCAGCGAGTTTGCGCAGTGGTTTCATTTTTGTCTGCAAGGCGCGGCCGGTCTGGCTGTCACCCTGCGGTTTTTGAATGCGGGCAGCAGTGCTTACCCGAAAGGCTGGGATGGTTACCGCGTGGTGACGAGCCACGACCGGCTCAACTGGTTTCGCATCGCCACGCGCTTTGACGGCAAGGTGATGGAAGCCGACATCACCCCGTTGACGAACTGCGTCTACTTCGCCTACTTCGAGCCCTACTCGCATGAGCGTCATCTGGACTTGCTGGGTTCGGCGGCGGCGTCAGACTGTGTACGGCTGGAGCATCTGGGCCGGACTATTGAGGGGCGCGACATGACGTTGCTGCGCATGACCGATGCCGCCAGTACCACGGCGCTGGCGCAGAAGAAAAAAGTCTGGCTGATTGCGCGCCAGCACCCTGGCGAGACGATGGCCGAGTGGTTTGTCGAAGGTTTTCTGGAGCGTCTGCTGGACGCCGATGACGCCGTGGCGCGCGTGCTGCTGGCCCAATGTGTTTTTTACGTGGTGCCCAATATGAATCCGGACGGCGCCGTGCGCGGCAACCTGCGCACCAATGCGGCCGGTGCCAACCTGAACCGCGAGTGGCAAAACCCCAGTCTGGAGAAGTCGCCCGAAGTGTTTTGGGTGCGCCAGAAAATGGTCGAGCTCGGCGTTGACCTGAGTCTGGATGCGCATGGGGACGAAGTGCTGCCCTGCAACTTTTGTGTCGGCACCGAAGGCACCCCCGGCTACACGCCACGCCTGCATGCGCTGGAAAAAAGTTTCAAGACCGCGTGGCAGGACACCTGTCCGGATTTTCAAACGGCCCAGGGCTACAGCCGCACCCCGCCGGGCGAGGCCAACATGACACTGGCCACCAACTGGATCGGGCAGAACTTTGCCTGCCTGGCCTTGACCATCGAGATGCCGTTCAAGGACAATGCCTTGCTGCCCGACGAGGTGTCTGGCTGGAGCGCGGAGCGGTCCAGGAAGCTCGGTGCCAGTGTGCTGTTACCGATTTTGGCCGTTGCAGACCGCCTGCGGCCGGATTTTTAGAGCAAAATACGGCTAAAACGACCGTCGAACGGGCGTAGACAGCTACATAAATAATAGCAAATGTCAAACTCCAAACCGCCTCCCGCCTTTCGCCGCGCCGCTCCGCCAGCGGTCAAAGCACCGATTCCGGCCGGCCAGACCAACACCGCCGCTTACGGCGCCGCCGGCACGCTGCGCCTGAACAAGCGCATGGCCGAACTGGGGCTGGCATCACGCCGCGAAGCCGATGAATGGATTGGCAAGGGCTGGGTCAAGGTCAACGGCGAAGTCGCCACCATGGGCATGCAGGTCAGGCCCGATGTACGCATTGAAATAGCCAAACAGGCGCAGGGGCAGCAGGCCAATCAGGTCACGATTCTGCTGAACAAGCCGATGGGCATTGTGAGCGGCCAGGCCGAAGACGGCCACCAGCCGGCCATCACCCTGATCCAGCCGCAAAACCGCTGGGCCGAGGACAATGCGCGCTTTTTCTTTCACCCCAGGCAGCTGCAAAGCCTGGTGCCGGCCGGACGGCTTGACATTGATTCGATCGGCCTGCTGGTGCTCACGCAAGATGGTCGCGTGGCACGCCAGTTGATTGGTGAAGACTCGCAGATGGAAAAAGAATATTTGGTGCGCGTCAGCTACACCGGTTTTGCCGAGCCCGATGGTCAACCCGATCAGCTGTTGCAAATCAATGACGGCGACCCGGTGACGACCAATGTACAGGCCATCTTCCCGGAGGCAGGCCTGGCCAGGCTGCGCCATGGCCTGAGCCTGGACGGCCAGGCCTTGAAGCCGGCCAGAATTGCGTGGCAAAACCCGGAGCAACTGCGCGTTGTGTTGACCGAAGGCAAGAAGCGCCAGATTCGCCGCATGTGCGAACTGGTGGGTCTGAAAGTGGTAGGCCTCAAGCGCGTGCGCATCGGCAACGTGATGCTGGGCAATTTGCCGGTCGGCCAGTGGCGCTACCTGGCGCCGCATGAGAAGTTCTGATACCGGACTGTTGGAAGTCCGACTTTGGAGAGAATCATGTTCACTATCAAAAACATAGCTGCTTGCGCATTGCTGACGGGCGTTTGCGTCTCTTTTGCACAAGGAACCGGGGCGGCCTCGGTGAATGCCATCTGCAGCACCGACCAGGGTTGGTGTGAGCTGGCGGCGCAGGAATTTACCCGTAGCACCGGTATCCGGGTGTTGCAGTCGCACAAGGCCACCGGTGAAGCCGCGGCCCAGTTGCGCGCCGAAGCGGCCAATCCGAAAACCGACATCTGGTGGGGTGGCACCGGCGACCCGTTCCTGCAGGCCGCCGAACTGGGGTTGCTGGAGGCTTATCGCCCGGCTTACCTGAGCGACTTGCACAGCTGGAGCGTGCGCCAGTACGCCATGACGCAGAACATGGTGGGCGGCTTTTACACGTCGGCCATCGGCTTTGGCTGGAACACCGAACTGCTGAAGAAAAAGAAGTTGCCCGAGCCCCGTTGCTGGGCCGACCTGATCCGGCCCGAGTACCGGGGTGACATCGAGATTTCACACCCGGCCTCCAGCGGCACCGCCTACACCATCCTGGCCGGACTGGTGCAGTTGATGGGCGAAGAGCCGGCTTTTGACTACATGAAGAAGCTGCACCGCAACATCAGCAACTACACGCGCAGCGGCCAGGCGCAGGCGCCCAACGTGGCCAAGGGCGAAGTGGCCATCGGCGTGAGCTTCATGTTTGGTTTTGACGGCTGGCGTCACAATAAATTTCCGGTCAGGACCGTCGCGCCGTGCGAGGGCACCAGTTACGAAGTCGGTGGCATTGCCATGGTCAAAGGCCAGCGCAACAAGGACGCCGCCAGGCGCTATTACGACTGGCTGATGAGTCCGCAGGGCCAGGCCATCGGCGCCAGAGCCAACAGCCTGCAGGTGCCCGCCAACAAGACCTTCAAGCTCGACCCCCGAATTCCCCTGCTCGATGAGGTGCGCCTGATCAAGTACGACTTTGAGAAATACGGCAAGGCGGCCGAGCGCCGGCGTCTGCTGGAGCGCTGGACCAAAGAGGTTGAGTCGCTGCCACGCTAGCCGGCAACCTGGTAATCAACCATGACGAAAACAGCGCCTGAGAAACTGGCCAGACATCTGCGTGCCGCCGACCTGAGGGCGCTGGCCCAACTGGCCACGCAGGCCACGGCGGGCGTCACCCGCATGGCCGAGGGCGTGCACCAGTCGGTCTGGAGCAGCATGGGGGTGCCGGGCGGGAAAAAGCCGGGTACGACACGCGGTCTGACCGGCCTGATTTACCAGAGTGTTCAGGGCGTGACGCAGCTGGTGGGCAAGGGTCTGGATACGGCGTTGGCCAGGCTGCAGCCGCTGCTCGAAAGAATTGAAGGCGAACCCCCCGAAACAGCGCAGCGCGAAGCGGTGCTGGCGGCACTCAATGGTGTGCTGGGCGACCGCCTGCTGGCCGGCCACAACCCGCTGGCCACCCGCATGACCTTACGCTACCAGGACCAGCCGCTGGACTGGCAGGCGCTGCCAGCCCTGCCCGGTGCCACCGGCAAAGTGCTGCTGCTGATTCACGGCCTGTGCATGAACGACTTGCAATGGCAGTCCCGGCTTGAAGGGTCGCCCTCGGAGGACAAAGAACACGTGCCCGGCCATGGTGCAGTGCTCGCAGCAGCGCTGGGCTATACGCCGCTGTACCTGCGCTACAACAGCGGGCTGCATACCTCGCAAAACGGGCAAGAGTTGGCCCGCCAGCTGGAGCAGTTGCTGGCGCATTGGCCAACGCCGCTCACGGAGCTCACGGTGGTCGCCCACAGCATGGGCGGACTGCTCACGCGCAGTGCTGTTCACTACGGCCAGGCGGCAGGTCTGCATTGGCCTGGCGTGCTGAAGAACATCGTATTTCTGGGCACGCCGCACCACGGCGCGCCGCTGGAGCGGGCCGGCAACTGGGTTGACGTGATTCTGGGCAGTACGCCGTACAGCCGGCCTTTTGCCAGGCTGGGACAGTTGCGCAGTGCCGGCATTACCGACTTGCGTTACGGCCACGTGCTGGACGTCGACTGGCAGGGGCGCGACCGGTTTCAAAGACAACCCGACCGGCGCCAGCACCTGCCCCTGCCCGAAGAGGTGGCCTGCTACACGGTGGCGGCCACGACGGCGGCCAAACGCAGTGCCCTGGTGGACCGCTTGCTCGGTGACGGATTGGTACCCTTGCACAGTGCATTAGGCCAGCACAATGACCCGCAGCGGACATTGAAGTTTGCCAAAAGTTCGCAACACATTGTCTACCGCATGAACCATATGGCGCTGCTCGACAGCCCGGCCGTGACACAGCAATTGCTGCAATGGCTGAAAGACCCTGCATGAACGAAACCATTACCGGCCTGCTGGCGCAGCACCGCATCCATGAAGTGGAGTGCGTGATCCCCGACATGACCGGCATTGCGCGCGGCAAGATTTTGCCCAAGGACTTGTTCCTCAGCGCCGGTGAAATGCGCCTGCCCAAAAGCGTGCTGCTCAACACCGTCAACGGCCAGCAGCCCGAGAACGGGCCGCACGTCGGCGAGACCGACCCCGACATGGTGTGCAAGCCCGACGTTGCCACTTTCCGTATCGTGCCGTGGGCGGCCGAGCCGGTGGCGGTGGTCATTCATGATTGTTTTGAATGGGACGGCTCGCCGGTGGCCTTGTCGCCGCGCGCCGTGCTGCGCCAGGTGATCGATCTCTACACCCGGCGCGGCTGGCGTCCGGTGGTGGCGCCCGAAATGGAGTTCTACCTGGTGGCGCGCCAGCAAAATCCACACGAGCCGCTGCACCCGCCGATTGGCCGCACCGGCAAGCCCGAAGCCGGGCGGCAGAGTTATTCGGTCGATGCGGTCAACGACTTCGACCCCTTCTTCATGGAGCTGTCAACCTTTTGCGGCGTGCACCGGCTGGGTGTCGAGACCCTGATCCACGAGGCCGGTGCCGGCCAGATGGAGATCAATTTCTCGCATGGCGACCCGTTGGAGCTGGCCGACCGCGTGTTCCTGTTCAAGCGCACGGTGCGCGAGACGGCGCTGCGCCACGGCATCTTTGCCACCTTCATGGCCAAGCCCATGGAGACCGAACCGGGCAGTGCCATGCATATTCACCAGAGCATCATCGATGCCGACGGGGGCAATATTTTCAGCCAGAGCGACGCCAGCGCCAGCCCGGCGTTTTTTCACTACATTGCCGGCTTGCAGAACTATGTGCCGCAGGTGATGCCGATGTTTGCGCCGTACGTCAACTCGTACCGGCGCCTGGCGCCGCACATGTCGGCACCGACCAACGTACGCTGGGGTTACGACAATCGCACCTGCGGCATCCGGGTGCCCAAGTCCGGCCCCGACGCGCGGCGCGTGGAGAACCGGGTGCCGGGTGTTGACGTGAATCCCTATCTGGCGATTGCCGCTACGCTGGCCTGTGGCTACCTGGGCATGCTGGAAGCGCGCCAACCCGCTGAACCCGTGACCACCAGCGCCTGGAACATGGCGCACGAGTTGCCGCGCCACCTGGAGGACGCCATTGAGTTGCTGCGCGCCTGTCAGCCGATGCGCGATCTTTTGGGCACCCACTTTGTGGATGCTTTCTGCGCCGTCAAGGAGCTTGAATACGGCACCTACAACCGTGTCATCAGCTCGTGGGAGCGCGAGCACTTGCTGCTACTTGTTTGAGGCGCACCATGGCTGACCATCCATCGACCCGCAGCGGCATAGACTGGGCGCGCGCCCAGGCCTTGCTGCAGGCTGAACGCGCCAGTTTTGTGGCGCGCAACCCGCACTCGCAGGCGCTGGCCGGGCGCGCCAGCCAACACCTGATGTTTGGCGTGCCGTTGCACTGGATGAACGACTGGGGCACGCCGTTCGCGCTGCACGTGGCACAGGCCGCTGGCGCGCATGTGCTGGATGTCGACGGCCATGACCTGAGCGATTTTTGCCTGGGCGACAGCGGCGCCATGTTTGGCCACTCGCCAACCCCGGTGGCACGCAGCGTGGCGCGCCAGGCCGCGCACGGCCTGACCGCCATGCTGGCCAGCGCTGACGCGGCCGCCGTTGGCGAGTTGCTCAGCGAGCGCTTTGGCCTGCCGTTCTGGCAACTGGCCATGACCGCCACCGATGCCAATCGCTTTGTGCTGCGCTGGCTGCGGGCCGCCAGTGGCCGGCGCAAGCTGATTGTTTTCAATGGCTGCTACCACGGTACGGTGGACGATGTCTTCGTCGATCTGGTCGAGGGCATTCCTGCGCAACGCGACAGCTTGCTGGGCCAGGTGCACGACCTCACCGCACACACCGTGGTGGTCGAGTTCAACGACCTGGCGGCACTGGAGGCAGCGCTGGCCCAGGGCGACGTGGCCTGCGTGCTGGCCGAGCCGGCCATGACCAACATCGGCATGGTGCTGCCCGAGCCGGGCTACTGGCAGGCGGCGCAGGCGCTGATCCGCCAGCATGGTGCGGCGCTGGTGTTCGATGAAACCCACACCCTCAGTTGCGGCCCCGGCGGTTACGCGGGTGCCCAAGGTTTGCAGCCAGATGCCATGGTGCTGGGCAAGCCGCTGGGCGGCGGCGTGCCTTGTGCCGCGTATGGCTTCAGCGCCGAATGGGCCCGGCGCGCTGTGCAGGCCAAGCAGGCGGCGCCCCCCGGCCACTCGGGCATCGGCACCACACTCAGCGGCAATCTGCTGGCGCTGGCGGCCATGCGCGCCACGCTCAGCGAGCTGATGACCGGGCCTGTTTACGCTGGCATGCTGGCGACGGCTTGCACGCTGGCTGATGGCTTGCGCCAGACCATCGCGCGCCATCGCCTGCCCTGGTGCGTGACGCAACTGGGGGCGCGCACCGAGTTCCAGTTTCGCGCCACGCCGCCGCGCAACGGCAGTGAAGCGGGCGCCGCGCTGGACACCGAACTGGAACACCTGATTCATCTCGCGCTGCTCAATCGCGGGGTGCTGATCACGCCGTTTCACAACATGATGCTGGTGTGCCCGGCCACCAGCGCGGCCGATGTCGCCAGACTGCTCAAGGCGTTTGATGAGGTGCTGGTGGCGATTTGCCAGGTTTGAGTGCCGTCTGGCACGGTGGCTGGCCCGGCCCGGCACTTGAAAGCCGGTCGATCGCCCATAATTACCGGTTTCCTGCGTCGACCACCCGGCGCACCCTCTGTTTTTTTGACAATCCATCAACCCCATGACCAAGCAAACCCTTTCCTTCCAGGCCGAAGTGGCCCAACTGTTGCACCTTGTCACCCACTCGCTGTACTCGAACAAGGAAATTTTCCTGCGCGAACTCGTGTCCAACGCGTCCGACGCCTGCGACAAGCTGCGTTTTGAGGCGCTTGACAACAGCGCCCTGTACGAGGATGCGCCGACGCTCGAAGTGCGCGTGTCGTTCGACCAGGACGCCAAAACACTGACCATTTCTGACAACGGCATCGGCATGAGCCAGCAGGAAGCGATCGACCACCTGGGCACCATTGCCAAGAGCGGCACCAAGGACTTCATGTCCAGACTCAGCGGCGACCAGAAAGCCAACGTGTCGGAACAAGGGCAATTGATTGGCCAGTTTGGCGTCGGTTTTTATTCCGGCTTCATTGTGGCTGACAAGATCACGGTCGAGTCCCGCCGTGCTGGTTTGAAGGCCGACGAGGGCGTTCGCTGGGTCAGCGGCGGTGCCGGTGACTTTGAAGTCGAAAACATCAGCCGCACGGCACGCGGCACCAGCGTCATCCTGCACCTGCGCGACGACGCCATGGACTATGCGTCAGCCTGGAAGCTCAAAAGCATCATCGCCAAATACTCGGATCACATCAGCCTGCCGATCCTGATGGAAAAGGAAGAGTGGAAAGACGGCGAGTTGATCAACCCGAGCGATGAGAAAGGCGGCCGCCAGCCCGGGGCCATGGTGAAGACCGGTGACTGGGAAACCGTCAACAAGGGCAACGCCATCTGGGCCCGCGCCAAAAAAGACATCACGCCGGAGAACTACGACGAGTTCTACAAACAGCTCAGTCACGACTTTGAAGCGCCGCTGGCCTACACCCACAACCGGGTCGAGGGCAGCACCGAGTACACGCAACTGCTGTACATCCCGGCCAAGGCACCCATGGACTTGTTCAACCGCGAAAAATCAGCCGGCGTCAAGCTCTACGTCAAGCGCGTCTTCATCATGGACGACGCCGAGGCCTTGCTGCCGACCTACCTGCGTTTTGTCAAGGGCGTGGTTGACTCGGCTGATTTGCCGCTCAACGTGAGCCGAGAATTGCTGCAGGAAAGCCGCGATGTCAAAGCCATTCGCGAAGGCTGCACCAAGCGCGTGCTGGGCATGCTCGAAGACCTGGCGAAAAACGACAAGTTGCCCGACACCGCGCCAGCGCCCGGCGGCGCGGCGGATGCTGCGACAGGGGCCTCCGATGTCGTGACCGACGTGCAAAGTGAAGAAGACAAGGCGCAAGCCCAGGCCAGCCTCGGTAAATTTACCCGCTTCTACGCCGAGTTTGGTGCCGTGCTGAAAGAAGGCATCGGCGAAGACTTTGCCAACAAGGACCGGCTGGCCAGGCTGTTGCGCTTCGCCAGCAGCACGACCGATACGGTGAGCGTGAGTTTTGCCGACTACAAGGCGCGCATGAAAGACGGCCAGGAAGCCATTTACTTCATCACCGCCGACACGCCGGCTGCGGCCAAAAACAGCCCGCAGCTTGAAGTGTTCAAGAAAAAAGGCATTGAGGTGCTATTGATGACGGACCGCGTCGACGAGTGGGCCTTGAACTACCTGCACGAGTTTGACGGCACGCCGCTGCAGAGCGTCTCCAAGGGCGCTGTCGATCTGGGCAAATTGCAGGACGAGGCTGAAAAGAAGGCCGCCGAGGAAGCCGCCGAGACCTTCAAACCACTGCTGGCCAAACTCAAGGAAGCGCTCAAAGACAAGGCCGAGGACGTGCGCGTCACGACGCGCCTGGTCGACAGTGCGGCCTGCCTGGTGGTGCAGGATCACGGCATGAGCACGCAGCTTGCCCGCATGCTCAAGCAGGCCGGCCAGACCGCGCCCGAGGTGAAGCCGGTACTCGAAGTCAACGCCGGCCACCCCCTGGTGAAAAAGCTCGACGGCTCGGTGCACTTCAATGACCTGGCGCACATCCTGTTCGACCAGGCGCTGCTGGCCGAAGGCGGCCTGCCGGCCGACCCGGCAGCCTACGTCAAGCGGGTGAACGCGCTGCTGGTGTGATTTAGGCGTCAAAAAACGCTCTATTATTGATAGCTGTCGGCACCCGAATATTCGGGTCCGGCAGCTGTTTTAATTTGGAGTCTCGCCATGGGCATCATCACGCAGTCTTATCTGGCCTCATTCTGGTCGATGCCCATGATGGAGGTTAACCTGCTGGTGTTCATGAACCTGCTGGGTGCCTTGCTGCTCGGTTTGCTGGTGGGCTATGAGCGCTCGTACCACGGACGCGCCGCTGGCATGCGCACCTACGGCATTGTCTGTATGGCCTCTGCAGCACTTACCGTATTTGCCGGATATCCTGGGTTCTGGTGGGGTGGCACAGGGCATGGCGCTATACCGGTGGACCCGACGCGGGTGGTCCAGGGTATTGTGACGGGCGTTGGCTTTCTGGGTGCAGGTGTCATCATGAAGGAAGGGCTCAACATCAGCGGCTTGACAACGGCGGCATCGATCTGGGCCTCTTCCGCCATCGGGGTGCTCGTTGGCGTCGGCTTTTTTGGTGCTGCCATCCTGCTGACACTGCTGTCGGCCTCCCTGATGATGTGGGGGCCCAAGCTGGAAGCCAGACTGCCATCGCGCCGCGCCATGGGCGTGGCGCTGGAGTTTGGCGTTGGCCATGAACCGGATGAGACCGTGCTCAAGAAGACCATCGCGCAGTGGGGTTACATGGTGGCGGAAGGGTCATTGAACATTTCGAGTAACGCCGGCACCATCAAATGGTACTTTGTAATGGTGGCGCTCAGAAGTCATCCAAATCCCGGAACCCTGTTTGAACTGTCGCGTTTTTTGCGCCAGATCGACGGCGTCAACAGTCTGCAAATCAGCCACGCACGCAATTGATGGCGCAATCGGCGAGAATCCGGCATTTACTCAACCCACAATCTCCTGCATTTATGAAAACCATTCTCAAAATTGTCCTGACAACCGCCACCCTGAGCCTGTCTGGTGCCTGGGCTGCGGATGCCACGCTCGAGGCCGCTGCCAAAGAGCCCGGTGCCGTTGTCACCGCCAGTGGCCTGGTCTACCGCTCGCTGAAAGACGGCAGCGGCGCCAGTCCGGCGGCCAGTGACAAGGTCAAGGTGCATTACCGGGGCACGTTTCCGGACGGCAAGGAATTTGACAGCTCCTACAAACGCAATGAAGCCATTGAATTCCCGTTGAGCGGCGTCATCAAGTGCTGGACTGAAGGCGTGCAGCGCATGAAGGTCGGCGGCAAGGCCAAACTGACCTGCCCGGCATCCATTGCCTATGGCGAGCGTGGCGCCGGTGGCGTCATTCCGCCCAATGCCACGCTGCTGTTTGAAGTGGAGTTGCTGGGGATTAACGGCAAATAATCTGTTTTCATATTTGGCGCTTTGTGCAACGGTTGTTGTTCGGTTTTACTGCTGCCAGTTCGATCGCCGAATGGTCGGCTGTTGACGACTTCGTGATGGGGGGTTTGTCGCGCAGTCGGTTGCGCCATGATGCCGCTGGTTTCGCCGTCTTCGAGGGCCAGGTTTCGCTGCGCAACGGCGGTGGCTTTGCCTCCGTGCGCTCGCAGCCGCGCGATCTGGGTGCCGACTCGGCAGTGTGCTATCTGCTGGAGGTTTGCGGTGACGGCAGACGCTATAAACTCAATCTGCGCACTGACGATAACTTTGATGGTATGAACTATCAGGCAGGCTTTGAAACATCGACTGGAATATGGACCACGGTGCGCTTGCCAGTGGCGGCCTTCGTGGCCAGCTTTCGTGGTCGCAGCCAGCCACAGGCAGCGGCTTTCGAGCCCGAGCGCTTGCGCCAGATGGGCCTCATGATCGCGGACCGGCAGGCCGGACCATTCGCGTTGCAATTGCGCTCGATTGCGGTGCAGTGAGTTAGACCCGCAGCGGCTCTTCCTGCATCGCCTCGATCTGTTCTTCCAGCATCTGTACCTGGCCCTGCCAGTAATCGCTGGAGCCAAACCAGGGGAAGTTGATGGGAAAAGTGGGGTCGCTCCAGCGCCGCGCCAGCCAGGCGCTGTAGTGGATCAGGCGCAGCGTGCGCAGCGGCTCGATCAGGGCCAGCTCGCGCCGGTCAAACTGCCGGAACTGTTCGTAGCCGTCCACCAGGCAGCCCAGCTGGCGCGTGCGCTGCTGGCGGTCACCGCTGAGCAGCATCCACAGGTCTTGCACCGCTGGCCCCATGCGGGCGTCGTCCAGGTCGACAAAATGCGGCCCCGGCCCGGCACTGGCGGGCGACTCCAGCGGTGTCCACAAAATATTGCCGGGATGGCAGTCGCCATGCAGCCGCAACGCCTTGATAACCTCAAAATCAGGGTCATTTTGACCTGTAACGCCCGTCAGACTTGCGTAAGCAGCTATTAAATCAATAGCATTCTGGGACGCCTTGGTCCACGCGGATTGCACGTCCAGCGGCACCATGTTGTTGTTCAGCAGCCAGTTGCGCGAGTCAATGCCGAAGGATTGCAGGTCCAGTGCGGGCCGGCTGGCAAAAGGCCTGGTGCAGCCCACGCTGTGGATGCGCGCCAGAAAGCGGCCAATCCACTCCAGCACGTCGGGGTCGTCGAGTTCGGGTGCGCGGCCACCCCGGCTCGGGCTGACGCTGAAAGCAAAGCCGCCAAAGTGATTGAGTGTGCTGCCGTTGAGCAGCAGGGGTCCGACGACCGGAATTTCGGCCGCCATCAGTTCGGCGGAGAACGAATGCTCCTCCAGTATCTGCGCCTGGCTCCAGCGCCCGGGCCGGTAAAACTTGGCGACGACGGCAGCGCCATCTTCCAGATGCAACTGGTAGACACGGTTCTCGTAGGAGCTCAATGCCAGCTGACGCCCGTCGCCATACAGCCCGACGCTGGCCAGCGCGTCCATCACCACATCGGGCGTCAGTGTTTCATAAGCGTGAAGCGCGGTGGGCGGGGCGGGGAGTGGCTGCATGGTGGCATTGTCGCGCTTGCCGCAATGGGTTCTCCCGCCAGCGATCAGAAGGGGGCGTCCAGATCGCGGTTCCAGGCCGGCTTGGTGTCCGGAGCCTGTTCGGCCAGCAGTTCAAACGGCAACGACTGCTTGACCAGGATGACGGTGCAGGGTGCGTCCATCGCCACCTTGATGGGTACCGTGGCGACAAAGCGCTGCGTCTTCAGGCCATGGGTGGCCGCGCCCATGACGATGACGCTGACTTCGTTGCCTATCGCATAGTTGACCAGTGCCTGCGCCACGTCCCCTGACTCAAGCACATGGTACGAGGTTTGATGGCCCGGCATGTCCAGTGGCTGCGCCCATTGGCGCAGACTGGCGATGTATTTGCGCTGTACGCTGGTCTCGCTGGTAGCGTCGTCTGAAGAACTGGTCTGCCCCGGCGAGATGACGGTGACGCAGGCCAGACGGGCCCCGGGTCGGGTGCCCAGCGAGCGCGCCACCGCCTGGCGCAGTGAGTAGAGCGTGGCGTCGCTGACGTCCTTGTGTGGCACGGCGACCATCACGATTGGAACTTCATCAATCTGGTGCGAGGGCAACGGGCTGGGCTGGTAGTGCATGCCAGCGGCCTTGAGCCAGCGCTTGAAATGGGTCCCAAAGCCGGTACCCAGCGTGTTGCGGCCGCGCTCCGTCACGTTGATCTGGTCCGGGTGGTGCAGATCAAAGGCCAGATGGGCTGCCGACGGGTAACGTTTGGCAGCCTCCGGCTCCAGGCAGCGCAGAATCACTTCCTGCATGCGTTCGGGCAAATCGGGTCGCAGCTTGCGCGGTGGCGGCGGGTCCATCCACAGGCGCTGGCGTATTCCGCCAGCCGTCAGCGGGGCGCCAAAAGGCAATTCGCCGGTGGCCAGTTGGTAAAGCATGACGCCAATGGCGAAAATGTCGCTGCGCGGGTCTCCCCGCACGCCGACGATCTGTTCCGGCGCAATCCAGGCCGGTGAGCCGACCGCTTTGCGCAGTTGCTCCGCCAGCAGATCGGGATAGTGGGCGTTGCACGACAGGCCAAAGTCCAGCAGCACGGCGTTGCCATCGGCGCGGATGAGCACGTTGGCCGGCTTCAGGTCGAGGTGGCAGGTGTTTTGCTGGTGCAGGCTGTGAACTCCCTGCGCGACCGCTGCGCCAAGACGGGCCAGTTCCTCGGCAGTCGGTCGCGCGGCCTCATCAAGCCAGTGCTCCAGCGTGCGGCCATGCACGTATTCCATGACCAGATAAGGCACGTTCTCCAGGTCGCCGGCGGCCACAAAGCGTGGTACGTGGGAGCCGGTCAGGACTTGCATGATCTGGTATTCAACCTCGAAGCTGACAATGTTCTCGGCGCCGTCGCCGGCCGTCATTCGCGGAACTTTCATGGCCAGCGAAAAACCCGGGTCGCGCGCTCCTTCGGTGTACCGGACGCGGTAGATGTGGGCCATGCCACCGGAGTGGATGCATTCTTCAATGGTGAAGCCGTCCAGCTCTGCGCCGGGCTCCAGAAGTTTCACCGTCCCAACTCCAGCCGGTCGGCAAAGAAGGTTGGCAAGCCCGCCAGTCGAATCATGTTGGCGGCAGTTTGAAAATCGTAGGAAACCCGGTGAAAGGTGAGCTGCAATTTATCGGTGTCAAACAGCGCATACATGGCTTGCGGATTGTTGTCGCGCGGTTGTCCGACCGAGCCAATGGTGGTCAGCCAGTGACGATGCTTGGGCATGGGCAACACGACCCCCGGTGTTGGCATGAATTTCATCAAGTCGGCGTTGGCGCCGCGGTAATACAGCGTCTGCATGTGCACGTGACCCCCAAAAACATAGCGCACATCGGGTAACGCCGCCGCCGCGTCCAGGCTGGCGCCGGCCGCGCGCTCGTCATACACATAACGCCACAGCTCGGGTCCGTCCAGGCTGGCGTGAACCAGCAAGATCATTCCCTGCTGGTGCGTCAAGGGCATCTGGTCCAGAAATTGCCGCTGGTCGGCATCGAGCTGCGCATGGGTCCAGGCCGCTGAACTGTCACCGACCGTGCGCACTGTGGCCGGTGGCGTCACCGCCATCTGGTCGTGATTGCCCTTGATCAGGATGGCGCCCTGCGCCGCCAACTCGCGCGCCCGCTTCACCACGGCCACCGGGTCAGCACCGTAACCGACCAGATCGCCCAGCAAGGCAAACTGCTGGGCGCCCTGTTCGCGCGCATGCAGCAGGCAGGCATCAAAGGCCTGAATGTTGGCGTGTATGTCTGACAGCAAGGCCAGTTTCATGGTGCTCCTAGTATATTTTTGCCCCGTATCATGCCCGATTGTGGGGTCCGTCAGCGCGCCCCGGTTGAGTACGGCAATGAATCAGTGGGAATAGAGCCAAAACCCAGCATGTGGGCCTGGCGCGGGTCGCCGTGCCCACCGAGCACCTGTTGGTAAGCTGCCGCCAAGGCGGTTGCGCCCCGACGCTGCCCGACGATCAGCCAGGGCGCCGCCGGGTCATTGACCCGGGTGATAAAGGCCTGCCAGGCCTGCAGCAAGCGCTGCCCGAGTCCGTCGGCCCCCCAGTCGGTGTTGCGTTTCTTGATTTGCGCCGGGGCAAAGAAAAGGGTCGCCCGCGGGCCGGGCAACTCTTTGGCGTGACCCAGTTGTTCAACGTGGGTGCCACCAATGGAGCTGCTGTACATGAGCTTGCTGAACCGGCTGTGAATGGCACGTCGCAGGTCGCTATTGCCGGCAAAGTCGATGTAGATGCACGCTGCGCTGGCATCGATCTGATCGAGTTGCTGGTAGCTCAGCACACGGTTGTAACAGCCCAGGCTTTGGCAGAAGCCGACGTTGGCCGCCGAGGTCAAACCCAGCACTTCCAGCCCGGCACGCTGGGCCAGCATGAACGCCGTGCCATAGGCTGTCTTGCTCGATGCGCTGGACAACAGCATGATCGCGGGCTGGCCGGCTATGCCGCCAGCGCCAAAGAAGGCGTTGTCGGCCAGGAAGTCGTCAATCAGCCAGGAAGTGATGAACAGTGGCCGCAGCAAAGCCTGGATGTCTTCGGTGTCGGGTGTGTAAAACGGGTCGAAGCGACTGCGCAGGTACTGGTTGTAGACCGGGTGCAGGCCGGCCCGGTGCGCGGCGCCATCGGCGAATCCGCTGTCCGACAGGCGTGCCGGTTGCAGCACCACACTGCTTGACATCGGGTAGTAGCCATACAGTTTTTCACCGACTTTGACAGCCGGGTGCAGCGACTCAACGATGGTTCCAAAACCCCATACCGGGATGCGCCCCCAGCCGGCATCGTCTGGCGAGTCGACGGGGAAGAACGACCAGTAGTTCATCGCTTCGCCGAAGGCGGCGTAGGTGATGTTGTTGGACGTCAGTGCAAATTTGTCAATCTGCACGCGAACTTCGCCCTCACCGAGCGGTTTTTCTTCGCTGCTGCGCAGCCTGGTGCTGGCCAGTTGGTCCTTGCGAACCAGAAAGTCGTGTGTTGTCATGCGATGACGATAAACGATGCGGTTCGGCCCCGCAATCAGTAGAGTCCCGAAGTCCGGTGCCGCTGCCTGTGCGTCAGCCCCGAAAGCGCTTGCGTGTCAGCGTCAGGGCCAGCCAGAAGCCGCCGGTGGCATAGGCTGCCAGCACCAGCACGTGCCGCACGGGTTGGGCCGGCCACTGGTCCATGAACAGCGGGCGCACCAGATTGACGGCGTTGGTCAGTGGTAACCACTGCGCGACATCGCGTACCACTACCGGCAACTGCTCCAGCGGAAAGAAGATACCGCTCAGAAACATCATGGGCGTGAGAAACAGGGTGAAGTAGTAGGTAAAAAAATCGTAGCCTTTGGCCAGTGCATTGACGATCAGCGCCAGGCAGCTGAACGTAATGCCCACGCCCAGCAGCGCTGGCCAGGCCACCAGCAGCTTCGGGCTGTAACTGATGCCCAGCGCCAGCATCACGCCCAGGATGGCCGTCACCGTAAACAGCGACTTGAAGGCGGCCCACAGCATCTCGGCCAGCACGATGTCGTCCAGATTGACCGGTGCATTCATGATGCCGTCCCAGGTCTTTTGCACATGCATGCGCGAAAAAGCCGAGTACAGCGCCTCGAAACTGGCCGCGTTCATGGCGCTCATGCAGATCGAACCGCTGGCCAGAAACAGGATGTAGGGTACTTGCGTGCCGTCCACCTTGACCTGGCCGACCAGCGCGCCCATACCATAGCCAAAAGCCACGAGCCACATCAAGGGTTCGGCAATATTGCCGACCAGGCTGGGAAGGGCCAGCTTGCGCCAGACCAGCAGGTTGCGCAAAAAAACCGGCCAGAAACGCCACGACAAATCAGGCGCGCGCCAGACACTTTGCACAGCGGTTGTGTTCAATGGGGTGGGCTGCATGTCAGGCATCCTGCCGGATCTGGCGACCCGTGAGTTTGAGGAACAGGTCTTCCAGATTGGCCGGTCGGTGCAGCGTGCGCAAATGGGGATAGGCAGCCAGTGCCTGCAACAGCGGTTTGGCGTCCAGGGTATAGAAAAATACGGTTTCACCGCTCAGTTCCACGCGCGCTGCCAGCGCTTTGAGTTCGCTGTCCACCAGCGCCGGTGCGCCGCTGCCATAGACCTCCACCACGTCGGGCTCCAGATGCTGGCTGATCAGGTCGCGCGGCCTGCCTTCGGCGATTTTTTTGCCATGGTCAAGCACCAGCAGGCGACTGCACAGGCGCTCGGCCTCGTCCATGAAGTGTGTTGTCAGCAGGATTGACTTGCCCTCCTGCAACAGCAGCTGCAAACGTTCCCACATCAGGTGGCGGGCCTGCGGATCGAGTCCGGTGGTCGGCTCGTCGAGCAGCAAAAGGCGCGGGTCGTTGACCAGGGCGCGGGCCAGCGAGAGCCGGCGTTTCATGCCGCCAGAGAGTTCAGACGGCTTGGCACTGGCCTTGTGCGACAGGCTGGCAAATTCCAGCAAGGCCGGAATGCGCTGGCGAATCATGGCGTCCTTCATGCCGAAATAACGGCCATAGACCAACAGGTTTTCGGCACATGAAAAATCGGGGTCCAGCGTGTCGATCTGGCTCACCACCCCGAGCTGCGCCTTGATGGCCAGTGCATCACGTGGCATCGACAGCCCGAGGGCGGTGATGCTGCCAGCATCGGGCGTGCTTTGTCCCAGGCACATGCGAATGGTGGTGGTCTTGCCAGCGCCGTTGGGGCCGATCACACCCAGGCATTCGCCCGCCGCAATCTCGAACGACAGGTCATCGACCACCGTGGTACTGCCATAGCGTTTGGTCAGCCGGGCGACAGAAAACAGGCTATGGGTCATGACTCATTTCACCGGCTACTGAAATGCCACTTCCGCGAAGCTGCGCAACTTGCGGCTGTGCAGCTGATCGACTCCTTCAGCGCGCAACAGCTCAATGGCACGCATGCCAATGCGCAAATGCTGGTCAACCCGCTCGCGGTAAAAGTGATTGGCCATGCCGGGCAATTTGATTTCGCCATGCAGGGGCTTGTCGCTGACGCACAACAGCGTTCCATAGGGCACGCGGAACCGGAATCCGTTAGCCGCAATGGTGGCGCTTTCCATGTCCAGCGCCACCGCGCGGCTCTGGCTGAAACGGCGCTGTGGACCGTTGTCGGGTAGCAGTTCCCAGTTGCGGTTGTCGGTGCTGGCGACGGTGCCGGTGCGCATGATGCGCTTGAGCTCGGGGCCTTTAAGTTGTGTGACCTCCGACACCGCAGCTTCGAGGGCGACCTGAATCTCGGCCAGCGCCGGAATCGGTACCCACAGCGGCAGCTCTTCGTCCAGCACATGGTCTTCGCGCACATAGCCGTGCGCCAGCACGTAGTCGCCCAGCTGCTGCGTGTTGCGCAAACCGGCGCAGTGGCCCAGCATGATCCAGGCATGCGGGCGCAGCACGGCAATGTGGTCGGTGATGGTTTTGGCGTTGGCCGGGCCGACGCCGATGTTGACCATGGTGATGCCACTGCGGTCGGCGCGCATCAGGTGGTACGCCGGCATTTGCGGCAGGCGCGGCGGCAGCTTGCCCAGCTCGTCACCCGCCATCGCCACGATGCCGGCGCGGCGTGTCACGACATTGCCCGGTTCGATAAACGCGATGTACTCGCTGTCCGGGTCGGTCATCGCCTGGTGCCCCAGTCGCACAAATTCGTCGATGTAAAACTGGTAGTTGGTGAACAGTACAAAGTTCTGGAAGTGCTCCGGCGCAGTACCGGTGTAGTGGCGCAGGCGGTGCAGCGAGTAGTCGACCCGTGGTGCCGTAAAAAGAGACAGCGGTTGTGGCTCGCCCGGGCGCGGATTGTGCGTGCCATTGGCAATGCCGTCATCCATCGCGGTGAGGTCCGGCAAGTCAAAAACGTCGCGCATCAACTGGCGTCGCTCAGGCGTCAGGTTGCCTTCAATGTGATCGTTTTCAGCAAAAGAGAAGTGCACCGGAATCGGCTGTGAGCTGGTGCCTACTTCCAGTTCAACCTGATGGTTCTCCAGCAGCAGCGCGAATTGTTCCAGGTAGTACGGGGCGTACAAGTCGGGACGGCTTAGCGTGGTCTCAAAGCGTCCGGGTCCGGCCACAAAGCCATAACTCAGGCGTGAACCCTCGGCCGATTTCAGGCGTGCGACGGTGTCGGTCTGGACCCGTACAAAAGGGTAGCAGGCGCGCACATGGCCGGGCAGGGTGGCGCCGGCTACAAAGCGCTGCATGGCTTCGCGCAGGTGCGCGATACTGGTGTCGTATATTTCACGGACACGTGACAGGGCGGCAGCGGGATCGGTGAAGCGGGCGGGGGCAATAAAAGCAGGCAGATAAGGCATGGCGCTATTGTTTCATGGTCTGCTGCTGCCGGTGGCGTCACCAAAAAACTGCCATACTGCCAGCCGTCTCAAAATAGTGTCCACAGTGCTTGTGCACGGCGTGCCATAGTGATTGGTCAGATAAGGTTTCAGAAAGCGAATAGTCATGTTGAAGTTCACCTGTTGCGATGCGGTCGGGCAATTCTCCGGCAGTGGCCAGGCGCAGGTGCTGCGCGGCATTACCCGGGGTTTCGAGCGCGAATGCCTGCGTGTCGATGCGCGGGGCCAACTGGCCAAAACACCTCACCCGACGCAGCTTGGCTCCAAGCTGACCCATCCGTGGATCACCACCGACTATGCCGAGGCGTTGCTGGAATTCATCACGCCGCCGTCACAAGACCCGCAATTTCCACTGCGGTTCCTGCGCGAGATTCATCAATTCAGTGCCCAGCATCTTGACGGTGAATCGATGTGGGCCAGTTCCATGCCTTGCGTGCTTGGCGCTGACAACGACATCGCCATTGCCGACTACGGCAGTTCCAATGCGGCCCGCTTCAAGACGGTTTACCGTGAAGGCCTGGGGCTGCGCTATGGGCGCAAGATGCAGGCCATTGCCGGCGCGCATTACAACTGGTCTCTGCCCGGCGAATTCTGGCTGGCGCTGAAGGATTGCTGCTTGGGGCCCGGTCAAACCGATACTTTTGTGAGTGAACGTTATTTCGGTCTGATCCGCAATTTTCAGCGCTTTGGCTGGCTCGTTCCCTACCTGTTTGGCGCCTCCCCCGCCATCTGCGAGTCGTTTTTGCAGGGACAGCCGTCCGATTTGCCGGAACTGGTTCCCGGCACCCGTTACGGCCCGTACGCCACCAGTCTGCGCATGAGTGATTTGGGTTATCACAACCGGGCCCAGGCCAACCTGCGTGTCAGTGTCAACTCACTGGCCGAGTACACGCAGGCACTGGAAGCCGCGATCCGCACGCCCGATCCGTTTTACGAAGAAATTGGTGTGCGCGATGGCGTTCTCTGGAAGCAGCTCAATGCCAATCTGTTGCAGACGGAAAGCGAGTTTTACGCCGGCATGCGCCCCAAGCGCGTCGGCAAGCGGGGCGAGCGTCCGGCCAAGGCGCTCCAAACCTATGGGGTCGAGTATGTCGAGATGCGCCTGTTTGACCTGAACCCGTTCATTGACATTGGCATTGCGCCAGAACAAAGTACTTTTGCCGATGTATTGCTGCTGATGTGTCTGTTTCGTGACAGCCCGCCCATCACCAGTCGCGAACAAAGTGAAAACGAGGAAAACAAGCGCCGCGTGGTCAGCCGCGGTCGCCAGCCCGACCTGCATTTGCTTGCGCACAATCGTGAGCAGGCGTTCCGGCCGCTGGCGCATGAATTGTTTGACGATATGCAACCGTTCGCCGAGATGCTGGACGCCGCTTATGGTGGTGCGCTTTACGCCACCACGCTGCGTGCATTGCGCAGCCGCATTGACCGGCCTGACAGCACGCCATCAGCGCAGGTGCTCGAAGGCGCCCGGCAAAATGGTGGATTCTTCAACTACACACTGCAGTTATCGCGCCAGCATCAGCAGCAACTGCTGGCGCAGCCGCTGGATGCACAGACCGAGGCCAGGTTCGTGGCCAGCGTGCAAACCTCGCTGCTGGAGCAGCGGCGGCTGGAAGCCCAGGAACAGGGGAATTTTGAAGATTTTGTGGCGCAGTATTACGCCTGACTTGTGTTCAAGTTCCGGAGGGTTGGTTTTCCGGTCTTTACAATGAAAGTCATGAACCCTGACCCCGCAGACATGGCACAGCCGCAAAGCCGAACCGGGCATTTTTTGTCCACCTGCCTTCAATCGCCAGCAGTTCCCCGGCTTGTGCTGCCGCTGATGCTGGCGTTGGCTGTGGCGGCACTCTATGGCAGCTTTCTGTCAAGCCCCCTGGTGTTCGATGACTTCACTTACTTTGGCGGCACGATCACGGACCATCTCAAGTCCATGCCCGGGTTTGGCTTGCGCTGGCTTTCTGTCGCCACGTTTGTGGGGGTAAACAGTGCTTTGGGCGCTGACCTGATCTGGCAGCGGCTGGGCAATCTGTCGTTGCATGTTGTCAACGCATGGCTTTTGTATCTGTTTCTACTCAGGCTGTTCAAAGCCACGCTGATGCAGAGACAAGCGGGTGACAGCGCCGGCGGCCAGTCTCTGACCCTGCCATGGGTGGCGTTTTTTGGGGCCTGGTGGTTCGCCCTGAATCCGGCTGCCGTCTATGGGGTTGCCTATCTGGTGCAGCGCACGACCCTGATGGCGACCATGTTTGCCTTGTCAACCTGGTTGCTGTTTCTGGAAGGGTTGCTGCGCCATCAGCGTCGCTGGCTGCTGGCCTCGGTGGCCAGCTACCTGCTGGCGGTGCTGTCCAAGGAGCACGCCATCATGGTGCCAGCGGTGGCGGTGATGCTGTTCATACTGGTTCGACCGCCCGGGAAACAGGTTTTTCGGGAGGTTGCGCTGACCCTCCTGCTGTATGCGGCAGTGGCAATTGCCACGATCTGGCAGATCAGGTCTGGTGGTATTGTCGGCAGTGCTTACGAGCCCAATGGATCAGACATACTGGCGCAGCTCAACATTGACGCCCGCAATGCCTATGGTCTCTCGGTGTTAACCCAGAGTTTTCTTTTTTTCAAATATATTGTGCTTTGGGTCGTGCCGGTTCCGGCCTGGATGTCAGTGGACATGCAGGAGCATTTTGCCCGCAGTTTCTGGAGCTGGCCGGAAGTAGTTGCCGCTCCGGTTTTTCTGCTTTATGCGTTGCTGGCGGCGCGCTTGCTGTTTCAGCGCGGCAGCAGGGGGGTGCTTGGTTTTGCCATGCTGGGTCCGTGGTTGCTGTTTGCAACCGAGCTGTCGACGATCCGGATTCAGGAAATATTTGTGCTGTACCGGAGTTATTTGTGGATGCCGTTTCTGGCGGTCGCGTTGGCGTTGCTGCTTTACACACTGGCGGCGCGCTATGCGCTGGTGCTTATGGCCGCGCTGACCCTGGCTCTTGCTCCTGCCAGCTGGAACCGGTTGACCACATTTTCTGATTCATGGCTGCTCTGGAACGATGCCTTGCAGTTGGCGCAGGGCAAGGATGTGACAAGCCGGTTGGGCAGGATGTACCACAGCCGGGGTGTGGCGTATTTGAACCGCCAGCGTTATCCGGAGGCAATTCAGGATTTTGATGCCGGCCTCAAAATCCTGCCTTACTACAGTTGGCTATTCAATGATCGCGCCGTGGCGTATCTGAAAACAGGACGTTATCAGGAAGCTTTGCACGACTTTAATCGGGCTATCCTGCTGGATCCGGGCTATTACAACCCTTACCTGGGTCGCTCCCAGGTTCACGAAGCGCTGGGCAATGCCCAGGCGGCACGGCTTGACTATGCGCGCAGTTGCCAGATGGGGGTGGTGGAGGTCTGTCAGCGTGGCCAGTGAGGGCATGCAATACCGGTTAGATACAACCTATTACATTCGCACCATCTTTCTGCCCCATCGTTTTTTAATAGGCGCTGCAACCCAAAATGGGACAGAGCGTAAAGTTTTGTTAACACCCCGATTGTGCTGGATGCCTATCGTAAAATCGGCGTTTCGTTTTTCCGATACCGAGATTTGAATACCGCGCCGACACTGTCCTTTTCCAAGCTCGGCTGCAGCCGGGGAGGGCGCCAACTATTTCAGGACATTGACTGTGAGCTCGGATCCGGGCGCTGGCTCTATGTGGCCGGAGCCAATGGCGTCGGCAAGACCAGTTTGCTGCGTACGGTTTGCGGACTGGCGCCGATTGAATCAGGTCAAATCCTCTGGAATGGCATTCCCATTCACGCCCAGCGTGAGGCCTATCGTCAGGACTTGTGTTACCTGGGTCATCTCAATGCCCTGCAGGAATCCATGACAGTTGATGAGAATTTGGTGTTTACTGCGGCGCTCGGCGGGCATGCGCCTGATCCCGCGCAATTGCAGGATGTGCTGGCGCATTTCGGTGTGCGTGGCCGGGGCCGCCAGTTGGTACGGCATTTGTCGCAGGGGCAAAAACGTCGCGTGGCCTTGTCGCGCCTGGCCCTGAGTCAGGCCCGTTTGTGGGTGCTCGACGAGCCCTTTGTGGCGATGGACGAGGCGGGTGTGCGCATGCTGGCGGATTTGATCGCAGCGCACCTGGGCCGGGGGGGGCTGACCGTGCTGACCAGTCATCAGCGTGTGGATATCGGCGACGTGCCGGCCCAGTTGCTGGAGTTGCGTGCATGAAGCCGTTGGGAATGACCCGCGTCATGCTGGCCGTGCTGCGCCGCGAGGTAGCGGTGGCACTGCGGCAAAAAGGCGAAGTGCTGACGCCGCTGGTATTTTTTGTTGTCATCGCCAGCTTGTTTCCGCTGGGAGTTGGACCGGAATCGGCACTCTTGTTGCGTATGGCGCCTGGCGTCTTGTGGGTCAGCGCCCTGCTGGCGGCCATGCTGTCGCTGCAACGCCTTTTTGCGACGGATTACGCGGATGGTTCGCTGGAGCAGATGACGTTGTCGAGCACACCGCTGGGCTTGCTGGTGGTGGCCAAGGCGCTTTCCCACTTTTTGTTGTCGGGACTGCCCCTGGTGTTGATGGCACCCGTGCTGGGTCTGCAATTTGGAATGGAGAGTCGCTCTCTGGGTATTTTGATGTTGACCCTTTTGCTGGGCACACCAACCTTGAGCCTGATTGGCAGCATTGGTGCCGCGCTGACATTGGGCGTACGTGGTGCCGGGGTATTGCTGTCCCTGTTAATCTTGCCTCTCTATATTCCCGTGCTGATATTTGGCGCGGGTGCGGTTGAAGCCGATGCCGCCGGTCTGGGCTTTGGCGGCCACCTGTCACTGCTGGCTGCGCTACTGGTGCTCTCGGCATTTTTTGCGCCTTTGGCGACCACAACAGCTCTGAGGATTTCCCTGGAATGAACATTCGCAATATTCATTGGTTCAAGTTCGCGTCGCCGCAGAACTTCTACGTATTGGCCGGACGCATGTGGCCCTGGTTCGCCACGCTGGCGGCGCTGCTGGCAGCCGTTGGTTTGTGGATTTCGTTTTTTGTCGCGCCGACAGATGCGCAGCAGGGCGAGGGCTACCGGATTATCTTTGTGCATGTGCCGACCTCGCAGATGTCCATGTTCATCTATCTGGTGATGGCCGCATGGGCCGGTTTTGGCCTGGCATTCAATACCCGGTTGTCGGGCATGATGGCCTCCGCGCTGGCGCCCACTGGCGCTTTGTTCGCCTTCCTGTCACTGGTCACCGGGGCGTTATGGGGCAAGCCCATGTGGGGCGCCTGGTGGGTCTGGGACGCGCGACTCACCTCGGAGTTGATCCTGTTGTTTTTGTACCTTGGTTTTCTGGCCTTGCAGGCCAGCATTGACGACCCGCGCCGGGCTGACAAGGCCTGCGCCGTGCTGGCCCTGGTGGGTGTTGTCAACGTGCCCATTATTTACTTTTCAGTCAAATGGTGGAACACCTTGCATCAGGGTGCGTCGGTATCTTTAAACCGTGCACCGTCCATGGCCACTACCATGCTGTGGGGCATGTTGATCATGGTTGTGGCATGCTGGATGTATGCCATCGCGATCGCCCTGGTGCGGGTGCGCAATATCATTCTTGAACGTGAACGTCATACGGAGTGGGTCAAACATGCAGTGGAATAGTGTTGCTGAATTTTTTGCCATGGGGGGCTACGGCTTCTATGTCTGGGGCAGCTTCGGCCTGACGGCTGTGGTGGTCGCTGGCGAGGTCATGCTGCTGCGCAGCCAGCGGAAAAATATCTTGCGCAGTTTGCGCGCGGAACTTCTTTCAGAAAGAGCCTCATCATGAAACCACGTCACAAACGCGCCGCCATCATCGCCGGGGCGCTTGCCACACTCGGGGTGGCGGCCTATCTGGTTCTCAACGCCTTTGAAAGCAATCTGGTGTTTTTCTTCTCCCCAACCCAGGTGGCGTCCGGCGAAGCCCCCAAAAACCGGCCGTTTCGGGTCGGTGGACTGGTCAAGGAGGGGTCGGTCAGACGCGACAACCTGACAGTAGCCTTTGTTGTGACCGATACCATGAAGGAAGTACCGGTGGCCTACACCGGCATCCTGCCCGATCTGTTTCGTGAGGGCAAAGGTGTGGTAGCGCAAGGCAAGCTTGGCGCGGATGGAAAGTTTTCTGCCACGGAAGTGCTGGCCAAGCACGATGAAAACTACATGCCGCCAGAGGCCAAACAGGCACTCGACCAGGCACAGGTCCAGAAAACCATCAAGTCACTCAAGTAGAACTTTTCGGTACAGATTCCAGATCTGTCCGCAACTGAATAGGAGAACATCATGATTCCTGAAATTGGACATTTTTCGCTGATTCTTGCGCTGTTCGTGGCGCTGGCTCTGGGCACCCTGGGCGTGATTGGCGGTCAGCAGGGTCGTGCCGACTGGATGGCGCTGGCCCGGCCAGGCGCGCAGGCACTGTGGCTGCTTACGGCATTCTCTTTTGCCTGTCTGACCTATGCTTTTTACACCAATGACTTCTCGGTCTCTTACGTGGCCCAGCATTCGAATTCAAAGTTGCCCGACATATACCGCATTGCCGGTGTCTGGGGTGGCCACGAAGGATCCCTGTTGCTGTGGCTGGTCATGTTGTGCTCATGGATGATGGCCGTGTCGCTGTTTTCCCGTCAACTGCCCGATGTGATGGTATCGCGCGTACTGGCGGTACTGGGTCTGGTGGCGGTTGGCTTCCTGCTCTTCATGTTGATTACCTCCAATCCATTTTTGCGCCTGAGTGACATTCCGGAAGATGGTCGCGACCTGAATCCGCTGCTGCAGGACCCGGGTCTGGTATTTCACCCGCCCATGCTCTACATGGGCTATGTCGGCATGTCGGTGCCGTTTGCCTTTTCCATCGCGGCCCTGCTCAATGGCCGGCTGGACGCGGCCTGGGCGCGCTGGACACGCCCTTGGGCTACTGCCGCCTGGATCTGCCTGACCATTGGCATTTCAATGGGTTCATGGTGGGCTTACTACGAACTCGGCTGGGGCGGCTGGTGGTTTTGGGACCCGGTGGAAAATGCCTCCTTCCTGCCCTGGCTGGTAGGTACGGCACTGATTCACTCACTGGCGGTCACGGAAAAGCGGGGATTGTTCAGGAGCTGGACCATCATGCTTTCGATCATCGGTTTTTCGCTCAGCCTGCTGGGCACTTTCCTGGTTCGTTCCGGCGTGCTGACCTCGGTGCACGCGTTTGCCACCGACCCCAAGCGCGGTGTCTTTATCCTGCTGTTCCTGGCGGTTGTTGTCGGTGGCTCGCTCACGCTATTCGCACTGCGCGCCGGCAAGGTTCGCTCGGGTGGCGTATTTTCGCTGGTGTCACGCGAGACCTTTTTGCTGGTCAACAACGTGCTGCTGACCACGGCCGCCGCCGCCGTGCTGCTGGGCACCCTTTACCCGCTGATTGTGGATGCACTCAATCTGGGCAAACTGTCGGTCGGCCCGCCTTACTTCAATTCGGTGTTTGCACCCATCATGCTGCCGGTTTTGTTCTTTATGGTGATCGGCTCCTGGGCGCGCTGGAAAAACGACAGTGTGGCCGAGCTGACCAAAAAATTGCGACCGGTGGCCATTATCTCGGTACTGCTGGGCAGCACGGCGCCGTTGCTGGCAGGCCCCTGGTCCCCCCTGGTGGCACTCAGCCTGTCGCTGGTGTTCTGGATCGTGCTGACCTCGGCGCTCCAGATTTTCCGACAGCTCAAGGACACGGTTAACTGGAAGTCAACGCCCATCTCCTTCTGGGGCATGCACCTGGCACACGTCGGTATCGCCGTGTGCGTGGTCGGCATCACCATGGTCAAGGGTTATGAGACTGAAAAAGATGTGCGCATGGTCATTGGCGACACGGTCGAAGTTGCCGGCTACACTTTTCGCCTGACTGGCATCAGCGAGGTGCCGGGTCCGAATTACACCGCTGATCGGGGTGAAGTTGAACTGATCCGAAACGGCAAGGTATTGCGCACCCTGCAGCCGGAAAAGAGAACCTATTTCTCGTCCACCATGCCGATGACGGAAACCGCCATTGACAGCAATCTGGTGCGCGACATCTACGTGGCATTGGGTGAGCGGCTGGAGGAAGGCGCCAACCCGGCCTGGGCAGTGCGCGTTTACCACAAGCCGTTCGTTACCTGGATCTGGGGTGGCTGCCTGCTGATGGCGCTGGGGGGTGCCATGGCGGCGCTGGACCGGCGTTATCGCAAGAAGATGGCCGCGAGCACGGCACCGACCCATGCGAAAGGCGCCGCGGCATGAAGAAGGCGCTTATTCCGCTGGGACTTTTCATTGTTCTGGTGGTGTTTTTGGCGATTGGCCTGACGCGGGACCCCCAAGAGATCCCGTCGCCCCTGATCGGCAAGGCGGCGCCTATGTTTACCGCGCCACGACTGCAGTCGCCTGACCAGCAGTTTTCTGCCAAAGACATGCTGGGCAAGGTCTGGCTGCTTAACACCTGGGCCTCCTGGTGCGTTGCCTGCCGCCAGGAACACCCGATACTCGTTGAGTTCGCCAAGACCAAGACCATCCCGGTCATCGGTCTGGACTACAAGGATCAGGAAATGGACGGCCTTAAATGGCTGGCCAATTTTGGTGACCCCTACGACCTGTCGGTAACCGACAAGGACGGCCGCATCGGCATTGACTTTGGCGTCTATGGCGTACCCGAGAGTTTTCTGATCGACAAGGCCGGCATCATTCGCTACAAGCAGATTGGCCCGGTGACCGAAGAAGCCCTGCGCGACAAAATCGTGCCCTTGATCCGGGAACTGCAAAAATGAAATACTGGCTGGCATTTCTGCTGGCGCTGCAATGCGCCTTGTCATCCTACGCCGGAGAGGCAATTCCGCTGGCGGAAGACCCGGTGGTCGAGCAGCGCATGATCGCCATTTCTGAAGAACTGCGTTGCCTGGTTTGTCAGAACGAGTCACTGGCCGCCTCGCGTGCCGATCTGGCTCTCGATTTACGGCGTGAGTTGCGTACCCTCATCAAGGCCAACAAAACCGACGCTGAAATCATGGAATACATGGTCAGTCGCTACGGTGACTTTGTGCGCTACCGCCCGCCAGTCAATCCGGTCACATGGATGCTGTGGTTTGGTCCATTTTTGCTGCTGATTGGTGCCGTGGTGGCGGTGTTGCGCATCGTTAGGCGCAACAAGCGTACTGCCGAACCGGCACCGCCGGATGCGGCGCAACGCCAAAAAGCTCAATCTCTTCTTCAGGATACGGAATTTCCCTCATGAACGTTTTTTTTGCAATCGCAGCACTATTGACGCTGCTGGCAGTCGCTTGGGTGGTGCGCCCGCTACTGCGCCCGGCAGCGTTTTCCGGTGTGACCAGCCAGCGTCTGAATGCCGCCATTTACCGTGACCAGCTTGAGACCCTTGAACGCGATCTGGCGCGCGGCATCATAGGCGCCGCCGACTACGAGGCGACACGTGACGAACTGCAGTTGCGCTTGCTCGATGACACAGACGAAAGCGCCGACTCGCCGACCAGTATTCCGCGTTTCTGGAGTGCCGGGCTGACCGCAGTTGTCATCGCCGTGCTGCTGCCAGTCGGTGCCGGCACCATGTACTGGTGGCTGGGTGATATGGCGGCGCTCAATCCGGTGGCAGCGAAACAAGCCACCAACGACAAGATGGTGCAGATGGTCGAGGCACTGGCGGCCCGCCTCAAAGCCGAGCCGAACGACCCGCGAGGCTGGGGCATGCTGGCACGCTCGTACAAGGTTATCGGGCGTTTTGCCGAGGCCGAACAAGCGTTTGTCAAAGCCGGTGAACTGGTCAACTCTGATCCCAACCTGCTGGTCGACTATGCCGACCTGCTGGCCGTGCGCGCCAACAACAACATTGAAGGCCGGCCACTGCAGCTGGTCAACCAGGCTCTGGCGATCAATCCACAGCACCCCATGGGCTTGATGATGTCAGGTGTTGCCGCCTATCGCCGCTCCGAATTTGCGCTGGCTGTGGCGCAGTGGGAGAAATTGCTGGCAGTCCTCGAACCCGGCTCGCCCGATGCCCAGCAAGTGGCCAACGATATTGCCGAAGCGCGCGGCAAGGCCGGGCTGCCCGGCGCTGGCAAGGCAGCGCCCAATATGCCGGCGCCAGCGCCCGCCATGATGGGCGGCGGCTCAGAAGCGGGCAAGTTGCCGCCGGTTGACCCGGCAGCGGCCGGTGCCATGACGCCTGAGCGAATCAACCAGATGATCGATGGTCTGGCTGCCCGCATGACGGCCAATCCGGCAGACCTGACCGGCTGGGTCCGGCTTGGTCGGGCCTACAAGGTGCAAGGCCGTCTGGCCGAGGCAGAACAGGCTTACGCCAAGGCCACCAAGCTGATAGACACCGACCCTGATCTGCTGGTTCAGTACGCTGACCTGCTGGCCACCCGCGCCGGCAGCATTGAGGGGCGTCCGCTGACACTGGTGAACAAGGCGCTGGTGCTCAACCCCAAGCACCCCTCGGCGCTGATGATGGCGGCCACTGCCGCCTACAAGCGCGCAGACTACGCCAAGGCGGTGGCGCTTTGGGAAACAGCACTCACTGTGCTGGACCCGGCGTCGCGCGATGCCTCCCTGGTGCAGGCAGAAATTGCCGACGCGCGCACCAAAGGCGGCCTCGGTTCGAAACTCAAGTCAAAGCCTTGAGTCTTCCTTCATCCCGGCACCAGCCGGGATGATCAACGTTGTGATGGGCGCTGTGGCACGGATTTATTCCGGGCATTTCCATTTCCTTTGATCGACATCAACCTGCAAAACTGCGTCATCGCGACAATTGTTTAGTTTTGTAAAGCGCAGGGTCGCCGGATTGACAGGAAATCAATGAAACATCTCGATGGATCGACACCAACCGGTGGATTGTTCAACCGGCTCGTGTTGCTGGCTGGCGTACTGATGCTGCTGCTTGGGGCTATGGCCAATGCGCAAACTGCCGGGACCGGTGTTGTCAACACGGCACATGATCCGCGCCTCTGGAGTTTTTTTGCGACCGAGCAGCAGGTCTGCATCATGTGTCACTCGCCGCATAACGCTACCGCCGCCGGGCCACTGTGGAATCACGAACTGTCGGTGGCGAGCTACACGCTGTACGCTTCGCCCACCATGAATGCCACCGTGGGTGCACCGGGGGCCGTGTCGAAACTTTGCCTGTCGTGTCATGACGGCACTGTGGGGGTACTGAATTACGGCGGAGCAACCGGCGGCATGAGTTTGAATGATGCCTATGGCTGCAACGATTGTTTTACCGTGCTGGGCACCAATCTGTCCAACGACCATCCGATCGGCATTACCTATGATGCCGCCCTGGCCACTGCCGACGGCGCACTGGCCAACCCCGCCACCACCAACGTCACCATTGGGGGCGTCAAAAACAAAACCGGCACTATTGCCGCCATGATGTTGACGGCTGGCAAAGTCGAATGTACTTCCTGCCATGACGTTCACAACAAGTACACCGTAACTTATAGCGGTCTGGTCAAAGTCAGCATGACTGGCAGTGCCATGTGCCTGGCGTGCCATACCAAGTAAACTCCGGGAACCTCATTCAGACTGTGCAGGAAATCATGAAAGAACACTTCCAGGCAACAAGAATCAGCAGGCTGGCAGGCAGCATGGGCTTGCTGTTTGGTGTGGTGCTGTCACTGGGTGCGCCGTCCGCGCTGGCGCAAACGCAAGGGCTTGCTGCGGGCAGCGGCATTAGCGGAACCTCGCATGACTTTATTGTCTCCAGTGTGGCGGCCGAGCGGCGGGTCTGCGTGGCGTGCCACGCGCCGCACGACACCGACGCGCAAGCGCCAGAGTGGACCCCCAAGCTGGCGCTGCTGGCTTTCTCGCTTTACGGAACGGCTGGCATGGTCAGTCAGCCGGGCCAGCCAGGACTGAACTCCAGGCTCTGCCTGTCCTGTCATGACGGCACACTGGCAGCTCTCAATTACAGCGGCGCCAAAAGAAACTATCTGATGGCCGGCGGCAAGCTCGGTCGCACCGCATTCAACACCCAATTCGCCATGCGCGACCACCCCATTGGCGTTGGCTTTGACTCCAGCCTGGCCGTCAATGACGGTTCGCTGGCCGACCCCGAAATCAGCCCGGTGATGATGGTTGCCAACAAGAGCAGCCACAACAGAACCCGCTCTGGCAGTATCTCCCTGATGATGCTGGCCGAAGGTAAGGTCGAATGCACCTCGTGCCACGATGTCCACAACCGCTACACGGCTGGCCCCAGCAGCAAAGGGTTGGTCAAGGTTGGCCTGGCCGGCAGTGCGCTTTGCATTGTCTGCCACGAAAAATAAGCGCTGATCCCAACCAGTGCTCGGTGTCGCACTCCTGGCGGCACTTCCCAAGGTAGGTGCCTGCAATTAGCCAATGCACCAGACCTTGCCCTTTACATCAATGATTTAACTCGCCGCCGCAGGCGCTCAAGGCGCCAGCACGATAGTCACTTCTCGTGGCACTTCTGGCAGGCCATCATGCCGAGCTGGGGGTCTTGCCGCAGCAATTTGGGAAAATCGCTGCTGTGCGGGTTGTGGCAGCTGGCGCAGTAGAACGGCTTGCCGGGGCGCAGCGGGTCTTCGGCTGGCTTGCCTGGTTTTTCGTCGCCAATCGGGTGGCCTTTGCGCGAGAAGCCGGCAATCATGTGCGGCGCTTCCTTGACCTCGTCATGGCAATCCAGACAGGTCTCGGCCGGCGCCTTTTTCAGCAAACCGGTGTTGTTGGAGCCGTGCGGGTTGTGGCAGCTCAGGCATTTGCCGCCTTTGGCGGGCGAGTGCAGAACCTTGCCGGTAAAGTTCTTCTTGTCATGGCAGCTCTGGCACAACTGGGGCAGCGCTTCCTTCAACAGCTTGCCGTGTTTGCCCGAATGCGCCTCATGGCAGGCGGTGCAGCCTTTGTCGCCAATGGCCTTGTGCGCGTTTTTCTTGTCCGCCATCAGCTTGCCATGGCAGCCCAGGCACAGCGCCGGTTGCGCCGCGTCCAGCCCGTGCGGAAAAGCGCCATTGTTCTTGTGCGGGCGTTTGG
The DNA here is from genome assembly GCA_963750815.1 of uncultured beta proteobacterium. Taxonomy (GTDB): domain Bacteria; phylum Pseudomonadota; class Gammaproteobacteria; order Burkholderiales; family Burkholderiaceae_C; genus Rhodoferax. The sequence continues at coordinate 161,750 of CAVVRS010000001.1, forward strand.
CGGCGTCAAGGTTGCTGTGGCAATCCAGGCAGCCGTCCTTGACGGCTTTGTGGATGACTTTTTCTTCCAGCAAATCGTCGTGGCACTCCAGACAGGACTCGGGGTCTTTAAAGGGTGCCTTGGCCGGCGCCTGGGCGTGCGCCAGCAGGGGCAGAAGTAGCGCCGCGGCGAGGGGCCAGGCAGATAAATTCAATTTCATTTTGATTCTCATGTTCTGCATGCCGGGTCTGACGATCAGTAAGATAATGGGTTGTGGTTTTTACCGTGGCATACCAGGTAACAGCGCCCGCCCGTTGTGCCCACGCGTTCCCATCTGATGGCCTGCGTGCCGCTTTGCTTCACGGCAACACTATTAAAGTTCATCAGGCGTGCATTGCTTAAGACAGTGCCTTGTGTTGAGGAGATTCCGTGGGGATCGTGGCACGTGCTGCACGGGGCTTGAACTCCGGCACTAATGTGTTTGTTGTGCTCTTTGAAACTGTTGGCACCCGCACCCATAATCGAGGTTGCGCTGTGGCACATGTAACACAAGGCGTAATTGGCGGCGTTGTAGGTCACGTTCCCACCGGATATGGTTGTGTTACCTACCTCGGTATTGACATAGGCCCGGACCAGAAGCGGCGTGTTGATTGACGCATGGGGGCCATTGGGGCCGGTGCCCGCCACCGCGCCCACAGGGATCGGTCCGGTGTCATTGCTGTGGCAGTGGCTGCACTTCATGGTGCTGGTGGCGGTCCAGGGGGCAACCAGACTGGGCATGGCCGTTGCGGCACTCTTGCCGGCACCGGCGACTGGGTGGAAGGAAGGATTGGTCGTAGCGAATTCAAGCCGCGTATTGCCTTGCACGATGACACGTGGCACGCGCGGCATACCAACGGGACCGGGGGTGAACAGACTGGAAGCGGTATCCCCGTGGCAGCGGTAACAGACCTCATCTTCGCGGGTAGCCGCTGCGGTGGCTGCGCCAGCACTGGTTACGCCGCGCACACCGGTTAGTGGTCCGGTCAATGCATTGCCAATAGCGGCAGTACTTATCGGGCCTTTGGCCTGATGCGGGTTGTGGCAGTCCACGCACTCCACGTGCTTGGTGGCCACATTGGCCGCTTCAGTGGGGTCGTGGATGGCGGTCAGCCCCATGATGGCCGTACCATGCCCTGACGTTTTGGTGTATTCACCCAGGATGTTGTTTTTTGCCGTGAAGCTGCTCATGGCCGTGCCGTTGTGGCAGACCAGACAGTTGTCTTCTTCCTTCGCGTAATTGAGCAGGCGCTTGGCACCGGGCGCGGTGTGCGGGCGGTGGCAGTTCTCGCAGGCATTGGCGGCCACTCCGCTCGCGTTGGGTACAGGCGTCACAGTGCCGTGCGTCCAGGGCGTCGTGTACGTCGTGCCGTTGTAAGTGTTGCTGGCACCGGTATAGGTGTTGACTTTGGTGGCGTGGTCGCTTGCCGCCCAGCCGGTCTTGGTATGGCAAACGATGCAAAGCGCCGAAGCCGCATTGGTTTGAACCAGAAACTTGCCAAAGGAGTTGTCATGCGCGTCATGGCATGAGCTGCATTGCATCTTCTGGGTTGGGCCGTGCAGTTTGACCTTGCCGGTCAACGTGGCAGGGTTGGCCAGTTCGTTGGTGGTACTGTCTGCAGTGACAAGGGCGGCGTTGTAAACAAATGACACCGGATGATCGTTCGACAGGTCAATGCCGATGTTGCTGACGCCTGCAGGCATGACCCCCACGCCCACACCGCCTGTCATGCTGACAATGGTTGCACCGCGGCTGGTCAGCTCGCCCAGCGCAATGGTGCCGTCGTGGCAGCTCAGGCACAGAAGCGAGGTACCGTCAGGCTGCCCAACGACGGCATTGGTGGTGGTGCTGCTGTAGGGCGTGTAGGTGTTGGCGGGGGTGCGGCGGTTCCATAACGGCCCGGCGGTGGAGGCCAGATGCGGCACGTGGCAAAAAACGCAGGTTTGCGTCTCGGAAACGGAGGTGGCCTTGATCGAACCGGTTCCGCTGGTTGACAAATTATGTTTGGTGTTGAGCAGCGCTGCCTGCCCGACCTTCTGCGCATGCACTTGCACACTCCCCAGGGCCGCCACCGCCAACAGCGCGACCCCCGCCACTTTAACCACGATGCGCTTCATGTTGGACCTCCGACGTAACGAAACACTTGTACTCTTCGATTGTAGGCATCGGCGACATAAATCATGTCGTCGCTGCCAATGAATATGCCGGTAGGCAACCAGAATTCGCCCGGCTTTTGACCCAATCCGCCCATCGACAGCAGCAGCTGGCCGGCGTCATTGAAAACCTGCACACCACTGAGCAGACTGTCTGCCAGATAAATATGGCCAAAGCTGTCGGTGGCGACGCCTTTTTGCCGGGGTGCGTCGCCGTTGCTGTCGCCCATGCGGCCAAATTTGCTGATGAACTTGCCTTGCGTGTCAAGAATTTGCGTGCGGAAGTTGAGTGAGTCGGTCACCAGCAGGCGACCTTTGTCAAGCCACAGCAGGGTGGGGAAATTGAATTCTGCATCGCCTTCGCCGCGCTGGCCGATGCTGGCCAGGTAGGCGCCCCGCGCCGTATAGACCTTGATGTTGTGGGCCAGGGTATCAACTACATAAAGATTGCCGCTAGCGCTATCAAAAGCGATGCCGGTGGGCTGCTTCACGGCCTCGCTCAGCGCCAGAGGGACAGCAAACTCGGCGCCCGGTTTAATGACAAAAACACCGCCTAACGCCGAGTCGGTGACAAAGACGCTGTCGCTCTCGCCGCGCGCCAGACCAATGGGAGATGGCAGACCCCGCTCGCCTTCGAGGTGAATCAACTGGTAAGTGCTGTCGCGCCGGTCAAAGCGGTGTACCCCTTTGGCGCCGGGGTCGGCCACGTACAACACCTGCCCCACCTCGAGCACCGCCATCGGCCGGACCAGGCGTTCTTGTGCCGCGCCAAAAATGAACTCGATGGCGCGCCGGAAAAAATTCTTGGTAAAACCCAGATCTTTCGGTTCGGCAATGGTGCGAACAAACACGATGCGCGGCTCATCGGGCGGCGAGGGCCAGACCAAGGGGCCGGTTTCTGCTTGCGGAGGTGTTTCAACCGGCGTCGCACAACCGCCCGCCAGCGCCAGTAACAGCAAGGCCAGCAGGTAACGCAGGTTGCGCAGAGAGTAGCGCGCCATGGTCAGAAATCCCGACGCAGGTCCAGGCGGCCCATGGTTCTGTCACGCACATACAAACCTTGTGACTCCTGGATGCGCGACACATCGGCCGACAGACTCAAGCGCCGAAAGCGCCATTGGGCCTTCAGGGTGGCCGTCTTGCGCTCGCGCAGTTCAACACCGCCGGTGTCGCGCTCGTACAGGCCGATCGCGTTCAGGCTGACGCCAGAGTTCAGGCGCAGGCCTAGCAGCACGTCGTAACTCAGCAGGTCGGAGTCCTGCAGCACGTTGTCGGCGGTGACGCGGCTACGCCTTGCACCCAGACGGTAGTTATTGGGAGTATCGACCGGAACCGTGCCTTGCAGATACAACTCACCCGACGAGCGCACATACGGCGAAATGGTTTCGTTGTGGTTTTCTCGCTCCAGCAGGCCGCCGGCCATCAGATCAATTTTTTGCGACAGCGGCACATCGGCGCGGGCGCCAATCAGGCGGCTGTGGATCGTATTCAGGGGCGACGTGGGCGTGCCCGAAGTCAGCTTGGGCGCAGAATCGCTGAAGCGCGCATACAGGCTCAGCATGGGCGACACAGCCCAGTTCAGATTCAGGTTTTGGTCCAGCTGGGTGCTGGCGTAGCTGCCGCCAATATCAAAGACGTAGTCAACCAGCACCTCTTCGCCATCGAGGATATTGCCCGACAGCAGTCTTTGAATGCGGGTCGAGATGCCAATGACGCTCAGCGCGTAGTCAATACCCTCCACATACGCCTGCGTCCGGTTGGCGTTTTTAACCTGCACGCTGGCGCCACTGACCTGTTTGCGCGTTAGCGTCACGGCGGTGGTGCTGTTGAGCGCCACGCGCTCGCCGACAATCGCCTGCAAGGTATCGGTGGCGGTCTGGTCACGCTTCTCGTAGCGTACCGAATAGCCTAGCTGGGCCGCTCCCAGCGGCAGCGCCTGCTCCAGGTTGACCGAGCCATCCACACCGCGTGAATGGCTGGTAAATTCCAGTGATTTGGCGTCGTTGGCATGCACACCGGCATTCAGGTTCAAGTTTTTGGTGGCAGCCCAGGCGGCCGAGGCACTGGCAGCATCGGTCAGCAGCTGGCGCTCGTCCTGACGGTTACGGCCAAGCTGGTAGTTGGCAAAAACGCGCAATTGTTTGGTGGGTGCGCCGTTAAGGTCGACGACAAAGCGCGAGTCATCGAGCTCGGGCGTGTAACCCAGCCCCTGCGTGTATTTTTGCTTGCTGTACTCAATGCGGTTGTTCAACTCGTAAAGCGAGTCGGTGCCGAGTTTCAGGCGCGTGTCCAGACTCACGTTTTTCACGTCCTGACGCGATTCCTGCAAAGCCAGGTTGGCAACGCCGCTGCTGGAACTCTGCTGCAGCACTTGATAGCTGAGTTGCGTGCGGCCATTGTTCCACAGCGCACGATCGGCCTTGAAACTGAAGCGGTCAATCCGGTCGTCCACCACGCGCGTGGCGCTGCTGCCCTCGTTATGTTCACGGGTGGCAGCAAAGTCCAGCGCCACCGGCGTCAGAGGGGCCACCACCGTGGCAGTGGCACCGTAACGGGTATTTTTCTGGTTGAAGATCTCGCCCGGGTCAACCGCCGGTGCGGTGTTGACACGGTCAAAAAAAACGGTGCCGCGCGCCGGTTTGTCAGCCAGCAAGGTGGCATGGGCGCTGAAGTTATAGAGCGTATCGCGGGAAGTGCTCTGATAGCCGTCGCTGTCGGAGCGGCCATGCGCCGAAACCAGCCCGAGCCCAACGTCGAGGGACAACAGCTTGGGATGGTAAATATAGCTGTGTGTCATTAACGACGTCTCAAAACGCAGATCGGTCTGGCGCTGGTGCGACGTGGTGGTGGCAGCCGTGCTGGCGTCGGTGAGGGTGGTTGTGACGCCACTGGTCTGGCCGATGGCGGCGACGTAGCCTTCGGCACCGGTCAATTTAAAAGACGCAAATTCCGGCTGGGCCTGGCACAGCGGTTGCAGACTGCCGCACAGCACCAGCACCTGAATGGCGCGAAACACCGGCGTTGGCTTCATGTGACACTGCATGTGCCTGTCCCTTTATGGTTTTGCTGGCGCGCGGGGTGTGTAGTCAACGCCTGCCATGCGGCCAAAGCCAAACACGTCCACCTTGTTGGGTGACACCTGGCTGGTGACCAGAATCAGGTACTCGACATTGAATTTGGGGTCGGCGTATTTCTTGAACAGCGCCACGTTGTCATAGTCAATCTTGATGGCGGCCGGCAGGCTCATGCCTTCACTTTTTTCGGGCTGGCCAAAAGCCATCAGCAGCTTGTCGTCGGCGCCAAAAACCTGCACGTTCTGAAACGCCGAATCACTCACATAGACGTTGCCGGTGCGGTCCACCGCAATGCCTTTAGGCCGGGCAAAAGTGCCTGGCGTGTCACCGGCGGCGCCAAAGTCGCGCACCGGCTTGCCCTCGGCCGTGAAGCGCCGGACGCGGAAGTTGCTGGTGTCCACCACCAGCACGTCGCCGTTCGGTGCCAGGGCGATATTGGTCGGGTGCAACAAGTTGTTTTCCTTGGTGCCCTCGTTGCCAAACTTGAACAGCAACTTGCCGCTGGTCTTGTTGAGCACCTGCACCTCGTTGTGTTGCAGGTCTACCACGTACAGCTTGTCGCCAACAATGGCGACGTCAATCGGGCGGAACTGGTCCGGTTCGCCAATAGCACCGAGAAAGCCACCTTCGCGGTCAAAGCGCAACACCTGGTTGCGACCGGTGTCGGTCACATAGCGGGTGCCATCCTTGTCAATGGTGATGTTGATTGGCACCTTGAACTTGCCGGCCCCGGCGCCCACAAAGACACTGAACTGCTGCTTGTTCAGGTCAAAAATGGCGATACCGGCCGACTTGCTGTCAACCGCAAAGATGCGGCCTTCAAACAGCGCGACGCCGTAAATAGTAACCAGTGCCCGGCCTTTTTCTTCGCCGGCCAGAAATTGCTCAAACGTGCTGAGCTTGGCGGCAAAGTCGTTTTCGCCGCGGAACGAGGTCAGATGTTGAATGCGCGGCGCCTCTGGGGCGGCCGGGTAAAAGACGGCGGCGGCAGGCTCAGCGGGCTTTTGCGGCGCAACGGCACAACCCGCCAGCGTGGCCAGAAACAAGAGTGCGGCAATATGCCACCACGGGTGGGAGCGAAGCTGTGTCATGAACGGCGTCTTGAAGGAGAGGCTAAAAAATCAAAAACCCTGCTGCGGATATCTGGGGCGGCCGTTGTCTGACCGCTCCAGAGACACCCGGCAACAGGGTTGCTGCGAGGCTGCAAGCCCAGGGACGGATTATAGGGGTCCGCCCCTGTTGCCTGGCAAGCCGGGCTCAGCGTTTACTTGTCGTGGCAGGTCAGGCACATGGCGCTACCGACCATGCTGATCTTGACCAGCTTGTTGGTGGAACCCGAAGTACCAGCTGTGGCAAAAGGCACCGTAAAGGTGTTGTGCACGTCGTGGCAGGAAGCGCATTCCACTTTGGTGTTGAACAGCAGGTTACCCGAAATCGTACCAGTACGGCTCTTGGTGCCGCCGGTGCCAATGTTGGCCGCTTTTGTAGCCGGGTCGAACAACGCGCCGTCAGCCGTGACCAGGGCAGCGTCATAAACGACGCTGATCGGGTGGTCATTGGTCAGGTTGGTGCCCAGATTGGACGAGGCAGCAATGGTCACGGATCCGGTGACGCCACCAAAGCTGTTGACGGCCACTGTGCCGTCATGGCAGGACAGGCAGAGTTTGGAAGTGGCACCCGGCTGTGCGTCAACGGTACCGGTGGCGGTAGACGAGAACGCTGTGTTGTACATGGTGTACGTGGTGACCGCCGACAGAGCGTGGTTCCACAAGGCGGTCAGGCCCAGAGCCGTGTTGTGCGGTGCGTGGCAGGCGATGCAGATCTGGCCGTTGGTTCCGGACACTGCACTGAAGTCATGCTTGGAGCCGACGATGCTGCCAGCGCTAGCCGACAAACCCGCCACTGCCAAACTCACGCCCAAAAGACCTTTTAACATCCTAGCTTTCATTTACTAACTCCTAAAAAAATCAAAAAATTAACTGACAGAAAAGTAACCTCTAACAACTGACCGAACTCAGCGCAACACCCGTGAGTGGATGCCGACTTGGCCGATACCTCCGTCTTGTCGTTGCAGACCGCATCGCAGTTGCCATCTCATTTACGGTTTTTTACTTTACGATTCTTTACGACAACGCTATTAGAGCATTTTCGAGTCCGGAATGTTTGATTTACATCAGTAACCGGGCCATCTTTCATATTTCGCTGATTTGTTGCGCAAATGCTTCAACTCGTTGCCAGTCGGTGAACTCAATGACCGCCTTGGGATCGGTCGGCCCACTGGTCAGCAGCATGATAAAGCGAATCATCTGGCGGTCCACAAAACCGTAGCGCGGATAGTCGAGTTTACCGGCAAAAACCCCCAACAGCCTGGGTTTCCAGCTGATTTGCCGCAGAAACTTGATCAGGTAGGGGTTGGTGTCAGGCTGGTTTTTTTCCGGCTTGCGGGCGACGATATTGACGCTGAAAAAAGCGTTGCTTTTTTGCTCCAGTAATGTCTGGTGGCGGGCGATGAAGGCTGCCACCTCGGGTTGGTGTTTGCCGTAGCGGATGCTGGCGCCAATGACGATTTTGTCAAAACTGCCCAGTTCCAGCGTATCGGCCTGCGCCAGCGGCAATACAGTCGTGTTGTGCCCATGATGCGCCAGCACTTGCTGCAGGCGCGCGCAAATACGCGGTGTGTGGCCGTCGGTGGTGGAGTAGGCCAGCAGGATGTTGCTCATTTGGACGGTCCGCTGGCGCCTTCTTCAGCCGGCCGGTTGGCGTGGTACTGGCTGACGAGTTTCTGCAAGGTGCTGTCGGGCACCGGCGCGTAATGTGAAAAAGCCAGGCTGTAAGTCCCCTGGCCGGCCGTGAGAGACTTCAGGCGGCTTTGGTAGTCGTCAAGTTCGGCCAGCGGCATTTGTGCCCGGATGGCGGCAAAACCGGCCGGGCGCGGCGCGGTGCCGGTGACCTGGCCGCGCTGGGCGGCCAGGTCACCGGTCAGGTCGCCAATAGTGGTTTCGGGCGCCAGCACCTCAATATTGACCATCGGCTCAAGCACCAGCGGGCCGGCTTTGTGCACGGCGTCAAGAGTCGCCTTGCGCCCGGCGGCCGTGAACGCGATGTCCTTGCCATCGACAGCGTGGGTTTTTCCGTCATGCACGGTCACGCGCAGGTCGTGCAGCGGATAGCCGGCCAGCACGCCTTCGGCGAGCGCCTGGCGCACGCCTTTTTCTACCGCCGCCATGAACACGCCCGGAATGGCGCCACCCTTGACGCTGTCGACAAACTCAAAACCGGCGCCGCGCGCCAGTGGCTCGACGCGCAGCATCACCTCGCCAAACTGGCCGGCGCCACCGCTCTGCTTTTTGTGGCGGCAGTGACCTTCGGCGCTGGCCGTGATGGTTTCGCGGTACGGGATTTGCGGGGCACTGGTGTCCAGTGCCATCTTGTACTGCTGCTGCATGCGCGCGAGTTTGGTGCGCAGGTGCATATCGCCCAGGCCGCGGATGACGGTTTCATTGCTGCCGGGCAGGCGTTCGACCTTGAAGCACGGGTCTTCGATTTCAAGTTTGTGCAGGATTTCAAACAGGCGCTGCTCGTCACCCTGGCGCCGCGTCTGCACCGCCAGACCCTGCATCGGCTGCGGAAAGACCAGCGGCTTGAGATGGATGTGGTCTTCATCGTGCGAGTCGTGCAGCACGCAGTCAAACTCGATGTCATCGACCTTGGCGACCGCGCCGAGGTCGCCCGGCACCAGAGTCGCCACTTCGATGTGGTCCTTGCCCTGCAAGCGGTACAGATGGGTGACCTTGAACGGGCGCCGGGCCGAGCCGACGAACAACTGGGCGTCTTGCCGGATGGTGCCCTGGTGCACCCGGAAAACGCCGAGCTTGCCGATGAAGGGGTCCATCACCACCTTGAAAACGTGGGCCAGCACGTGCTGCTCTTCGTCTGGTTGCGCCTGGAACGGCTGCGCTTCGCGACCGGGCTCGCTGCGATAAAACGGGGGCGGGTTGCCTTCGGCCGGATTGGGCGCCAGCCGGTCCAGTGCATCGAGCAGTTGCGGCACGCCGGCGCCGGTTTTGGCCGACACGAACAGGATCGGAATCAGATGGCCGGACCGCAGTGCCCGCTCGAACGGCGCATGCAGCTCCTGCGGACTGGGGTCGGCACCGTCTTCAAGGTAACGCGCCATCAGGCTGTCGTCTTCTTCGATAATCTGGTCGATCAGGGCGCGGTGCGCCAGCGCTACCGAAGCAAAGTCGCTCTCGCCGTCCTCGTGACCGAGCAGTTCCACCACGTCGCGTCCGTGCTGTGTCGGCAGGTCCAGCAACAGGCAGGCCTTGCCAAAGCGCTCCCGAATGCTGGCCACCAGCCCTGGCAGATCAATGTTGTCGGCGTCAATTTTGTTGATCACGATCATGCGGCACAAACCGCGCTCGCCGGCCAGGGTGAACATGCGCTCGGCGGCGAGTTCAATGCCGGTCTGCGCGTTGATCACCACCAGCGCCGTGTCGACCGCCGCCAGCGCGCCCACCGCGTGCCCGGCAAAGTCCGGGTAGCCGGGAGTGTCGATCAGGTGGACCTGGGTGTCACCCCAGTTAAAACTGACCAGCGCCGCCTGCAGCGAGTGCCCCAGCTCTTTCTCGATCGGGTCAAAGTCGCAAACCGTGTTGCCTTTTTCGACCGAGCCGCGATTCTTGATGGCGCCACTGGCCGCCAGCAGGCTCTCGGCCAGGGTGGTTTTACCGGCGGCGCCGTGGCCGACCAGGGCAACGGTGCGAATGTGGGCGCTGCGTGTCTGGCTCATAGAGGACCCCTGGATTCTTTAGGTGACAAAAGCTGGCTCCTATCTTACTGGACAAACAGGCGTGCTCAGCGGCTGCGTCCGGCCTTGTACTGGCCGCTGCCAGCGCCCACTACGCCGTCGGCCTGCGCCAGCCGGGCCATCGCCTTGGCGGCATGGGCGTGGCTGATGGCCAGGCCTAGCGCGTCAGCGGCGTCCGGGCCGGGCAGGCCGGGCAGGGCCAGCAGGCGGCGCACCATTTCCTGCACCTGCGTCTTGTCGGCCCGGCCATAGCCGACGACGGCCTGTTTCATTTGCAGCGCGGTGTATTCGGCCACCGGCAAATCATGCGACACCAGCGCCGTGATGCAGGCGCCACGCGCCTGGCCGAGCAGCAAGGTGGACTGCGGGTTGACGTTGACAAACACGATCTCGACGGACGCACAGTTCGGCTGGTAGCGCGCCACCACTTCACGAATACCGTCGAACAGGATTTTCAGGCGCTGCGGCAGCTGCCCTTTTTCAAGTTGCGTGGTGCTGATGGTGCCGCTGGCCACATAAGTGAGGTCGGCGCCGTCTACGTCGATCACGCCAAAGCCGGTAGTGCGCAGGCCAGGGTCGATGCCAAGGATTCTCATGCTATAAAAATAGTAGCTGCTTACGCATGATTGACGGGGCCTAGAGGCCAAAATACCACTTGACAGAGTGAAAAAAGACGGGTGCCGCGAAGCACAGGGCGTCAACCCGGTCGAGCAGTCCGCCAGCACCAGTGACGGCGCTGCCCTGGCCGCGCCAGATCGGGATGCCGCGGTCGCGCTTGAGGGCTTTCATGACCAGATGGCCGAACGTTCCGGCAACGCAGGCCACCAGCGCCATGGCAAAGGCCTGGCCCGGTACAAAAGGCGTGATGCCGGCCAGCGCCATACCCAGCAGGCTGCCCACGGCAATGCCCAGCCACCAGCTCGGCCAGTTGAAGCTCTGGCTGATGTTGGGCGCGGCCGGTGCTCGTTGCAGCTTGCGCGAAGCCAGGTGCTGGGTAATCATGCAGGTCTGCACCACCAGCACCAGAAAGAACACCAGGAAAGCGTTTTTCCGGCCGAAGTGCGGAAAGTCCAGCAGCAGCAGCGCCGGCACATGACTCATGCCGTAGATGCAGACCATGATGCCCCACTGCAGTTTGGCGTTGCGCTCCAGAAAGCGCTGCGGGTCGTTGGCCAGCGCGCTGGCCACCGGAATCGCCAGAAACACATAGACCGGAATGAACACAGTGAACAGGTTGAACAGCTCGTTGCCGACCAGCGCGTACTGCAGCGGCAGCACGACAAAAAAAGCCAGCACCAGGCTGCGGTGGTCGCCGCGGCGTGTTGGCGACAGCGTCATGAACTCGCGCAGCGCAAAAAACGACACCAGACCATACAGCGTCAGCGCCACCCAGTCACCGGCCAGCCAGCCGATCCAGAAGACAAACATCATCAGCCAGCTGGCTTTGAGGACACCCTCAAAATTGCGCAGATCGGCGGCCCGGCGTGCCGCCCGCGGCTCGTTGTCATCGTCGCGCAGCGACAGTAAAAAAGCGCCAATGCTGGCCAGCAGCAAGAGGCCAAACACAATCACGAACAGGGCGCCGATCTGCTGCGAGGTGGTGAAATTTTTCAGCGTCTGGTACATGTCGTTCAGACCTCGCGCAAGGCGATGACGGCAGCGCGGGCGCGCTCCAGAAAGGCGCGCCGCTCTTCACCGGCCTGCAGATGCAGGGGCGCGCCGAAGGTGACCGAGCACAGCACCGGCACCGGTACCACTTCACCCTTGGGCATGACGCGCTGCACGTTGTTGATCCAGGCCGGCACCAGTTCGATGGCCGGGAAGCGCAGCGCCAGGTTGTAGAGCCCGGCCTTGAACGGCTGCGGCTCTTCGCTGTTGCCGCGCGTGCCTTCGGGGAACAGGATGATTGAGTCGCCCTGGCTCAGCGCTTCAATCAGCGGCTCCAGCGGGTCTTCGTCGGCGCTGCGTTCGCGCGAGACATAAATGACGTTGAAAACTGCCGTCGTGAGCCACTGTTTGAAAGCTGTTTTGGTCCAGTAGTCGCGCGCCGCGATGGCGCGCGTGCGGGCGCGCAACTCCTTGGGCAGCGCGGCCCAGATCATGACCAGGTCGGCATGGCTTTGGTGGTTGGCAAAATAGATGCGTTGTTCAGCCTTGGGCGGGCAGCCATACCAGCGCGCCTGGGAGCCGGTCAGGACCCGGATCAGGCCCAGCAGGAAGTAGCTCATCAGCTTTGCACGCATGGGGCCGATGATACAGAGCGTCAGGGCAGTTCAGCGTTGCCGAGCCGGTTGGCGATGACGCTGGCGCGCTCGGCCAGGTAGCCGGAGTTGGGCAGGCCCTCAAAATATTTCGGGCGTGGCAGCATGACGGCCAGCCGCGCTGCCTCGATGGCGCTCAGGCGCGCGGCCGGTTTGCCAAAGTAGTGCTGGGCCGCCGCCTCGGCGCCAAAAACGCCGCTGCCCCATTCGACGCTGTTGAGGTAAATCTCCAGAATTCGCTGCTTGCTGAGCAAGGTTTCCAGCGCCAGCGTCAGCACAAACTCCTGGCCTTTGCGCAGCAGCGTACGTTCGCCCGACAAAAACAGGTTTTTGGCCAGCTGTTGTGTGATGGTGGAGCCGCCCACCACTTTGGGCGCACGCAGCGCCGCTTTCGCGCCGGGCACGCCCGGCGACGGCTTTTTGCCACTCTGCGCTTTGGCGACCTGGGCTTCGGCCCGGGCGTTTTTTTGCCAGGCTTTTTCCAGCGCATCCCAGTCCACACCATCGTGCCGGCTGAAGCCATCGTCTTCGCTGACGATGACGGCACGCTTGAGGTTGTCGGAAATCTGCGCATAGCTGACCCACTGCTGGTGCCAGCGCAGCGCCGGTTGTTGATGGCGCAGCCGCCACGCCTCGGAGCGCTCAAAAGCGCTGGACTGCGGCGCCAGCAGCGCCATCAGGGCAATGCGCGCGACAAAAAACAGCTGCAGGGCCAGCACGGCGGCCAGTACCAGGGTGAGCCAGCGCAACACAGGCTTCATGCGACTAGGCCATGGTGGCGCGCAACTCGGCCAGCACCTGCTGCGCTGGCGGCAACACGCCGCGCCAGATGAAAAATGCCTCGGCCGCCTGCTCGACCAGCATGCCCAGGCCGTCACGCGGCTGGGCCCCGTGAGCGCGCGCCCAGTTCATGAAGCCGTCGGCGGCGGGGCCGTACATCATGTCGCAGGCCAGGGCGCCGGGTTTCAGGGTGCTTGCCGGCACCGGTACACCGGTACCCGCCAGGCTGCTCGCGGTGGCGTTGATGACGATGTCAAAACTGCCCTGCAGACCTTGCAGGTCATGCGCCAGCAGCTCTGTTTTTTGTAGCGCTGCGAGAGCCGCATGGCGTGCCACCAGGACGCTGGCGCGGCTCACGGTGCGGTTGGCCACGGTGATGCTGGCCGGGCCGGCCAGCAAGAGCGGGCCCAGCACCCCGGCGCTGGCGCCGCCGGCGCCGATCAGCAGCAGGCGGCTTGCGCTCAGGGCGACACCGGCGTTGCGCTGGATGTCGTTGACCAGGCCGGCGCCGTCGGTGTTGTCACCGACCAGCACGCCTTGCTGCAGACTCAGGATGTTGGCAGCGCCGGCCAGCGTGGCGCGTGGCGTGCAGTGCCGGGCCAGGGCCGCCGCTTCAAACTTGAAGGGCACGGTGATGCTGCAACCGAGGCCGCCTTCGGTAAAAAAAGCCTGGGCGTCGGCGGCAAATCTGTCGGCGGCAATCAGCCGTTTGTCGTAGTGCAGGGTCTGCCCGGTCAGCTCGGCAAAACGCGCGTGAATCCACGGCGACTTGCTGTGCGCAATCGGGTTGCCCATGACGCAATAGTGGTCCATAGCTATCTATTTCAGTTGGTGGTGAGTCGGGTTTCCAGCGTTTCGTCGCGGGTAAATTTGAAACGCGAGACAACCCAGATCTGGTCGGCCTTGCGTTGCATGGCGGTATTGAAGCGGCTAAAGGGCGCCGCGGTTCTGACGATGGCTTCGGCGCGCCGGTCCAGCGTTGGCGTGCCGGAGCTTTCGAGTATCTCGACTTTCAGGATGCGGCCGTCAAAATTCACGTTAATGCCCATGGTCAGCTCGCCATACAGCTTGCGCCCGTTCACTGTGGGGAAGTTTTCGGTGCCTTTGTCCTCGATTTTGCGGCGCAGGTGGTCGTAGTAGACGGCGTACACCTCTTCGCGCGTGGCCGGGCTGATGTAGCGCTTGCGCGGGCGGCTGCTTTCAAGGTTGATGCGACGCTCGATTTCGGCCAGCAGTTTGACCAATTGGCGGCGCTTTTCCTCGCGCTCGGCCCGGTCCGGCGTGGCATTGGGCTGGTTCGGTTCTGGCGGCGGAAGTGCCGCGAGCTGGTTTTTGACCTGCGCGAGCAACAGGTTTTGCTGCTCGCGCAGATTTTGCAGCTGACGCTGCATGACTTCTTCGGTGTCCTCACCATCTTCCGTCTGGAGTGCCGGCGGCAACGGGCTGGTGGCACGGCCCCGCTCGGCGGCGCCACCGCCCGCCATATTGGCCTGGGCAATGGCCTGGGCCTTGTCGGGGCGCTCGCTGGTGCGGGCGTTGACGAGGATGACCTCCAGCGGCGTATCCTGCAACAGGCGGTTCAGTCCGGCCGGATCGACAAAGCGCACCGTCAACAGTGCGGCATGCGCGGCGATGGAGACGCCAAGTGCCAGTTGCAAGGGGCTGAAAGTGCGCAGGTTCACGACGTTGGGTTGGGCAGTGACGAGGGCAGCGTTTCAATGTCCTGTTCGGTCTCGCCCAGGTCAACCGCGATGGCGATCGGGCCAGCGCTGGCGTCTTCGTCGTCGGCGTCATCTGGCGCCGCATTGGCGGCGGCCGGCAGGGCGTCGAGCCGCTCGATGACGTTGCCGCTGATGTCGAGTGTCAGTTCGTTGACGTGACCGAGCTTGACCCGCACCCGTGCGCCGCGCGGCAAATTGCCGGCACCTGCCACCGGCAGCACCAGCGGCAGATCGTCGGCCCGCACCATGTTCTCCTTGAATACGGTGGCGGTGATTTCCGAAATGCCGTTTTGCTGCACGTATTTGAGCGTCCAGAAACGCTCGATGGCACTCTGGTAGCCGTTGTAGGCAAAGTAGGCGGCGTCGAAGCTGGAGATGATGGCGAACAGGTCGGCATCCTTGAGCTTGAACGGCGCCACCAGCGCGGCCGTCTTCCCAAAGCGGGCGCAGGCAATGATCTGCCACTGGTTGACCAGATCGGTGTAGCGGCGCAGTGGCGAGCTGCTCCAGGCGTAGCTTTTGACGCCAATTCCGGCGTGCGGCAAGGCCTTGGTGCCCATGCGCACCTTGACGCCCGGCAGCAGGGACGCCTGACTGCGGTAAATGCCGGGCACACCGAGCTCGGCCAGCCAGTTGCCCCAGCTGCTGTTGGCCAGAATCATGGCTTCCGAGACGATCAGGTCGAGCGGCGCGCCGCGCTGACGGATGCTGATTTGCACCGTTTCGTGGCCCTGGGGCTCGACTCCCTCATTTCCGGTTAGCCTGAAGTTGTAGTCCGGCCGGTTGAAAGTCTCGGGTTTGCCGCGAACCTGTTCCCGTTTGGCCTTCAGGTCATTTGCCAGACGATATAAAAATGATAGCTGCTCACGCTTATGCAGCAAGGGCTGCGGGTCAATTTGATGTGAAAATAAGGGATTTTCCAGCCATTCGGCGGTGACGATGGCATCAAGCTGGTCGTGGCGCAGATTGGCCTCGATGTGGACGCGCTCGAGCCGGGTTTCTGACGCCTGGATGGCCAGCGTGGCTTCGTCCAGCGTAACGTACAGCGACACCGCCGGGCAGTCGCGTCCGGCCAGCAGTGTGTAGTTTTGCACGACCTCGTCGGGCAACATGGTCAGCTTGTAGCCCGGCATGTAGACGGTGGAAAGCCGCTGGCGGGCGACCTGGTCAATCGGGCCGCCGGGCCGGATTGCCAGCCCCGGCGCGGCAATGTGGATGCCCAGCAGCACGCTGCCGCTGCCCAGCCCCTGCACCGAGAGTGCATCGTCAATTTCGGTGGTGGCCGAGTCGTCGATCGAGAACGCGCGGGCGCCTGACAACGGCAATTCATCAGGGATGAGGGGCGCTTCGAGCCGGGGAAAACCGGTGCCGCGCGGAAAGTTCTCCAGCAAAAAGCGCTTCCAGTGAAACTGGTAGGGGGAGTCAATGGCGCCCGCCTTGATCAGCAAATCCAGCGGCCCCAGATGGGTGGCGCGTGAGGCTTCAACCACGGCTTTGTATTCGGGCGCGTTCTTGTCGGGCTTGAACAGGATTTTGTAGAGTTGATCGCGCACCGCTTGCGGGCAGATACCCTGGCTCAGCTCCCCGACCCATTGCCCGATTTGCAGCGCAAGCTGTTTTTTCTTTTCAATGGCGGCCAGCGCCTGGGCAATGATGTCGGCCGGTGCTTTGCGAAAGCGCCCCTTGCCGGCGCGGCGAAAGTAGTGGGGTGCTTCAAACAGTCGCAGCAGTGTGCCGGCTTGCTGCTCCAGCGTGGCCTCTTTGGCCGAATTGCTACTGAAGTATTCGCGCGCCAGTTCAGCAAAGCTGAACTCCTCGTCCGGGGAAAACTCCCAGGCCAGCTCCAGCTCAATGCTCTGGCTGATGGCCTGGGCGTTGGCGAGCAACAGCGCGGGGGCTGGTTTGTCGAAGCGCAACAAGATGCCAGCCGCCTTCACCTTGACCCGTTTGCCACTGTCGAGCTCAACCTGCGCCGACGACTCGGTCTCCGACAGCACCCGCCCGGCCATGAATTTTCCGGCTTCTTCAAACAATAAAAACATGGCGCGATTGTCCCATGCGGGCCGGCCCGGACCGGTGACACGCGCGCCCGCTCGGGAAGACCGGATGTCGCGGGAAAACACTTATGTTAAAACGAACTAGTTCGTACAATAATGGCACCTCCTCCACTTTTCCGGATCCATGTCATGAAACGTCTGTCATTCAAATTATTGCTGGCCGCCGCCGCACTGGCGTCGCTGGGCGGTGTCCTGGCTCAGGATATTCAGGAGCGAACCATCAAGTTTGGCCACCTGAACAATGTGGGTCATCCGACCAGTCTGGGCACCCAGCGTTTTGCCGAACTGGTGGCTGCCAAGAGCGGCGGCAAGCTGAAGGTGCAGGAGTTTCCGGCATCGGCACTGGGCAGTGACATGCAGCAACAGTCGGCCCTGCAAGGCGGCGTGCAGGAAATGGTGGCGCCGTCGACCACCTCGCTGGTCGGCATTGTCAAGGAGTTTGGCCTTGTTGACTTTCCGTTTGCGGTCAGCAATTTTGCGCAGGCAGATGCCTTGCTGGATGGTCCTCTGGGCCAGGCGCTGCGCGCCAGACTGCCGGAAAAAGGCCTGATTGCGCTGGGTTACTGGGATCTTGGTTTTCGCAATGTCACCAACAGCAAGCGACCCATTGTCCGGCCGGAGGACATGGAGGGTCTGAAACTGCGCGTCATCCCGAATCCGGTGTTTGTGCAGACTTTCCAGGCACTCAAGGCGAACCCGGTGCCGATGGCGTTTGCCGAGTTGTACGGCGCACTTGAGTCAAAAAGCGTGGACGGGCAGGAGAACCCTTACGCGGTCATCCTGTCGAACAAGTTCTACGAGGTGCAGAAGTACGTCAGCGCGACCAACCACGTCTATGGTGCCATCATCGTTCTGGTCAGCAAGCGCTTCTGGGACAAGCTGTCGGCCGTCGAGCAAAAAATTCTTTCCGATGCAGCGCACGAAGCGCAGTCTTACCAGCGCCAGGTCAGCCGTGCCGCCGCGCAAACTGCGGTGACCGAACTGCAGGCCAAAGGCATGCTGTACAACGAATTGAGCAAAGCCGAACAATTGCGCATGAGCCAGGTCGCCAAACCGGTCAGCGACCGTCTGGCGGCCGGCTATGACCCGGTACTTGTCAAGCTCTACAACGACGAACTGACGCGGATGCGCAAGTAACCGGCAGCGGGGTCGGCCGGGGGTGGCGGCAGCGGCGGGCAGGGGCCGGATGATAATCGGGTCCCATGTCAGATGTATTCAGAAAACCATCCCTGTGGCAGCGCATCGTTCCCTGGTTCCGCGGCTTTGACGGCCCGCTGGCCTTTGCCGTCTTTGTGCTGGCCTGCGCCGGCCTGTTGACCATGTATTCCTCGGGCTTCGACCAGGGCAGCCGGTTTGAAGACCATGGCCGCAATATGTTGCTGGCTGGCTTCATCCTGTTTGTGGTGGCGCAGATTGCGCCTCAGCGGCTGATGGCACTGGCCGTGCCGCTGTATGTGCTGGGGGTCACACTGCTGGTGGCGGTGGCAGTGTTTGGCGTGACCAAGAAAGGCGCGCGGCGCTGGCTTAACGTCGGTGTGACAATTCAGCCCAGTGAAATTCTCAAGATTGCCGTGCCGTTGATGCTGGCCTGGTGGTTCCAGAAGCGTGAGGGCCAGTTGCGTCCGCTGGACTTTGTGGTGGCGTCGCTGTTGCTGGCGCTGCCGATTGCCCTGATCGTGCGTCAGCCCGATCTGGGTACGGCCATCCTGGTGCTGTCGGCCGGTCTGTCCGTGATCTTCTTCGCCGGACTGTCGTGGAAATGGATTTTGCCGCCGGTGCTGTTCGGTCTGGTGCTGGTCGGACTGGTGGTTGGTTTCGAGCCGCAGCTGTGCGCCGACGGCGTGCGCTGGCCGGTCCTGCACGACTACCAGCAGCAGCGCATCTGCACCTTGCTGGACCCGACGCGCGATCCGCTGGGCCGGGGCTTTCACATCATTCAGGGCATGATTGCCATTGGTTCGGGCGGCTTCTGGGGCAAGGGCTTCATGCTGGGCACCCAGACCCACCTGGAGTTCATTCCGGAGCGCACGACCGACTTTATTTTTGCCGCGTTTTCCGAAGAGTTTGGCCTCTTTGGCAATCTGCTGCTGATTGTCGGCTTCGCCTTCCTGATCCTGCGCGGACTGGCACTGGCGATGGAGGCGCCGACCCTGTTTTCCCGCCTGCTGGCGGGCTCAATCACCCTGATTTTCTTTACCTATGCCTTTGTCAACATGGGTATGGTGAGCGGCATATTGCCGGTGGTTGGCGTGCCACTGCCGTTTATCAGTTACGGCGGCACCGCCATGGTGACGCTAGGCATGGGGCTGGGCATACTGATGTCGATTGCCAAGTCGAAACGGCTGGTGCAATCCTGATACCTTGCGGGACAGACCGCAGTTACGCGCAGCCAACAAGCTCTGTCCTCAACTGGAAGCGCACCCTGCGCCAGCGAGGATCCGTGGTCCTCCACTAAAATGCCCCATGATCTCCCGCGAACCCACCATTGAACGTCTGGCCGTTGCCAAGTCCCTGTTGCTCACACCGTTTGGGCTCGATGAATCCGACCTGAGTCGCGCGCTTGCTGAAATCAAGACGCACCAGGTGGATGAAGCCGACCTCTATTTCCAGTACACGCGAAGCGAGGGCTGGAGTCTGGAAGAGGGCATTGTCAAGACCGGCTCCTTCAGCATCGACCAGGGCGTTGGCGTGCGTGCCGTCAGCGGCGAGAAGACGGCGTTTGCCTACTCGGACGATATTTCCGCCGCCTCGCTCCTCGATGCCGCCCGAACTGTACGGTCTATTTCGTCGCTGGCCCAGACAGGGCGTGCGCGAGTAGCTACAAAAAAAATAGCATCATCACGCTCGCTGTACCACGGACTGGACCCGATTGCGACGCTCGACAGTGCCAGCAAGGTGGCCTTGCTTGGCAAAGTCGAGCAGGCCGCCCGTGCCAAAGACCCGCGCGTGGCACAAGTCATGGCCGGTCTGGCGGCTGAGTATGACGTTGTGCTGGTGGCGCGCGCCGACGGTACGCTGGCGGCTGACGTGCGCCCGCTGGTGCGTCTGTCGGTGACCGTCTTCGTTGAACAAAAAGGCCGCCGGGAAATGGGCTCTGGCGGTGGTGGCGGGCGCTTTGGTCTGGCCTATTTTGACGATGCGGTGATTGCCCAATATGTCGATCAGGCCGTCAACGAGGCGCTGACCAACCTGGAGGCGCGGGCCGCGCCAGCCGGTGAAATGACTGTCGTGCTCGGCCCCGGCTGGCCCGGAATATTGCTGCACGAGGCGATTGGTCACGGACTGGAGGGCGACTTCAACCGCAAGGGCTCCAGCGCTTTCAGTGGCCGGATCGGCCAGCGGGTGGCGGCCAGAGGCGTCACGGTGCTCGACGATGGCACGATAGCGGACCGCCGTGGTTCGCTCAATGTGGACGACGAAGGCAATACCAGTCAGCGCAATGTGCTGATTGAGGATGGCATCCTGCAGGGCTATATTCAGGACGCCATGAACGCGCGTTTGATGGGTGTCAAACCAACCGGCAATGGCCGGCGCGAAAGCTATGCCCATATTCCGATGCCGCGCATGACCAACACCTATATGCTGGCCGGCGACAAATCGCCGCAGGAAATTGTCGCCAGTATCAGGAAAGGTCTGTACGCCACCAACTTTGGTGGCGGCCAGGTCGACATCACCTCGGGCAAGTTTGTGTTCTCCGCGAGCCAGGCCTATTGGGTCGAGAACGGCAAAATTTTGTACCCGGTCAAAGGTGCCACGCTGGTCGGCAGCGGTCCCGAGTGTCTGAAGCGCGTCAGCATGATCGGCAATGATCTGAAGCTCGACAGCGGGGTTGGCACCTGCGGCAAGGACGGCCAGAGCGTGCCGGTGGGTGTGGGCCAGCCGACGCTGCGCATTGACGGCCTGACGGTGGGTGGAACCGCCTGAAACAGGGCCTGCGGTCTGCGACCGGGTCGCTCTGTGCTACATTTAATGCCATGAAGTCAGCCAGTTTTTACTTTAGCTATTTTTGGTTCTCATGCGCCTGCGGCGGTAGAGAGTTCTGAACGTACCTGAATAAAACGTCCTGATCTTCCCCAAACCGCCGGCAGCACCGGCGGTTTTTTTATGTCCTTTTTTATTGATCTGACTCAGGAGCTTCACCATGAAATCGAAAGCCACCCCCGCCAGCACGGATGCCTGGTATGCGAACCCCGTTGCCCATGCCTCTGACCGCACCGGCCAGACCGACGACGAACGCATCAAGGACATCACTGTGTTGCCTCCCCCTGAGCATTTGATCCGCTTCTTCCCGATTCGCGGCACGGCCACCGAGTCGCTGATCAGCATCACCCGCCGGCGCATCCACGACATCATGGCCGGCCACGATGACCGCCTGCTGGTGGTCATTGGTCCGTGCTCCATCCATGATCCGGTGGCGGCGCTTGACTATGCGCGCCGACTTTTGCTACAGCGGGAAAAGTACGCCGATACGCTGGAAATCGTGATGCGCGTGTATTTCGAGAAGCCGCGCACCACGGTCGGCTGGAAGGGCCTGATCAACGACCCTTACCTGGACGAGACGTTCCGCATCGACGAAGGCCTGCGTATTGCACGCCAGTTGCTGATTGACATCAACCGCGCCGGAATGCCTGCTGGCAGTGAATTTCTGGATGTGATTTCACCCCAGTACCTGGGTGACTTGATCTCGTGGGGTGCGATTGGTGCGCGCACCACGGAAAGCCAGGTGCATCGGGAACTGGCCTCCGGCCTGTCGGCGCCGATTGGCTTCAAGAACGGAACCGACGGCAACATCAAAATTGCCACCGATGCGATCCAGGCGGCCGCAGGAGGGCATCATTTTCTGTCGGTGCACAAAAATGGCCAGGTAGCGATTGTGCAAACCAATGGCAATCCGGATTGCCACGTGATCCTGCGCGGCGGCAAGGCGCCCAACTATGATGCCCAGAGCGTTGCCGACGCCTGCAAAGATCTTGATCGGGCCGGATTGCCCGGTACGCTGATGGTTGATTGCAGCCACGCCAACAGCAGCAAGCAGTTCGAGAAGCAGCTCGATGTGGCGCGTGACGTGGCCGGCCAGATTGCCGGCGGTTCAAAACGCGTGTTTGGCTTGATGGTGGAAAGCCATCTGCTGGCCGGGGCACAGAAGTTCACGCCGGGCAAGGATGACGCCAGCCGGTTGGCTTACGGCCAAAGCATCACCGACGCTTGCCTGGGCTGGGATGACTCGTGTGAAGTGCTGGAAGTTTTGTCGCACGCAGTCAAGGCGCGCCGCACGGCGTGACCGGTTGGGCTCTATTTTTTAGGTATTTTCAGCCTGTAGACACCGTCCCGCATGCGTAAACCGCTATTAAATTTGTAGTGCTTCGAGCAGTTTCAGGTGAATGCCAGCAAAGCTGCCATTGCTCATGCACAGAATGTGATCACCGGCGCGTGCGTGCGCCAGCACGTGGCTCAGCAACTCGTCGATGCTGTCGGCGACCTGGGCTTTGCTGCCGGCCGGCGCCAGTGCTTCACGGGCGTCCCAGCCCAGACCACCGGCGTGGCAGAACGCCAGATCGGCTTGCTCAAGACTCCAGGGCAATCGGGCTTTCATGCTGCCCAGTTTCATGGTGTTGGAGCGCGGCTCAAAGACGGCCAGGATGCGTTCGTTGGCGCCAATGCGGCGTTTGAGACCGTCGAGCGTGCTGCGGATGGCGGTCGGGTGGTGGGCAAAATCGTCGTAAACGGTGACGTTGCCCCCGGGCCGCGTGACGCTACCGCGCACCTCCATACGCCGTTTTACGTTTTCAAACTGCCCCAGGGCACTGGCGGCAACGGCCGGCGAAACACCCACGTGCTGGGCGGCAGCAATGGCCGCCAGTGCGTTCAGCTGGTTATGCACGCCAGTTAGTGCCCACTTCACATGACCGACCTTCTGGCCCAGGCAATGCACGTCAAAGTCATCGGGTTCACCGGTGGCCGTGAAGTCACTGACGGCGGCACCAAAGCTGCGCACCTCGCTCCAGCAACCGGCATGCAGGACGCGCGTCAGACTTTCTTCCAGACCGTTGACCACGATGCGACCGCTGGCCGGGACGGTGCGTACCAGATGGTGAAACTGGCGCTCAATGTCGCTCAGGCTGTCGAAGATGTCGGCGTGGTCAAACTCGAGGTTATTCAGCACGGCAGTGCGCGCCCGGTAGTGCACAAACTTGCTGCGTTTGTCGAAAAAAGCCGTGTCGTACTCATCGGCTTCAATGACGAATAAGCCGCCCCCGTTTGCCATTTCGCGTGCTGTTGTACCCAACCTGGCGGAGACGCCAAAGTTCATCGGCACGCCACCGACCAGAAAACCGGGTTGACGGCCAGCATGTTCGAGTATCCAGGCGATCATCGCCGTGGTCGTGGTTTTGCCGTGGGTGCCTGCCACGGCAATCACGTGGCGGCCCTGCAATACGTGTTCGGCCAACCACTGTGGACCGCTGGTGAACGCAAGGCCGGCGTCCAGAATGGCTTCCATCAGCGCAAACCTCGGGCTGCCGTCAGCAAGGCGGGCGCGACTCACGACATTGCCAACCACAAACAGATCGGGCTTCAACGCCAGCTGGTCCACCGCAAAACCTTCTATAAGTTCAATGCCGAGCGCGCGCAACTGATCGCTCATGGGAGGATAAACGCCGCTGTCGCAACCGGTGACCTTGTGGCCGGCTTCGCGTGCCAGCGCGGCCAGGCCACCCATGAAGGTGCCGCAAATGCCAAGAATATGAATGTGCATCGCTCAATTTTAGGCGCGTCCCTGGCGGCGCCGGGAGCGTGCAAAATGGGGCCTATGGATACCCTGAAATCGGAAATTGCCGCCGTTGCGGCCAGTTTGGTGGTTGAGGAAGGTCTTGACTTTGGTGCAGCCAAGCGCCGCGCCGTCAAACAATTGGGTTTGCCCACGCGAACCGTCCTGCCTGCCAATGACGAGATCGAGGCGGCAGTCAAAGATCACATTGCACTTTTTTGTGCCGACACGCAGCCCGCTCAATTGCAGGCCCTGCGCCGACTGGCGCTGGTCTGGATGGAGCGCATGACAGCGTTTCGGCCGCATTTGGGCGGCGCGGTCTGGCACGGCACCGCCACGCGTTTGACGGACATCTATCTCCAGCTATTTTGTGACGACAGCAAGTCGGCGGAAATCTACCTGATTGACCACCGGGTGAACTATCTGGCGCACACTCTTGCCGGTTTGCATGGGGAGCCGGTCGATGTGCTCAGCGTGCATGCTTTCTGCCCCGAACTGGCGGAAGAAGTCGGCGTCCATTTGCTCGTCTATGACCGCGACGACGTGCGCGGCGCTTTGCGCCTGGATGCTCAGGGGCGCAGGCCGCGGGGCGATCTGGCAGCGGTTCGGCGTTTGTTGCATGATGCGTAGCCATGACCAAATTCCCGCCCGCACAAGATACATCTGAAGACCACGCGCGTTTTCAGCGCCGCATCATGCTTGGCGCGGTGGCGGCCGCCGCGGCGCTGGGCGGCGCGGGGCTGGCCTGGAATATTTACCAGGCGCCAGCATTGCCGGAAGCCGATCAGTTCGGGCTTTGGCAACAGGAATTTACGACACCGACCGGCGGCGTGCTGAAAATGTCAGCGCTGCGGGGAAAGCCTCTGCTGCTCAACTTCTGGGCCACCTGGTGCCCGCCTTGTGTAGATGAACTTCCTTTATTAAACAGCTTTTATGAAGCTAATGCAGTCAATGGCTGGCAAGTTATAGGTATCGCGGTCGATCAGATGGAGCCAGTCAGGCGTTTTCTGGCCCGTACCCCACTTGCATTTCCGGTGGCGATGGCTGGCATTGCAGGTCTTGAGATGAGCCGGGCGTTCGGGAATTTGAGTGGCGGCTTGCCGTTTACCGTGGTGTTGGGCGCTGATGGACGTCTGGTGCAACGTAAAATGGGCAGGGTCAGTCCGGACGATTTGCGACAGTGGGCAAGGTTGTGAGTGGCGGCAAAAGGTTACGCAAAGGTTTTCCCCGATGTAAGCGATTTTTAAAAATCAATATGAAATAGCTATTTTTGTAAGCAAATTAAGGTAAATTAGACGGGTGTTGAATAAAAATCGTTGGAGACATCATGGATCTGAGAAAACTCAAAACGTTGATTGATCTGGTTTCGGAGTCGAATGTTTCGGAACTTGAAATTACCGAGGCCGAGGGTAAGGTTCGGATCGTCAAGGGCAGCGGTGCGCCGGCGCCATCGTTTTCCGGTTCCGGACATTCGCCCGCACCAGCAACTGCCGCAGTTTCAGCCGCCGGGCCAGCGGAAACGCTCCCTGCCGCCATGCCAGTCGTCAGCAACCACACAGTCAAGTCACCCATGGTAGGTACTTTTTATCGCTCGGCTTCGCCTGGCGCCAAGTCTTTTGTGGAGATTGGCGACACCGTCAAGGCTGGTCAAACAGTGTGCATTATTGAGGCGATGAAGATTCTCAATGAAATAGAGTCGGACAAATCAGGTACCGTGGTGCAAATCCACTGCGAAAACGGGCAAGCGGTGGAGTACGGACAGCCTTTGTTTGTGATTGAGTAAGACCAGGCAACTATGTTCAAGAAAATCCTGGTTGCCAACCGAGGCGAAATCGCCCTCAGAATCCAGCGTGCCTGCCGGGAACTGGGTATCAAGGCGGTGATGGTTTATTCAGAGGCCGACCGCGAAGCCAAGTACGTCCGGCTGGCCGAGGAGGCTGTGTGTATCGGGCCAGCGCAGTCGGCGCTGAGTTACTTGAATATGCCGGCCATTATTTCGGCCGCAGAAGTGACCGATGCTGAGGCGATCCATCCTGGCTACGGGTTTTTGAGTGAGAACGCCGACTTTGCCGAGCGGGTCGAAAAAAGTGGCTTCCAGTTTATTGGTCCCACACCCGAATCAATCCGCGTCATGGGGGACAAGGTTTCGGCCAAGCAGGCCATGATCAAAGCGGGCGTACCGTGTGTGCCGGGGTCGGAAGGTGAACTGCCTGATGATCCGCTGCAAATTCGACGCATTGCCAAGGCGGTTGGCTACCCGGTCATTATCAAGGCCGCCGGTGGCGGAGGCGGGCGCGGCATGCGCGTGGTGCATACCGAGGCAGCCTTGGTGAACGCCGTGGCCATGACCAAGGCCGAGGCCGGCGCAGCGTTTGGCAATCCAGCCGTCTACCTGGAAAAGTTCCTGCAAAATCCTAGGCATATCGAGATCCAGATTCTTGCTGACAAGTTCAAGAACGCGGTGTACCTCGGTGAGCGCGATTGCTCGATGCAGCGCCGTCATCAGAAAATAATTGAAGAAGCGCCCGCGCCCGGCATTGCGCGCAAACTCATAGAGCGTCTCGGTGAGCGCTGCGTGGCGGCTTGCAAAAAGATTGGTTATCGTGGCGCCGGAACCTTTGAGTTTTTGTACGAGGACGGCGAGTTTTATTTTATTGAGATGAATACCCGCGTCCAGGTGGAGCACCCGGTTACAGAAATGATTACCGGAGTGGATATCGTGAAGACCCAGATCATGGTGGCGGCAGGTGAAAAGCTGCCGTTCACGCAGCGCCAGATACAAATTCGCGGGCACGCCATCGAGTGCAGGTTGAATGCCGAAGATCCCTACAAATTCACCCCCTCGCCGGGTCGCATCAGCTTGTGGCACGCGCCTGGCGGACCTGGTGTGCGGGTCGACTCGCACATCTACACCAATTATTTTGTCCCACCGAATTACGATTCAATGATTGGCAAAATTATTGTGCATGGTGATACGCGCGAGCAGGCGCTGGCGCGAATGCTGTCAGCCCTGGGTGAAACGGTGGTGGAAGGCATTCATACCAATATTGCCCTGCATCGGGAGTTGATGGTGGACGCCAAGTTCATGACAGGCGCCACCAATATTCACTATCTGGAAGAGTGGCTCGAGCAGCACAAGCGTTGAGTCAGGGCTGGCATGTTTGAATTGCGACTGATGTGCCCGGAAAATCGGGTTGAGACCCTGAGTGATGCACTCGCCGTGCTGGATGCCCTGAGTGTCAGCGTTGAGGACGCAGACGCCCAGACCGATGCTGAGCAGGCCTTGTTTGGTGAGCCAGGCATGCCAGCGCCAAAAGATGGCTGGCAGCGTTCGCGGGTTTTGGCACTGTACGCATCCGAAATACTGGCCAATGAGGCGCTGGCATTGTTGCGGGTGCAGGACTTTTTTGCCGATTGCCAGATTCTGGGTGTCGATGAGGTGGCAGAACAGGATTGGGTGCGATTGACACAATCGCAGTTCACCCCGGTCGAGATTACTCCGGAGTTCTGGATTGTTCCGACCTGGCACCAGCCGCCTGCGCAAGCCCGCACCATTATCCGGCTTGATCCGGGCCTGGCGTTTGGTACCGGCACCCACCCGACAACCCGGATGTGTTTGCGCTGGATTGCGCAGCATGCCGGACGGAACGGGGCGCCCCATGAAAATGGATTGGGCCGGGTGCTTGATTACGGCTGCGGCTCCGGCATTCTTGCCATCGGTGCGGCCAAACACGGTGCCACAGAAATTGACGCGGTGGACATAGATGATGCGGCTGTCGAGGCGACGCGGCTCAATGCGGCGGCCAACGACGTTATGCTGGAGGCGGGGTCGCCCGAGCGGGTGAGCGGTGACTACCAAACCGTTCTGGCCAACATTCTGGCGACGCCGCTGAAGGTGCTGGCGCCACTGCTGTGGTCACATGTGGCACCCGGCGGGTCGCTGGTGCTGGCCGGCATACTTGAGCGCCAGTCCGATGAACTGAAGTTGGCCTACGCCCCTTTTTGCCAGTTGCATGTTTCTGCTCAGGAAGACGGCTGGATACTCATGACGGCAAAACGCTGAGTTGTTTCAGCCAGCACTCTACAATTTGCCGAACATGAGCATGATTACGCGCTGCCCGGCCTGTCAGACGCTGTACCAGGTGGTGCCGGACCAGCTTCGGGTTTCTGATGGTTGGGTTCGGTGTGGTCAATGTGATCAGGTATTCGATGCCTCGCCGAATCTGCAGCCGCCGACTCCTGTTGCGGATTTGCCACCGTACACTGAGACTGAAATTCCTCAGCCAGCACCGGTAACGCCCGCCTTGCCGGAATCACCCGATGTTGTTTCCCAGGAAAATGACCGGGTTGAACCAACACCAACACCAACACCAACGCCAGAGCCAGAGCCAGAGCCAGAGCCAGAGCCAGAGCCAGAGCCAGAGCCAGAGCCAGATGCCGGGTTGAGCGAAATCACTTTCCTGCGGTACGCTGCCACCGAAAATACTTCGGAAAAACCATGGGTGCAAGCGGGCTTGGGTATGCTGAGTCTGGTACTGTTGTTCGGATTGCTGGCACAAGTCGCGATTCATGAGCGCGACCACCTCGTGGCGTCCAAACCGGCCCTCAGACCATGGTTGCAGACGATTTGTGAGTCTCTGAACTGCCAGTTGTCGCCGCTGCGACGTATCGAATCCATGGTGATTGACAGTTCATCGTTTTCCAGGATTCGTGCCGATACCTACCGATTAAACTTCACAATCAAAAATACCGATGCAATCGCGCTGGCGCTCCCGGCAATCGAGTTGACCCTGACCGACTCACTTGATCAGCCGATCATGCGCCGCGTCTTTCTCGCGCTTGAACTGGGTGCCCAATCGGACACCCTGGCGGCTGGTTCCGAATGGCCGGGTTCGCTCGCCCTCGCCGTCAAGTCGACCGCTTTGCCAGACCGGGTTGCTGGCTACCGATTACTTGCTTTTTATCCCTGATTTTCTCAAAAAACACTATGGCATCCATCATCTGCGGCTCGTTGGCGTTCGACACCATCATGAATTTCGAGGGTCGGTTTTCTGAACAAATTCTGCCCGATCAACTTCACATTTTGAATGTTTCATTTTTGGTGCCGGCACTACGCCGTGACTTTGGCGGGTGCGCGGGCAACATTGCTTACAGCCTGAAGCAGTTGGGTGGTAACCCGCTGCCGATGGCTGCCGTCGGCAGTGATGGCAATGTTTACCTGGAGCGATTGAAGTGGCAGGGCATTGCAACCGAGTTCATCCGGAGGGTTGATGACGCCTATACCGCGCAGGCAATGATTATTACGGATTGTGATAACAATCAGATCAATGGGTTTCACCCTGGTGCGATGGATTTTGCGCACTTGAGCGGAATTGTTGCCCGCAGCGATATCAAACTGGGAATCATTGCACCCGATGGCCGCGACGCCATGCTGGCGCATGCCGCGCAACTTGCTGCGGCTGAGATTCCCTTCGTGTTTGATCCAGGTCAGCAGTTGCCCCGGTTTGACGGCGGTGAGTTGAGGGCGTTTGTGGAACAGGCGAGTTGGGTCGCAGTCAATGATTATGAAGGCAGGATGCTGAGTGATCGCACGGGCTGGAGCATGGCAGAAATTTCGCGCCGGGTACGGGGTCTGATTATTACTTTGGGCGGTGACGGCAGTGAGGTGTGGGAGAACGGACAGAGAGAGCTGATTCCACCCGTCAAGGCGGCGGCTCTGGTTGACCCTACCGGTTGTGGTGATGCCTTTCGCGGCGCCGTCTTGTTCGGTCTTGAGCAGGGTTGGTCACTGGTTCGCTGCGCAGCCCTTGGAAACCAAATGGGGGCACTCAAAATTGCTCAGCGCGGACCACAAAACTATGCGATCGACCGGAGTTTACTCGGTTTGACATAAAAATAAAAAAAGCCCGGTGCTTTGTGGCACCGGGCTTGAAGTAGAACCGTGTTACGGGTTCAGGGTTTGCTGGCTGTTGGAAACGGCCATGCTGCCTGCGGGTTCAGAGTAGTCTGAGCTGCAGGGGCAACCGGAGCAGGCGCTGCCTTGGCAGCGGGTGCTTTCGCGGCTTTCTTCGCAGCCGGCTTCTTGGCTGCTTTCTTGGCGGCTGGCTTTTTAGCAGCAGGTTTTTTGGCCGCAGCAGCTTTCTTGGCAGGCGCCTTCTTGGCCGCTACCTTCTTGGCTGGAGCGGCTTTTTTAGCGGCTGGTTTCTTTGCCGCTACCTTTTTTGCAGCGGCCTTTTTGGCCGGAGCGGCTTTTTTAGCGGCTGGTTTCTTTGCCACTACTTTTTTCGCAGGTGCCGCTTTCTTTGCGGGAGCGGCTTTTTTTGCGGCTGGTTTCTTTGCCGCTACTTTTTTCGCAGGTGCCGCTTTCTTCGCGGGAGCGGCCTTTTTTGCGGCCGGTTTTGTTGCAGTTGCCATTATTTTCTCCTTGATCAATTTACAAAGAGCACTTCATGCGAGTTGGAATGCATGAAGCGATTCATGGTGTTGGGCAAGATACCCAGCATCATGAACTCGGGTGCACAAACGGGCCTGCCCACTATGCGGGTCCGCACCAGTTTGTGAAATTCTTGTGGTCATTTGGTTCAACTCAATCCCAGGACAGCGCACCGCCCGATTGATACTCGATGACGCGTGTTTCGAAGAAATTGCGCTCTTTCTTCAGGTCAATCATTTCGCTCATCCAGGGGAACGGGTTCTCTTCGCTCGGGAATAGTGATTCAAGACCAATTTGCGTTGCACGGCGGTTGGCGATGTAACGCAGATAGCCCTTGAACATGGATGCATTCATGCCCAGCACGCCACGTGGCATGGTGTCTTCGGCGTATCTGTATTCGAGTTCTACGGCCTGCTCGAACAAAGCCTTGATCTCGGTCTTGAATTCCAATGTCCAGAGCTGCGGATTTTCCAGCTTGATCTGGTTGATCAGGTCAATACCAAAGTTGCAGTGCATCGACTCATCGCGCAGGATGTACTGGTACTGTTCAGCGGCGCCGGTCATCTTGTTTTGACGACCCAAGGCCAATATTTGTGCAAAACCGACATAGAAAAACAGGCCTTCCATCAGGCAGGCGAAAACAATGAGGGACTTCAGCAAGGTTTGATCGGTCTCGGGTGTTCCAGTCCTGAAATCCGGGTCCATGATGGCTTCAATGAACGGAATCAGGAACTCGTCCTTGTCGCGAATTGATTTGATTTCGTTGTAGGCGTTGAAGATTTCGCTTTCGTCCAGGCCCAGCGACTCCACGATGTACTGGTAAGCATGGGTGTGGATGGCTTCCTCGAAGGCCTGGCGCAACAAAAATTGCCGGCATTCAGGTGCCGTAATGTGACGGTAGGTGCCCAGCACAATATTGTTGGCGGCCAGCGAATCTGCGGTGACAAAAAACCCAAGATTGCGTTTGATGATGCGACGCTCGTCTTCGGTCAGTCCATTGGGGTTTTTCCACAACGCGATGTCACGCGTCATGTTGACTTCCTGTGGCATCCAGTGATTTGCGCAACTGGCGAGGTACTTTTCCCAAGCCCACTTGTACTTGAAGGGAACGAGCTGGTTGACATCGGTCCTGCCGTTGATGATGCGCTTGTCTGCAGCATTGATGCGGTGCGGCACGCCGGCGTTGAGGGCAGGAGACGACTCAGTCATGCGACTGTCTGTTGAGTCGCTCACAAGATGCTTTTGCAGGGCTGGCTTGATATCTTCTTCCCAGGTCAACATAAATGATTCCAATCAGCGGATTATGAGAGCAGTGAAATGAAATGAAAAGTGTTCGGTGTCATCGCTGCCATATTGGGCTATCAAGTGTTGTGCAGCAACATCGCATTGCAACGCATGCTGAAGTGATTCGGAATTTATTGGCATGACTCACAGGTCGTATCGTCAACACCGCAAAACCGGATGTCTGTCGCCGGGCTGGACGCCATCTGCATTTTTGCCACGGCAGCGGCCGCATCCAGAGCGCTCCTCGGGCCACTGCCCGGCAGTGATTCAATACCCGACGACACCGCATTGAGGCGACCGCCCGTGACCGTTGATTTCTCGACGTGGGTAGCGGACTGGGTGCGCAGATAGTAGGTCGTCTTCAAGCCGCGAATCCAGGCCAGCTTGTAGGTATCGTCCAGTTTTTTACCGGACGCACCTGCCATGTAGATGTTCAGGGACTGGGCTTGATCGATCCATTTCTGGCGGCGTGCCGCAGCCTCCACCAGCCAGCGCGTTTCAATTTCGAAGGCGGTTGCGTAAAGAGCCTTGATATCCGCTGGAACCCGGTCAATTGGATGGAGAGAACCATCAAAGTGTTTGAGATCGATCACCATGACGTCATCCCAAAGCCCCAGTCTTTTGAGGTCACGAACCAGGTAGTGGTTGACGATGGTGAACTCACCCGACAGGTTCGACTTGACCGACAGATTGCCAAAGCAGGGTTCGATGGAGGCGTCAACACCAATGATGTTCGAGATGGTGGCGGTCGGGGCAATGGCCGTGCAATTGGAATTGCGCATGCCATCTTTGGCAATTTTTTTGCGTAGCGCATCCCAGTCCAGAGACGACGAACGGTCAACTTCAACATAGCCGCCGCGCTCACGTGCCAGTTGGTCCAGCGTGTCTATAGGCAAGATCCCCTGATGCCAGAGCGAGCCCTTATAACTTGAATACTGGCCCCGCTCGCGTGCCAGTTCGGTGGAGGCCCAATAAGCGTAGTAGCAGATGGCTTCCATCGACTTGTCGGCAAAGTCGACCGCTGCGTTGCTGGCATAGGGGATGCGCAACTCATACAGGCTGTCCTGGAAAGCCATGACACCCAGACCCACGGGACGGTGGCGCATATTGGAATCGCGGGCCTTCTTGACGGCGTAATAGTTGATGTCAATCACGTTGTCGAGCATGCGCATTGCGGTCGTGATGGTTTTTTTCAGCTTGGCATGATCGATGGCGCCGTCTTTCAGGTGTTGCACCAGGTTGACGGAGCCGAGGTTGCATACCGCCGTTTCCGTGTCGCTGGTGTTGAGTGTGATTTCCGTACAGAGATTGCTTGAATGAACTACGCCAACGTGCTGTTGTGGGGAACGGATGTTGCTGGCATCCTTGAAGGTGATCCAGGGGTGACCTGTTTCAAACAGCATGGTCAGCATTTTTCGCCACAGATCAGCCGCCGGCAGTGTGCGGCTCGGTCTGATATCGCCACGTGCCGCCTTTTCTTCATAAGCAACATAAGCATTTTCGAAATCAATCCCGAACTTGTCGTGCAGGTCGGGCACGCTATTGGGCGAGAACAGCGTCCACTGGCCTTTTTCCATGACCCGGCGCATGAATAGATCAGGGATCCAATTGGCTGTGTTCATGTCGTGCGTGCGACGACGATCATCGCCCGTGTTCTTGCGCAACTCCAGGAACTCTTCAATGTCAAGGTGCCAGCTTTCAAGATAAGTGCACACCGCCCCTTTGCGTTTGCCACCCTGATTGACGGCGACGGCAGTGTCGTTGACAACCTTCAAAAACGGTACTACACCTTGTGACTCCCCATTGGTGCCTTTGATATGTGCGCCCAAAGCGCGTACACGGGTCCAGTCGTTGCCCAGGCCACCGGCAAATTTGGACAGCAGCGCGTTCTCTTTAATGGACTCGTAAATGCCATCCAGATCGTCCGGCACAGTGGTCAGGTAACAACTTGAAAGCTGCGAGCGCAGTGTGCCACTGTTGAACAGTGTTGGCGTGCTTGACATAAAGTCAAACGACGACAAAACCTCATAAAACTCGATCGCTCGCGCTTCACGGTCAATTTCACCGAGCGACAGACCCATGGCGACCCGCATGAAGAAGGCCTGCGGCAATTCAATCCGGACTTTGTCAATATGCAGAAAATAGCGGTCATACAAGGTCTGCAAGCCAAGGTAATCAAACTTCAGATCGCGATCGGTCTTGAGCGCGGCGGCCAGGCGATCGAGGTCAAATTGCTGCAGCCGGTCATCAAGAAGTTCGCTGGCGACCCCTTTCCTGATGAATTGGGGAAAGTAATCTATATAGGCCTGCGCCATGTCGGCCTGTTCCAGATCCTTGCCCAGCACTTCTTTGGCGATGGTGTGAAACAGAAGGCGTGCGGTAGCGTAGGTATAGTCGGGATCTTTTTCAATCAGTGTGCGCGCTGCCAGTATGGATGCCTTGTGAACCTCTTCCATCGGCACGTCGTCATACAGGTTGCGTATCGTTTCTGCCATGATGGGCTCTGGCGTAACGTCGCTACCCAAGCCAGCGCAGGCCGATTCGATCAGGCACTTCAACCGCGCCAGATCAAGAACGATTCTTTCACCCCGGTCAATGGCATGCAAGACTGGCGCAAGGCTTGATGCCCGGGCCGGGTTTCTTGCGCGTTCCTGAGTTCGCTTTTCCCGGTAGAGCACGTAGGCGCGTGCAATTTCATGATGCCCGCCTCGCATCAATCCGAGTTCAACCTGATCCTGAACATCCTCTATGTGAAAAGTGCCACCAGCCGGACGGGAGCGAATCAGGGCACGAATGACGATCTGTGTCAGGTCTGCGACCATTTCGCGCACACTGGCCGAAGCGGCGCCCTGCTTGCCATGCACTGCCAGAAAAGCCTTCATCATGGCGACGGCGATTTTTCCTGGCTCAAATGGAACTACCGAGCCATTGCGACGAATGATCTGGTAGTGAGCAAGCGAACTGGCTGGCGTACTGCCTGTACCACCGGTGCTGAATTGCGCAAAAGTATCGGCGTCAAACGGGGCTGGCGTAGTCAAGACAGTTTGCATCTAGTTTCTCGTTGGTAACCAGGATTTTTCGGGATCAATGGATTCTTTGGGCAGCACCGGGCTGGCTTCTGCGACAACTAGTCATTGTAAAAGAAACACACTATATATGGTGTGCAGGGTGATTGCAAGCCGCTACCGGTAGCGTGTTGGCCCAAAAACAAAAAATCCTTGTGGATACCGGGAATTCGATCAAGAAGTGGATTCGGATACTTTGTTTGACAGAACACCGGCCGGGAAATACGCATCGGCAATTCCCAGATTTTTTTGCAAAAACAACCAGTCAAAGCCGTTGCCAGGATCGCCCTTTCGGCCCGGCGCAACATGCTCGTGACCGGCGATAGCCGTGATCGGAAATCCTTGCAGCAGCGCGGCACACAAGCTCGTCAGTGTTTCATATTGGAAGGATTCAAATGAGTTGCCTTCGACGCCTTCAAGTTCGATGCCGATCGAGAAGTCATTGCAATTGCCGCGACCCTGGTAGCGGGACACGCCAGCATGCCAGGCGCGATCATGGGTGCTTACGAATTGAACAAGTTCACCGTGGCGACGAATGTAGAAGTGGCACGACACTTCGATACCCTGGATGCTATTGAAGTAGGGGTGCTGGTTCCAGT
Organism: uncultured beta proteobacterium; assembly: GCA_963750815.1. GTDB lineage: Bacteria > Pseudomonadota > Gammaproteobacteria > Burkholderiales > Burkholderiaceae_C > Rhodoferax. The sequence goes on from CAVVRS010000001.1 coordinate 196,772, forward strand.
CAAGCCGATTGGTAAACAACCTTGGCACCTCATCACCACCATATTGACCCGGTGGCAGACTGATGCAATGCAGCACGATCAGATCAATGGGGGTGGCGTCAGGGCGCGGGCCGAAATTGGGTGAATCGAGACGACTTGAAAAACGGTACCAGCCATCGGTCCAGAGCGGTTCTTCGTACGGCAATTCAGGACAGCTCATCGGGCAATTCAGCATTGTTCGGCATGTCGATTCGGAGTCTGGCAATGCGGTAGCGGATCTGACGCAGGCTCAGCCCAAGCCGGGCTGCGGCGGTGGTTCGATTGAAGCCGGTTTCATGCAATGCCTGAATCAATATTTTGCGTTCCGTATGGTCCAGATGCGCCTGCAAATCGTCGGGAATCGTGGTTTGATCGGTCTCCAGCGAAACTGAACCGGTGCCTGTGCCATGGGCTTCGAGCCTCTTCGCTGGCGACACGCGGGGTTCAATCTGAAGCTCGTCCTGGTCGCTCAGGGCAACTGCCCGGTGCAACAGGTTTTCCAACTCGCGCACGTTGCCTGGCAAGGGGTCTTGTGCGATTTGTTCAAGTACAGCGGGAGGCAACGGCGGCACCGCAATGCCTGATTCAAGCGCAATGCGCCGCAACAAGGCGTCGCATAGGGCAGGCAGGTCATCGCGCCGTTCCCGCAGCGGCGGTACCACAATCTGAATCACGTTCAAACGGTAATAAAGGTCCTGGCGAAAGCGCCCGGCATGTACTTCGGCAGCCAGGTCCTTGTGGGTGGCGCTGATGATTCGGACATCAACCGGTTCTTCCTGCGGCGAACCGATGGGGCGGATACAGCGCTCCTGAATGGCGCGCAACAATTTCGACTGCATGGCGATCGGCAAGTCCCCAATTTCGTCCAGAAACAGGGTTCCCCCCCGCGCTGCCTGAAAGAAGCCGTCACGGTCCTGGGTTGAACCAGTATAAGAGCCTTTTTTTGCACCAAAAAATTCGGTTTCCAGCAGATTTTCAGGAATGGCGCTGCAATTCACTGCGACCCATGCACCGCCCGTGCGGTGGCTGTTGGCATGGATGGCATTGGCGACCAACTCCTTGCCCGTGCCGGATTCTCCGGTGACCAGTATCGGTGCCATGCTACGCGCCACTTTAGCGATCCGTTCCTTGACCAGTCGCATGCTGTCGGACTCTCCGACCAGTCGCGCCAGAGCGGCTTCACCCGTTCCATCGGGCAGCGAAACGGTCCGCCCGGTGTTGTTGGTCCGCAATTTCTGGTCTTGCACCGCGGAGGCAATGACGCCGCGAAACTGCTTCAGATCTACCGGCTTGGTCAAATAGTCAAATGCACCAGCCTTGAGTGATTCAACGGCGTTTTCTGCCGAGCCGTAAGCGGTTATGACAACACACCGCTCGCGGCGGTTCTGGGCGCGTATCTGACGAATCAATTCCATCCCGAGACCATCAGGAAGGCGCATATCGGTAATTACCACATCAAAACGTCGCAGCCGCAAATATTCAAATGCCTCGGCCAGGCTTTCCGCCGTTTCAACCCCGAAACCTTCGCGCAGCAGGGTCAATTCGTACAGCGTGCGCAAGTCGGGCTCGTCGTCCACCACCAGGATTTGGGCCATTTTCAACGCCGGGATGGAAGCCATGGTGTCACAGGTTGTTGGTCGGCAAGGATACTAGAAACTCGTTGCCATCGACAAGTTTGCCACCGACTTTGCGCCGGGTTCGGAAAAAGGCAATCGAAGCGCCCTGTTCTTCACATAACTCACGGCAAATATAGAGTCCCAAGCCACTGGAGCGGCTCTCTGAGGAAAAAAACGGCTCAAACAAGTGACGCTCTACCGATTGATCCATGGGTGGACCATCGCTCCATACACTCAATGCACCGAGCCCAGGGTCGGACTGACGTACCGATACCTGGATGGCGTCGGGTCGACCACTGGCATAGCGACTGGCGTTATCGAGCAGGTTGACCAGAATCCGGCGCAGATGCTCGGATTCAAATCTCACTTTGACCGGGCCTGCCGGAAGATCAAGACGCAGCATTGGTTCGTTCTTTGTCTGGGATTGCCAATCACGGCAAATGCGCTCAATAGCGCCGTTCAGGATCAGAACATTGGAGGCCATTGTGTTCTCACGGTGCTGGACGCGGGAAATATTCAGCACCTCTTCCACAATTTTTTCCAGCCGTCTGGTGTTTTGCTGCACCATCTGGGTCAGTTGCTTGTGCCTCGGGTCCGTCAAGTCTTCGTCAAGCAGAGCATTGGCCTGGGCAATGGCCGCCAGCGGGTTGCGAATTTCGTGGGCAACGGCCGCCGACATGCGCCCCATGCTGGCCAGTTTGTCGGTTCGCATGCGGGCCTCCAGCTCGCGTTGGTCCTGTAGAAACATGACGCACAGACTTTCGCCGCTGCCACTGTGGCTTGCCGTCAACTGGGTCCGTACCTGAACCCGTCGAGGTCCCTGCCCGGCATGATGAATCGTGATATCCGTCTGCTGGGCGCTGCGTCTGGCGAAGCTGAGTCTCATCAAATCGACCAAACCCTGCCAGCCGACCATCGAAGAGAGGTCAAAAGATTTTGATCCGAGTGCGCATTCGCCGCCCAGAAGCAGCCGCGCCGCCGGATTCGCCGCCCGCACGCTGCAACGTTGGTCGACCACCAGAATTCCGTCGGCCAGAGAGGCGATGACAAGCTCGTTGACCTGCCTTTGCACCCGTACCGCCAACTGGCTGCGCTGAGCACGCAGTTCCACGTTGGCCAGCCGGGTCGCGATCTGATAAGAGAGAAATGACACGGCAAAACATCCTGCTCCGGTCAAGGCGGCCTGCAAAAAATGACCGGCCGTGTCAGCCGGAACCTGGATCGACAGCCAGGCAGCGTAGCCAAACAGCAGCAGCGTTACACCTGCTGCGGCCCCCAGCGCCAGCACTAGCGGACCGAGCACGGAGGCCATCAAGACAGGCAGCGCGAACAAGGGCGTGTAATTGATGCTGTTGCCCTCGCTGGCCTGCAGTACGGCGAAGGTCAACAGGTCAACGCCGATGGTGGTGATCCATTGCACATCAAATGTCCTGCCCAGCGGGCGCGGCTGCGCCAGCAATCGCGTGCTCAGCGCCACAGTCAGGTAGACGGTACAAATCAGCAGGACTGGGGTCACCCTGGCCGTTCCAAGAACGTAAATGGCGCTCTGGATCAGCACCAGCACCAGGCCTAGCGTGACCCGTGCTGTCATGAAGCCGCGCCACAGGCGTTCGAACTCGCGGGGTTTTTCCAGTAGGTCAGAGCCCGCGTCAAGCAGGGACGGACCGAACCAGGAATGAACTTCTGGCTGCGAGTCCATTCACTGTTCCGCGCGATGAAAGTGATCGGCGCCGCAGTAAACGCCTTTCTTGCCTTTGACCGCGTCAGCTACTGGTACATGGACTGAACACAGAGCGCAGCAAACCATGTCCAGTGGCACCGCCGCCGACTCGGGGTTTTTCAGATTTCGCTTCGGTTGCGCTTCGCGGTTGGTGCGCCAGAGCCAGATGCCAAACAGTACGACGGCCAAAACAAGAACCAGTTTCATACCGAGCGTCCGAGAACGACCTCCATGACAAATCGTGAGCCAACGTAAGCCAGCAGCAGCAGCGCAGAGCCAATGTAGAGAACCCGCACCGCGCGCTTGCCGCGCCAACCGAAGCGGGCGCGGCCCATTAGCAGGATGGCAAAGGTCAGCCATGAGAGAACAGAAAAAGCGGTCTTGTGGTTCCATTTCAGGACCGTGGTTGAACCATAGAGCTGGCTGCCAAACAGGATGCCAACCAGCAGCGTGGCAGACAACAACAGGAAGCCCGCAGCAACGAATCTGAAGGTCAGGCGTTCAATAGTCAGCAATGGCATGCCGCTGTGCGGATCAGCCGCCAGACGAAAACGCTCTTCGGTGCGCGTCATGAACCAGGCATGTACCACTGCTGCACCAAACAGTCCGTAGGATGCAATGCCAAGGGCCCAGTGCAATGGCAACCAGGGCGACGCAGTTGCGTGCAGGGGGCTGCCCGGAAACACTGCTGCCAGCACAACTGCGATGGCGCCCAGAACCGACAAGGCCCAGCGCGTCTCCAGCAGGGGGTAGACGTGACTCTCGATCGCGTACACCGCTGCGATCAGCCAGGCCGTAACGGACAAGGCTGGTGCAAAGCCAAAACGGGGCTCGCTGCCGAACAGGCCAAAACCCAGCAAGACCGCGTGCGCCAGCCAGGCCAACCACACCGCAGCTCTGGCGACCTGATTACCCAGGCGCGCAGCGCCCATGGCAGACACCGAGTAGGCGACGGCCGCCACCGCAGCCAAAGATAAACCAAGAGGGGAAGCACTGGCTAAAATCATGGCTACAGTTTAGCGTCTTGCATATTGCCAATTTCAATTGGCCCCCAACCCAGGTTCCGGTTAACGGAATATCCACTATGGCTTCGGCTCTTAGCGACAAACTCTCCCGCCTTGTGCGGCAAATCCGTGGCCAGGCCCGCATCACGGAAAGCAACGTGACCGACATGCTCCGCGAAGTCCGCATGGCCCTGCTGGAGGCCAACGTCGCCTTGCCCGTGGTGCGTGATTTTATCGCCCGTGTGCGGACCAAGGCGCTGGGCCAGGAAGTACTGGGCTCCTTGTCCCCCGGCCAGGCGCTGATTGGCATAGTCAACAAAGAGCTGGCCGCCACCATGGGCGAGGGCGTTAGCGACATCAATCTGGCGGCGCAGCCGCCAGCGGTGATTTTGATGGCCGGCCTGCAGGGCGCCGGCAAAACAACAACCACCGCCAAACTGGCCAAGCATCTGATCGAGAAGCGGCGCAAAAAGGTATTGACAGTGTCGGCCGACGTGTACCGTCCGGCGGCCATTGAACAATTGAAAACAGTGACGGCGCAGGCCGGTGCCGAGTGGTTCCCGAGCGCACCGGACCAAAAGCCGGTAGCTATTGGGCTGGCGGCGCTGGACTATGCCCGCAAGCATTTTTTTGACGTGCTGCTGGTCGATACCGCCGGGCGGCTGGCCATTGACGAAGCGTTGATGCGCGAAATCAAGGACTTGCACGCGGTGCTGAACCCGGTCGAAACCCTGTTCGTGGTCGATGCCATGCAGGGGCAGGACGCCATCAACACGGCCAGGGCGTTCAAGGAGGCGCTGCCCCTGACCGGCATCATACTGACCAAGACCGATGGCGATTCACGCGGCGGCGCGGCGCTCTCGGTGCGCCAGGTGACGGGTGCACCGATCAAGTTTTCCGGCACCAGCGAAAAAATTGACGGTCTCGAAGTGTTTGATGCCGAGCGCCACGCCGGGCGCATTCTGGGCATGGGCGATATTCTGGCACTGGTCGAACAGGTTACCTCGGGCGTCGATCTGGCTGCGGCACAAAAACTGGCAGCCAAGGTCAAGAGCGGTGCCGGGTTCGACTTGAATGATTTTCTGGCCCAGATTCAGCAAATGAAACAAATGGGGGGCCTGTCCAGCCTGATGGACAAGATGCCGGCGTCGATTGCTGCCAAGGCCGGTCAGATGGACATGGACCGGGCAGAAAAAGACATCAAGCGCAAGGAAGGCATCATCCACAGCATGACGCCGCTGGAGCGGCGCAAGCCCGAGATCATCAAGGCCACCCGCAAACGTCGCATTGCCATCGGCTCGGGGGTGCAGGTGCAGGAAGTCAACCGCATGCTCAAGGAGTTTGAGCAGATGCAGGACATGATGAAAAAGATGAAGGGCAGCGGCATGATGAAAATGATGAAGCGCATGGGCGGCATGAAAGGCCTGCCGAAGATGCCGTTCTGATGCCCCTACCTGGCCCCAGCCGCCTGATTTGTAAGGCAATGGGGGCTTACCAAAATGCGTAACCCGCCTTGAACGTCGCCAGGTTGGTGCGACTCGACACGCTGTTGTCCTGACTCCTCTGGCGCGACACAGTCGCGCTGTAGCTCCAGCCCACGCGGGGCTCATGAATCCACGCCATGCTGTGCCCCGCCGTCGAGCCTGAAAACTCCGCCATGGTGACCAGATTCACTCCCATATAGCGTTGCCACTGCGTGGTCCAGCGTAGGCGGGAAAAAACCGCATATTGGTAGTTAAATTTCAGCAGCGCGACGCCTTCGCGGATGGTCGGACCGTCAACTGCAACCCCCTTGGCCTGGCTGCTGGTCCAACGACCGTTCAAGTCCATACTCAACGCGCGACTGGGCGACAGCGACTGGTCGGTGTTGATGGAATAGCCACTGGCGGCACGTCGATTGAAATAGTCTGGCAACTCGCCAACGGTCAAGCCCACACTGCTGTTTTGCCACGCCGTCGATGGGGACAGCGACAGCGAAGCCGACAAGTTGCGCGTATTGATCAGGCTCTGATCGGCGTCCAGACGTTCCCTGGACAAGGGTGCGACGAGCATGAACAATGTAGGCCCGGACTTGAAGGTCCAGCGCGCACCGAGTGGAACAAGTTCACCCATGACGCGTCCAGATGCGTCTTGCCGCAGATAGACCTCGGGTTGCGAATCCACGCGCGAAAGCACCGAAGGCAGGCCGCTGGTCGTGCTCGGCCACCACCAGACATTGAACAGCCGGTAGCCGTTCTGGGTACGCCAGCCCAGATCGCTTCTGAAATTGGCCGAGGCATCCTCGACAAAAATGCCCGCTTCGAGCAAGTCCTGTTTTCGAATCACCAACGCGTTGGCAAAGTGCCCGCTAAAGCGCGGGCATCCAACCAGCTCGCCCGCCAACGCACAGGCGGACGTCTGCGAATACGCCAGCGCCCCGACAAACCGGCTGTCACCAGCAAAGCTTTGGTGCGTGTCCAGCGCCATTACCTGATTCGAGCCGTGGGCGGCCTCATAGGTTCGATCGGTCACCGCGAAGCCGACATCCCCATCACCCGTGGCAAGTATCCCGCGCCCGGCAAAATTGCGCGACGCCGGAGCACGTGCATAGCCACTGCCATAGGTGCCAGGCGTCACCAAAGGGCTGCCGCCCAGGTCCTGCGCCAGCAACCATTTGCTGGAAAACGATTCTCCGCGCCCGGTGGCCTGCACCGCAAAGCTGGGGTTCGCAATTTGGCGCGTGTGGATGAACGACGCAACCCGGAACAGGTCCGAGCCTTGCGTAAAAAAGGGTCGCGTCTCGCCCAGCCAGGGTGCAAACTGCGCGTCTTTGGTGAACGCGGGTTGATCGGGCTCGCGGTCTGAAAAATTGGGGTTTGAGGTTCCCGCCAGGGTCCAGGCCGGTGAGGTTCGGACCGAAAAATCCAGGCCGGACCTCAAGCTGTGTTCCGAACTTGTGCCACCCCCAGCCAAGGAAGATTGGGCAACCTCCGCGATGACTGAGGGCCGTAGCGACCAAACGGGGTAACCCGATGCGGCGGCCCCAAATCCGCTCAGCTTTGGGGCTTTGCACAGCAGGCAGCCGCCATCAGCACTGGTGTCGTGCGTCGAATAGTTTTCGGATTTGTCAGCGACCCGCCAGTACTCTGCGTAGATCCGTGGCGTGCCGCCTTTGCCGGAGCGATACAGCGTTTTTATTGGAATGCGAAACACTGCTTCCCAACCGGTTTCGGTGACACGAGTCTCGCCTTCCCAGGCAAAATCGACCCCCGTGTCCTGATTCTTGGTGGACTCGCGGTACAGGCCATCCTGAATGGCGTTGGCGATGTTCAATCCAAACACCTGCGCGAACTGCGCATCTCCGTTCGGGTCAATGTAAATCACCGTGTGCGTATCGCTGGAGCCGAAACCATCCGGCGGGGTACGGGCGCCGCGCAAGGCCGACGCCTGTTTGTCGGGCATCGTGGCGCGCACGGTCAAGGTGTCGTCACCGAGTTCGACCACCAGGTTCGCGGCAGGACCGGTCATATCCCGACTCTCGGGATAAGTCTGGTGCAACAGGGGAACTTCCCAGCGGGTCGTTGCGTGCGCTGAGCTTGTAAGCCCCACAACGGCAAACAACAGCAGCAATGTGTGTGATCTGAGATACGCCCAAACGCCGGTTCTGGAGTTGCGCCGTGAAGCCCCGAGCGTGTGCATCATGCCGCTTACCCCTAGAATAAAAATGCCCGCAGTGTAGTCAAATTTATGAATTCATGAGCGAGGTGTTGTTCCAGCCGCTGTCGTGTTGATGCTCAGCAACTTTTCCTTGAGCAAACGAAACAGGGCCTGGCCAGACCAGCGGCGCAAGGGCAGCGGTCTGCTTAAGCCCATGGGTAGCATGACAGGCTTGCGGAAGTTGACGTTTCAATGCCTTGAGTCAACATCATTTTGACCTTAAGCCACCGTCGATAGTGCGTAAGCAGCTATCTAATTTAGAGCACCTCACCGCGCAGCGTGAACGGGCGTGTGCCGGTGATTTTGACGTCCACAAGCCGCCCGATCATTTCGGTTGGCCCGGCAAAATTAACTACCCGGTTGCACTCGGTGCGGCCCATCAACTCCGCAGTGTCGCGGGTGGAAGCGCCCTCCACCAGAATGCGCTGCACCGTATTCAGGCGGCTTTCACTGATGCGTTTGATGCTGTCGTTGATGACGGCCTGCAGCTGTTGCAGACGGCGCAGCTTGACCTCGTGCGGCGTGTCGTCATGCAGGTTGGCCGCCGGTGTGCCGGGGCGCGGGCTGAAGATGAAACTGAAACTGTTGTCAAAGCCGACAGCGTCAATCAGCTGCATCATCCGGTCGAAGTCGTCTTGCGTTTCACCCGGAAAACCCACTATGAAGTCACTGCTGATGGCCATGTCAGGCCGGATGGCGCGCAGCTTGCGCACGGTGGACTTGAATTCCATCGCGGTGTAGCCGCGCTTCATGGCCATCAATATGCGGTCAGAACCGTGTTGTACCGGAAGGTGCAGATGGCTCACCAGTTTGGGCAGCTTGCCGTAGGCGGCTATCAAGGCTGGCGTGAACTCGTTGGGGTGGCTGGTCAGGTAGCGAATGCGCTCAATGCCGGGAATCTCGGCCACGTACTCCAGCAGGGTGGCAAAGTTGGCCATCTCGCTGGAGGGCGACGCGGCGTCGCTCGCCATTCTGGCACGGTACGCGTTCACGTTCTGACCGAGCAAGGTGATCTCTTTCACGCCCTGATCGGCCAGCCCGGCCACCTCCACCAGCACGTCCTCAAAAGGCCGTGACACTTCTTCGCCCCGCGTGTAGGGCACGACGCAGTAACTGCAATATTTGGAACAGCCCTCCATGATGCTGACGAAGGCGGTGGCGCCTTCCACACGCGCGGGCGGCAGGTGGTCAAACTTTTCAATTTCCGGAAAACTGATGTCCACCTGCGGCTGGTTTTGCAATACACGCTCTGCCAGCATCTGTGGCAAACGGTGCAGGGTTTGCGGGCCAAAGACCACATCGACATAAGGGGCGCGCTCAATGATGGCCGCCCCCTCCTGGCTTGCCACACAGCCACCTATGCCAATCAGCACGCCTTTTTTTTTCAGGTGCCTGACGCGTCCCAGGTCGGAAAAAACCTTTTCCTGCGCCTTCTCGCGCACCGAGCAGGTGTTGAACAGAATCAGGTCGGCTTCTTCCACCTTGTCTGTCGGTTCATAGCCTTGCGCGGCGTGCAGGACGTCAATCATCTTGCCCGAGTCGTACTCGTTCATCTGGCAGCCAAAGGTTTTGATAAAGACTTTTTTAGACATGGAAAGCTTGCGGGACAGCCCGGCGGAAAGTGGGCGCCTGAAGTGTAGCTTGATCGCCTATTTCCTGATTTCATTCGCACGACGCTGCATTTCTTCGTTATGCTTTATCGATGAAAGAAAAAAAACCTGTCATTGCGCCGGTCGCGGCACGACCCAACCAGCCGCAGCGCCCGGGTCGTCCACAAGCCCATGAAGTGCGCATCATTGGCGGCCACTGGAAGCGCACCCGGCTGGCCGTGGCAGACAAGCCGGGCTTGCGCCCGACACCGGACCGCGTGCGCGAGACCTTGTTCAACTGGCTGGGTCAGGATATGACGGGCTGGCGCTGTGTCGATGCGTTTGCCGGTACCGGCGCACTCGGTTTTGAAGCCGCTTCACGGGGCGCCAAAGAGGTGCTGCTGGTGGAGCACGACACGGCGCTGGTCGGACAACTGCGGCGCGTGCAGACGCAGCTGCAGGCCCATGCCACGCAGATCGTGCGGGGCGACGCGGTTGCCACGCTCAGGCAGCTTGACGCCGCCAGCATGGACGCCGTGTTTCTGGACCCGCCTTTTGACTCCGTGCTGTTTGAAGCCGCGCTGGAGGCCGCTGGCCGCGCCGTCGCCGCCACCGGATTTGTCTATCTGGAAGCGCCGGTTCTGTGGATCGACGCACAGCTTCATCAGTTTGGTCTGAAAGTGCACCGGCACCTGTTGGCCGGCGCGGTTCACGCTCACTTGCTGACGCACTGTGAGTAATGAGGCGTTGGGCATTGCATAATGTGCCCAGGGCCTCACCCTTAACCGACCTACAGGCAAACAATGGCGCATGACGTGATTGCTGTTTACCCCGGCACTTTTGACCCGGTTACCCTTGGCCACGAAGATGTGGTGCGACGGGCGACGCAGCTATTTGACCGCGTCATTGTGGCGGTCGCTGCCGGGCACCACAAAAAAGCACTTTTTTCGCTGGAAGAGCGTATTGACATGGCGCGCGCGGCCGTCAAGGATTACCCCCAGGTGGAAGTTGAAAGTTTTTCCGGCTTGCTGCGCGACTTTGTGGTGGCGCGCGGGGCCAAGGCCATGGTGCGCGGCCTGCGTGCCGTGACCGACTTTGACTACGAGTTTCAGCTCGCCGGCATGAACCGCAGCCTGATGCCGAATGTGGAAACCGTGTTTCTCACACCGAGCGACAAGTACCAGTTCATCTCCAGCACATTTGTGCGCGAAATCGCGTTGCTCGGTGGCGAGGTGGACAAGTTTGTTTCACCGCTGGTGAATCAGTGTTTGATTGAAAAAGTACGTGGACTGACCAGACAATGAAAATATTACTACCTGTAGATGGTTCGGCGGTCTCGCTGGAGGCTGTGCGCTTTGTGGTGCGCATGGCGCGCAGCGGCCTTGAAGTCAGCGCCGTGCTGGCCAATGTGCAGGAGAGCGCTACTTTGTACGAGCTGGTTGTGGCGCACGATCCGCAGGTGCTGGAGCAGGTCAGCACGGCCGCCGGCGCCCATACCCTGCTGGCGGCTCAGGCGCTGCTGGACGAGGCCGCCATTGCCTATGAATCTGAAGTCGCCTCCGGCGACCCGGCGCACACCATTATTGACATTCTGGAGCGTTTTGCATGCGATCTGGTGGTGATGGGCGCCAGTGGCACCAGCATCCTGCGCAGCGCGTTGCTGGGTTCGGTTTCCCATGAGGTGTTGCATGCGGCGGGGGTGCCAGTGATGATTGTCAAGTCCAGTGAAGCGCCGCCGGTTGACGAGATTGAATGACCGAACTCATTCTGATCCGTCATGGCGAAACAGACTGGAATCGTGAGCTGCGTTTTCAGGGCCAGGTTGACGTGCCGCTTAACGCCGTCGGCCATGAGCAGGCGCGTCGCCTCGGCGTGCGGCTGGCAGACCAGGCGGCGCAGTTGCTGGTGTGCAGTGACCTGACCCGCACGCAGCAGACGGCCTTGCCCATTAGTCAGCAGAGCCTGCATCCGCTTAACAGCAACACCGTTCTGAATGCCGCCTTGCGGGAGCAAAATTTTGGCGTGATCGATGGCATGCGGGTCAATGACATCCAGACCCGGCACCCTGAAGCCTGGGCGCAATGGATCAAGTTTCACCCCGACTTTGCCTTTGATGGCGGTGAGAGTACCCGCCAGTTTCATGCGCGGGTAATGGCTGCGGTGCGTCAACTGGCACTGGCGCACGGCCGGCAGACGTTGGTGGTGGTCACACATGGCGGCGTGCTGGACATGATCTACCGCACCGCACTTGCCCTGCCTTTGACCGGGCCGCGCCAGAGCGAGATTCCCAACGCCGGCCTGAACCGGGTACGCGTTGATGGTGACGCCATTGAAATCCTGGACTGGGCCGACACCCGGCATCTGGCCGACATGCCGGCGCAGCCGGTTTACGACCAGACCAAGCTGGCCCGATAGCAGCGCTGCGATCGGGCGGTGGACAAGAGGCGGCTTTTGGGCAATCATGCCGGATTTGGAGCGCGCCATGCCTTATGAAGGTGAACTGCTGAACAAATGCCCGGCCAACGTGGACTTTTCGCTCACACAAGCCGTGGTTGTTAGTGGCGCCTCATGGAATCCCTGCGGGCACATGATTCTTTGTGCCGGAACCAGCAGCAGCAATTCCTGGTATTTTCATGTTGCAGGCCAGGGCGTGGCAGAATTGTATGGGGTGGTTGCCTATCCCAAATTCATGCGCGAGGCTGACTACAACCGTTACCTGCGGGAAAACGGAAAACATGAAATCCGGCGCCTTGACGCCAAGATCACGAACCCCTCAAAAGCCTACCAAAAACTCACGCAGTTCATGATCTCGAGATGGATCTGGGCGATATTGCCAAACAACTGCGCGACCTTCGTCAAGGAAATCATCAGCGCTGGCGGTGGCGACCTGACGGTGATGCTCAATTGCCCCGATCAGGAGGTGGTCCAGCAGTTGGCGCGCGATGTCAGGTACGCGTTGGACCGATCAGCGCAATTCCAGCGGGACAACCGGGGACCCAAGTGGTAAACCCGGTGGTGTGGCAGCCGTTGTTCACGGTTTACCCTTGGGTCGGGGCGCTTTGGGCAGACCGCTGATGCGGGTCCGAACGGCCTCGCGCAACAGATACTCCACTTGCGCATTGACGCTGCGCAGTTCCGCCGCAGCCAGCCGCTCGATCTGGACCCACAACGCCGGATCAATGCGCAGGGCGAAGGATTTTTTGTCCGGGCTTGCCATGAACCTGAAGATGCCAAAAATGGGGCATAGGCTTTCGATTGGGGTTCCAGACCACAGCCGCCTGATGGAACTCAGTTGTACAGAGTTCCGGTATTGACGACCGGCTGGGCATCATGATCCGAGCACAGCACAACCAGCAGGTTGGTCACCATGGCCGCTTTGCGCTCGTCATCAAGCTCCACCAGGCCACGTTCCTGCAAGCCGCTCAAGGCCAGTTCCACCATGCCGACGGCGCCTTGCACAATCAGGCTGCGTGCGGCAATGATGGCCTGCGCCTGCTGACGCCGCAACATGGCGCCGGCAATTTCGGGTGCATACGCCAGATGCGTCAGCTTGGCGTCCACCACTACAATGCCGGCCAGTGAAAAGCGCGCCTGCAATTCGTCCCGCAAGGCGGCACCGACCTGCTCCCCTCCGGAACGCAGGGTGATTTCCGCCGCAACGGTGCCGGCGCTTTCGTCCAGGTTGTCGTAGGCGTAACTTGAGGCCAGGTGACGCACTGCCGCCTCGGCCTGTGTCAACACGTACGAAGTAAAGTCCTCCACGTCAAAACTGCAGCGCGCCGTGTCCTGTACGCGCCAGACAATGGCCGCCGCGATCTCGATCGGGTTACCGCGCAAGTCATTGACCTTGAGTTTCTCGCTGTTGAAGTTGTGGGCCCGGGTCGAGACTTTGGTGCGGCTGAAAAACGGATTGCACCAGCGTAGTCCTTCGATGCGGTCGGTACCCCGATAGCTGCCAAACAGTTTCAGCAAGGCGGCCTGATTCGGGTTGAGCGTATACAGGCCAGCCAGAAACCAGACGGCGCCCAGAATCGCCAGTGCAGCCAGCGCCAGTGAGACGCCGCCTGGCGCGCGCGTGACCAGCAGCAGCGCGCCAAGAATCAGGCCAATCCCGCTGGCCACCGCAGCAAAACCATTGTGGGTCCGAGCCAGATACTCATTTGAAGCCTGTTTGTCCATGACGGTTCCCGGTTGTTGCTTCAATCGCTGATTGAAAGCGGTCCTGATCTGAATTTCAAGATCTCTAAATGAGATCAAAGTGATATCACTATAAATGCATTATCAGGAATTGTCAAAGACCTTCAAAACCCGCCACCATCGCTGCCGTGAAGCAGCTCTTCAAACGAGTGACCGGCAAGTTTCATTGAGGCAGGAAACCGCGCTGGGCCGGGCGCCAGGGGCACCTCTGCGGTGGGCTCCGGTGCCAGAGCGCGTCACTTCCCGGTGGCGGCCACCGATGATTTTTCTACCTTGTAGTAAATGAGCTGTGCCAAACCCAGTGCGATGGGAAGGAGCGCCCAGCTCGCCGCCTGCGGACCCTCATTGAGCACCAAAGCAACGGCTGCGGCCAGGCCCAGCAGCAACCAGGTCAGGCCCCAGCGCAGGCTGCTGGAATGGGCGCCTGCGGGTTCACGGCGCCCGTTGACAAAAAACTCGGCCGGCAGGGGAGGTATTTCCATGCCACGCTCAATAGCCATCAAACGCTCTTTGTGGTGGAGTTCAAACATGCGAGACTTTTTCTGGTAGTCCAGCCAGAGCCCCAGCATGGCTATGCCTATGCCCATGACAATAGCGATGATGGGAATAAAAAATGGGATGATGTGGCGAATTTCGTCCATACAGAGTCCTTCGAGGTTGGTTTGTGCGGTTGATACCTGGCTGCGTCTGGATTGGTTTCAATCGTTGCCGGAAATAAATTTTTCGTCCTTTGAAACCATTTCATGGGTAACCGGTATCAAGACCAATGCACCCCGACCATGCCACACCGCCAGTGCCCCTCAGTGAGGCTGCACTACGCGACGCCGACGTCGTCGTCTGGCTGCACAGCGGCAAGCTTCACAAGGCGTTTGAGTGCCTGGTTGAACGCTACGGCGCCAAGGTTTTTCATTTGTGTCTTGCCCTGCTTGGAGACAGTGCGGCGGCAGAGGACGTGGCGCAGGACAGCTTGTTGCGTGTCTGGCGCGCACTGGCAAGTTACGACGCGCAGCGTGCAGCCCTGTCGACCTGGATCTACGCCATCACGCGCAACCGGTGTCTGACTGTGCTCGGGCAACGCCAGGCAGGAACTCTGTCTCTGGAGCAGCCTGGCATCCGCCCTGAAGCCGAAAACCAGGCAGCTGACGCCGCCGTGAACGATGCGGCATCGCTTCGCCTGCTGCGCCAACTGGTGGATGCACTGCCAACGGCTTATCGAAGCTGTCTGACACTGTACTATTTTGAAGAACGCTCGGTCAGTGAAGTGGCCAGCATGACGGGGTTGCCCGAAGCCACCGTTAAAACCCGTTTGCACCGGGCTCGCCTTGCCCTGCACGAGGCGTTGCAATCGAAGGGCCTGGCCAGTGCCGCACTCTGGCTATGAGGAGTACACCGCATGTCAATTGATCTCAACCCAACCCATGGCTCTGCGGCTTTGCCAACGCAGGAAAGCGCGCTCGATCAGGCACTGGGCAGGCTGCTGGCAGTCCCGGCGTTGCCTGACGGTTTCCGCAACCGGCTGCTCGGCGTGGTGTTGCAGGAGAGTTTGCACAGCATCGAAGCGCGCAGACAGGCGCTGGCGCGGGAGCACACGCAATCGCTCCAGCGGCTGCGCAGCGGCCACGTTCACCTGCAGCGCGACACGTTGGCTCTGCTTCTGATGTCGGCTTTTGCAGCTGGCACGGTTGTCCACCGGGCGTTGCCCTGGTTGCAACAGACGCTGGGTATCGGTTCAGGCGTGGCCTTGCCCCTGCTGGCGCTGGTCATAGGCATGGCAGCGGGCGTCAGTGTCTGGATCGAGCGCTTCGGCTGGCCGCGCATGAGCATCGCAGGCGACTGAACCCGTTGGCCGGCGGGCGGTTGCTTGAAAGCCGGGTTTTTGCCCCTGATTTATAGAAGAAACGGTCTGTAACGACCGTGCAATATTCATATACAGCTATAAATTAGATAGCAAATATGACCGGAAACCGTTAGCTGGCGGTGCCGGCTGGCGTCTGTGGCCAGGCTGGCTGCGGGTCTCGCAGCCATTCGAAGGCGCGCGATACCTGCAGCACGCCCAGGTCATCAAAACGCCGGCCGGCAATCTGCAAACCAATGGGCAGGCCGCTGCTCGTGAAGCCGCAGTTGATGGAGGCAGCCGGTTGCTCCGACATGTTGTAGGGCACGGTGAAGCCAATGTGCTCAAGCGGGCGCAGCGGGTCGTTGGTGGGCGAGGGCAGTTCTGCCGCAAAAGCCGGCATCGGTGCGGTCGGTGAGATGACAAAATCAAAGGGCTGGCAGGCGCGCACCGTGGCTACCCGTGTAAGGTGAAATTGGCTGAAGGCTGCAAACGTCTGCGGCCCGGACATTCCGGCCGCGCTGTCGGCCCATTGCCGGATGTAGGGCAGTACGCTGGCTTTTTTTTCAGCCGGGAGTGCCGACAGGTCAACGTGTGAGCGCATGCGCCAGGCGTGATCCATGCCGTCGAGCATAGCCTGGGTCATGAAGGGCGCCATGGGTTCGACGATGGCACCGGCCTGCTCAAAAATATGCGCGGCGCGCTCGACCGCGGTGCGCACTTCAGGCTCGACCGCCAGCCCGCAGCCGGCATCCATCAACAAGCCGATCCTGAGACCGCGAAGCAGGCCAACACCCTGCTCAAACTGGTTCCAGGCGAGCGCCTGATACGGCAGGCTCATGCTGTCGCGTGCATCGGGCAGCGACAACACCTGCATCATCAGCGCGGCGTCGGCTACGGTTCGCGTCATCGGGCCGGCCGCGCGGCCGGTGTAAGGCGGATCAATCGGGATGCGACCCAGACTGGGCTTGAGGCTGAAAACACCACACCAGCCTGCCGGCAAGCGCAGCGAGCCGCCAATGTCGGTGCCGATGTGCAGCGGGCCGTAGCCCGCGGCAGCGGCAGCGGCGCCGCCTGCGCTGGAGCCGCCCGGTGTTTTGCTCAGGTCCCACGGGTTGCGTGACAGTGGATGAAAGCTTGACAGTCCGCTCGACAGCATGCCGTAGTCGGGCATGGTGGTCTTGCACACCATCACGGCACCGGCCTCACGCATACGGGCCGCGGGCGGCGCATCGGCGGCAGCTGGCGTCAGGTCGGTGGCCCGGGTGCCCAGTGGCACCGGGTCACCCCGGGTGGCAATGTTTTCCTTGACCGTGACCGGCACGCCGTCCAGCGCGCCACAGGGCTCACCCCGCTGCCAGCGTGCCTGCGAAGCCTGCGCCTGTGCCAGCACTGCTTGCGGACGCAGCAGATAACTCGCATGAATATGCGGCTCCCAGCGCTCGATATGGTCCAGCACCGACTGCGCGACTTCCACCGGCGAGACTTCGCCACAACGGTAGGCGGCAATCAGCGCCTGGGCGCCGAGGTCGTGCAGTGTCACGACCAGGACAGCGTTGACACGTCGTTGACAAAAATCGGCATGTCTTTCCACAAACCCTTGAGGCCTTTGTGGGCCACCGTGATCCATTGCGGCTGGTATAAAAAGGCGTGGACGGACTCGTTGGCCAGCATGCGCTGGGCGTCACCCAGCAGTTTGGCGCGGTCAGCGGCGCGTGGTGCGTTCTGGATCTTGTCAAACAAGGCGCTGAACTGCGCTGACTCATAACCCCAGTAATAGCCGGGCTTGGCAAAGTTGGCCAGGTCAAAGGGCTCAACGTGCGAAATGATGGTGAGATCGTAGTTCTTGTTGGTATAGGTACCGCTGAGCCACTGGGCCCATTCCACATTCTCGATCTTGGCAACGATGCCAATTTTGGCCAGCTGCGCGGCAATCACTTCGCCACCCTGGCGGGCATAGGGGACGGGGGGCAGCTTCAGGCTCAATTCGAGCGGTGTCTTGACGCCCGCTTCGGCCAGCAGGGCTTTGGCTTTTTCGATGTTGAACGGATTGACGCCGGTGGTATCGACAAAGCCGAACGCGCCGGGCACGTAGTGGCTGCCAATGGGCACGCCATAGCCGTCAGCGGCGCCTTCAATGACGGCTTTGCGGTCTATGGCGGCGGCAATGGCGCGGCGCACCCGAACATCGTCAAGCGGTTTTTTCTTGTTGTTGATGGCCAGTATGGTCTTGGCGCGCGAGCCGCTCACCACGACCTGGAACTTGGCGTTGGTCTTGAATTGCGCCACGCTGCGCGGTGTGACGCGCGGGAACGCGTCCACGTCGCCCGCCAGCAGGGCCGCCACCTGGGCGGCCGGGTCGCTGATGAAGCGGAAAGTGACCCGTTTCATCTTGATGGCGGCCGCGCTGCGGTAGCCGTCCCATTTGCTCAAAGTGACCGACGCACCCTTGTTCCAGGCGGCCAGCTGGTAGGGGCCAGTGCCCACCGGTTTGGTGGCATTGGTCTCCGCGCTTTTGGGTTCGACAATAATGGCGGTGGCTTGGCCCATCAAGAACAGAAAGTCAGGGTCCAGCGATTTGTTGAGAATGACGACGGTATGCTCGTCAATCGCTGCCACGCTTTCCATGCTGGCAAAAGTACGTTTGTCCTTGTTGGTGCTTTTTTCGCCGGCCGCGCGCTCAAACGAAAATTTCACGGTACTGGCGTTGAAGGGCTCGCCGTTCTGGAACTTGACGCCTTTGCGCAGTTTGAAGGTGTAGGTTTTCAGGTCGGGTGACACTTCCCAACTGTCGGCCAGCATCGGTGACACGCTGCCGTCGCTATTGATTTTGGTGAGTGTCTCGAAGATGTTGTATTGCACGATTTCAGCAATGGCCGATGCCGCGCCAGCCGTCGGATCGAGCCCCGGGGGCTCGAGTGTCATGGCCAGCACAAGACTGTCTTTTTTGCCCTGCGCGCTGGCGGCCCACGGCATGGCTGTCAGCGCCGCGCCACTGGCCGCTGAACTGAGTAGGTGACGACGATTGATCATGATGGTTTCTCCTGTCAAAAAAATGAGTTTCAAAGCAGAAATCCTGCACTACGCCAGGTCGAACGATACCACTGCTGCATCAGCCCACTGGTGCGTCCGTGTCGCCGAAATGGCAAGCCACCTGGTGGCCATCGCCCAACGGCCGGAGTTCGGGTCGCAGCGCATCGCACGCGGATTGCGCCTGCGGGCAGCGTGCAGCATAGGGGCACGCCGTGGCCGGATGTTGCTGCGGTGCGATCGGTAGCACGCGCATTTTGCCCGGGGAAATTGCGCTGGCGCCGACACGGGGCACCGCCGCCAGCAGCGCGCGTGTGTAAGGATGCGCGGCTTGCCGGAACAGCGTCGCTGGTGCGCCCAGCTCGACCACGCGTCCCTGATAGATGACGGCGACCTCGTCGCACAGGTAGTCAACGACAGCCAGATCGTGGCTGATGAGCAGGTAGGTGACACCAAATTGCTGCGACAGATCCTGCATCAGGTTGAGCACCTGCGCCTGCACCGAGACGTCGAGTGCGCTGACCGGCTCGTCGGCGACGATCAGTTTGGGTCGCGTGATGAGGGCGCGCGCGATGGCTATGCGCTGGCGCTGGCCGCCGGAGAACTCATGCTGGTATTTGTCGAGGTCACTGTCGCGCAGGCCGACCGATTTCAATACGTCGCGTGCCATGGTGCGCATGCCGGCTCTGTTGGTGCCACCCAGAACAGCCAAGGCTTCGGTCACGATGCGCTCCACCGTCTGGCGCGGGTCGAGTGACCCGTAGGGGTCCTGAAACACCATCTGGAAGTTGCGCCGCGCGTCGCGCAAGGCACCCGCATCGAGCTGATTCAGGGCTTGTCCCAGAATATGCACCGAGCCGGTGGTCGGTGTCTCCAGTGCCATGACCAGCCGTGCCAGTGTCGATTTGCCAGAACCGGATTCACCCACCACTCCCAGATTTTTGCCACTGTGCATGCGCAGGCTGACACCGCGCACCGCGTGCACCAGTGGCGGCGCACCCCAAAGATGCTCGCGCGGCAGCGCATAGGCCCGGGTGACCTGGTCAAGCTGCAGCAAGGGCTCCGTCATGCGTCGTTCCCCGCCGGATTCACGTCAAGGCGAAAGCAGCTTGCCTGGTGCAGCGGGCCCAGCTCGCTGGCGCTTGGCAGGGTGCTGGCACAGTCGGGCAGCGCCAGTGGGCAGCGCGCAAAAAATGGGCACCCGGGAGGCAGGTCGGCGAGTTCCGGCACGCTGCCTTCGATGGTGTTGAGGCGCTTGCCGCGGGTCGCGCCCAGTTGCGGTCTGGCGCCAAACAGACCGCGTGTGTAAGGGTGTGCCATGTGCGCAAAAACGGCCTGCGTCGGACCGCTTTCCACCACCGTGCCGCCGTACATCACCAGCATGCGGGAAACGTTCTGCGCAATAACGCCCAGGTCGTGCGAGATCAGCATCAGTGCCATGCCGCGTTCCTGCACCAGATCAGCAATCAGCTCAAGAATTTGCTCCTGAATGGTGACGTCGAGTGCCGTCGTGGGTTCATCTGCAATCAACAGGTCGGGGCCACAGGCCAGCGCCATGGCGATGGTGATGCGCTGGCGCTGACCGCCGGAGAACTGATGGGGGTAGGCATCGAAGCGGCGCGCGGCGTCGGCAATGCCAACGCGTTCGAGCAGGGCAATGGATTGCTGTCTGGCCACCCGGGCGGATGCGCCGCGGTGCAGCATGAGGGGTTCTGCCACCTGATGCCCGACGCGGTGTACCGGGTTCAGGGCTGTCATTGGTTCCTGAAAAATCATGCCAATGCGGTTGCCACGCAGTTGCCGCATTGCGGCATCGTCCATGCCCACCAGTTCCTGCTGGTCAAAGCGGATGCTGCCAGAAACGACGGCGTTGTCCGGCAGCAAGCCCAGCAGCGACATGGCGGTGATCGACTTGCCGCAGCCGGACTCGCCGATCAGGCCCAGTGTCTGGCCGCGTTCCAGGCAAAAACTTACTCCCCTGACAGCGTCAGCCGGGCCGCGTTGGGTCTGTAGTTTTACGGATAGATTGCTGACTTCAAGCAGGGGCATTTATCGCTTTCGGGTCAGTCGGGGGTCGAGCAGGTCACGCAGGCCATCGCCCAGCAGGTTCAGTCCAAGCACCGCCAGGGCAATGGCGACACCGGGGAATACAGCCAGCAGCGGCGCCTGAAACAACAGTGTTTGGGCCTCCGCCAGCATACGACCCCAGGACGGTTGCGGTGGTTGGGTGCCCAGGCCGAGGTACGACAAGGCAGCCTCCGCCAAAATCGCCAGCGCGAACTGGATGGTGGCCTGAACAATCAGCGCCGACAAAATATTGGGCAGTACATGATCGAGCGTGACGCGCAGCGGCCCCTTGCCGCAGGCGCGCGCTGCCAGCACGAATTCACGTGACCATATCGAGTTGGCACTGGCCCGCGTAATGCGGGCAAAGGTCGGAATATTGAAGATGCCGATGGCGATGATGGAGTTGACGATGCCCGCGCCAAATACGGCAGTCATCATGATGGCCAACAAAATGGCCGGGAAGGCGAATGTGAAATCGGCCAGCCGCATGATCAGTTCCTCGACCCAGCCGCGCCGCGCCGCTGCCAGCAGGCCCAGGCTGGTGCCGACGCCCAGGCCAATGCCGACGGCAATGACCCCGACCAGAATTGAATTGCGTGCGCCCACCAGCAGCAACGACGTGACATCGCGGCCAAATGGATCGGTGCCAAGCCAGTGATGCATATCGGGCGCTTGCAGCTTGGCGGCCATCTCGATTTCATAAGGCGACCAGGGCGTCCAGAACAGGGATAAAGCCGCCGCCAGGATCAGCAGCAGGGTCAGGACCGCGCCAATCACAAAACTGCGGTGCGTCAAGGCACGTGCCGCGAAGCTCTGTGCCGGATACCTGCCGGTGGTCGCAGCAGGGTTCATATATCGCTGGCCTTCACGCGCGGATCGATGACGGCGTACAGGACGTCAACCACAAAATTGACCACGATCACCATGGCTGCCAGCAGCATGACGCAGTTGCGCACCACGATGAGGTCGCGGTTGGAGATGGCCTGGAAGATCAACCGCCCCAGCCCGGGCAAGTAGAAAACGTTTTCCACCACGATGGTACCGGCCAGCAAGTTGGCAAATTGCAGCCCCATCACGGTAACCACCGGAATCATGGCGTTGCGCAGCACATGGCCCCAAAGCGTTGCACGCCGCGACAAACCTTTGGCCCGTGCGGTGCGCACGAAGTCTTCACGCAGAACTTCGAGCACGGCCGAACGCGTGATACGCGCCAGAATAGCGGCCTGCACCACCGCCAGCGAGACAGCTGGCAGCAACAGGGACTTGAAGGCCTCCACAAAACCCTCGCCCCAGCCCGGGAAGCCACCGGCTGAAAACCACTGGAGTTGAACCGAGAACAACAGGATCAGCAAAATGGCGAACCAGAAATTAGGGACAGCAATGCCAATCTGGGCCAGGCCCATCATGCCCACATCACCCAGCCGGTTGTGGCGGGAGGCGGCATAAATGCCGGCCGTCAGTGCCAGCAGCGTGGTCAGGGTCATGGCCATTACCGCCAGCGGCACCGTCACGGCCAGCCGCTCCAGCACCAGTTCGAGTACCGGGCTGCTGTAACTGTAGCTCAGCCCCAGATCGCCGGTCAGCAGGCCGCTGACCCATTGCCAGTAGCGTTGCAGGGGCGGCAGGTCCAGCCCGAGCTTGATAGCCAGTGCCTGGACGGTTTCCGGCGCGGCGTCCGGGCCCATCAGAACCTGGGCCGCGTTGCCAGGCAGTATTTCCAGCACCAGGAAGATCACTGCCGAGGCGCCGACAAGGGTGGCCAGCAACGTCGTCAGGCGTTTAAGGAGAAATAAACCCATGAGAGCGGCTCAGGTAGTGGCGTCACCGATAATTTGTGTCATGTTGTTGCATCCGGATATTTTTCACCATGACATGGATGGTAAGCGATGGCTTTGATCATCACAGATGAGTGCATCAACTGTGATGTATGCGAGCCCGAGTGCCCGAACACGGCCATTTTTCTGGGTCCGGAAATCTACCAGATCGACCCGCACCGATGTACCGAATGTGTAGGTCATTTTGACGAACCGCAGTGCGTGCAGGTGTGTCCGGTGGCTTGCATTCCGGTTGATCCGCTGTTTGTGGAAAGCCGGGAAACGCTGTGGCAAAAATACCGTCGGCTGCAGCGTGAACTGAACCCTTCACAGGCCCTTGAGTAAGCTGGGGCTGCTTGACTGGCCCTAAAGCTTGTTCCTGTCGGTGTTGCCCGCAACCTTGTTTGGTAATTTCTTTTTCTTTTTTTCCGGCGACGCCTTGCTGGCAACCGCTTTGGGCGACTTCGGGCGCTTTGATTTCAGCAGGCTCGGCTTTGCCTTGTGGGCTGACGCAGTCGCCGGTTTACTGGCCGGCTGGATGGCTGCGATTGCCTTGGCCTCCTGTTGCAGTCGCCTCTTTTCCAGATCAGCCGCAGTTTGCGCATCCCGACTGCTGGCCAGGTCGGCTTGCGCCTTTTGTTCACTGGTTCGCTGGTCGGCGGTATCGACAAGAACGCCGCCGGGGCACGGCGTCATGCTGTAGGAGTTGCCGCATTTATAGATATTTTCGGCCTTGGCCCCCGTCGATATTGCACAGACAGCTATAAAAAATATAGCATTCAAGGATGGGGTTTGCATAGGGTACTCCTGTTCGAAGAAATGCGGGGGTCAATCTTGCTGCGCCGCACTGTCGGGCCGCGCTGGTTTCGGCCTGGGAGGCTTGCTGGTATGCACCAGCAAGGTGGCTTTCTCCATATCACCCGCCAGCAAGTGCGGCAGCGCGGTCAGGGCGCGGGCGATGCTTTGATCAATGGCCAGCCGGTGATCCAGCGAGGGTTTTTTAAGCACCCAGTTGATGACTTCCGACTTGACGCCTGGATGACCCACTCCCAGGCGCAGGCGCCAGTAGCCGTCGGTTCCGAGCTGGGCGTGGATGTCGCGCAAACCGTTGTGTCCGGCATGGCTGCCGCCCAGCTTGAGTTTTGCTTCACCCGGCACGATGTCCAGCTCATCGTGCGCCACCAGGATTTCCTGTGGTGCAATTTTGAAGAAGCGCGCCATTGTGGCGACGGACCTGCCGCACAGGTTCATGAAGGTTTGCGGCTTTAACAGCCATATCGTTTGCCCGTTGACAATCGTTCGTGCCGCCAGGCCCTGGTACGACCGGTCCATGGTGAGCGGCGCTTTGAGCGAGCGGGCGACTTCATCCAGCCACCAAAAACCGGCGTTGTGGCGGGTCGACTCATAGTCCGGCCCTGGGTTGCCAAGGCCAACGAACAGCTTGATCATTTAATTGGGGTCAGATTCCAATTGGGTTGCCAACTCTGGCGCCGCAGTGTAACCGTGAGGTCGGGCCAGCGCTCCTTCAATCCGCTAGTAGCAACAAAAAAAGCCCACCGGAGTGGGCTTTTTGCCTGATGTTGATGGGCGCCTTGCCCGGACTGGCGGACCAGTTCAGGGACCGGCACAGCGCATTACTTCTTCTTGGCGGCCGGTGCCTTGGCGGCGGGCGCCTTGCCCTCCGGTGCTGTCTTGGCGGCTGCCTTGGGTGGCGCCGCCGGGGCAGCCGCTGGTGCGGCGCCCGCTTCTGCAACGGGTGTTTCGGCAGCCGAGGCGATGACCACCACAGACACCAGAACCGGGTTGCTCTTGCCGTGGGTCACTGCCGTCACGCCCTTGGGCAGGGAGATGTCGGCCAGGTGCAGTGATGCGCCCTTTTTCAGTCCGCTCAGATCGACGGCGATGAACTCCGGCAAATCTGACGGCAGGCAGAGAACTTCAATTTCGGTCACGACGTGGTTGGCGATGCAGCCTTCGGTCTTGACAGCGGGCGAATTTTCGTCGCCGCTATAGTGCAATGGCACTTTCATATGCAGTTTGGTATTGGCATCGACGCGCTGGAAGTCGATGTGCAGGATGAGCTGTTTGAAGGGGTGCATTTGCACATCGCGCAGCAGGACCTTGTTGACGTTTCCACCGATTTCCATGTCCAGAACGGTGGAATGGAATGTTTCCTTTTTCAGGGCATGCCACAGCGCGTTGTGATCAATTTCGATCTGTTGTGGTTCACTGGTACCACCATAGACGATACCGGGCGTACGACCGGCGATGCGGAGACGGCGGCTCGCACCCGTGCCCTGCTTGGCGCGCTCAAAAGCGACGAATTTCATAGTTAACTCCTGAAAGAGTCCACCGCGACCAGTGTGACTCCGATTAATAAAAGCCCCTGACACTGAATCAACAGTTACAGAAGCCCACTTTTGCCCGAATCAGAAACAGCTTTTTCAATAGCTAGAAAAGATTTTCCTGATCCGAGAACAAACTCATGACTGACTCACCTTTGGCAATGCGCTGGATGGTCTCGGCGATCAGCGGTGCGACCGACAGTTGCCTGATCTTGCGGCAGGCTGTTGCCGTCTGGGTCAACGGAATGGTGTTGGTGACAACCACTTCGTCGAGTGCCGTGCCATTGGTGATGCGTTCTATGGCCGGACCCGAAAAAATGGGATGCGTGCAATACGCATAAACCTTTTTGGCACCGCGTTCCTTCAAAACCTCGGCGGCTTTGACCAGGGTACCCGCTGTGTCGATCATGTCGTCCATGATGACGCAATTGCGCCCGTCAATTTCACCAATGACGTGCATCACCTCGCTCACGTTGGCCCGGGGCCGGCGCTTGTCGATGATGGCAAGGTCGCAGTTCAGCTGCTTGGCCAGGGCGCGCGCGCGCACCACGCCGCCGACGTCGGGTGACACCACAATCAGGTCTTCGTAGTTTTTTTGCCGCAAGTCACCCAGCAATACGGGAGAGGCATAAATGTTATCCACCGGGATGTCAAAAAATCCCTGAATCTGATCGGCGTGCAAGTCCATGGTCAAGACGCGCGCGACACCGACCGCCTGCAGCATATTGGCCACCACTTTGGCCGTGATGGGCACCCGGCTGGAACGCGGCCGACGGTCCTGCCGTGCGTAACCAAAATAAGGAATGACGGCACTGATGCGTTCGGCCGAGGCGCGCTTGAGTGCATCGACCATGATGAGTAATTCCATCAGGTTTTCGTTGGTCGGCGCACATGTTGACTGCACAACGAAGACATCTCTTGCCCGCACGTTCTGATTGATTTCGACCGTCACTTCACCATCCGAGAAGCGGCCGACGGTGGCAGCGCCCAGGGAAATGTTCAGGTGCTGCGCAATCTGCGCTGCCATACCGGGATTGGCGTTGCCGGTAAAAACCATGAAGTCAGGGGGTTGGGGAGCCTGCATGAGTATTCCAGCGGTTAAATCAGGTTTGCGACCGTGCGTTCAGTGTGCGGTACGCATCACATCAGCGTGAAACACGTACAGCTGTTATTTGGCAGGGGAAGAAGGATTCGAACCTTCGCATGCTGGAATCAAAATCCAGTGCCTTAACCAACTTGGCGACTCCCCTACACGGGTTGACGGCTAAAGGCTGTCAACCGATAAACTGTCGCTGGTCGCCCAGCCCACCAGGGGATGAACAGCCAAATTGTTGCATAACCTGACCTGAAACCCCCTTGGCGCATCCTCCAGGTCCATGTCCCGCAACACATGTGCAAACACCGCACTTCCAGAGCCTGTCATCCGACCGTCAAGCCCGCGCAATGCCAGCCATTCAAGGGCCTGGGTCACATCGGGACAAAGTCTTTGGGCAACGCTCTGCAAGTCGTTACGGCCAAAACCGAAGGCGTCTGCAGCGAAGCCTGAAATTATAGCAGTGTCGCTGTCCCTTTTCAGGGCAGGGTCCGAGAAAATCAGGCTGGTCTCCAGACCTTTGGCGGGTTTGACGACCAAAAACCGGCCCGCGGGCAACGCAATCGGTGTAATTTTTTCACCGATGCCTTCGATCCAGGCGTTATGCCCGTTCAGAAAAAATGGCACATCGGCTCCCAGTTGAAGTCCGATCTGGCACAGTCTTTGCAGAGAAAGATCAAGTTTCCACAGGCGGTTCAATGCCAGCAGTGTTGTTGCCGCGTCGGACGAGCCGCCCGCCATGCCGGCCTGCGCCGGGATGTGTTTTTCAACGCCGATGTGAACGCCAAACCGGCTGGCGCCACTGGCCTTCAGGGTTCGGGCGGCACGGATAATCAGGTCGTCTGCTGGCAACAGTGTCGTCAGGTCTTCGCGGCTGATTTGGCCATCGGAACGAAGCTCGAAGTGCAGCGTATCGCACCAATCGATCAGCATGAAGACCGATTGCAGCAGATGGTAGCCATCGCTTCTCCTGCCGGTGACATGTAAAAACAGGTTGAGTTTGGCCGGCGCGCAGACATCGTAAAGGGATCTCATTTTTCGAGCACCAGACGCAACTCTGCGGCGGGTGCCGGCTGCACACGACGCGCCAGGATCCGGCCCGCGCCATACTGCGACAGGTCGGCGATCCATCCCGCTGCTTCCATGGGTTCACCGGCGATCCAGGCAAACAGTGCCGTCACCGGAACCTCCGTGCCGAAAGTTTGTGTAATCAAGGTGTCCAGCGATTCGAAATGGCGCTCTTCGCCGTAGCTGCGCATGACCGCCGTCAGGGGCGACCAACTGATCGCGGCCATTGTGCTGCCCAGGGGGCCGTACAGCGTCAAGCTGCCAGCCCCGGGTGCGCCGGTCAATTCAAATTCGGCCGCGAAGGCCTGAACCTGCATGGCCTCGACCCGTGTCGCCAGACGCCCTCGCCACACCTTCATTGTGGAATCTCCCTGGTCGCCGGACCTTGTTTGCAGGGCACAACCAGCTAGAAAAATGATAGCAAGCAGGAAGGTGGCGGGGACGACTCTCATCCGTTTCCTTACAGCGTCACATGCAGCCGTTTGAGTGTTTCAAGCAGTGACTCGTTGTCTGCGTCGATTTGCATGCCTTCTTTCCAGACCTTCACCGCCTCGTCACGACGGCCAAGAATCCACAAGACTTCGCCCAAATGGGCCGCAATTTCTGCATCTGGCCTGGTCTTGAAGGCGGTTTGCAGAAGATTCAGGGCTTGTGCCAGATCGCCGCTGCGAAACTCAACCCATGCCAGGCTGTCAGAAATGAAAGGATCACCCGGTGCGTATTCAAGTGCTTTCAAAATGAGTTGCCTGGCTTCGGGCAGGCGTGTATTGCGTTGCGCGAGTGAAAAGCCCAGCGCGTTATAGGCGTGCTGGTACTCCGGCCGGCCCGCGATCACGCTGCGCAACAGCCGTTCCATTTCCTCCAGATTGCCCAGTTTTTCGGCCACCATGGCCAGGTCATAGACAAGGTCAAAATCGTCAGGGCTGCGGGCAATAGCCTGGGACAAAAGGCTATAAGCTTCTTTGAACTGCTTGCCGTCACGCAGTAACTGGACCTCGGCTGTAACCTTCAAGCGGGCGACTTCCGGGGTCTTTTGCGGCAGACTTCGAATCAGTTGGCGGGCGTCATCGAGGTGGCCTTGTCGGGCAAGAATGGCAGCCCGGCGCAGTTGGGCGTTGATCAGCTCCTCTGGCGTGTCGATGCGTTTAAGCCATGCTTCGGCCTGCTGGTAATCTTTTCTCTTTTCGGCAATTTGGGCCAGCAGGAGATAGGCATGCACCACGCCACTATTGGTTTCAGTCGGTGGCGCGCCGTTAGTGCCACTGCTTTTGGCCATTGCCAGTTCTACATACCGACTCAGGGAGCGCTCGGCTATAGCCGGCTTTCCGTCCTGCAATTCGAGCGCACCGCGCATCAGCCAGGCTTGCGCAAAGTCGGGCTTTTCCTTCGTAATGATTTGAAGCTGACGGGCTGCCTCCGCGTAACGCTGGGTATCGAGCAAGGCGCGCGCGTACTCGATTCTCACCTCGGGCTGCGCCTGACCGTCCAGGTAGATTTTCACAATGGTTTCGGCCTGAGGTGTCTTGGGGCTCATCATGGACAAAGCCAGCATGACCGGCACCTCCGACCTGGTGTCCATGGCCTGCGCCTTGCGCGCAGCCTCCAGCGCGCCGTCACTATTGCCCGCATCAAAGCGCAGACGTCCAATGACGGTCCATGCGGCAACGCCAACCCCGGGGGTGGTGAGATAGTCAGTCAATGCACGCTCAACGGTGAGGGCGGCAAGTGGCTTGTCGGTAACCTGGGAAAAGTAGCGGGCAAGCGACAGAACGGTGGTTGCCCGCTCCCTGGGGTCTGCCAGCGCCACTTGCTGCTTGAGGGCTTCCAGTGTGTCGCCAGGACGGTTCAGACCTATCAATATCTGCAACAAATATCGATTGGCGTCTTTCGACTTTGGCAACCCCTGTTTCCAGGCACGGGCAGCCAGCAAGGCGGAATCGCCTGATCGTGCCCGCATGGCGATCTCGACCGCCCTTTGATACAGGCTGGCGTCATTGGTCTTTCGTGCGGCATCCAGAATCAGTGCGAAAGCGGCGCCTTGTTCACCGTCGCGGGCATTGATTTCCCCCAGTAAAAGCTGATAAAAAAGTTCGCTGTCGAGTTTTGAACTCAATGGTGCCGCCAATTTGCTGTCGGTCGGCTGGGCGTTGGCTGTTAACCCGAAAATAAACAGCACGAGCAATGAAAAGCGATTAAAACGTGACATCAGATCATAATAATCCATGACCGCCAAATTTCCTGAGCATGCCCGAATTACCTGAAGTTGAAGTCACCCGATTGAGTTTTGCTGACCGAATTGCCGGTGCAAACATTGTGTCTTTGCATCTGGGCAAGGCTCTTCGATGGCCGTTGGGGTGCGCGCCGGCCAGTTTGCGGGGGCGCACCGTTATCGGCGTGCGCAGGCGTGGCAAATATTTGTTGATTGACCTGGATACCGGCTTGCTGTTGGTGCACCTGGGAATGTCGGGAAGTTTGAGTTTTTCCAGGCATCCGGGGCCTGCTGGCGGTCATGACCACTTCGAGATGGTGACCACCCACGGTACCCTTCGGCTTAACGATCCACGTCGATTTGGGTCTGTGGTCTATGCCGACAGCCAGGATGCTCCGATGGCCCGCAAGTTGTTGGGCCGGCTCGGCATGGAGCCGCTGTCTGATGATTTTGACGTTGGCCTGTTTCATGCGGGCCTGAAGCAGCGTCAAGCGGCGATCAAGCAAGTGTTGCTGGCGGGTGACGTCGTTGTCGGGGTCGGTAATATTTATGCGTCAGAAACGCTCTTTCTCGCGGGCATCAGACCTACTTCAAGCGCTGCCCGGTTGAGTCGACCGCGGGTTACGAAACTTCACACAGCCATCAAGGACGTGCTGGCGCGCGCGGTGGCCGGCGGCGGCAGTACGTTGCGAGACTTCTCCAGTGCCACTGGACAAAGCGGGCATTTTCAGCTGGAAGCCATGGTATATGGCCGCCACGGGCAGGCTTGCCGGGTCTGTGGAACTTCTGTCAAGTCCTTGCGCCAGGGTCAGCGTTCCACATTTTATTGCCCGCGATGCCAGAAAGCCTGACGGCTGATGGCTTGCATGGTGCTATATTGAAAAAATTGTGTGGAGAAAATTTGGCTACTTCATTTAACGAACAGTTTGATCGACATGGTACCTGGCGCCGGGAGTTTGCCCTTCGCCTGAAATTGCTCGCCGACTGGATGAAGGATCATGACCTGCTGGACGCAGCGGTCGACGAGCGTTTGCGACGTCTGCAAGCACAGGTTCGTGCCGACAAAGTGATGGTTGCTTTTGTGGGCGAGTTTTCGCGCGGAAAATCGGAATTGATCAACGCCATTTTCTTTGCCGACTATGGTCGCCGCATCATGCCGGCAAGCGCCGGACGAACGACCATGTGTCCAACCGAACTCGGTTTCGAGGCAGAAAGCCCACCCTGTCTGCGATTGTTGCCGATTGAAACACGCCGGCAACCGCAGTCCTTGATGGAATGGCGCATGGTGCCGGAGAAATGGACACGCATTGATCTGGATGTGAACGACCCCCAACAGTTATCGGTAGCGATTGAGAAGGTCGCCGAAACCCGGCGTGTCACGCCGGACGACGCCAGAGCCCTGGGGCTCTGGCTGAACGAAGCCGAGCAGGACAACCCGACGGTCGACGCCCAGGGCCTGATAGAAATCCCCAGGTGGCGGCACGCATTGATCAATATTGCCCACCCGCTGCTCAAACAGGGGTTGGTTATTCTGGATACTCCAGGGCTCAATGCCATTGGCGCCGAGCCTGAACTGACTGTCAGCCTGATTCCACAGGCGCATGCTGTGGTTTTTCTCCTGGGGGCGGATACCGGCGTCACCAAATCGGATCTTTCGATCTGGCGTGAGCATCTGGTAACCGCTTCCGGCGATTCGGGCACACGGCTGGTCGTTCTCAACAAAATTGATACTTTGTGGGACGCTCTGAGTTCCTCGGTCCAGGTACAGACGCAGATTGAGCGCCAGCAGGCCTCAACGGCAGAAATTTTGGGCATTCCAAAGCAGCAGGTGATTCCGGTGTCAGCGCAAAAAGGACTCGTTGCCAAAGTCACCGGCGACCCGGCGCTGCTAGCCCTTAGTTGTCTGGCAACGCTGGAAGAGGCCTTGAGTCAGGGCATCATGGGGCAGCGGCAAAAGATGCTGACAGCAGCCGTCGTCGGCGGCATTTCAGAATTGCGTACCGAGACCGGTCGCGTCATCAATATTCGCCGACGTGATTTGACCGAGCAAATCATGGAGCTGAAAGGTCTTCAGGGGAAAAATTCACCAGTGATCAAAAATATGCGGGCCAGAATCTCCCAGGAGCAGGTGGAATTTGATCTGGGTGGGGCAAAGATTCATGCGGTGCGTTCGGTGCACCTCAAATTGCTGCGTGAAATTTTCAGTGTTCTCAGTCCAGCGGCGCTGAAGAAGGAAATGACCCAGCTGACCAAAGTATTGCAGCAAAAAGGACTTAAATTGGGGGTCAAAAAAGCCTATGGTGAAACATTCGATCAATTGCGCCTGGGTCTGCGCAAGGTTGAATCCATGAGTGCCGAGATCGAATCCATGTTGACAGCGACGTTCCGGCAATTGAACGTGGAGTACGGATTTTCGCTAAAGACCCCAAACTTGCCTTCGCTGGCTCCTTATTTGAACGATCTTGACCTTGTCGAGCGCAGCCATCTACAGTACTTGGGCATTGGCAATGCCTTCCGGTTGGCGCAACCCGAATTTTCCGATCGACTGGTGCGCGCACTGTCGACCCGCCTTCGCGCGGTTCATGAAGCCGCACTGGCCGACATTGAGTTGTGGAGCAAGTCTGCCGCCGCGCAACTCGACACGCAGTTGCGCGAGCGTCGCCGGAATTTTGGCCGACGTCTGGAAGCCATTGATCGCATACAACAGGCGTCTGGCGGACTGGAGGACCGGATTGGCGAGATAAATGACCGCACGCAAGCGTTACAGCAGCTGGAGACCAAATTGCTTGAGCTGACCCAGTACCTGGTGTCAGCTTCAGCGCAGGTGGGTCTCAAGACTGCGCAAACGCGTGAAACCGTTTAACCCGCTGTGCCGATGGTTTTTTCCACCCGCCTGGTGAGTTGGCAGAAAGCCCATGGGCGCAATGATTTGCCGTGGCAGCGCAATCCGGACCCTTACCAGGTCTGGTTGTCGGAAGTGATGCTGCAGCAGACTCAGGTGGCTACAGTGCTGGCGTACTTTCCGCGCTTTCTGGAACGTTTCCCGGACCTCCACTCACTGGCCGCTGGATCGCTCGATGAAGTTTTGAGCTCATGGAGCGGCATGGGTTACTACAGTCGGGCGCGCAACCTGCATTCCTGTGCGCAGGCAGTCGTCCGCCTGCATGGCGGCGTTTTCCCGAAGACTGCCGAACTGCTTCAGACGTTGCCGGGAATTGGTCGTTCCACGGCAGCAGCAATTGCGTCTTTGTGTTTTGGCGAACGCGTTGCCATCATGGACGGCAACGTCAAACGGGTGCTGACCCGGCTATTGGGTTTTGAGTCCGATTTGTCCGTTGCAGTCCATGAGCGTCAACTCTGGGACGCAGCCACGCAATTGCTGCCGGTGCGTGATGTTCGCAATTCCATGCCGCGCTATACACAGGGGTTGATGGATCTGGGCGCGACAGTTTGCACCGCCAGGAACCCGGCCTGCAGGATATGCCCGTTTGCCTTAACGTGCGTGGCACGAGGCCAGGGTCAACCCGAGCGTTTTCCGGTGAAGACACGCAGGGTCAAACGCAGTACACAGTCAATCTGGCTGTTGTGGGCAAACGCCGTCGATGGCTCCGTCTGTTTGAGCAAGAGGCCGACTCCGGGTGTCTGGGCCGGGCTCTATTGCTTTCCCCTGTTCGACAATCGCCAGTTGCTGGAAGAGTCTGTCCCGGAACACTGCCGAGCTGCGCTGTCCGACACTGCCGTTTTTACCCATGTGTTGACACATAAGGATCTCTGTCTTCACCCGGTTCGGCTGCAACTGGCGAACCCTGCGTTGCTGAGTGACAGGGGAGAATGGATTGCCGCTGAAGCGTGGCCGCTTCTGGGCCTGCCGGCGCCGGTCAGGAAGTTGCTGTCCAGCACCTAAAGCCAGCCCGGTGAAGTGGGAGAAAAGTGGCCGGGTGTTGCATCGAGTTCGCGGTGACGTTTGAGTGTCACCCACTTGTCGGCAAAGCCTTCGGCCAATTGTTCAACAATATAGACAGAACGGTGCTGGCCGCCAGTGCAACCGATCGCCACGGTGACGTAGCTGCGATGGTCTCGCGCCAAAGCGTCAAGCCATGACTCCAGAAATTGGTCGATGTGCCTCAGCATTTTTCCGACATCGCCTTGCTGCTGCAGATAGTCAGCTACCGGCGAATCAAGTCCTGTAAGGTCGCGTAATTCTGAGTCGTAGTGCGGATTGGGCAACATGCGTACGTCGAAAACAAAGTCTGCGTCTGCCGGAACCCCGCGTTTGAAGGCAAACGACTCAAATACCAGTGTCATCTGCTGGCCAGCAACGGATATCAGCGACTTTACATAGCCCTGCAATTGCGATGGGCGCAGGATGCTGGTGTCAATAATATGGGCCTGTGCGCGCAGATCTGCCAGCACTTCACGCTCCAGCTCAATTGCATCTACCAGCGCCCGGCGCAGGTCTTGTGCAGAGTGATCGGAGCTCGATTGCGACAGGGGATGTTTGCGCCGCGTTTCAGAATATCGTCGCACCAGCGTTTCGGTGGTTGCATCCAGAAACAGCGACTTGACCATGACGCCTTTGTTTCTCAGTGTCGAGAGTTCTTCTGGTACCAGAGGAAGTGACTTGGCGCTGCGAACGTCCATGGCGATTGCCACGCGACTCGCCTGTTGATCTTTCTCGACCGCAACAAAAGGCAAAAGAAGCTCGGGCGGGAGGTTGTCAACGCAGTAAAAACCGGCATCTTCCAGGGCATGCACCGCGACCGACTTGCCAGAGCCTGACATGCCTGTAATGAGGATGATCTGCAAATCTGGCACTTCCTGGGTCATCGAATTACTCCCGCGTCTGCAGCATTTCCCTGGCATGGGCCAGGGTTGTTCCGGAGAGACGTTCGCCACCCAGCATGCGTGCCACCTCGGCCACCCGCTGTTCTCCGTCCACTGCGGTCACCGAGCTGACGGTCGAGGGGCCCCGCATTTGCTTGGTCACCACCAAGTGGTGGTCGGCACAGGCAGCGACCTGTGGCAGGTGGGTGACGCAGAGTACCTGTCGGTCCATGCCCAATTGTTTCATGAGGCGACCGACTGTTTCTGCGACGGCACCACCTACCCCGGCGTCGATTTCATCAAAAATCAGTGTTTGTGCGGTGCCAAGCTGACTGGTGGTGACCACAATGGCCAGTGCAATGCGTGACAGTTCACCGCCCGACGCTACCTTGTTGACTGGTCGAGGTGTGCTGCCGGCATGACCCGCCACCAGAAAATTCACATCTTCGAGGCCGCTTTGAAGTGCTTGTGCGGACTTGACAAGCGCTACTTCAAACAGGCCGCCTTGCATGCCCAGGCCTTGCATGGCTTGTGTGATGGCGCTGGCCAGTTTGGGGGCAGCTTTGGCACGGGCATTTGAAAGCACACTGGCTTCAACCATGTAGGCATCCAGCGCCTTTGTTTGGGCCGTCTGTAGCCCGTCCAAATCGGCCGCCGCGTCGAGTCTGGTCACTTCCCGCTGCCATGACGCCAGTAGATCAGGCAGTTCTGCCGGCACCCGTTTGTAGCGTCTTGCCAGCGACAGCCACAAGGTCATGCGCTCATCAAGTTCAGCCAGCCGCACGGGGTCGAGCTCGGTCTTTCGCAAATAGGAACCCAGCGAATGAACAGTATCCTGCACCTGCGCCAGACTGGAAGACAAAACCTCTGTCAGCCCTTTGAAAATTGGCTCCAGATGCTCCTGTTGTTGTAGCAAATGGCGAGCTTCATGAAGCGCTCCAAAAGCACTTCGGTCATCCTCATCGAGCACCCGGACTGCGCCCTGAGCGGCATCCAGCAAGGTCTGCGCATGGGTTAGCCGGCCATGCTCGGTGTTGAGCGCACTCCATTCGTCGGCGCGTGGTGCCAGCTTTTCAACTTCACCAATTTGCCATGCCAGGCGATCACGTTCCTGCTGCAAGGACTCTTGCGCGCCAAGCGCCTGGGCCAGACTGCTTTGGGCCTGTCGCCAGTTTTGCCAAAGGGTTGCCAGTGCGGTGGATGAAATCCGGGCGTAGGCATCGAGCAGGACTCTGACTGCCTGGGGTCGGGTCAGGCTTTGCCAGGCGTGCTGTCCGTGGATATCAAGCAGTTGTTCGCCGACTTCACGCAACTGCGAGGCCGTGGCCGGGCTGCCATTGATCCAGGCGCGGCTTTTGCCCAGCGTGTCCACAGTGCGTCGCAACAGCAGGCTGTCGCCCGGCTCAAATCCGGTGTCGTCAAGCCACAGTGCGAGTGCCGGTGTAGAGTCGAATTCGGCGCTGACCTCGGCGCGTTGGGTGCCTTCACGCACTATGCCGACGTCGGCCCGGCCACCGGTTACAAGTTGCAGCGCA
Organism: uncultured beta proteobacterium; assembly: GCA_963750815.1. GTDB lineage: Bacteria > Pseudomonadota > Gammaproteobacteria > Burkholderiales > Burkholderiaceae_C > Rhodoferax. The sequence goes on from CAVVRS010000001.1 coordinate 232,431, forward strand.
TCGATCAGAATTGACTTGCCAGCCCCGGTTTCGCCGGTGAGGACGGTGAAGCCACTGGTCAGCTCCAGGTCAAGCTCACTAACGATGACGAAGTCGCGCAAGACAATGCGTTTCAGGCTCACGGTCAAGCTACTCCTTCATTCCAGTGCAATTTCTGGCGCAGTGTGTCAAAGTAAGACCATCCTTTGGGGTGCAAAAAACGAGCATGATGGTTTGATCGTGTCACCACAATGCGGTCACCGTGCAGCAATGATGCCAGTGACTGAGTGTCGAAACTGGCGCTGGCATCCCGTCCGGCCACCACCTCGATGGCAATCTCTGCAATGTTGGCCAGGACGATAGGTCTGTTGGACAAGGTGTGCGGGGCTATCGGAACCAGCACCCAACCTGGAATGGAAGGGTGTAACAAAGGCCCACCGGCCGATAGCGAATAAGCGGTAGAACCGGTGGGCGTGGCAATGATCAGCCCATCGGCGCGCTGATTCGCGACAAAATGTCCATCCACTTCCACCCGCAGCTCGACCATGCCCGACGTGGCACCGCGATTGACTACCACGTCATTCATGGCCAGCGCATCAAATACGCAGTGTCCATCGCGCATGACCCGGCCATGGATCAGACCGCGATGGTCTTCTTCAAACTCACCACGCAACATCGGCGCCAGTGTGGAAGCGAAGCTGTCAAATGGAATATCGGTGATGAATCCCAGCCGGCCCTGATTGATGCCGATGAGCGGGACGCCAAAATGGGCCAGCTGGCGGCCAATGCCCAGCATCGTGCCATCGCCGCCCACGACCAGTCCAAGATCACATTGGGCTCCAATGGCGGCGATGGTCAGGGTTGGGTAACCCGCGATACCCATGTTGTGCGCAGTATCGTGCTCAAAGAACACCTCGCAGCCCTGGTCATGCAAAAAATGCGCAATGTTTTCCAGCGCACTTCGCGACGAGGCCCCTGAGGCGCCCGACGCCATCGTCTGGTATTTGCCGATCAGGGCTACATGCAGAAATTTTGATTTCATCCGCAAATTACATCACTAAAATGCCTTGATGCTGGATGACCGTGCCAAGTTGTTACTCAAAGCGCTGGTGGAGCGCTACATCGCTGATGGGCAGCCGGTCGGATCGCGCACCTTGTCGCGGGCCTCAGGACTGGAATTGTCGCCCGCCACTATCCGCAATGTCATGTCCGATCTGGAGGAGCTGGGGCTGATTGTCAGCCCGCACACTTCGGCCGGGCGTATCCCGACGGCGCGTGGCTATCGTTTGTTTGTCGACACCATGCTGACGGTGCGCCGGGGGCAGTTTGCGGCGCATAGTCTGGCACCGGATCAACCGCAAAAGGTAATTTCCAACGCCGCCAATCTGCTGTCAAGTCTGTCCCAGTTTGTTGGCGTGGTAATTGCACCGCGTCGTTCCTCCGTTTTTCGGCACATCGAATTTTTGCGGCTGTCGGAGCGGCGTTTGCTGGTCATCATCGTCTCACCCGAGGGAGATGTGCAAAACCGCGTGATATTTACCGAGCTGGACTATTCTCAGTCGCAACTGGTTGAAGCGGCCGCATATCTAAACAGTCATTATGTCGGGCTGGCCATCGAGCAGGTACGCGAACGTCTGCAACTCGAGGTTGAAACGCTTCGCTCCGAAATTGCCAGTCTGATGCAGGCGGCGGTGGCGGTCAGTTCCGATGCCATCTCGGACACGCAGGACGAAGTGGTCATTTCAGGAGAGCGAAATCTGTTGGCCGTCGCTGATTTTTCTCACGACATGGGGCATTTGCGGCGTGCTTTCGAGCTGTTTGAGCAAAAGGCGCAACTCATGCGCTTGCTCGACGTCGCCGGGCAGGCCGACGGAGTGCGTATTTTTATCGGCGGTGAAAGTCAGGTAGTGCCTTTTGAAGACCTGTCCATTGTCAGTTCCCCCTATGAGGTTGATGGGCAGGTCGTTGGCACTCTGGGGGTTATTGGCCCAACGCGCATGGCTTACGATCGCATGATTCAGATTGTTGACATTACGTCAAAACTGGTCAGCAATGCCCTGAGCCACCACAAATAGGGTTTGCCGGTTACCGTCCCGCAGGCATAGGCGTAATTTGCAGCCTGATGGACGGACCCGGATCGTTGGGGAGTTGCACCGAATATTGCTTGCCGGCATATTCATAGACCACGTTGTATCCAATAGTGCGGGATTCGTAAAAATTCTGCGTGCTGCAACGCTGCACGCTTTGAACCTGGCTGTTGGGCGCACCTTCAATCCGGTCACCCAGAATGGCCCCACCCAACAGTCCAAGTACCGTGGCCGCTGTCCGGCCTGACCCGTCGCCCACTGAATTGCCAATGGCGCCGCCGGCCACCGCACCCATCAGGGCGCCGGCACCGGATTTGGCCGGTTGAACCGGGACTTGCTCCGTAGTGCAGACCTGCCGGGGTACGGCGACTTGCTGCATCACCGGGATGGATGAGATGACGGTGCCAATTTCTTGTGAAAAGCACAGGCCGCTTGCCGCCATGACGGCAAGCATCAAAACTGGTTTTTTCATATCCGTTCCCAAAAAAAGTGAAGATGCATTCTACAAATTGGAAGCCGGCGCGAACATAAAAGTTCGATTAACAAAATGTAAAGTTGTCAACGCAAGGACCGGCCAGCGCGCTGTCAGGCCTTTACAATCCACCCTTCGGTCGGGGCGTTAGCTCAGTTGGTTAGAGCAGAGGACTCATAATCCTTTGGTCGTAGGTTCAAGTCCTACACGCCCTACCATTTATTCGTGTAAGTTGCTGGTCCAATGTTGGGTTCATGTGTCTGTTGAACAAGTCGGCGGCCTGTAACTGAATCAGTTCATCGCAGTTTTTCCCCGTTTCTTTCCATCATGGCGCAGTCTGTCGCATGGCACGTGCAATCCGGATTCGGTTTGTCTACATTCTCTTCAACGGGCCAGATTGGCCTTTAATTGGAGAGAACAAATGACCACAAATCGCGTAACCCGTTTTGCCGCATTCATGCTCGCAGTCGCAATGACGGTTGCCATCAACGGCGCCGTGCTCTGGAAGTTCGATAACGTCGCCCATGACGCTGGCGTGATCTACAACGGTCAGATACCAGCCGTTGTGACACTGCAAACGGTCAACATCGTTGCACGGGAATCCTGAGAACGTGAAAACTCTGCTCTGCCTGCTTGGCTGGTGCATCCTGTTTGTCTTGTGCTGGCCACTGGCGTTGTTGGCACTGGTGCTGTGGCCGGCCGTCTGGCTTATTTCAATTCCGTTGAAATTGGTTGGCATGGCTGTCGGCGCCGTGCTGGCATTGATCAAGACTATTCTGTTTTTGCCGGCGACACTGCTGGGCTATCGGGGCCGGTAGCGTTCCAGAAACAAACTTTACCCCGTCTTCACTGAACTTCCGCCAATTTCAGAGCTCAATCCCGGATGATTTGGTGGTGAGCAAAGTTTCAAAAATGGAGACCAGCATGAAAAAATTACTTCTTTTGACGGCGACCCTGGCCACCAGTAGTCTGTGTATGGCACAGGAGGTGGGACGTGTTATTTCATCAACTGCCGTTATTCAACAGGTTGGTGTGCCACGCCGGGTTTGCAGTAGCGAGCAGGTAGCCGTGCCGCAACCGAAGTCGGGGGCTGGTGCGCTGATGGGTGCCATCGCCGGAGGCGCCATGGGCAATGCCGTGGGTGGCGGTGCCGGTAAGGCGGTTGCGACCATGATTGGCTTGGTAGGTGGGGCGGCTGTTGGCGACAATATCGAAGGGGCGCCCGGTTCGCAGCTCCAAAACGTCCAGCGCTGCAATAACCAGACGTTTTACGAAAATCGTCCGGTGGCCTACAACGTCATTTACGAATTTGGTGGCAAGCAGTACTCGGTCCGGATGCCCAGCGACCCCGGGCCGACGGTACAACTTCAAGTCACGCCCGTAGGCGCAGACGTCCCGCTGGCACCACCTGCCGCCGCCGTGACGTATTCGCAGCCGGCGTATCAGCAGGGCGCCTACATGGTTGATGCGGCGCCGCCGGCTTACTATGGAAACCCGGGTTATTACAACAACCAACCCGGTTACAACTACCAGCCCAATTATTTTCCATTGGCGGCAGTTGTTGGCCTGGGCTTGTGGATGGGTACACACGGACACCACCGCGGTCATTGGCACTAATTTTGCGTGCCTTGCGGGGAATAAGTGGAGGGATCGAAATGAAGGCCTTTTTTAGTGCGCTGGTGCTGTCTGTGCTGTCAGCTGTGGTGGGTGTCGTTGCCGCGACCGGTCTGCACCAAATTACCCTGGCGGGCGGTGGTACGCGTGACGCGAATCATGCACCCAAAGAGGGCGTTGCAGCAGAACAGGATAGTCGACCCAAGAGACAACCAGTCAACTATCAGGCCCCCAAAGGCGGGCAGCACACCCGGCTGGCCAAAGAAAGAATCTAGAAACTCGGCGCTGCACCCTGACGAGGAACTTCGTCGGCCCAGACAGTGAACCGCTGCAGCGTGTTCGGTCCGAAGGTGCTGGCCAGCGCAACGTCGCAGGCGTCGCGACCGCGGGCCATGAGGATACGGCCGATACGCGGCGTGTTGTTTCGCGCATCAAACGTGTACCAGCGACCATCCAGGTAGGCTTCGAACCAGCCAGCGAAATCCATCGGACCCGGGATCGGCGGGATGCGGATATCGCCGAGATAACCAGTGCAGTAGCGCGCCGGAATGTTCATGCAGCGGCAGAAGGTGATGGCCAGATGGGCATAGTCCCGGCATACGCCGCGCCGTTCCGAGTAAGCCTCCCATGCCGTGCGTGTGCGGCGGGCGTGCTGGTAGCCAAATTCGATGTGCTGGTGGACGAAATCGCAAATTGCCTGTACCCGCGCCCAGCCGGTCGGGCCGTGGCCAAACTGCTGCCAGGCGATTCCGGACAGTTGATCGGTTTCGCAATAGCGGCTGCCCAGCAGATAGACCAGCGTTGATTCGGGCAGGTGCTCGACCGGCGTCTGCATGGCCCCCGGTGCAACGACATCGGGCGCCCCATGGTCATGGATCAGTGCGTCCGTGCTCAACACGAAGCGCCCCGGCGGCGCGACGATGCGGCTGCACCAGTTGCCAAAAAGGTCCCGGTAAGCGGTGACCGGCACGGCGGGGCTGGTGACCAGATAATCCGGGCGCACCAGGTCGCCCGCCCGCGAATAATGAATGCTCAGTGCCAGAATCATCGGCGTTGGTGCCGGACATTGGTATTCCATCTCGAAGCCAACCCGGATTTGTACGTCCGATACCGTGGGCTGATACGCGATGGGGCTTTGTGGCAGTTCGCCCAGGAGGCTGTTTTGTGTGTAGTTCATGTACTCACACAATGTTAGGTCGTAACTTCAGAGTCCGTCTGTTCGATAGCGCCCTTAGCGCCCGGCGTTCGCCAGGCCGCGACAGGTATTAGCGTAGCGATACCTGGATTTTGACGGGAAGGCGTTCCAGCGCCTGACGCAATTGCGCCTCCAGCGGCTGCGCCTGCAAGCCCAAGGCCGACGCTTCGAGCAGCACCTGCAGGCCACTTTCCCCCTCGATTTGAACAACCGGTCGCGCCGGCTCGGTCAACCCCAGGCTGGCCCAGATTTCATTGACCACCGCCACGGCAACATTTCGGGCGGCAAGCAGGCGCAGTTCGGGCTTGTAGATCTTGCCAACGTTGGTCATCGGCATGTTCTCGATCACACTCACCGATTTCGGTCTGGCGGGCGCCTCGTCAACGCGCGCTGCGGTAAACGCCAGCAGCTCTTCCTCGCTGGCACAGGCACCCGGGCGCAGGGTCGCAAAGATCACCGGCAATTCACCGGCGTAGGCGTCGGGTGCCCCGACGGCGGCACACAGTTGCACGGCCGGATGAGCGCCCAGTGCATCCTCGATCACCTTCGGGTCAATGTTGTGGCCGCTGCGAATAATCAGGTCTTTGGAGCGCCCGCTCAGGTTGAGTCTGCCCTGCTCGTCGAGCCAGCCCAGGTCTCCGGTCGCCAGCCAGCCATCGGCGGTAAATGCCCTGGCGTTATCCAGGGGGTCGAGAAATCCCGAGAACAGGTTGGGCGACTTGAACAGCACCATGCCTTGCTCACCGGGCGGCAGGTCGCGCTCGGAGGCGTTGCCGGCTTCATCAAGCGCCACAATTCGCAGCTGTGTATAGGGAAGGCGAAAGCCGACACAACCGGCCGGACCTTCCACGCCGGGCGGTGTGATGGTCGAAATGCCGGCCATTTCGGTCATGCCCAGGCTCTCGTGCACGTGAAGCTTGAATAGCTTTTTGAAACGCGCCGCCAGCTCCGGCGCGAGTACCGCAGCACCAGTCCGGCAATAGTTGATTGACGCAATATCAGCACCATCGAGCGCAACATTGGCCAGTGCCGCCAGCACCGTTGGCACCGCCGACAAAGAGGTTGGCCGGTACTTTTCAACCAGTCGCCAGTAGTTGCGGATGACATCCTTGTTGCGCAACAAGGTCGTTGTCGGGATGATGACCTCTACCCCCGCCGACAGTGAGGCAAGAGAGGCCGCCAGTACGCCGGCCACATGGAACAGCGGGTAACCGTTGATGGTGATGTCGGTTGCCCTCAAGCCCTGCAACTGCACGCAGGCCCAGGCCGTGAAGACTTGGGCGCCGTGACTGTGTCGTGCGAGTTTGGGCGCCCCGGTGGTTCCGCCGGTATGGAAATAGGCGGCAATATCGGTTGGCGCGATATGGCGCCCGCTGAGCAAGCGGTCGTCGGGCTGGCGCGCGCGCAATTCGCCCAGGTCGGCCACGCCTGCGGGCAATGGCGGCGCGTTGGGCGCAGGCTCGTCGTGCGGCGCTACCCGCAGCACCGTGCACAACGTGGGCACCCGGGTGCGCAGGCGCATGGCCTTGGACCAGATGCCCGCTTCATCGTCTGCGCCCCAGGCAATCAACACCTTGGCGCCAGCCGCACTCATCAGCGCTGCCAGTTTTTCGTCGCTGAGCAACGGGTTGAGCGGCTGCACAATGCCGGCCGCCTCACCGCCCCAAAGGGCCAGGTGGTACTCCAGACAACCCGGCAATAACACAGCCACCGTATCCTGTGGCCCGAACCCCAGACTGTGCAGAGCATTGGCGGTCTGGTGTATGCCGGCCAATAGCGCGTCATAAGACCAGCGGATCGGGCTGTCATCGGGGTCACCAGTGCGCAGAAAAGTCAACGCCGTCTTGTTGCCAAAAGCGCGCGCCGCGTTGCAGAATATCTCGTAAGTGCTGCGCACCGGCAGTGCCTGCCCGAGAGGCGTCAGCTCAAGACGGCGCACGTCGTCCATGCAGCGAATCGGGACAGCGGGTGGTGTAAAGGGTGGGTGGATCCGATTCACGCAATATTTCCAGTGTCAGGGGGAGGCTTCAATCGGCGGAACTATTCTGGCTGGCTGGCGACATCAACAGTTTGCTGACGTGCGCCGGTATCCGGCTCGGGCGCAGGCTTGTCGCATTGACGCAGCCAACGCGCACCCGCCCCTCGGCCAGCAAGGTGTCGCCGCGCCAGGCTTGTTGCTCCAGCTGGATCGATGCGTTTCGCGTCTCCAGTACTTTGACACTCACGGTGACGATGTCATCCAGTCTGGCCGGCGCCAGGTAACGCAATTGCAGATCAGCCACAACAAACAGGCGACCAGTCAGGTCCTGCAGCGCACGCTGCTCAACGCCCAGCGCGCGCAACCATTCGGTGCGGGCGCGTTCAAAGAATTTCAGGTAGTTGGCGTAATAAACCACGCCGCCAGCGTCGGTATCTTCCCAGTAAACACGCAGGGCAAACGGGTTGCAGAGCTTGGGCACAGTGTTCTTTTCCATGAAAGTGATCTGACATTATTCACTGACTGCCGGTTCGTGTCAGGCACATCGGTTACAGCTTCAGCCATCGGTTGCGGCAAGCGAGCTTTGGCAACAGCACCTACACTGGCGGTGTGGAACGTACGACGAACACCGCCAGGGGGCTGGTTGGCCTATTTACCTATCTTTTTGGAGACAAGTCATGGGTTTCGCTGCTTCTGATATCGCAGATTGGTTCGAAGTGAAGCGCAAGACACGGGTACACGATCTGGAGGAGTGGGTCGTTGACAATCCGCAGTGGTGGAACGTTGCTCTGGCGACTGTCGGCGCAAGCAGCATGGAGTTTCTGGGTACGTATGTCGACCTGCTGCGATTCGGCGAAGGTGCCGCCGAAGGCGGATGGCGGGGCTACGGATCCGACGGCTTGCGCCTGATCTCGATTCTTCCGGTCGGACGGCTGGTCAAGATGGGTGGCCTTGCACAGCGCGCCCGTCAGCTGTCAGGAAGTCTGAAGGTTGTGTCAAAGGTGAAGGGCGTCAGCGGACCCTGCACGTTTCAGGCTGTCAACAACGCCATGCAGATTGTGCGCGGCAGGAGCCTCTTTGTTACCGTAAAGCAAATGGCGCGGGCGCTCGGCAAACCGATGCGCTCACTTGCGACGAATCCAAAGGGAGCGGTCGTCCTGGGTGCCTGGGTCGATGATCTGGTGAATGTCATGCGGGCGAACGGTGGCCGTGTGAAACTGGTCAGTGGTCTTAACAGCGTTGACGAAGTCGTGCGAATCGCCGCGGCTGAAGGCGCCCCGGTCATCTTTGCGATTCGAACGACGGTGAAAACCGCCCTGGGTGAGACCAAACAAATCCTGCACAGCGTCATGGCTGTACGCGATGGCGCCCGGGGCGTGAAGTTTGCCGACTATGGCGGCAAATTGTTTGAGTCGCTGGATCAATTGGTGGCGCGGTGGGGCACAAAGATCAAGCCAATTGAGCTCTACAAGAAGACCCAGGGCGCAAGCGCAGCGGTTGTCGGCGGAACTGTCGAGGCGCTGAGTGAATTCGGGCGCCATCTGGAGCGAGGGGCCGCCCTCGTACTGACGGGCATGCACGCTGTCGAAACCGAAGAAGACGGAGTCGATGTTGCCTTCCCTGCGACACTGGCGGCGGTCAATGCGCCTGCGCAGACCGACGACGCGTCCGTCGAGGTGGTGAAGGAGAGCTTCGAGAACTTCGTCAAGCGCAAAGCCGGCGGGCCACTCACTGCGTCCAAGCCCAAACGGACGCCGATGATGATGGATCCCATCCATATCACCGGCAGCGCTTCAGGCTCGCCGCCGCGCAAGTCACCCATCAGGATGGATCCGATCGAGATCAAGGGTCGGGTGGCACCCGCTCCGCGTGCTGATTGGCTGACCGGCGTACAGTTTCGCCTCAATCACCTGGGCTTCGGCGCGGGTCCGGTCGATGGCATCGACGGACCACTAACCCAGAGGGCTGTGCGCGCCTTCCAGGAACACTATCCACCCCTGGCAGTTGACGGCGTCCCCGGGCCGCGCACACAAGCCAGATTGGCTCAAGTGTGCGGTTATTGATCTGGTGGGAGAGTGTGGAGCCCTGCTGCGCCGTTCCCATCTACGGGGCGCTAGTGCTGGTGGCGGGGTAGCCTGTATATTTCGCACTTGATCACTGACAGCCTGATTTGGGCATGTTTTTAGGGGTTGGAGCTTTAAGGTCAATGAACCTCTCTGTATTTCACCGCCGCAACTCGCTAGCGCCTGCCGCCGCCGGTGGCCATGTTCAGCGCGCTCCGGAGCCAGATCAGGCGTTTCGGTTCCTGCGCTATTTCGCCATCATCAGCTTTGTCTGCATTGCATGCTCGGCAGCGTCAATGGTGTTTTATTTCCGGCATATCTCCATTCAGGAGATTGCCGAGTTTGGGGAATACACCAACTCGATACTGGCCGAGGCCGCACTGGGTTCCGTGCGCTCGGGCACACTGGAATTTTTGGCACAAACTCACGACGTGCCACGAGACGGGCTGCCCGCACTGGTGCTGCGACAGGATATCGAACACGAACTTGAGGAATTGCTGCTGACTCGTGCGGTGGAACGCGTGAAGATATACAACCAGAAAGGATGGGTGGTCTATTCCTCCAAGCCCAATCTGATTGGCAATGACCAGAGCCGCAACGCTGGCGTTCAGGCGGCGCTGGCGGGCAAGACCGTGAGTGAACTCGTGTTTCGGGACGCGTTCAACTTCTTTGATCGCAAGACCGAGGAAGATAATCTTATCCAAACTTACTTGCCCATACGACCCAGCGCGACCGAACCGGTGATGGGCGTGTTTGAAATCTATGTCGACGTCAACTCCAGAGTCCAGCATACCGAGCAGGCTCAGTATCGGGTGATTGCGGTGGCTCTGCTTATCATGAGTTTGCTGTATCTGGCGCTCATCGCTTTTGTGCGCTGGGCTCAGAAAACCATCAATCACCAACAGCGCCAGATTCGCTCCCATGTCAACTCGCTGAAAGTTCTTTCAGCCCGGATGCTGCAACATCAGGAGGAGGAAAAGCGGCGGATTGCGTTTGAACTGCACGAAGGATTGGCACAAACGCTGTCGGCCGTCAAGATGAGCCTTGAGCTTGCCGGCCGGTCCGATAGCCATGCTGCCCATGGTGAACGCCATGAAAGACGGGATCAACGAGGTTCGCTCCATGGCGCTGAAATTGCGCCCTTCAAGTTTGGACGATCTGGGTCTCGCGGTGACGGTCCGCGCGTTTTGCCGGGACTTGGCGTTGCGTCAGCCCGAGGTGCAGATCGAGACCAGTATTGCGCTCTCTGATGAGCAAATTCCGAAACTCCTTCATGTCATCATTTACCGCGTTCTGGAGGAAACTTGTCGGGCGCTGGAGTCGCAGATCTCGATCCACCACATTCTGGTGGCACTGCGGCTGCACGAAGACCGGATATGTCTTGATGTGGAGCTTGACGCCGGTGCGGCGCTGACCCCGCTGGAGGATGCGGCACTGGATGTGCCGCGCGAACGAACAGTGCTGTCCGGCGGCAACTTCCATATTTCTCATGGTCTATCGGGCGAAGTTCAAGTGCACGCGAATTGGCTGGCCTGAGTCGCGTTAGCGCAAGAACCGCCCGGGAACCCCTGAGGGACAAGGGAAAATGGCGGAAGCGGTGAGATTCGAACTCACGAACGGTTTCCCGTTGCCGGTTTTCAAGACCGGTGCAATCGACCACTCTGCCACGCTTCCGAGGGTCGTATTCTAGCTGGATGCAGGGGGCGCGGAGCCGGTCTGGGCCGGACGGTGCCAAAATCGCGCCATGCCAGATACACCGCCACCTGCCCAAGCCCGCAACCCCTTGCACGGTCTCACGCTGGAGGCCATCCTGACGGCGTTGCTGGCGCAATATGGCTGGAGTGGTTTGGGTCAGCGCATACCGGTGCGCTGCTTCACCAGCGACCCCAGCATCACTTCGAGCCTGAAGTTTCTGCGCAAGACGCCGTGGGCGCGCGACAAGGTGGAAAGCCTCTACCTGTTCATGCTGCGTGACACGCGCCGTGCGGCAAGCCGCGCGCCACGCTGAGCCGGTTTATTCAAAGTCGCTCGCCCGGCGCGAGCGGGCGCGCTGCATCAGCAGCGTCATCAGCAGCGCGGCAGCGGCCGAACCGGTCATCACCGGCGCCGCCGCCAGCATCTCTACCAGACCGTCGACGGCATGAACACTGACTTGCTGCACGTGGGTGGCCAGCGTGATGACGTCGCTGGCCTGCACATTCTGTACGTCCTCGATCTGGATCTGGATGTCGGGCCAGCCGCTGCGAAACCGGATCTTGGCGAAGATGCCGTTGGCGATGGCCACCAGTGAGAGTACGCCCAGCGGGCGCATCAGATGTTCCAGCAAGCGCCTGCGCACGGCCGTCGGCGCTGATTCGTAGACCTGGCCAACCAGTTGTGCAATGGCGATTTCGGATACCGGCACGCCGGGTTTTTCTGCAGGGGTCAAGGGGGCTATTTTTTCTGGTTTCATCACATCTCTCTTCTCTTCTGTGGTGAGGCCCATCACCTGTCATGTGCCAGGCGTTTGGCACGGCGGTGTCTGGGCTGGGGCTGTGAGCTTAGGGCAGAGTGTGCCGGGATCGTGTTTCAATTTGATGTCGAATTGCGTCGATCTGTAAACAGAGCGTCAAATTCAGGGTGTTTTCGGCCTGTAAAGCCCGTGCAGTATGCGTAGACAGCTATAAAATAAATAGCAAATAGAGGGCTTGTAATAATTGGTTTCCAATGTGCGACATCGCACACAAGGCGGTACCCGAAATCGGTTAGTCTGACCAGGTCCAATTTTTTGGAGGACAAAAATGCGTTACCTCTTGATGGTGTTTTTGGCACTGCTCTGGTCGGCGACTTCGGCCACCGCGCAGGTGAGCGTCGGTATCGGGCTTTCGGGTGCGAACATCGGAATCAACCTGTCCCTGTTTCCGGAACTGGTCCGGGTGCCGGGCTACCCGGTCTACTATGCGCCGCGGCTGAACTCGAATTTTTTCTTCTACGAGGGCATGTACTGGGTCTACCAGCAGGATAACTGGTACGCCAGCGCCTGGTACAACGGGCCCTGGCGGATGGTGGCACCGGAAACCGTCCCGGTGTTCATATTGCGGGTTCCGGTGCGCTACTACCGGGCGCCGCCGGTCTATTTTCGTGGCTGGCGTGCCGATGCGCCGCCGCGCTGGGGCCATCACTGGGGGCAGGATTGGCAGCAGCATCGGGTTGGCTGGGACCAATGGAGTCGCAATGCAAATCCGCTGCCCGCGCCGCTGCCGTTCTACCAGCGCCAGTACTCCGGTGAACGTTATCCACCGCCAGCACAGCAGCATTTGATTCAGCGCCAGCAGGAGCGTGTGCAACCACCGGTGGCGATGCCGCCGCAGCAGCGGCCTGAACCGGCGGTGCGCCGCCATGTGCCAGAGAACGAGTCAAGGCAGCGGCCACAGCAACGCGATGAGAAAGAGCGCGGGAAAGACCGCGACAAGGAGCGCGACAAGGGCGGCGAGCGCGGTCCGGAGCGCAGCCGTTGATGCGCAGTCAGCCGCATCACCATCATCGCGCCGATCTGGCGCGCCTGGCCAGCAGCGCCATGACTGCGCGCGGCCTGCAAGCCGAGTTCTCGGGCGCTGTCGTGGCGCAACTGGCTGGCATCACCGGCGCGGCCCGCGAAACCGGCGCTGCCATCCGTGACCTCACCGGTTTGCTGTGGTGTTCGATTGACAACGACGACTCGCTCGACCTTGACCAGCTGACGGTCTGCGAGCCACTGGCCGCTGGCGCGGTCAAACTGTGGGTGGCGATTGCCGATGTCGACGCGCTGGTGCAAAAAGGCAGCGCCATTGACCAGCACGCGCGTACCAACACCACCTCGGTCTACACATCGGCGCGCATCTTCCCGATGTTGCCCGAGCGCTTGTCAACCGACCTGAGCTCACTCAACTTTGGTCAGGACCGGCTCGCGCTGGTGACCGAAATGGTTTTTAACGCCGATGCCTCACTGGCCAGCGCCACGGTTTACCGGGCCAGGGTGCGCAACAAGGCCAAGCTGGCCTACGACGCTGTCAGTGCCTGGATTGACGGCCAGGCGGCGCTCCCGGCTGCGGCAGCGGCGGTGCCTGGCATGCAGGCGCAACTGCAGGTGCAAGACGGCCTGGCTCAACAACTGCGTGGCCAGCGCCACCAGGAGGGTTCGCTGGAGTTTGAAACCTTCCAGCCGCGTGCGGTCTTTGACGGCGAGAAAGTCATAGACATTCGCCAGCAAGTGCAAAACCGCGCCCGCCAGCTGATCGAAGAAGTGATGATTGCCACCAATGGCTGCATGGCACGCTTTCTGGCCGCGCAGGGCGGCGCATCGCTGCGCCGTGTTGTGCGTTCGCCCGAGCGCTGGCTGCGCATCGTCGGTGTTGCCAGGGAACTGGGTGAGGCATTGCCCGCAGAGCCCGACTCAAAAGCGCTGGAGGCTTTTCTGGCCAGGCGCCGCAAGGCCGACCCGTTGCGGTTTCCGGATCTGTCGCTGGTCATCGTCAAGCTGATGGGGCGCGGCGAGTACGTGGTGGAAACACGCGGCAGTTTGCCGATTGGCCACTTTGGCCTGGCGGTGCGTGACTACACCCATTCGACAGCACCGAACCGACGCTTCCCTGACCTGATCACCTCGCGCCTGCTCAAGGCGGCGCTGGCTGGCATGCCAGCGCCCTACAGCACGGCCGAACTGGGTGAACTGGCCCAGCACTGCACACGCCAGGAGGACGCGGCGCAAAAGGTCGAGCGCCAGATGCGCAAGTCCGAGGCGGCGCTGCTGCTGGAGTCGCACATTGGCCAGCGCTTTGCCGCCATCGTCACCGGCAGCAGCAATGACGGGGTTTGGGTCAGGGTGTTTTCGCCACCCGCCGAAGGTCGGCTTGTGGTGGACGATGTCGCCCTGAAAGTAGGCGACAAGGTTCAGGTCAAACTGCTGTCAACCAACGTTGAGCGCGGTTTTATTGACTTTGCCATCGTCCATTAAAACCACCTTAATGCAGCGGCACCCCGGTCTTGGCCTGCAGCTCGTCACGCGTCACACCGGGCGCCATCTCCACGAGTTTCAGACCTTGCGGTGTGACTTCCAGCACGGCCAGGTCGGTAATGATGCGATTGACCACGCCGACGCCGGTGAGTGGCAGGGTGCAGTTAGGTAGTATCTTCAGGTCGATACTGCCGTCCTTCTTCTTGGCAACGTGCTCCATCAGCACCACCACGCTTTTGACGCCGCCCACCAGATCCATCGCGCCACCCATGCCCTTGACCATCTTGCCCGGGATCATCCAGTTGGCCAGATCACCTTTTTCGCTGACCTGCATGGCCCCCAGAATGCTCAGGTTGATCTTGCCGCCCCGGATCATGGCGAAGCTGTCGTGGCTGCCAAAGATGCTGGAGCCCGGGATGGTGGTGACGGTCTGTTTGCCGGCGTTGATCAGGTCGGCGTCCACTTCATCCTCGGTCGGAAACGGGCCAATACCCAGCATGCCATTTTCACTTTGCAGCCAGACCTCGATCGCCGGGTTGACAAAGTTCGCCACCAGGGTCGGCAAGCCGATACCCAGGTTGACGTAAAAACCATCCTTCAATTCCTCAGCCGCTTTGGCTGCCATTTGGTCGCGTGTCCAGGCCATGATCAAACTCCTTTGGGGGTAACGGTTCGCTGTTCAATGCGCTTCTCGGGTTTGGCATTGAGCACAATCCGGTGCACATAGATGCCGGGCAAGTGCACCGCATCGGGATCGAAGGCGCCGGTTTCGACAATCTCCTCAACCTCCACCACCGTGAGCTTGCCGGCCATTGCCACGGCCGGGTTGAAGTTGCGCGCGGTGCGCCTGAAAATCAGGTTGCCACTCTTGTCGGCCTTCCAGGCCTTGACCAGCGACACCTGCGGCAGCAGCGCGTGCTCCATCACGTACACATGGCCGTCAAACTCGCGGGTTTCCTTGCCCTCGGCGACCAGCGTGCCGACGCCGGTGCGTACATAAAACGCAGGAATGCCGGCGCCACCGGCGCGCAGTTTTTCTGCCAGCGTTCCCTGCGGCGTGAACTCAAGCTGCAGTTCGCCCGCCAGGTATTGCCGCTCGAACTCCTTGTTCTCACCGACGTAGCTGGAAATCATTTTG
This sequence comes from uncultured beta proteobacterium, assembly GCA_963750815.1. Lineage (GTDB taxonomy): Bacteria > Pseudomonadota > Gammaproteobacteria > Burkholderiales > Burkholderiaceae_C > Rhodoferax. The sequence continues at coordinate 247,929 of CAVVRS010000001.1, forward strand.
GAGATCTGGCGCGTTTGCAGCAGCTTGCCCAGACCGAAACCGTCGACACCGGCGTTGTTGGAAATAACCGTCAGGTTCTTGACGCCGGTGGCGCACAGCGCGTCAATCAGCGCCTCGGGAATGCCGCACAGGCCAAAGCCGCCCACGGCCATGAGCTGGCCATCATGGACGATGCCGTCCAGCGCCGCGGCCGCGCTAGGGTAAATCTTGTTCACTGAATGTTCTCCTTTAAAAACTTTCCATCTCAACGGGGTTACGATACTACCTAGCCAGTTACGTAGTTTTTCGTAAAGTACAAACCCTATGTTTAACGCACACAGCAGCCAGGATGTCGATTACCGGCTGGCCTTCGAACAGGCGCCGGTGGGGCTCATTCTGTCACGCAACCGGGCCATTGTGGACTGCAACCGTCACGTATGCGAGATGTTTGGCGCGTCGCGTGAACTGCTGGTGGGCGCGTCGTTTCAGGTGCTCTACCCGAGTGTGGCCGAGTTTGAACGAACCGGTCAGCGGATCGCCCCGATTCTGAACCGCAGCGGTACCTATGCCGATGACCGTATCATGAAGCGCGCCAGCGGTGAGACCTTCTGGTGTCATGTCACGGGCCGGGCGCTCAACCAGAGTACACCGCATGAGGCCGGTATCTGGAGTTTTGAGGATCTCAGCTCACGCCGTCCGGTCAAGGCCGGGCTGACCGCCCGCGAACGCGAGGTGGCGGCCCACCTGATGGACGGCTTGACGTCGAAGGAAATTGGCCGGGCGCTGACCATCAGCCACCGTACCGTCGAAATCTACCGGGCCCGCCTGATGCGCAAATACAAAGCCTCCAACACCGGTGATCTGGTCCATAAACTGATGGCTGGGTGAGCGCCGTCGGGATGGACGCTGCTACTGGAAGAGCGTCTCGACTTTGAGCAGGGTCAGCACGCCCATTAACGCAAAAATGCCGGCCGCAATGGCGTGCACCAGTTTCATCGGGATGCGCGTCGCGAACCGGTTGCCGACAAAAACAGCGGGCACATCAGCCACCAGCATGCCCAGCGTGGTGCCGGCAATGACCAGCAGCGGCGTGCCATAGTGCGCCGCCAGCGCCACGGTGGCGATCTGCGTCTTGTCGCCCATCTCGGCCAGAAAGAAGGTGATCAGGGTGGCGCCAAAGACACCCAGACGTTTGGCTACCTGGGTTTCTTCTTCTTCGATCTTGTCGGGTATCAGGGTCCAGACGGCCATGCCGATGAACGACAGGCCCAACACCCAGCGCATGATTTCCGGGCTGACAACGGAGGTGATCCAGGCGCCAAAAGCACCCGCCAGGCCATGATTGACCAGCGTCGCGCACAGGATGCCGGCGACGATGGGCAGTGGTTTCTTGAAACGCGCTGCCAGAATGAAGGCCAGCAATTGGGTTTTGTCGCCGATCTCGGCCAACGCGACCACACCGGTTGAAATGAAAAGTGCTTCCACGGGAATTTCCTGGACCGGACAGATGCAATGACCCCACCTCTCCCCGGTCGCTGCGGAGCTGTGCGGTCAAAGGTCTTGCCAAGTTGGAAACTGCTTGCACCATGATCGACGGATCAAGTATGTTGACGCAAGCCCTCTCAACAGCGTGAAAGGCGACTACTCCCCAGTGACCGGACAATTTTAACAGTGTCAGTGTGCTGGCGGCACGGCACAGGATAATGGCACGCTTGAAACATGAGGAATGATGATGACCCGTTACCCCGCTCCCGAACTCAAGGACCTGCCCGATGACATCCGCGCCAAAGTGCTGGAGGTGCAGGAAAAAGCCGGCTTCGTGCCCAATGTGTTTTTGGCGCTGGCGCGTCGTCCGGCCGAGTGGCGCGCCTTTTTTGCCTACCACGACGCCCTGATGCTGAAAGAATCGGGCCTCACCAAAGGCGACCGTGAAATGATAGTCACCACCACCAGTGCCGCCAACAAGTGCCTGTATTGCGTGGTGGCACACGGCGCAATTTTGCGCATCTACGAGAAAAAACCACTGGTGGCAGACCAGGTGGCAGTGAACTACCGCAAGGCCGACATCACGCCGCGCCAGCGCGCCATGCTGGACTTCGCCATGCGGGTCTGCCTGAAGTCTGACGAACTGGGCGAAGCTGACTTTGCCGCGCTGTACGCTCATGGCTTCAATGACGAGGACGCCTGGGACATTGCCGCCATCACGGCATTTTTTGGCCTGTCGAACCGCATGGCTTCGTTCAGCAACATGCTGCCCAACCCCGAGTTCTATCTCATGGGTCGGGTTGCCAAAGTGAAATAGCCGTTAGTTATTGGGTGGCTGTCGCGGCGCGCGGTCAGGAGTCCAGCACCATGGCGGGTGCTGCGCCGCAAACACTTCCATGACCAGCAAGGGGGCGCCACGGCGCCAGAAGACCGACCGCCGTGCCGGCAAGGAGCGCACTTCCAGCGCCTCGCCAGCAGCGTGTTGCCAGGCCCGCGCCACATGGCGTCGCAGCGCGCTGGCGGGTTTGAGCTGCGCGAACTGTAACGGCGTACGGGCGATATCGGCGCGCTTGAACAGCACATCGGCGAGCGGCCGGGTGCCCAGACCGCGGATGGCACGCCACGGCCCCAGCGAGCGCGCGTGAAGCGTGACGCTGCGCGCAAACACCACGGCCACTTCATCGACGGACAACAATACCTCGCGTACGTAGCCCGGACGCACGCCGTTCATGCCCAGGGCGCGTGCTTCATCGAGCTGCAGCCTGCGCCGACCCTGATCGAGCACCTGCACGCCGAAGGCCGACCCGGCACCGGTCAACCGCGCACTCAGCGACCCCGCGGCAGCGAGCCAGCGGCGTTTCCTGCCGCGCTGCGGTGTGCGCCCGGTCCAGCGCGTCATTGACGGGCCCTGCCGCCAGCCGCCAGACCCCTCAGCATTCAGATGCCAAAGCCATCGTCCGCAGCGATGACCGCGCCGTTGATGAAGTGACTCTCGTTGGCGCACAGCATGACTAGCAGGGCATCCAGGTCCTGCGCCTGTCCGACGCGTTTGCGCGGCAGCATCTGCACCAGCTTGCGGCCCTGCTCGGTCTGCCAGTGGTGATGGTTGATTTCGGTGTCGATATAACCCGGACAAATAGTGTTGACGTTGATGCCAAATTTGCCCCACTCAATCGCCATGGCTTTGGTCATTTGCACCATGGCCGCCTTGCTCATGGCGTACACGCCGATTTGCGGCAGCACACGCAAGCCTGCCATCGAGGCAATGTTGACGATGCGCCCGCCGGTGTAGCTGCCCGGCGCCGCTCCTCTGGCGCGCGCCAGCATGCGTTTGCCGACCTCCTGGGCGACAAAAAAAGCACCTTTGACGTTGGTGTTGAACATAAAGTCAAAATCGTCCTCCGACACGTCCTGAATGCGCTGCGTGGTGCTGACGCCCGAGTTGTTGATCAGGATGTCAATCGAGCCAACTTCGGTTTCAGCATGGGCGACGGCTGACTTGATGGAATCAATATCGGTCACGTCGAGCTCAACGACATGGGCGTCACCGCCTTCGCCTTCAATCTGGGCGCGCAATTCCTTGAGCTTGTCAAGGCGGCGACTTGCCAGCACCACGGCGGCGCCAGCACGCGCCAGAGTTCTGGCAAACTGTGACCCCAGTCCACTGGAGGCACCGGTGACCAGGGCCACCCGGCCTGAGAGATCAATGCTGTAAGCCATATTTATGAGTCCCCATGAATAAAAAGAACGATCGTTCTATTATGCCGATTGACCGCCTAAAATCAGTCCTGCGTTCGACAATCCCCGGTCGCGATCCCATTACGGGCCGCACCCCCATTATCAAGCGAGTAAACCCATGACAAACCAGGAAATACTGGCCCAGTTCGGCCCCCGTGAAGCAATGGAGTATGACGTCGTCGTGGTCGGCGCCGGCCCGGCCGGCCTGTCCACCGCGATTCGGCTCAAGCAGCTGGCCGCTAATAAAGGCAAGGATGTATCCGTGGTGGTGCTGGAAAAAGGGGCCGAGCCGGGTGCCCATATCCTGTCGGGCGCCGTGCTGGACCCGATTGCACTGACGGAACTTTTCCCCGACTGGAAAGCCATGGGTGCACCGCTCAATCAACCGGTGACCGACGAAGCCATGATGTTTCTGAGCGAAACCACCGGCTACCGCACGCCCAATTTCCTCCTTCCCAAGTGCAGCCAGAACCACGGCAACTACATCATCAGCCTGGGCGCCCTGACGCGCTGGCTGGCGACGCAGGCCGAGAACCTGGGTGTGGAAATTTTCCCCGGCTTTGCCGCCGCTGAAGTGCTGTACACCGAAAGCGGTGCCGTCAAAGGTGTGGCTACCGGCAACCTTGGCGTCAACAAAGAGGGTGAGCCGGGTGAGAACTTCCAGATCGGCATGGAACTGCTGGCCAGGTACACGGTGTTTGCCGAGGGCTCGCGCGGTCACCTGGGCCGCCAGTTGATCGCCAGATACCAACTCGACGACGGTTGCGACCCGCAGTCCTATGGTCTGGGCATCAAGGAGTTATGGGAGGTTGACCCGGCCCGTCATGAACCCGGTCTGGTGGTGCACACGGCGGGCTGGCCGATGAACGACAGCACCTATGGCGGCTCGTTTCTGTACCACATGGAAGACAACAAGATCGCCTTGGGCTTTATTACCGGGTTGAACTACAGCAACCCGTATCTGAGCCCGTTTGAAGAATTCCAGCGCTGGAAAACCCACCCCAATATCCGCTACTACCTGGAAGGCGAAGACAAGGGGTTGAAACCCGCCAAGCGGCTGGCCTACGGTGCCCGCGCCATTACCGCCGGGGGCCTGATGTCGCTGCCGAAGACGGTATTTCCCGGTGGTGCCCTGGTGGGTTGTGACGCCGGTTTTTTGAATGTGAGCCGCATCAAGGGCAGCCACACCGCCATGAAGTCCGGCATGCTGGCGGCCGAGGCGGCCTATGACGCCATCACGGCGGGTCGCCAACATGACGAACTTGGCGCCTACCCGGAAGCCTTCGAGAACAGCTGGCTCTACACCGAACTCAACAAATCGCGCAATTTCAAGGCCTGGTTCAAATACGGCCTGACGCTGGGCAGCCTGATGAATGGCTTTGAGCAGTTTGGCCTGAAGGGCAACGTGCCTTGGACGCTGCATCGCGACAAGCCTGATTACGCCTATCTGAAACCGGCTGCCCAGTGCACGCCGATTGACTATCCCAAGCCCGATGGCAAGCTGACCTTTGACCGTCTCTCCAGTGTCTTTATCAGCAGTGCCAATCATGAGGAGAATCAGCCCTCGCATTTGACGCTGAAAGACGCCAGTGTTGCGGTGGCTGTCAATCTGGCCAAGTACGCCGGACCCGAGGCACGTTATTGCCCGGCCGGTGTCTACGAGTTTGTCAAGAACGCCGACAACACCGACCGGCTGCAGATCAATGCCTCCAACTGTGTGCACTGCAAGACCTGCGACATCAAGGACCCGACGCAAAATATCGTATGGGTCACACCCGAAGGCGGCGGCGGGCCCAATTACGCCGGCATGTAGTTCAGGCAGAGTGTGATCAGCGGCTGGTACGGCTGGCCTGTGTGCGCGAAAACCCCAATGCACAGGCGCTCGATAGCCCACATAATCGAGCGCTGAATTTCTAACAAGGACTCTTCATGAAACTTTCCAAATTGCTGGTTGGCCTGACACTGGCGGCAGGCTTTGTTGCTTCTGCGGCCGCCCAGACGACGATGAAAATAAGTATTTCGACCGCGCAAAATTCGCATCAAGGTGTCGGCATTGACGTTTTTGCCAGGGAAGTTGAAAAACGCACCGGTGGCCGCTACAAGGTTGAAACCTTTTACAACGGCTCGCTCGGCGGCGAGCGCGAGTCTGTGGAAGCGGTGCAACTAGGCACCCAGGAGTTGACTTTTACCTCTACCGGGCCGATACCCAACTTTGTGCCGGACGCCAAGATTCTGGACATCCCTTTCCTGTTTCGCGACAAGGCACACGCCCGCGCCGTGCTGGACGGTCCGATCGGACAGGAAATGCTGGTCAAATTCGATGCCAAAGGCTTCAAGGCGCTGGCCTGGGCCGAGAACGGCTTTCGGCACATGACCAACAGCAAGCGCGCGGTGAATTCACCTGACGACCTCAAGGGCCTGAAGATGCGCACCATGGAGAACCCGGTGCACGTGGCCGCCTACAAGGGCTTTGGCATCATCACCACGCCAATGGCCTTCCCGGAAGTGTTCACGGCATTGCAGCAAGGCACGGTAGACGGCCAGGAAAACCCGCTCTCGGTCATCATGTCAGCCAAGTTTGACCAGGTGCAAAAGCACCTCAGCTTGACCGGTCACGTCTATTCGCCCTGTGTCTTCCTGATGAACAAGGCCGCTTTTGACAAACTCAGCGCCGCCGACAAACAGGCGTTCCTTGAGGCTGCCAAAGAAGCCGCCAAAGCCAATCGCGCACGGGTCGATGCGGATGACGCCAGCGGCGTAGCCGATCTTCGTGCCAAGGGAATGAGTGTGGTTGAAAACGTTGACAAGGCCAAGTTTGTGGCGGCATTGGGTCCGGTGAACGCGGAGTTCGAAAAGCAGTTCGGCAAAGCCAACATTGATAAAATTCGCAACTTCAAATAGGTTCTGCACTGTTATTGCTATTAAATTTATAGCTGCTTACGCCCGTCCCATAATGGTTACGGGCGTTTTTATTGTGTAAATTGGCAGAAAATCGATGAAATCAACCTTCCTTGCGCTGGAGCGCTATAGCACTGGTTTTGCCATGCTGGTGGCGTGCGCCATGATGGCCCTGGCGGCAAGCCTGGGCATGTTCCAGATCATCATGCGTTTTGTTGTCGAGGCACCCGCCGAGTGGACCGAAGTGCTGATTCGCTTCAGCCTGATCTGGATGGTGTTCATGGGTATCCCGGCGGCTTTTCGCCTGGGCGCGATGGTCAGTGTGGATGTGGTGTACCGCTGGAGTCCGCCGCGCATCAAGCGGGTACTGGACTGGCTGGTCAGCGGCGCTGCCCTGACCTTGATCACCATCATCATCTGGTGGGGCTGGGACTATGCGCAAAAAGGGCGCGTCCAGACCGTCATCGGGCTGGAAGACGTGACCATGTTCTGGGCCTACCTGGCCCTGCCCGTTGGCGGTGTTTTTTCCGTCATCGGCATCATCGGCAATCTGATCGACCCGCAACGCCTGGAACTGGAAACTGCTCAATGACTATCGTTATGTTGACGACCATGGTGTTGTGCTTTGCACTCACCATCTCGGTGGCGGTGTCGATTGGTCTGGCGTCCATTCTGGGCATGCAGGCCAGCAACGCGCACATGTTGATCTCGGTGAAGGAGATGTTCAATGCCATCAACCGGTTTCCACTGGCCGCCATTCCGTTTTTCATTCTGGCGGGCAACATCATGGAAACCGGCGGCATCTCGCGCCGCCTGGTTGAATTTGCCAAGAGCATTGTCGGCGGCGTGCAGGGCGGCCTGCCCATGACCTGCGTGCTGACCTGCATGATTTTTGGTGCCGTCTCGGGCTCGTCGGTGGCCACCACTTTTGCCATAGGCACCGTGCTGATTCCGGCACTCATCAAGCACGGCTACCCGGTGACCTATGCGGCAGCGCTGCAGGCCACCAGCGCCGAGCTGGGCGTCATCATTCCGCCGTCAATCCCGATGATTTTGTACGGCGTCAGCGCCGAGGTGTCCATTGGTGAACTGTTTATCTCCGGCTTCGGCCCGGGCATCCTGATTGGCGGCGCGCTGATGCTGTTTGTCTTTGTTACGTGCAAGTTCAGGGGCTGGGGCAAGAATGACGGTGACGGTCGTCTGGCTTTTGGCAAGGCGAGCTTGCAGGCTGGCTGGGCGCTGCTGATGCCGGTCATCATTCTGGGTGGCATTTACGGCGGCGTCTTTACACCTACCGAAGCCTCGGCCGTGGCCGTGTTTTATGCGCTGGTGGTGGGCATGCTGATTTACCGTGAAATCAAACTCAAGGACTTGTTCATCATCCTGCGCAAGTCGGTCATGTCCAGCGCGGTCATCATGTTCATCATTGCCAATGCCGGATTGTTCGCGTTTCTGATCACCCGCGCCGGTGTGCCCGACGCCATTGGCCACTGGCTGCAGGACGTCCTGAAGTCGCCCGCCTATTTTTTGCTGGGAGTCAATGCGGCCTTGTTCCTGATTGGCATGTTCATCGAGACCAGCGCCGCCATCATTGTGCTGGCGCCCATTCTGGCGCCGGTGGCGATGCACTTTGGTATTGACCCGGTGCACTTTGGTCTGGTGATGGTGGTCAATCTGGCCTTGGGCATGATCACGCCGCCCTTTGGCGTGAACCTTTTTGCGGCCTGTACGGTAGCGCGTATTTCGCTTGATCGCATCATCAGGGAACTGGTTCCATTTGTCCTGGTGGTGCTTGGCTGCCTGATGGTCATCACCTATGTGCCGGCCATCTCGCTGACCTTGCGCGATCTGGTTTACGCGAAATAGTAGAATCCACGAGGTCAGGAGAGAGTCTCCCCTTGGGGAGGCCGCCGAAGGCGCAGGACGGCTGATTGCAGCGGTTTGAACGCTCAGGCAAAAGGACTGACAAGCGCTGGCGGGTTGCAATACCCGGCTGCGTATCCCCACTGGAGAGAGGTCAAACCAGATTTGATCCACCGAAGGAGCAAACCGCATTCTGCTGGCCGTCGTGGCGGCCAGGTGAGCGGTGAATCTCTCAGGTAAAGCGGACAGCGGGGGCAACCCGGGGCATTGGCATCTGCCGAGCTCATGGAATTCAACTTGCCCCTTTGTCACTCTTGCTGGAGTCCGCTGATGGCCACTACACCCGATAGTCTTCTGAAAACCCCGCTCAACGACCTGCATGTGTCGCTCGGTGCCCGCATGGTGCCGTTCGCCGGCTATTCCATGCCGGTGCAGTATCCCGAAGGCCTGATGGCCGAGCACCACCATACCCGCCGCGCCGCCGGTCTGTTTGACGTGTCCCACATGGGCCAGTTGCGTCTGGTCGGGCCGGATGCCGCCGCCGCCTTTGAGAGCTTGATTCCGGTCGACGTGATAGACCTTGCGGTGGGCAAACAGCGCTACGGCCTGTTGCTCAATGAGGCTGGCGGCATCATTGACGATCTGATGTTTTTCAAACGTGAAGAAGACATTTTCGTCATCGTCAACGGCGCTTGCAAGGTGGGCGACATTGCCCACATCCAGGCCAAAATCGGAACGCGTTGCCAGGTGATTCCGATGCCGCAACAGGCACTGCTGGCGCTGCAGGGTCCGCAAGCAGTCACCGCCTTGTCGCGCCTAGCGCCGGGCGTGGAGAAACTGGTGTTCATGACCGGCGGCCACTTCAAGGTGCAGGCGGGCGATCAAGGCATTGAAGTATTTCTCACGCGCAGCGGCTACACCGGCGAGGACGGCTTCGAGATTTCGGTGCACGAAGCACAAGCCGAAGCACTGGCGAAGGCTTTGCTGGCGCAACCCGAAGTCAAGCCGATTGGCCTGGGCGCGCGCAACTCGCTGCGACTGGAGGCCGGTCTGCCCCTGTACGGCAACGATATTGACGCCAGCACCACACCAGTGGAAGCGGCGCTGAACTGGGCCATGCAAAAAGTCCGGCGTGCCGATGGCGCGCGCGCCGCTGGCTTTCCGGGTGCCGCCAGGATACTGGCGCAACTTGCCGGTGGTGCCGGCGCGCCAGCCAGAAAGCGGGTTGGTCTGCTGGCCCTTGAGCGGATTCCGGTGCGCGATCACACCGAGCTGCAGGATTTGAACGGACAGCGCATTGGTGAAGTCACCAGCGGCTTGCTTGGCCCCACAATTGACAAGCCCGTGGCCATGGGCTACGTGACGCCCGGCTTCACGACGCCGGGCACCAGAATCAATGCCATCGTGCGCGGCAAACCGGTGCCGATGGAAGTAGTGAGCATGCCTTTTGTGCCGACACGTTACTACCGCGGCTGATTTTTTGATTTCATTGATACAACTTTTCCAGGAGAATCCCCATGACGATCAAGTACACCCCCGACCACGAATGGCTCAAGGTGGATGGCGACAGCGCCACTGTCGGCATCACCCACCACGCGCAGGATGCCCTGGGAGACGTCGTATTTGTAGACCTGCCTGAAGTGGGTAAAACCTTAGCCGCGAAGGACATCGCCGGTGTGGTTGAGTCAGTCAAGGCGGCGGCGGATGTCTACATGCCGGTTTCCGGCGACATCACGGAAGTGAACGAAGCCCTGCGCGCCGACCCGTCGCTGGCCAATAGCGACCCGCTCGGTGCCGGCTGGTTTTTCAAGGTCAAACTGGCCAAACCGGCAGAGCTTGATGCGCTGATGGATGAGACCAGCTACAGCCGTTTTTCCGCCAATCCCTGAACCAGGAAATTTTCATGTTGATGCAATCCGCCCAACCTTTGAGCGAGCTGGAGAACGCCGAGGAATTTATTGCCCGCCACATTGGCGTGGACGAGGCCGACGAGGCGCTGATGCTCAAAGTCGTCGGCTCAGGTACCCGTCGGGAACTGATCGATGGCATTGTGCCGCGCTCCATCGCGCGCCGTAGCCGCATGGCAATTCCAGCGGCGGTCACGGAGGCTGCGGCGCTGGCCGAATTGAAGGCGATTGCATCGAAAAACCAGATTTTCAAAAGTTACATCGGCCAGGGCTATCACGACACCCACACGCCGGGCGTGATTTTGCGCAACATTCTGGAAAACCCGGCCTGGTACACCGCTTACACGCCCTACCAGGCCGAGATCAGTCAGGGCCGCATGGAAGCGCTGGTCAACTTCCAGACCATGATCGCCGACCTGACCGCCATGCCGATGGCCAACGCCTCCATGCTGGACGAAGCGACAGCGGCGGCTGAGGCCATGACGCTGGCCAAGCGCAGCGTCAAAAGCAAGAGCAACACCTTTGTCGTGGCCGGCGATTGCCATCCCCAGACGATTGAAGTCATTCAGACGCGGGCCAGACCGCTGGGCATCGAGGTGCTGCTGGCGAATTCGGCGCCGGAGTGGCAGACGGCGCTGGCTGGCGACTACTTTGCGGTATTGGCGCAATACCCGACCACCAGCGGACGTATCGACGATCTGCGTGCTGACGTGGTGGCGGTGCATGCAAAGCAGGCGGCTTTTATTGTTGCTGCTGATCTGCTGGCATTGACGCTGCTGGTGCCGCCCGGTGAATGGAATGCCGACATTGTGGTGGGTACGACCCAGCGCTTTGGCATGCCCATGTGCAACGGTGGCCCGCACGCCGCCTATCTGGCATGCCGCGATGAATTCAAACGCTCCATGCCCGGTCGGTTGGTGGGGGTCAGCGTGGATGTGCATGGCAACCCGGCGTACCGTCTTGCCTTGCAGACGCGCGAACAGCATATTCGTCGTGAAAAAGCCACCTCCAATATCTGTACAGCGCAGGTGTTGCCGGCCGTGGTGGCCAGCATGTATGCGATTTATCACGGCCCGCAAGGCCTCAAGCGCATCGCCCAGCGCGTGGCCGCCTACACCGCCGTTCTGGCCAGGGGTTTAACCCAGATGGGCTATACCCTGAGTCATGCCAGCGCTTTTGACACGATCACGCTCAAGACTGGAGATGCTACAAAAAATATAGCTGCCCGTGCCCATTTGGAAAGGGCTAACCTCAGAATTTACTTTAAAGATTACCTGTGCATCGCGCTCGATGAAACCACCACGCGGGCAAACATTGAGCAGCTGTGGGGCTACTTCGCCAAGGACGGCCAGAAACGGCCTGACTTTGCCTCGTTTGAGAAAGGTCTGGAGTCGCTGATACCGGCAGGGTTGCGCAGAACCAGCGCGTTTTTGACGCACCCGGTGTTCAACACGCACCACTCCGAGACTGGCATGCTGCGCTATATCCGGCGTCTGTCGGACAAAGATCTGGCGCTGGACCGCAGCATGATCCCGCTGGGCAGCTGCACCATGAAGCTCAACGCCACCAGCGAGATGATTCCGGTCACCTGGCCCGAGTTTGCGTCGCTGCATCCGTTTGCGCCGCATGACCAGTTACAGGGCTACCGGGAACTTGACGAGCAATTGCGTAACTGGCTTTGTCAGGCCACTGGCTATGCCGGCATCAGCCTGCAACCCAACGCCGGTTCGCAAGGCGAGTATGCCGGCCTGCTGGTCATCCGTGCCTACCATGAAGCGCACGGCCAGGGTCACCGCAACATCTGCCTGATACCCAGTAGCGCGCACGGCACCAATCCGGCCAGTGCCAATATGGCAGGTCTGACGGTGGTGGTCACAGCCTGTGACGCCAGCGGCAATGTCGATCTGGCGGACCTCAAGGCAAAGTGCGAACAGCACAGTGCCAATCTGGCGGCGGTGATGATCACCTACCCCAGCACGCACGGTGTGTTCGAGACCAGTGTCAAGGAGCTGTGTGCGCTGGTGCATTCCCACGGTGGCCGTGTCTATGTGGACGGCGCCAACATGAACGCGCTGGTGGGTGTGGCGGCACCCGGTGAATTTGGCGGTGACGTCAGCCACCTGAACCTGCACAAGACTTTCTGCATTCCGCACGGCGGTGGCGGCCCCGGTGTTGGTCCGGTGTGCGTGGTGGACGATCTGGTGCCTTACCTGCCAGGACATGCGACCTACGAAGCAACCGCCGCCGCGCCGGGCCGCCCCAAGCAAGGCACGGCCCCCTCGGCGGGCAGCGCAGTACGCGCAGCGACAGGCGTGGGGGCCATATCTGCCGCCCCGCTGGGCAACGCCGCGGTGCTGCCGATCAGCTGGATGTACTGTCGCATGATGGGCCCGGAGGGTCTGCAATCGGCAACCGAAATCGCCATCCTGAGTGCCAACTACATCAGCGCCCGCCTGAAAGACCACTACCCGACGCTCTACGCCAGCGCTAACGGTCACGTCGCGCACGAATGCATTCTGGATTTGCGGCCCTTGAAGGAGAGCAGCGGCGGCGTCCATGGCATATCGGCCGAAGACGTGGCCAAGCGCCTGATGGACTATGGTTTTCATGCCCCTACGCTCAGCTTCCCGGTGCCCGGCACCTTGATGGTGGAGCCGACAGAGAGCGAAACACTGGACGAATTGGATCGCTTCATCAACGCCATGATGGCCATACGGGAAGAGATTGCCAAAGTCGAGCGTGGTGAATGGCCGCAGGACAATAACCCGTTGAAACATGCACCCCACACGGCGTCGTCGCTGCTCGGGGCCAACTGGGATCGCCCCTATAGCCGTGAAGTGGGGGGCTTCCCGCTGGCAACCCTCAAGCAGGTCAAATACTGGCCTCCCGTGGGTCGGGTTGACAACGTTTATGGTGACCGCAACCTGTTCTGTTCCTGCGTGCCGGTGACCGACTTTCTGTAATTGGGGTGATCTGTCAGGCTTCTGCATTTGGTGCAAAGAGTCAACTTGTAATGATCTGTATCAGTAACGGTGCCACGGTAAAACCTAAAATATCCCTTCTTGAACAGGAATATTTATGGTTTTATACCGACTGCTTGCGACCCTTTTAACCGGGTTGTTTTTGAGTACGGTGGCCGGACCAGCCGGTGCCCAGTCAGCCCGGGCGACTGCCGGTGTTGACCTTCAGGCCCGACTGAAGGAGGTTGAGCGCAACCCGAAACTGCTCGAATCCGTTTTGAAGACGGGCGCCAAGGTGGCGTCCATCTGTGACCACTGCCACGGCGTGGGTGGCAACAGCCCGAGGCCGGATATCCCGAATCTGGCCAGTCAAAACCCGGTCTATCACCTTGAGCAACTGCGCCAGTACGCCATTGGCCAGCGGCGTGATCCTTTCATGGAAAGGATGATCAAGATGATGAACAGCGACGAAAAGGTCGGTATGGTGCTGTTTTATGCCAACCAGAAAGTCTTGAGTCACCCGACCTCCAGCCCGGCGCTGGTTGCCCGCGGCAAGGTGCTCTACGACAAGGCTTGCTCACGCTGCCACGACGAAGATGGGCATGGCGATGAGAAATTGGCCCGCATTGCCGGTCAACAACCGGTTTACCTGACTACTTCGCTCAAGCGTTACCGGGCCGGTACCGGCGAGCGGCTTGACAGCCGGATGGCAGCCAACACCAGGCCTATGTCGGACGCCGATATTGAGGCCATGGTGGCATTCATCATGGCCATGCAATAGCGAGACGGTTGCGTCAGGATACTGGCGTAGCGCATGTGCCGGGAGTACTTTGCAGTACCCCCTGATTCATTCCTGTATCAAACAGCCGCAGCCCGGTGCGCCGCATTGGCCACCGCCAGCGCCGTCATGTTGACGACCCGTCGTACTGTCGCGGATGGTGTCAGGACATGAGCCGAGGCCGCCGCGCCCAGCAGGATAGGCCCGACTGTCACGCCGTGTCCACCCGTAACTTTGAGCACATTGAACAAAATGTTGGCAGCGTCCAGGTTGGGGCAAATCAACACATTGGCCTCACCCTGGAGTTTGCTGTCCATCAGTGCTGCGTGGCGCATGTCTTCGGACAATGCGGCGTCACCGTGCAATTCACCGTCGCATTCCACATCAGGCGCGAGTTTGCAAAAAAGTTCGTGAGCCAGGCGCATTTTGACCGCCGATTTACGGTTGGAGGAGCCGTACATGGAGTGCGAGAGAAACGCAACTTTGGGGGGTAGCCCAAATCGCCGGACCTCTTCCACCGCCATCAAGGCAATGCTGGCCAGTTGTTCGGCGTCCGGGTCTTCATTGACGAAGGCGTCGGCAATAAACAGGGTACGCTTGTCCAGCATCAAGGCGTTCAATGTGGCCAGGCCAAAGGCGCCCTGACGGATGCCGATGACGTCACGAATATGATCCAGGTGGGTATCAAAGCGGCCCACCAGACCACACAGCATGGCGTCGGCATCACCGAGCTTGAGCATCAGCGAGGCAATGGTCGTGCTGGAGCGGCGTACTGCGGCTTTAGCGGCGTCGATCGACACGCCACGGCGGCCCATCAGGCCGTGGTAGGTTTCCCAGTACTGGCGAAAGCGCGGGTCGTCTTCCGGGTTGACACACTCCACGTCCTTGCCCAACCGGATGCGCAGACCGGCCTTGAGCATGCGTGTTTCAATGACCGCTGGCCGTCCAATCAGGATCGGCCGGGCCAGACCTTCGTCGACCACTACCTGCACGGCGCGCAGCACCCGCTCATCCTCGCCCTCGGCGTAAGCGACCCGCTTGGTTGCCACAGGCACTGCCTTGGCTGCTGTGAAGACCGGGCGCATGAACATACCGGTTTGATAGACAAAGCGTGACAATTGCTGGCGATAGGCCTCCATGTCCTTGATCGGGCGCACCGCCACGCCGGATTCTTCTGCGGCTTTGGCGACGGCGGGCGCGATGCGCAGGATCAGGCGCGAATCAAAAGGGGTGGGTATCAGGTATTCGGAACCAAATACCAATTCTTTGCCGGCGTAGGCAGTGGCCACTTCCTCGCTGATGTCGGCCTTGGCCAGATCGGCGATCTGGCGCACACAGGCGAGTTTCATGGCCTCCGTGATTTTGGTCGCACCACAGTCGAGCGCGCCTCTGAAAATATAGGGAAAGCACAGAACATTGTTGACCTGATTGGGGTAGTCCGAGCGACCTGTGGCAATGATGCAATCGGGTCGCACCGCCTTGGCTAGTTCGGGCCGAATTTCGGGCTCCGGATTGGCCAGCGCCAGGATGATGGGCTTGACAGCCATGGTCTTGACCATCGCCTGGGTCAGTACGCCAGCGGTTGAACAGCCAAGGAAGACATCTGCGCCATCGATGACATCAGCCAGCGTGCGTAATCCGGTCTTTTGTGCGTAGCGGGCTTTCGACTCGTCGAAGCCGCCGGGGCGGCCTTCATAGATCAGCCCCTTCGAGTCACAGACGAATACGTTGGCACGGGTAACACCCAGCCCGACCATCACATCCAGACAGGCAATAGCTGCCGCGCCGGCGCCCGAGACCGCGATCTTGACCTCTTCAATGCGTTTGCCGACCAGTTCAAGACCGTTCAGCAGGGCCGCGCTGGAGATGATGGCGGTGCCGTGCTGGTCGTCATGAAACAGCGGTATGTTCATGCGTTCGCGCAGCTTTTTCTCGATGTAGAAGCACTCCGGCGCCTTGATATCTTCCAGGTTGATGCCGCCCAGGGTCGGTTCCATGGCCGCAATGATTTCGACCAGTTTGTCGGGGTCACGTTCGGCCAGTTCGATGTCGAACACGTCAATGCCGGCAAATTTCTTGAACAGGCAACCCTTGCCCTCCATAACAGGCTTGGACGCCAGTGGGCCGATATCGCCCAGACCGAGCACGGCCGTACCGTTGGTAATGACGCCCACCAGGTTGCCACGTGACGTGTATTCCGTTACCAGCGACGGATCGGCCTCAATGTCCAGGCACGGGTAGGCGACGCCAGGCGAGTAAGCCAACGACAAGTCGCGCTGGTTCGACAGGGGTTTGGTCGGTGTTACCGAAATTTTTCCACGGGTCGGCGTGCGATGGTATTCACGGGCTGCGTCACGCAGGGCATTTTCTGCGGGGGAAAGTTCTGTGGTCATTGGTTTCTCCAGGGTTCAGTGTGGTATGCAAAAGAGTCGTGGACCAGCGCATTGTGCAACCGATGGATGCGGCAATCTCTGCGCTGGCTCAAGTCAGTGCGCATCTGCCTGCCGGGCGGCCTCGATGCTGGCTTTGGTGTCGCCTGCGCCACCATTGAAAAACAGGTTCAGGGCGACCGCCGTCAGCGATGCCAGCAGAATGCCCGATTCAATCAGGGGGTGGATGGCGTGGGGCAACCATTGTTTGAAGTTCGGTGCAATCAGCGGAATCATGCCAAAACCGATCGACACAGCCACAATGAACAGGTTATTGCGATTGCCCCGGTAGTCAACACTGGCCAGAATCCTGATGCCGGTGGCAGCTACCATGCCGAACATTACCAGGCCGGCACCGCCCAGCACCACGGTGGGCAAACTCTCCACCAGCGCTGCCATCTTGGGCAGCAGGCCGAGCAATACCAGGATCAGCCCGCCAGCGACACAGACAAAACGGCTTTTTACGCCGGTAACCCCGACCAGGCCGACGTTTTGCGAAAAACTGGTGTACGGGAAAGTGTTGAAGATGCCGCCAATCATGGTGCCCAGGCCGTCAGCCCGCAGGCCACGCGTCAAATCAGCTTGAGAGATTTTCCGCCCGGTCATGTCACCCAGGGCCAAAAACATGCCGGTCGACTCTATCATCACCACAATCATCACCAGCGTCATGGTGAGAATCAGAACCGGATCAAATACCGGTGCACCAAACTGGAACGGCAGGATCAGGTCAAACCATTTTGCGTTGGCAACTTTGTCAAAACTCATCATGCCGGTGGCAACCGCCACAGTGGCGCCAACGATGATGCCCAGCAACACCGAAATATTGCTGACGAACCCCCTGGCGTACTTGGCAATCAGCAATATCGAGAGCAATACGACAGAGGCGACACCGATGCCCTCCAGCGCCGCGTATTTCGGATTGGGCACTGATCCAACAATCGCCAGACCCTTGGGGACCGGTGGCACCGCGCCCCCCATGGCGCCGACTTCAGCCAGCCATTTGGCGTGCTCGGGATTGACGACGCTGGGGGCCGTCGGACCGAACGGGTTGCCAAAAACCCAGTTGATGCCGATTCTCATCAAGCTGATACCAATGACGGCAATGATGGTGCCAGTCACAACCGGCGGAAAAAAACGCAGCATTTTGCTCATCACCGGCGCCAGCAGCATCGACACAACACCGGCGCCGATGATGGCGCCGAAAATGATCTGCGCGCCGGCCACCCCACCCGTGGTATTGGCCATGGCCACCATCGGCGCCACCGAGGCAAATGAAACCCCCATCATGACCGGCATGCGGATGCCAAACCACTGGGTGGCGCCCAGCGACTGGATCAGGGTGACGATACCGCAGCAAAAGAGGTTGGCCGAGATCAGATAAGCCACTTGCTCGGGTGTGAGTTTGAGGGCGCGTCCAATGATGAGCGGGACCGCCACGGCGCCTGCGTACATCACCAGCACATGTTGCAGGCCCAGGGTTGCCAGCCGCCCGGCAGGCAGGCGTTGGTCGACCGGGTGGATGTTCGGATCTGACATAAAAAAATCTCCTGAAGAATTATCAACCCATGGCAAGCAAGTCCGTCAAACTGCGCGCGATCACTTGAGTCGCGCGCCGCAAATCTTCAAGTTCAAGCCGCTCATCGGCTCGCTTGGCGTGTGACTCCAGCACGGTGCGCGGTCCGGCGCCGTAAATAACGCCGGGAATGCCGGCTTCGCAGAACAGGCGTACGTCAGTGTACAAAGGCGTGCCCAGGGCTGGAATTTCTTCGCCGAACACTGCTTTGCCATGCTTCTGCAGGGTGTCCACCAGCGGCTTGTTGCCAGCCAGCGGCCGCATGGCATTGGCCAGCAACAGGCGTTTGACCTCTACCGTGATGCCGGCTGTCTGTGCCGCAGCCTGGGCGATGATTCTCCCCAGTGTTGCTTCGACCTGGACCGGGTTTTCCTCCGGAATCATGCGTCGATCAAGCTTGAAAGTGACACAGCCGGGAACCACGTTGGTGTTGGTGCCACCTTCAATCAGACCCACATTCAGGTACGGATGCGTGATGCCCGGAACTTCTGATCGCACCTGTTGGTACAGCTTGTTTTGCGCATAAAGCGCGCTGAGGATGTGTACTGCCGCCTGCAGGGCGTCGACGCCCGAGTCGGGAATGGCGGCGTGCGCCATCTGGCCGTGTACCGTGACTTCCAGCTGCAGACAGCCGTTGTGCGCCGTAATAACCTGGTAACTGAAGCCGGCGGCGATCATCAGGTCAGGCTTGATGATGTTGCGTGACAGCAGCCAGGCCGGACCGACTTCGCCACCAAATTCCTCATCATAGGTAAAGAGCAATTCGACGCTGCCGGTCTTCGGCCTGGCCACTGCTTCGAGCGCTCGAACGGCGAACGCATAGGTAGAAAAATCGCACTTGCTGACTGCCGCGGCGCGACCGTAAATTCTGCCGTTTTCAATTTCCCCCGCATACGGATTTTTGCTCCAGCCGTCGCCCGGCGGAACGACATCGCCATGCGCGTTCAGGAGAATGGTTTTGCCTGGACCATAGTTGCGTCGCACCAGCAGGTTGGTAATGCTTTGCAGGCCGGCAGCATGCACCTCGGTTTGCGGCACCGGGTACTTTTCAGCGACAAGGCCAAATTCCTGCAACAACCCGGCGGTGCGCTCGGCATGTGGTGCATTGTTGCCGGGCGGTGTATCGGTGGGGACGCGGATCAACTCCTGCAGGAAACGCACCTGCTCGTCAAAATGTGCGTCAATCCAGGCGTCAAGTTGCTCGTAAATGGTCATGGAATCGGGTTGTAAAAAGAGACAGGTGAAGGCTTGTGATGGGTCATTGGAATCCGTTCGCCATCTGATCCAGCAGTTGTGAAAAAGCTGCAACCGCCAGCTGCATATCGTCGCTGGTGGTGGACTCCAGCGGGTTGTGACTGATGCCTGCGTTTTGTCCACGCACGAACAGCATGGCTTGAGGCATGACTTCGTGTAATTTCATGGCGTCGTGACCGGCACCGCTGGGCATGCGCTGAAGCGGTACGCCCAATGTTTCAAGGGCTTGCTCCCAGCGCTTTTGCCAAGCCGGCGCGCTCGGCGCAGCGGCAACACGCAGGGTTTCTTTGAGTGTGTAGTGCACCCGGCGACGCTGGCAAATTTCTGCCAGCGCAGCCAGCACGTCACTCTCCATGGCGTCGCGCTGGCTGTCAGTGGGTGCCCGCATGTCCAGCGAGAACTGGCAGCGTCCCGGTATCACGTTGACGGAGCCATGGGGTACCTGCAGCTGGCCTGCAGTAGCCACCGAGTCGCCATCACGTGCCGCCCGCTTTTCTGCGACAAGCATCACTTCGGCAACGGCAGTGGCGGCATCGCTGCGCCGGTCCATCGGTGTCGTGCCGGCATGGCAGGCGGTGCCGGTGACATCAATGGCGTAACGCACACTGCCGTTGATCGAAGTCACCACCCCGAGTGGCAGATTCAGCTCATTGAGAACCGGGCCCTGCTCTATGTGGACTTCAACAAAACCCAGATAATCTCCTGGTTCGCGTCGAATCACGGCAATGCCGGTGGGGTTCAGTCCAGCCCGCGCCATGGCGGCGCGCATGGTGACGCCATTGCCATCGGTTTGATCCAGCCATGCGCTGTTGAACTGACCGGCGAGTGCGCTGGAGCCGAGAAAGGTCGCCGCAAAGCGTTGCCCCTCTTCCTCGGCAAAAGCAACGGTTTCAAGGTGAAATGGCAGGCGCTTTTTTTGCCGGGCGAGAACACGCACGCAGGCCAACGGTACAAAAATTCCCAGACGGCCGTCGTACTTGCCGCCGTTTTGAACCGTGTCGTAATGCGAGCCGGTGAGCAGGCTTCTGGCGTCCTTGTTGTCAGAAAGATAGCGTCCCACCACATTGCCAACGGCGTCGATGTTCACCTCGTCAAAGCCACATTCCCGCATCAGCGCCTGCAGGTATGCGGCGCAGGCGCGGTGCGCGTCAGTCAGATAGGTGACCGTCAGCTGTCCGTTTTCCTGGAAGCCCGGATCACTGAACTGCGCCAGTTCCTCATGCCAGTCCCAGATCTCGTTGCCCAGGGCGGGAGTGACCCCGAACTTGTCATTGAGGCGAATCTCGGCAATGCGGTGAATGTTGCGCAGGCACTCCTGCAATTCAAAATCACCGTGGTTTTGCAGGCGGCGGGCCCAGGTGGCGATGATTTCCTGTTTGCTTAAACCTGTTCCGCGCGGACCGCGCACCGCCAGAATAAAGGGAAAGCCGAATTTGGCCCGGTAGTCAGCGTTCAGTCGTTGAATGTTTCCCAACTCCCCGGGCGTGCAGTGTGTCAACCCGACGCTATTCTGCTCGTGGCTGGATTCGACGCTGAGCGGCTGCTTGACTGTCGCTTTGCCAGCCAGCTCGGGGTGGGCCCGGATCAGCGTCAACTGGGCTTCGCGTCCGGCCGTGGCGACGACATGCGCCATGGCATGTTTCAACTGTGCCAGTGATACAAAAGGCCGTTCACCCAGCGCTTGGGCTGCAATCCAGGGCGAATGTTCATACAGGCCGTCCAGCAGGCGGGCAGCCTCTTCAATCGGTGCGGCATTGATTTGTTCAAGCGTCACGGCCATGTCGTGTCCCCCGCAATTGCTGCTGCTCCGGTTGATAGGGGTGTGTTGTTTTCCAGTGGCGCGCGATGTCAATACGGCGGCAAACCCAGACCCGCTCGAACTTTTCAACGTGGTCCAGAAAACGCTGCAGTGCCGCAATGCGGCCGGGACGCCCGAGCAGCCGGCAGTGCATGCCAACACTCATCATGCGCGGCGACGTTTCACCCTCTGCATACAAAACATCAAAGCTGTCCCTGAGGTACTGAAAAAACGGGTCGGCGTGTGAGTAGCCTTGTGGCAGCGCAAAACGCATGTCATTGCAGTCCAGCGTGTACGGCACGATCAACTGGGGCACCACCTCACCATCGGTTTTCTGGACTTTCATCCAGAACGGCAGCTCATCGCCGTAGTAGTCACTGTCGTATTCGAAGCCGCCGTAGTCGGCCACCAGACGGCGTGTGTTGGGGCTGTCACGCCCGGTGTACCAGCCCAGCGCGCGCTCGCCGGTCAGCCGGGTGATGATGTCCATAGCCAGCGTCATGTGCTGGCGTTCTGTGGCTTGGTCCACGTTCTGGTAGTTGATCCAGCGCCAGCCGTGGCAGGCAATTTCATGCCCCAACTGCTTCAGGGCAATGACCAGTTCCGGGTGGCGCTCCAGCGCCATGCTGACGCCAAATACCGTCAGCGGCAATTTGCGCTTCTCGAACTCCCGCAGGATGCGCCAGACGCCGGCCCGTGAGCCAAATTCGTAGAGGCCTTCCATGCTGAGGTGACGCGCCGGGTACCCCGGTGGGTTGAACATCTCCGACAGAAACTGTTCGGACCCGCTATCACCGTGCAGCACGCTGTTTTCAGCGCCTTCCTCGTAATTCAGGACAAACTGCAGTGCCACACGCGCCTGCGCCGGCCACTGGGCGTGAACCGGTCTGGCGCCGTAGCCCGCGAGATCACGCGGGTAGGGCAGGGTGCTGTCGTAGTGGCTCATGAATTCAGGACAGTGGCATGTCGGCATGATAGTGCCAATTTTTGCGGTGCCTGGCCAAACGCATTTACACTTTGACTGGCAGCGACAAAGGACACACCATGGGCTTGAGCACTCACGTACTGGACACCATGCACGGCATACCGGCGGCGGGCATGCAGGTGGCGCTCTACACGACGGTCGGTGCGACGGCGACACAGGTCAAGCAGTTTGCGCTCAATCCGGATGGCCGCCATCCGGACGGCCTGCTTTATGACAACCGCAGTCTGCAGCGGGGCACTTACCGGCTGGTGTTTGATGTAGCCGGTTATTTCAGGTCGCGTGGCGTGAACCTGCCGGAACCGAATTTTCTGAACCATGTGAGCCTGGACTTTGGCGTTGCCGACCCCAGGCAGCATTACCATGTACCACTGCTGGTCAGCCCCTGGAGCTATTCCACTTACCGGGGGTCGTGATCAGTTGGGGTCGGACCGCAGAGAATCAGAGTTGCCCCTCAGTCAGCGTATCGAGCTGGAAGCGCCCGCTGCTGTGCCAAAGCCAGGTATCGGTGTAGGTCACACGGCCCATGCGTACCGGGGCCGGAAACGGGGCCGCCAGGCGGACGGTACGTTCAATTTCGGCAATGACTTCGGGTGCCTGACTGGGTGCCCGCATCCAGTGGGTCGCAGTAACGTTACCTCTGCCATCGACGTCAACCTGCAGTACCCCAATAGCGTAGAGCAGTGGCGGCATTTTGCCCTTGAAAATCCGGTGCCCATTCTGTCCGTACAGGTGACTGGCCGCGTCCCGGCGGTAGTCGCGCGGATTGGTGGCGCCCGATATATTGGTCGGCGGTGCCGGCACCTCGGGCTGACTTGAAATGACAGGCGGGGGCGCAACGGGCACCGGCACGGGCACTGGCAGGGGTGGCAGAGCGACAACCGGTAGCGGTGTGGAAGTGCAGCCCGCCATGAAGGCGCCGAAACCGGCCGCGCTGGCTGCCAGCACGGCATAGCCTAGCCGGGTCATACGATTCATGCAAAGTCTCCTGGGCAAACGAATATTTTTGAATTGACCGTCCACAACGCCGATCTTGGCAAAGGAGCATACTTTGCCCGAAAAAACCGGGTTTGTGGGTGGTTTTGCGTTTCAAAAGGTAATGGATCGTGATGGATAGCGAAGTATTTTTTGCACGACTGGCTGGCGAGGAGGCCTGTTTGGTCACGGTACACACAACGCGCGGCTCGGTGCCACGTGAAAAAGGTGCCTGGATGGCTGTTTTTGCACAGGCGGTTGTCGGCACCATTGGCGGTGGTCATCTGGAGTTCCAGGCCACGCACGAAGCGCGCCGCCGCTTGTCCGGTGGCCACGGCGAGCCGCTCCAGCGCTATGCCCTCGGGCCGGCATTGGGCCAGTGCTGTGGCGGTGAGGTGCAACTTTGCTTCGAAACGGTAACGCGACTTGACAGCGCTGCGCTGCGAGCGCGACTGGCCGTTCGCCACTATCCGGTCGCCCTGTTTGGCGGTGGTCATGTGGGCCGCGCGCTGGTGCAGGTGCTCACGCCGCTGCCATTGCAGGTGACATGGATCGACAGCCGCGACGAAATATTTCCCCCGGGGTTGCCCGCCCGTGTCCGCTGTGAGCACTCCGACCCGGTGCAATCGGCGGTCAGTTCGCTGGCCAGCGGCTCCTGCGTGCTCGTCATGAGCTTCAGCCATGCCGAAGATCTTGAGGTGGTGCTGGCTTGCCTGCAGCGCCAGCGGCGCCAGGCTGACCTGCCCTATGTCGGACTGATCGGCAGTCGCACCAAATGGGCGACCTTTCAGCACCGGCTTCAGGACCGCGGCTTTACGCCCCAGGAGTTGGCGCATATTACGAGTCCGATTGGCGTTGCGGGGATTTATGGCAAGGAACCGGAGGTGATTGCGGTGGCGGTAGCGGCACAGATATTGCAAGCAGTCGCCGGCTCCCGCGGGCGCGGCGGGCACTAACCGGGGGCAGGGTGCATGGAAAGCTATTATCTTGATTGGGCCAATCTGCTGTTGCGCTGGACTCATGTCATTACCGCCATCGCCTGGATCGGCTCGTCTTTCTATTTTGTCTTTCTCGACAGCAGCCTGACGCCGCCAAGCGACGAAGAACTCAAAATACAGGGCGTCAGTGGTGAGTTATGGGCGGTGCACGGCGGGGGTTTTTATCACCCGGTCAAGTTCAATGTGGCGCCGCCCCGATTGCCAGCGCAGCTGCACTGGTTTTACTGGGAGAGCTACACCACCTGGCTGACCGGCTTTGCGCTGTTCACCGTGTCTTATCTGTGGAGTGCCAGCACTTACCTGATCGACAAGTCCCTGATGGACTGGAGTGCTGCCACGGCCACTGCGGTGGCGCTGTCCTTCCTGTTGCTGTTCTGGCTGCTGTATGACCGCATCTGCTGCACTTTCGGGCAACGCGAGCGCGGTGACGCCATCGTTGGTGCGCTGGTTTTGCTGCTGGTCTGCGGTGCCTCGTGGGCGGCTTGCCATTGGTTTGCCGGGCGGGCGGCATTTTTGCTGGTCGGTGCCATGCTGGCCACCAGCATGAGTGCCAATGTATTTTTCTGGATCATTCCCGGGCAGCGCAAAGTGGTTGCCGCCCTCAAGGCCGGTGAACCGGTGGACGCCATGCACGGCAGACGCGGCAAGCAGCGCAGCGTGCACAACACTTACTTCACGCTGCCGGTGCTGTTTGCCATGCTCAGCGGCCACTACAGTTTTACCTACACCCATCCGCAGAACTGGCTGGTGCTGATTCTGATGATGCTGGCCGGTGCGGCGATTCGCCAGTTTTTTGTACTGCGCCACGGCTACCAACTCGGGCGCAACGGCAATCCGCTGGCCTACGCGCTGGCCGGCAGCGCCGTCATTGTGGCACTGATTGTCTGGCTCAGACCGGCGCAACCTCTGGCAAGCACTCAGGGCGCTATAAATTCAGTAGCTCGTCACGCATATTCAGCGGGGCCTACAGGTCAAAATGACTATAAAAATCTGCAAATTTTGCTGGCACAACGCTGCTACATGTGCCACGGTGAACTGGTGCAAATGAAAAACGTGCGGCTTGATTCACCGCAAAGCGTCAAGCTGCACGCGCAAAACATGTACCAGCAAGTGGTGGTGACCCGCATCATGCCGATGAACAACGCCACCGGTATCACCGAGGCCGAGCGGCTTTTTATCAAGCAGTGGTTTGAGGCTGGGGCCAGGGTTGATTGAGTGCCAAGCGCCTGACGCCGTCATATGATTTGAGGCACAAGGCATGGATTCATGCCTTGTGCCTGGATGAGAGCGCCAGTGCTATTGACGGGGTGCGCTGGCCCCACGTCGCCGCAGCTGCGTCAAACCAAACGCCAGCAGCACGCCCGAGAGAATGATCGTACCCCACTCTGAAAGCGTCGGAATCGCGGTCATGGCGTTGATGGTGACGCTGGCCGTCAGCTGAGGTGCTGCGCTGTAGTTGCCCCCCGCAGCCTGATCGGCCGTGAGGTTGCAGACACCCACACCGACATAAGTGAGGGTGGAACCAGTTACGCTACAAATACTGGCGGCGCTGGTGGTGGCAAAAACAACCGGGCTGCCAGACGCACCTCCGGTGGCCACCAGCGTCACGGGCGGACTACCCAGAGTGACCGATGCTGCCGGTGCGAAGCCGGTAATGGCTTGAGCTGCCGCGGTGATGGTGACACTGGCGGTAACCTGCGGTGCCGCACTGTAATTGCCACCTGCAGACTGATCGGCCGTGAGGTTGCAGACACCCACGCCGACGTAAGTGAGGGTGGAACCAGTTACGCTACAAATACTGGCGGCGCTGGTTGTAGCAAAAACCACCGGACTGCCCGAGGCGCCGCCACTGGCGGTCAGTAGCGCGGGCGCGCTACCAAACACCACTGGCGTGGCCGGTGCGAAGCCGGTAATGGCTTGCGCTGCAGGGCTGATGGCAGTGCCGACAGAGCAGGCCTCAATGCCGGGTGAACTACCGCTGCTGGCCCTGGGCGTGACGCAATAAAACAGCGTGCTGCCGATATCTGCTGCGACCGTTGTATAAATCTGGTTGCTGCCAGCGGTTGCGCCCGCTGCAACGTCGACATTGTCGCCGCTGGTCGCAACGCTATTGTCTGCCGAGCGGACAAAACGGTATGAGGAGCCGCCGCCGCCGGTATCCTGGGCATCGGCTTCGGCATCACTGTAGGCATAGCTGCCGGTAAGCGCCTGCCCAAACTGCGCAGTACCGCTGATGGCCGTTGACGCCGCGCTAGGGAGCGCGTTCAAGGTGACGGCTGGCAGCGTGGCGGGACTATCGATTTCGACCCCGCTGCCATTTGCGGTTCGAAACCATTGAAAAGTTTTTACCCCACTGGTGGGGGCATTGGTCAAGTTGCTCAAGACGATGACCACATTCGACCCCGGCGCCACGGCCACGCCGGTCCCGGCAAGCCATGAATAGACGCCTGCAGGGCTCATGCCTACAGTGCACGGTTGGGGAGCACCGTTGACTGTGATGCTGGTATTTGCGCAATTCGCCGCGACCGTAAAGCCACTGGGGAATCCGGTGTAAAGAATGTATTGCCCGGCGGGGACGTTCGTCGCGGTTGTATACGTGAATGTATATGCGCTGGTCGCGCCGGGGACGTAGCTGCTCGCCGTGACAGAAAAGGCGGGGAACGAAGCGCCGTGAGCAGCCAGTGATGCAAACGCCAGCGCGCCAGCCAGTCGTCGCAGCGCCGAGGCCCCCACATGGAAGAAGCCGCCGATCGTCCGGAGCCTGTTCGCACGGCCTGTTCGCATGGCCGGGCTGGACGTATCAAGGTGTGGGGAAGGCATGGGAACCTCCAAAAAAAGTGAATATCATTACTTGCACAATGTTACTCCTAGTGTGGTAAGCAAAATAAATGCACAAATGTTGACAATTCCCGCGATGAAATCCTGCACCATTCGAACGCTCAGCTGTCCATCTGCTGCAACAAATAGAGACGCTGATAGAGGCCCTGCCCGATCGCCATCAGTTCGTCGTGCGTGCCCTGTTCGTGAATACGACCATGGTTGAGCACCACAATGCAGTCAGCACCGCGGATGGTGGAAAGCCGGTGGGCAATGGCCACCACCGTAACGCGGCCTTGCAGCTCTGACAGCGCCAGCTGCACGATCTGCTCGGTCTGCGAGTCGATGTGGGCGGTGGCCTCGTCCAGGAACAATATGCGCGGCTTGCCAGCCAGCGCCCGGGCAATCGCAATCAGCTGTTTTTGACCGACCGACAGGCGCGCGCCGCCTTCACCCAGCAAGGTGTCGTAGCCTTGTTCGAGTTGCGTCACGAAGTCATGACAGTGGGCGGCACGCGCCGCCGTCTGCACCTCTTGCTGGCTGAGACCGCGGCCCATGTCGATGTTCTCGCGCACGCTGGCCGCCAGCAGGAACGGGTCTTGCGGCACCAGGCCGACGTCAGCTCGGAATTGCCCGTCGCTGAAATCGGCCAGCGCGATGCCATCGAACGTGATGCGGCCCGCTTGCGCCTGGTAAAAGCGCAGCAGCAGGCTCAGCAAGGTCGACTTGCCACTGCCGGTGTGACCCACCAGGCCGTAAAAGCCACCAGCCGGAATCTCCAGATTGAGGTCATGCAAGACCACAGTGGACGGGTTGTAGCCGAAGCCAAGCTGGCGAATGCTGATGGCGCCGTGCGTGATGCGGGCCGGGCCGGCCATTGCCTGCGGCCGGTGTTCCTGCAGCAGCGCATCGACCCGGGCCGCCGCCACCACCGCTTGCTGTAACTGGCCGAACTGCAGCGTAATCTGGATCAGCGGATCCACTACCCGGCCGATATAGCTGACAAAGGCGTAAAGCACGCCAATCTCCAGCGCGCTCAAGGCCCGCTGGCCAAAACTGTAGATCACCACGGCCAGCAACAACACGTTGATCAGGTCCAGCATCGGGCGCAGCAGCCAGGCATTGACACGCATCTCGGCGGTCCGGGCGCCCAGATGCTGCTGGTTGGTCTGGTCGAACTTGCTGCGAAAGCGTGCCTGCGCATTGCTCGCCTGCAGTACCGCCATGCCGGCAATCGACTCCGACATCTGGGCGTTGATGTCGCTGCGCTTTTGCCGCGCCCGGGCCACCGCCGGCGCGCTCCAGCGCTGGTAGAACCAGACAATGACCACCACCGCCGGAATCAGGGTCAGCACAATCAGCATCAGGTGCCAGTCCAGCCAGGCCATGGCCGCGAGTGCGCTGACCACCACAATGCTGCTGTCGAGCATGACGAACAGCACTTGCACGTACAGGTTCTTGACCTGCTCGGTGTCGTTGGTGACGCGGCTGACCAGTTGACCCGTGATGGCTTTGTCAAAAAAAGCCATGGGCAGGCGCAGCACATGAGCGTAGACCTCTTCACGCAGCCGCCGCACCGAGCGCATTGCGACACCGGCCAGCCGGGTAAGCTGGGCATAGCGGATCAGGCTGGCAACAGCGCCGGCCAGCAGGACGCCACCCAGCAGCAAGCCAATGTCCAGCGCAGCAAAATGGCGCGGCAACAGGTATTGGTCAATGAAATACTTGCCCAGCAAGGGGCCTAACGCTTCGAGCAGCGCGGCGGCGATCAGCCAGCAACAACCAAGCACCACATGGCGGCGCTCCGAAGCGGCGGCGTGCAGCAGCAGTGCAATGGCGCGGCGCGTGTTGCGCGGCGGGGTATGGGGCTCAGGCGGCATCCAGACTCGCCTCGAGTTGCTGGTAGCGCCACTGGGCCGCGTACCAGCCGCCCAGTTCAAGCAGATCGGCATGGTTGCCCTGCTCGCTGATGCGGCCGCTTTTCAGCACCAGGATGTGATCGGCATCCATCACCGCGCTGAGCCGGTGGCTGACGATGATGGCGGTTCGGCCGGCCCGCGTCTGGCGTACCTGTTGCAGGTGCTGCAGGATATCGGTCTCGGTTTGCGTGTCGACTGCCGACAGTGCGTCGTCCAGCAGCAGCAACGCGGCGTCGGTCAGCA
Source organism: uncultured beta proteobacterium (assembly GCA_963750815.1). GTDB lineage: Bacteria > Pseudomonadota > Gammaproteobacteria > Burkholderiales > Burkholderiaceae_C > Rhodoferax. The sequence continues at coordinate 277,025 of CAVVRS010000001.1, forward strand.
GCGCACGCGCAATGGCCACGCGCTGGCGCTGGCCGCCTGAGAGCGACACACCTTTTTCACCGACCGGCGTGTCGTAGCCCAGGGGCATGCGCGCAATGTCGGCGTGAATGCAGGCCAGCTGCGCCGCGTGCTCGATCTCGGCACGGCTGGCGTCGGGCCGGGACAGCGCAATGTTCTCGGCAATGGAGGCAGAAAACAGAAACGGTTCCTGTGGCACCCAGCTGATCGCCTGGTGCAGGGTGTCGAGCCGGTAATCGGCGAGCGCATGGCCGCTCCAGCGGATGTGACCGCCGTGCGCCGCGTACTGGCGCAAAATCAGGCGCAGCACGCTCGACTTGCCGGCGCCGGTCGCGCCCACCAGACCCAGTGTCTGACCAGCGGCCAACGACAGGTCAATGCCGGACAAGGCCAGCGCCTGGTGTCCCGGGTACGAGAATGAAACCCTCTCGAACACCAGTGGTCCGGCCGCAAGAGTGGTTTGCCGGCCGCCATCTTCAATCGACAACGGTGCATCCAGCGTGGGCTGCAGGCGACCCCAGGCCGCCCGTCCGCGTTCCATGAGCGCCAGCACCCAGCCAGCGGCAAACATCGGCCAGATCAATTGGCCCAGGTACATGCTGAAGGCGGTCAGCGCGCCTATGCTCAGCTCCCCTTGCCACACCAGAGTGCCGCCCAGACCCAGTGTCAGTACCGTTGCCGTCACCAGCGTGATGCCGACTGCTGGCTCAAAGGCGGCCTCCCAGCGCTGGGCGCGCAGGCTGGCGCTGGCGGCGTCTTCGGCCAGCTCGGCAAAGCGTCTGGCGCTACGCTCTTCCAGCCCCAGCGCGCGCAGGGTGCGCACGCCGGTCAGCGTCTCCTGCACGTGATCATTGAGCTTGCCAAAACAGTCCAGCGAGTCTTTGGAGGCTTGATGTATACGCGTCGAAATGCGCCAGAACGCAAGCGCCATGAAGGGAAATGGCAGCAGCGCCGCGCCCGCCAGTCGCCAGTCAATACCCAGCGTCATCATGGCCACCACCATGATCAGCGTCAGGGTGCCGTCAAAGCCCGCCAGCATCGCTTCGCCCGAGGCCATTTCCACCGAATCAATATCGTTGGTGGCCAGCGCCATCAAGTCACCGGTGCGCTTTTGCTGGAAGAAGTGCGGACCCTGCAGGCACAGCCGTGCATAGAGCCGGGTGCGAAGCTGGGCGCCCAGCCGGTAGCTTGCCGCAAACAACTGCAAACGCCAGGAAACCCGAAGAAAATAGATCAGCCCGCCAGCCAGCAGCAACCAGCTTAGTTGGCCCACCAATGTAATGCTGTCCAGGCGCCCGGCCGCCAGACCATCGACCACACGGCCCACCTGACGCGGAATGAAGACCGTCAACGCGCTTACCGAGGCCAGCATCAGCGCTGACAGCAGATAGGGGCGCCAGTTCTGGCGAACGTAGAGACCAATCAGGCCAGTCAGGGTCATGCGTGAGGCACCGTGCAGGCGCGGGGTGGGGCGAAAGGCGTTGATTCTAATCAGCGGCATAGCTACCAGCCGGCTTTCTTCAACTCCTGGCGTTGTCGCCCGGCCCGCCCGCGCGCTTTCCATTCACCGAGTTGCTTCTGGCGTTGCAACACGGTCATGCTGTCGCGGCTGGCTTCGCGCAGCAGCTTGTGGTAGTTGCGCAAGCGGTCCGGATGCAGCGCTTGAACCACGGCGCAGCCGGGTTCGTCATGATGCTCGCAGTTGCGAAACCGGCATTGGGCGGCCAGCAGCGTCACGTCGCTGAACAGGCCACTCAAGGTTTGTGCGTCCACGTCGGGGCGCAGCGTGCGCACGCCCGGCGTGTCGATGACACAGGCGCCGCCGGGCAGGCAGTGCAACGAGCGTGACGTGGTGGTGTGCTTGCCGCGGCTGTCCTGTTCGCGTACCGGACCGGTGTCCTGCAAGTGATTGCCCAGCAGCGTGTTGGTGAGGGTGCTCTTGCCGGCCCCCGAGGAGCCCAGCACAACCAGTGTTTGTCCGGCCGCCAGATACGGTGCCAGACAGGTTGCCGCTTCGGCGGCGCGGGCATTCACGGCGACGATGGCAACCGCGTTGCCGATGCGCTCGCGCAACTCCTGAATGCGCTGCGCCACGGCCTCCAGCGGTGTCACCACATCGGCTTTGGTCAGCACAATGACGCTCAGTACGCCGGACGGGTTGCCACTGCCCTGGACCAGCAACAGGTAGCGCTCGAGCCGGCGCAAATTGAAGTCCAGGTCCAGCCCCATCACCAGCAAGGCGGTGTCGATGTTGCTCACCACCGTGTGGCGCTGGCCGTCGGCGTCGCGCCGCACGATGCGGCTCAAGGGCTCAAACAGGTGTTCAACCCAGGCCTGGCCGAATTCATCGGTGCCTACCAGCACCCAGTCGCCCACGGCAATCGCGTCGCCCCGCTGCAACAGGGTGCGCAGCAAGTGCGCACGCGTGCGGGCGTTGCACTCCTGCGTGCCGTTGTGCACGCTCTGGCTTTCGCGGTGCACTTCGGTGACGCGCATCAACTCCGGTGTCTCGCCGGCCGGCGCCGCAGGGTCGGTCCCGGACTGCATTGCCAGATGTCGCGCCATCAGCGGCGTCAAACCCAGCGTGCCAAATTTTTCGAACGAAAAGTCAATCATGGTGTGTCAAAAATCAGGTTGCTGCCAACCCTGCAGGAGGCGCGCCGCCCAAAGAAAATGGCGATGCGAAAGCCCGCTGCAATGCGCAGCAGTTTGCAAAAAAAATCAGGAGTTGGTGGCTGCGCCTTGGGGGCTGGCGCAACAAACTGGCAGCGCGTTGTCAGCCGGTGACCAGGGCGGCCCGGCAGACAACAAATTGCAAATCAGGAAATGCGCGAGCCCAAGAAGCCGGCAACCAACGACGCTGGAGTGGTGTGCTTTGTAGTCATGGCGGGTCTCCTTGTTGTGGGGTGGCTGATGCCCGGAAAGTGCCGGGCAAGGAGCGCATTCTGATGGCGCGTTGCTGCGAAGTCAAATCGGTTTGTGGCGAAATATTGACACTGGCGCCAACTTGACGGGCCGGACCGCGAGCCTGATTGATCAAGGCGGCTTGGGCGATGGGGCCAGCACCCCGCCCAGCATCACGCAGCCCAGCGCGGCGACCACCAGCGCAATGCCGGCCCATTGCCAGGGCGTGATGACTTCGCCCAGCACCAGCATTCCTGCGGCCAGCCCCACCACGGGCACACCCAGGCTGAACGGCGCCACCCGGTTGGTGGCATGGCGCTTGAGCAGGCCGGTCCACATCGCGTAGGCCCAGATGGTGGCAACCCAGCCCAGGTAGGCGATGGCCAGCCACGAAGTCCAGGGAACGCTGGCCCATTTGGCGCTGCTGCGCCAGCTCATCGCGGGCGTTGCCACGCTCGGGTCGAACCACAGGCTCATGAGCAGGAACGGGAGGATGGGCACCAGAGAGCTCCAGACCAGAAACTGCAGCGGTTCAAAGTGCGGACTGGCCTGCTGGGCCTTGCGCGCCACGATGTTGGAAGCCGCCCACAGGGCCGCCGCACACAGGCAGAGCAGGAAGCCCGCGACCGTGGTGGCGCCCGTGCCACCGCTGACGAAGTTGATGCCGAAGCAGGCCAGCCCGGCGGCCGCCAGCAGCAGCCCGCCGGCCAGCGGACGGCTCATTCGCTCGCCCAGCAGCACAGCGCCAAACAGCGCGCTGAAGAAGACCTGGGTCTGCATCAGCACCGAGGCCAGCGCCGCCGTCATGCCGATCTTGAGCGCCGTGAACAACAGACCGAACTGCCCGACACCCTGAAACAGGCCGTACAGCAGCACCCACTTCCAGCTCAGTTGTGGCGCCCGGATGAAAAACACCAGCGGCAGCACCGCCAGAGAATAGCGCGCGGCGCCCAGCTGGAATGGCGTGAAGTCGTGCAGCGCGTACTTCATTGCCACAAAGTTCGTTCCCCAGATCACGATCACGCCCAGCGCTGCAGCCAGGTCGCGCCCGCTCAGGCGGGCTTCATTCATGCTTTTGTTTCATAAAAATGCTATTGAATAAGTAGCTGCTCACGCATATCAGACGGGTGTTACAGGCCGATTTATCTTATAAAAGCCGTTTCAGGTAGCGCCCGGTATGACTTTGCGGATTGGCCGCAATAGCTTCCGGCGTGCCGACGCCCACCACGCTGCCGCCGCCCGCGCCGCCTTCCGGGCCCATGTCGATGATCCAGTCAGCGGTTTTGATGACGTCCAGGTTGTGTTCGATCACCACGATGGTGTTGCCGGCGTCGCGCAGCTGGTGCAAGACTTTCAGCAGCAGGGCGATGTCGGCAAAGTGCAGGCCGGTGGTCGGTTCGTCCAGGATGTAAAGCGTGCGCCCGGTGTCGCGCTTGCTGAGTTCGAGCGCCAGCTTGACGCGCTGCGCTTCACCGCCGGACAAGGTGGTGGCGGCCTGGCCCAATCTGATGTAAGACAGGCCGACATCGAGCAGCGTGTGCAGCTTGCGCGCAATGGTCGGCAGCGCCTTCAGGAACTCATGCGCCGCTTCCACCGTCAGGTCAAGAATCTGCGCGATGTTCTTGCCTTTGTACAACACCTCCAGCGTCTCGCGGTTGTAGCGCTGCCCGGCGCAGACGTCGCACGGCACATAGACGTCCGGCAAAAAATGCATCTCCACCTTCACCATGCCGTCGCCCTGGCAGGCCTCGCAGCGGCCACCAGCGACGTTGAAGCTGAAGCGCCCCGGGCCGTAGCCGCGTTCGCGCGCCATGGGCACTTCGGCCATCAGCTCGCGGATCGGCGTGAACAAGCCGGTGTAGGTGGCCGGGTTGGAGCGCGGCGTGCGGCCAATGGGCGACTGGTCGACGTTGATGACTTTGTCGAAGTGCTCGATGCCTTCAATCGCTTCGTGTTCTGCCGGTTCGTCGTGCGCCCGGTAAAGCTGGCGCGCCACCGCCGTGTACAAAGTGTCATTGACCAGCGTTGATTTGCCCGAGCCCGAGACGCCGGTGACGCAAGTGAACAGCCCGACCGGAAACTCGACGCTGACCCCCTGCAGGTTGTTGCCGGTGGCGTTGATGACGCGAATGGCCTGCAGCTCGCCCTGGGTGGCCAAGTGAACGGCATGGCGCTCGGCCCAGGCCAGTGCCGCCTTGCTGGGCGCTGTCTTGGCGACCGGTTTTTTCTCCGGCACGCCCTTGACGCTGACCGGCAGCCAGGCGGTGCGGTGGGGGGGTACCGCGATTTGGAGGGTTTGCGCCAGGTACTGGCCGGTGAGCGAGTCGGGGTTGGCCTTGACATCCTCAAACGTACCTTGCGCAATGACACGCCCGCCGTGCACACCGGCGCCCAGCCCCATGTCGATCACGTGGTCGGCGGCGCGCATCATGTCTTCGTCGTGCTCCACCACCAGCACCGAGTTGCCAATGTCGCGCAGGTGCTTCAGGGTGGCGATCAGACGCTCGTTGTCGCGCTGGTGCAGGCCAATGCTGGGCTCGTCGAGCACGTACATGACGCCGGTCAGGCCGGAGCCGATTTGCGAGGCCAGCCGGATGCGCTGCGACTCGCCGCCACTGAGCGTCTCGGCGCTGCGGTCCAGGCTCAGGTAGTTCAGGCCGACGTCGTTGAGAAACTTCAGCCGCAAATTGATTTCACGCACCACCTTGTCGGCGATTTCGCCGCGTGAGCCGTGCATTTTCAGGCTGCTGAAGTAGGCCAGACACTCGCGCAGCGTGAGGTGGCTGATCTCGAAGATGGCGCGCGCCTGCCCGGCCTCGCCGATCTTGACGTGGCGCGCCTCGCGCTTGAGGCGTGAGCCGGCGCACTCCGGGCAGGGCTGGGTACTGCGGTAGCGCGCCAGGTCTTCGCGCACCATGGCCGAGTCGGTCTCGCGGTAGCGCCGCTGCATGTTCGGGATGACGCCTTCAAACGGATGCTTCCTGCTGATCTTCTTGCCGGCAAAGTTGCCCGAATCCATCACGTAGCTGAACTTGATCTCGTCGGCGCCCGAGCCCTGCAGCACGGCGCCCTGAACTTCGGCCGGGAGCGACTCAAATGACTGCTCAATGTCAAACTTGTAATGCCGTGCCAGACTCTCCAGCAAGGCAAAGTAGTAGCCATTGCGTCGGTCCCAGCTCTTGATGGCGCCACTGGCCAGGCTCAATGACGGAAACGCGACTACCCGGGCTGCGTCAAAAAACTCCTGTACGCCCAGGCCGTCGCAGGCCGGGCAGGCGCCCACGGGCGAGTTGAAGGAGAACAGGCGCGGCTCCAGTTCGGCGATCGAGTAGCTGCACACCGGACACGAGAATTTGGCGTTAAACAAGTGCTCTTTTGGGCTGCAAGCGCCGTCATCCGTGCGTGGGCTGCTATCAATTTCGACAGCAATGGCGCGTCCGTTGGCGAGTTTGAGGGCCGCTTCAAAACTCTCGGCGAGGCGTTGTTTCAAATCGGCACGCACCTTGATGCGGTCAATCACCACGTCAATATCGTGTTTTTCGGTTTTCTTGAGCTGTGGCAGCTGGTCAAATTCAAAAGCCTGCCCATCGACCCGAAAACGCACGTAACCCTGCGCCTGCATGTCGGCAAAGACCTCCAGAAACTCGCCTTTTTTCTCGCGGGCCAGCGGCGCCACAATCATCAGCCGGGTATCGGGCGGCAGCGCCAGCACGCTGTCGACCATCTGGCTGACGGTCTGGGCTTGCAGCGGCACGTTGTGTTCTGGGCAATAAGGCGTGCCGGCGCGGGCGAACAGCAATCTCAGGTAGTCGTGGATCTCGGTCACCGTGCCAACGGTGGAGCGCGGGTTGTGCGAGGTTGCTTTCTGCTCGATGGAAATGGCCGGCGACAGGCCTTCGATCACATCCACATCGGGCTTGTCCATCAGCTGCAGAAACTGGCGCGCGTAGGTTGACAGGCTCTCCACGTAGCGGCGCTGGCCTTCGGCATACAAGGTGTCAAACGCCAGGCTTGACTTGCCCGAACCACTCAGGCCGGTGATGACGACCAGCTGGTTGCGCGGAATATCAAGGTCAATATTCTTCAGGTTGTGCGTGCGTGCACCGCGAATGCTGATGGTTTGCTGCTGCAAAACCCGCCCCAGGTACGGACCATCAAGAGGGGATTCTGGGAGGAGGCCGTCGGAGGAAGGGTTCAAGGTGATAGGTGCTCGGGAAAACCCTCCATGATAGTGACAGATGAGCGTCTTGACACACTTCTCTTTAACGCCGGTCGTCCAATCGGGGACAATCGGGCTTTTTGTCGCCGTGGCGGTTTGCGCTGCAGCATGTTGGAGAGCCCTGTTTTGCCAAATATTGATGCCCCGCTTCAGGGGGAGAGTGTGCTGTCGGCCAGCAAGATGACGGCGCTCGAGTTGCGCGCCAGCTTTTCGCTGGCCAGCATTTTCGCGCTGCGCATGCTCGGGCTGTTTCTGATCCTGCCGGTGTTTGCCATCGAAGCCGCTAAATTACCCGGCGGTGACGACCCGGCGCTGATTGGCCTGACCATGGGCATCTATGGCCTGACGCAAGCCATGCTGCAATTCCTCTACGGCCTGGCGTCCGACCGGCTGGGACGCAAACCGGTCATTGTCTTTGGCCTGCTGCTGTTTGCGGCGGGCAGTTTTGTAGCTGCGCTGGCGCCCAGCCTGAGCTGGCTGGCGATCGGCCGCGCGGTGCAGGGCGCGGGCGCCGTCTCGGCAGCGGTGACGGCGTTGCTGGCCGACCAGACACGCGATGAAGTGCGCACCAAATCAATGGCCCTGGTGGGCGGCAGCATCGGGTTGATGTTTGCGCTGTCGCTGGTGGCAGCGCCGATACTGGTGGCCTGGGTCGGCCTGGCCGGATTGTTTGTCATGACCGGCGGCCTGGCGGTGGCCGGTGTCGCCATCGTGCTCTGGTGGGTTCCGGCCGAGCCGCTGCAGCACAAAAACATGCCGCGCGGGCGTCTGCTGGAGGTGCTGGCGCTGCCCGCCTTGCTGCGCCTGAATTTTGGCGTGTTTGTGCTGCACGCCGTGCAACTGGCCATGTGGATGGCCGTGCCGGCGATGCTGGTGCAGGCCGGCTTGTCGCGCGAACACCACTGGTGGGTTTACCTGCCGGCCGTGCTGGGCTCGTTTGTGGTCATGGGCGGCACCCTGTTTCAGCTTGAAAAACGTGGTTATCTGCGGGCCGTATTCCTGATCTCGATTGGTTTGACGGCGGCAGTGCAGGCGGCCTTGCTGCTGCTGGCGTCGGGTACCGCCAGCGTGGCCGCGCTGATCGTCCTGCTGTTTGTATTTTTTTACGGCTTCAATGTGCTGGAGGCCAGCCAGCCCAGCATGGTGTCGCGCATGGCGCCGGCGCATGCACGCGGCGCTGCCATGGGTGTCTACAACACAACACAGTCCCTGGGTTTTTTTGCCGGCGGCGTGATGGGCGGCTGGCTGATGAAACACGGCGGCGCGCAGGGCCTGTTTGCCGTCTGCGCCGGGCTCATGCTGCTCTGGCTGCTGGTGGCCTGGCCGATGCGGGCAGCGCCGGTCGGTGCGTCGAAACTGACGCCAAAGGCAGGATAATCATTCAACTGGAAAATAAAGGGGACTACCATGGCATCCGTTAACAAAGTCATTCTTGTGGGCAACCTGGGTCGCGACCCTGAAATCCGCTACCTGCCCAGTGGCGACCCGGTGGCCAACATCACCATCGCCACCAGCAGCAAGTACAAAGGCAAAACGGGCGAAATGGTCGAGGAAACCGAGTGGCACCGCGTCACCTTCTTTGGCAAGCTGGCCGAAATCGTCGGCCAGTACCTGAAAAAAGGACGCTCGGTGTACGTCGAAGGCCGCATCAAGACGCGCAAGTACACCGACAAGGATGGCGTCGAGAAGTACGCCACCGACATCATCGCCAACGAAATGCAGATGCTGGGCAGCCGTGAGGGCATGGGCGGCCCGGCTGGCGACGATGAAGGCTCCGGTGGCGACTATTCGCGCCCGGCGCCGGCGTCCCGTCCGGCAGCTTCGGCGCAGCGTCCGGCCGCCGCCGCAGCGTCAAAACCGTCCAGTGGTTTTGAGGATATGGACGACGATATTCCTTTTTAAGTGATCTAAGCTTTCAACCACTCCATTTTCATCGCCAGTTTCTGCCGCATCTCAGAAAGTTGGGCGCTCTTCTTGACAATATCTTCGTCGCTCGTCGCGCAGTCCAGACAACGCGCCAGCGCTTCAATTTCACGCATCAGTTCTACCTCGGGCGGTACAAAGCCTGCGTCCTTGAGTATTTTGAAGCCCATCCGCAATTCTTCCGGAGTTTCGGCGTAACCATCGCCAAAATCCAGAGGTTTTCCAAAGTTCGCTGCTGACCTTAGTTCCCCGCTCTTTTCGCTTTCAGCGAGGGCGCGGCCGATGTGATCTTCGACCAGTCGCAACCGGTTTTCCCGCTGCTGTTCGTTAGCATTCATGATTCGATACGCTGCTCTGCAAGTTGACCAATCGCATGATGGAAAGATTGTGCCGTAAATTGAGATGCTGTGTGAGTCGATGGCTGCTCTCGCGCAGACCAATCGGACGGACGAATGTCTCCAGTCAGCCAATAAGACCGGCTCGCCGTCAACTTGACAGAGTGTGCAAGAGCTGGGTGTCACTATAGGGACGCCCAGCTCATCTGAGGAAATTCACCGAAATTCGGTGTGCCACTTGTACTGTGGGGGGTATATTGATATACTCCGCATAGTATTTAAAGGTGCCTCATGCGTTCACTTCTTTTTTCGGGATTTTCCTGGTCCGCCCATCTCACCCGCCATGCCCTGCTGGGCGCCGGGCTCTTGGCCGTGTCGGCAGCCATGGCGCAAGGTGCCATCGAGGTGCCGGTGGTGGCTGCCCGGGTCAAGGCCGTGGGCACTGGCTTTGAGCTTGATGGCGTCATACAGCCGGTCAAGCAGAGCACTGTTTCGGCGCAGGCCGCGGGTCGTATCGTGACCTTGCTGGTCAAGGCTGGCGACAAAGTGCGCGCCGGACAGCTGCTGGCCACCATTGACGACCGCGAAGCGCAAACCGGCGTGCAGCGCAGCCAGGCGCAGGTGGCGCAGGCACAGGCCGAATTGCGCAATGCGCAGGCCAACTTTGACCGGACCCGTGATTTGCAGGGCAAGGGTTTTGTCAGCGCGGCTGCACTCGACAGCGCCGAGTCGCAGCTCAAGGGCGCACAGGCCGGACGCGATCAGGCCGGTGCTGGGGCCAGCCAGTCGGCCCTGGCGCAGGGCTTTACCCGGGTGCTTGCGCCGTTTGAAGGCTGGGTGCTGCAGACGCAGGCCGAAGCGGGCGATCTGGCGGTACCGGGCAAGCCGTTGCTGACTCTGTATGCCCCGTTGCCGATTCGGGCCGTGGTGCAGGTGCCGGTGTCGCGCTCTGGCGTGGCACGGTCCGCCACCGCCGTTGAGGTGCTGGTGCCAGCGGGCGGCACGCCTGGCCAGTGGATTCGCCCGGTGGCAAGCAGCTCGGTGCCGACGGCGGACGCGGTCTCCCAAACCATCGAGTGGCGTCTTGAGTTGCCGGCCGAGGCGGCCAAAGCTTTGTTGCCCGGCCAGCAGGTGCGTGTGCGTTTTGTCGGCATGCAGGCCGACCGCATGGTGGTGCCCATGGCAGCGGTTCTAAGACGGGGTGAACTGACGGCCGTCTATGTGGTTGCCGGCAAAGGCTTTGCACTCAAGGCGGTTCGTCTGGGAGCCGAGCATGGCGCTGAGGGCGTTGAAGTTGTGGCCGGTTTGTCCGACGGGGACCGCGTGGCGCTGGACCCCGTGAAAGCCGGTTTGTCAGGCGCCGTGGCCCCTGCGCCCAAGTGAGATGGGCATGAAAAACAAATCGTCGATGGGTGTTTCAGGCCGCATTGCGGCCGCATTTCAGGACAATGCGCTAACGCCGCTGCTGGCGCTGGTGGCCTTGCTGCTGGGTCTGTTTGCCGTGCTGGTAACGCCGCGCGAGGAAGAGCCGCAGATCAACGTGACGATGGCCAACGTGCTGATTCCGTTTCCCGGGGCCAGCAGTGCCGATGTGCAGAACATGGTGGCACGTCCGGCCGAGCAGGTGCTGAGCCAGATCGCCGGCATCGAGCACACCTACTCGGTGGCGCGACCCGGGTTGGCGGTGTTGACCGTGCAGTTCAAGGTTGGTGTGGCGCGCACCGAGGCGCTGGTGCGGCTGTATGACGTGCTCAATGCCAACCAGGACTGGCTGCCGCGCGACCTGGGCACCCTGAGCCCGATTGTGAAACCCAAGGGTATCGATGATGTGCCGGTGGTTGCCGTGACGCTGTCTAGCCGCGAGGCCCTGCCGGCCTCTGAACTGGAACGGGTGGCGCATGCGGTGGAGACCGAAATCAAGCGTGTGCCGGGTACCCGTGAAGTGCAGACGATTGGCGGCCCCGGCCGTGCCGTGCATGTGTGGCTGGATCCGGTGCGTCTGCGTGAGCGCGGTGTAGACCTGCTGGCGCTCAAACAGTCACTGGCGGCGTCCAACTTTGGCATGCCCGCCGGTGCGGTGCTCGATACCGCTGGCAAGGCGGCCCAGATGGTGAGTGTTGAGGCCGGCGAATTTTTGCGTTCGGCACAAGATGTGGGCGATCTGGTGGTGGGTGTCAGCAAGGGCTTGCCGGTCTACCTGCGCGAGGTCGCCCGTATTGAAGACGGCGCCCAACTGGCGCAACGCTACGTCTGGTTTACCCCGGGTGGCGCAGCAGCGCAAGCGGGCAGCGTACAACCAGCGGTGACGATTACCGTGACCAAGAAACCGGGAGAAAACGCGGTGGATGTGTCGCGCGCCGTGCGCGAGCGAATCAATGCGCTGGGCAACACGGTGATACCGGCGAATATTGAAACCACCATTACGCGTGACTACGGTGAAACAGCCGCCGAGAAAGCCAACAAGCTGATCCAGAAGCTGGCCTTTGCCACCGGCTCGGTTATTTTGCTGGTTGGTTTTGCGCTGGGGCGGCGTGAAGCGGTGATTGTTGGCGCTGCGGTCATTCTGACGCTCACCGCCACGCTGTTTGCGTCGTGGGCCTGGGGTTTTACGTTGAACCGGGTGTCGCTGTTCGCGCTGATCTTCTCGATTGGCATTCTGGTCGACGACGCCATTGTGGTGGTCGAGAATATTCACCGGCACCAGCAACTCACGCCCGATGCCACGCTGAAAGATATTATTCCGCGCGCGGTTGACGAGGTCGGTGGCCCGACCATTCTTGCCACTCTGACCGTGATTGCGGCTTTGCTGCCGATGGCGTTTGTGTCGGGCCTGATGGGGCCTTACATGAGCCCGATCCCGATCAACTCCAGTCTGGGCATGGCACTGTCGCTGGCCATTGCCTTCACGGTCACGCCGTGGCTGGCTCTCAAATTGATGAAGCCGCACGGTCACGGCGCAGCGGCCCACGGCAAAGCCCAAGGCCTGGGCCCCCGGCTGCAAACCCTGTTTGCACGCGTGCTTACCCCGTTCCTGGCCAGCGCGCGCAAGCGCTGGCTGTTGCTGGCGGGCATTCTGGTGGCCTTGCTGCTGTCGGTAGGCCTGACGCTGGTGCAATGGGTGGTCATGAAGATGCTGCCGTTTGACAACAAGAGCGAGTTTCAGGTGGTGGTGGAAATGCCGGCCGGAACACCGCTGGAAAATACGGCGGCCACGCTGCATGAACTGGGTGCGTTTTTGGCCCAACAGCCGGAAGTATTGAACCTGCAGGCCTATGCCGGGACCGCTTCACCCATCACTTTCAACGGTCTCGTGCGGCAGTACTACTTGCGCGCTGAAGCCGAGCAGGGCGACCTGCAGGTCAATCTGGTGGACAAGAAGCATCGCAGTGAAAAGAGTCACGTGATTGCCCAGCGGCTGCGCCCGGCGCTGGAGCAGATTGGTCAGCGCCACAGCGCCCGCATCAAGGTAGTTGAAGTGCCGCCCGGGCCGCCGGTGATGTCGCCGCTGGTGGCCGAGGTTTATGGCCCGGACGAGGCCGGGCGGCAAGCCGTGGCAACTCGCGTTGCCAGGGCTTTTGCCGACACGCCCGACATTGTCGGCGTCGACACTTCGCTGAAAGAAAACGCCGGCCGGGCTTACTTGCGGGTACGCCGTCAGCGTGCCGAGTCACTGGGTATACCGGTAGCGGTGGTGGCGCAGACGGCAGCCATGGCCTTGTCCGGCACGGATGCGGCTTATCTGCACGACGGTCAAAGCAAATACCCGGTGCCGGTGCGCCTGCAGCTGCCGCTTGGCGCCCAGATCGGGCTCGACGCACTGCTGGCCATTCCGCTGCGCGCCGCCAACGGCCAGATGGTGCCTTTGTCGGAACTGGTGCAGGTGGAGCGCGGTGTGATCGACAAGCCCTTGTTTACCAAAGACCTGCAGGGCGTGAGCTATGTGTTTGGTGACATGGCGGGCAAGCTCGACTCGCCTTTGTACGGTCTGTTTTCGATTCGCGGCAAGCTCGGACAAGCGGCGTTGCCCGGTGCCGGTGAACTCGGCGAGTACTGGATTCGCCAGCCCTCTGATCCGTACCGTGAGTACGCCATCAAGTGGGACGGCGAGTGGCAGATCACCTATGAAACCTTTCGTGACATGGGCACGGCTTACGGCGTCGGCCTGATCCTGATCTACCTGTTGGTGGTAGCGCAATTTCGATCGTATCTGACGCCGCTGGTCATCATGGCGCCAATTCCCCTGACCATTATCGGTGTCATGCCAGGGCACGCGCTGCTGGGCGCGCAATTTACCGCGACCTCCATGATCGGCATGATCGCGCTGGCCGGCATCATTGTTCGCAACTCCATTTTGCTGGTGGACTTTATTGAGCTGCAGGTGGCGCAGGGGCTGGCGTTCAAGGATGCGGTAGTGCAGTCGGCAGCGGTGCGCGCACAACCCATTGCCCTGACCGGACTGGCGGCCATGATTGGCGCGTTCTTCATCCTTGACGACCCGATCTTCAACGGCCTTGCCGTGTCCCTGATTTTTGGCATTCTGGTTTCGACCCTGCTGACGCTGGTGGTCATTCCTGTCCTGTATTACGCCTTGTACCACCGGCGTATGGAATCGCGCGCAGACGCGAATACTTTGAACGTAGATTCGACTTCAACCAACTAAAGCTGCAGGAGACACAACATGGCTCATATCGTCATCATGGGGGCCGGCATCGGCGGCATGCCAGTCGCTTACGAAATGCGGGAAATGCTGCCCAAAGAGCACCGCGTCACCGTGGTCAACCGGACCGACTATTTTCAATTTGTCCCGAGTAACCCGTGGGTCGCCGTCGGCTGGCGCGAGCGGGAAGCCGTGACGCTGCCGATCGCGCCTTATCTGAAGCGCAAAAATATTGCGTTCATCGGCAAGGCGGTGACGCAAATTGACGCACCCGGAAACAGACTTGTCTTTTTCGACGGCGAAACGCTGGACTATGACTATCTGGTGATTGCCACCGGTCCCAAGCTGGCGTTTGACGAGATTCCCGGCGCTGGCCCGGCCAACTCGGGTGGCGGTGGCTTTAGTCACTCCATCTGTCATATTGATCATGCACAGCAATTCTTTGCCGACTACCAGGAGTTTCTGAAGAATCCGGGACCGCTGGTGATTGGCGCCATGCCCGGTGCCAGCTGCTTTGGTCCGGCCTATGAATTTGCCTTCATTCTCGATACCGACTTGCGCCGGCGCAAATTGCGCAACAAGGTGCCGATCACGTTTGTGACCAGTGAACCCTATATCGGACATCTGGGTCTGGGCGGGGTCGGCGACAGCAAGTCGATGCTGGAGTCTGAATTGCGCGGGCGAGACATGAAATGGGTGACCAATGCCAAAACAACACGGGTTGAAGCCGGCAAGATGTTGGTCACCCAGCTGGACGATCTGGGGGCGGTCTACAAGGAGCATGAACTGGGCTTCAAACTGTCCATGATGCTGCCGGCTTTCAAGGGCGTTGACGCGGTGGCGGCGGTGCCCAATCTGTGCAATCCGCGCGGTTTTGTGCTGATTGACGAGTTTCAGCGCAGCAAGGCGTATCGCAACATCTATTCGGCGGGCGTCTGTGTGGCCATTCCGCCGGTGGAGGTGACGCCGGTGCCGACGGGCACGCCCAAGACCGGCTACATGATCGAAAGCATGATGACGGCCATTTGTCACAACATCGCGGATGATCTGGCGGGCAAACCGGCTGTTGCCAAGGGCACATGGAATGCTGTGTGTCTGGCCGACATGGGTGACACCGGCGCAGCCTTCGTCGCCTTGCCACAGATTCCACCGCGCAATGTGAACTGGTTCAAAAAAGGCAAGTGGGTCCATCTGGCGAAGATCGCCTACGAGAAATATTTCATGCGCAAGCTGAAAAAAGGCACTTCCGAGCCCATCTATGAGAAATACGTGATGGGCATGCTGGGCATCAACCGTCTTCACAAGTAAGTTTTTTATTCACCAGGAGTTAATACCATGAGCGTTCAACGTTATATCGTCATTTTTGCCGGCCTCTTCGTCATGATTTCACTGGCGCTGGGCGTCGAGGGAAGCCCGATTTTTGTGAGCAAATGGGCACTGGCCTTTACCGCTTTTGTCGGTGCCAACCTGTTCCAGTCAGGCTTTACCGATTTCTGTCCGCTGGGCATCATCCTCAAAAAATTGGGTGTGCCGGAAGCGAAAATTGGCTGCGCCAACTGACCTTGCATTGGCCCCGCCCCAGGCTACTTTTTCAAGGAGTTTTCATGAGTGAAACCAGTGTCAATGTTCAGCTCAGGCAAAAACAGGACTATCAGTTTGATATTCACTTTGGCGGAGAGATTCCCGTCCTGATGGGCGATGAACCGGCGCCGTTGGGAGCCGGGCAGGGGCCGTCTCCGGTGCAGCTGCTGGCGGCGGCGGTGGGTAATTGCCTGTCCGATTCCTTGTTGTTCGCCTTGCGCAAGTACAAGCAGGCACCGGAGCCGATTCAATGCGACGTGCAGGCCGAAATTGGCCGCAATGCGCAGGGGCGTCAGCGCGTGCTTCATATCAGGGCGGTGCTGACGCTGGGCGTGCCCGCTGCCGCACTGGAGCACCTTGATCGGGTGTTGACGCAATTTGAAGCGTTTTGCACGGTAACCCAGAGCGTCGGGCAGGGCATTCCGGTTAGCATTGAAGTGATGGATGTGCTGGGTGTGCGACTGAAGTAGCACGGCAATTTTGAGGAGTTTCAATGACTGTACTGACTGATGTGAACGCGCGTACCGATGTGCTCAACCGCCTGCGCCGCGCCGAAGGCCAGATTCGGGGTGTGCAACGCATGATTGAAGAGGGCGAGAGCTGTCTAAAGATCGGGCAGCAGTTTTCTGCCGTGCGCAAGGCGCTGGACAGCACTTATCTGCGCATGACCATGTGCTTCATGGAGCAGGAACTCGAAGCCTGCATGCAGCCCGATGAAACGCAGAAAGCCGGACTGGAAGGCATGCTCAAGGACATGGAAACCCTGCTGGCCCGTATGGGTTAACGTAATTTTGATGCGTTTTTGACCTGTAACTCACGTCTACATTGCGTAGACAGCTATAAAAAATATAGCAAAACAGCGATCGTGAATCAAACTCCAATAACGCCACCGCCGAGGCAAACGTCGCCGTCATAGAGCACGGCAGACTGACCCGGCGTGACAGCCCATTGGGGTTCAGCAAAGGTCAGGCTGAAGGCCTCGCCGGCCCCCGGCAGTAATTGGCAGGCTGCGTCGGCTTGCCGATAGCGGGTTTTGGCAGCAAACCGACCGGGCGGAGCCGACTTGCCAGCGACCCAGCTGGCGTCATGGGCGGTCAAGCTGTGCGATTGCAGCCAGGGATGTTCATGTCCCTGGACAACCCACAAAACATTCTTCTCCCTGTCCTTGCCTGCCACAAACCATGGCGCATGCTCGCCGCCACCTCTTTGTGCCCCTTTGGCCTTGAGGCCGCCAATGCCCAGTCCCTGGCGTTGGCCCAGGGTGTAAAAGCTCAAGCCGACATGCTGGCCTATGGTGCGACCTTTCTCGTCCTTGATGGGGCCGGGTTCCCTGGCAATATAGCGGTTCAAAAAATCCCGGAATGGTCGCTCGCCAATGAAGCAGATGCCTGTTGAGTCTTTCTTTTTCGCATTCGGCAGGCCAATCTCGAGCGCCAGGCGGCGCACCTCGGTCTTGTGCAACTCGCCCACCGGGAACAGTGTTCTGGCCAGCTGCGCCTGGGTCAGCCGGTGCAGAAAATAACTTTGGTCCTTGGACGGGTCCAGACCCTTGAGCAGCTCGTACTTTTGTGTTGCCAGATTCTGGCGCACACGGGCGTAATGCCCAGTGGCGATCTTTTCGGCACCGAGGCGCAGCGCATGGTCCAAAAAGGCCTTGAACTTGATCTCGGCGTTGCACAGAATATCGGGGTTGGGCGTGCGCCCGGCCTGGTACTCGCGCAGGAATTCGGCAAACACCCGGTCTTTGTACTCGGCGGCAAAGTTGACGTGTTCGATCTCGATGCCAATCACGTCGGCGACCGCGGCGGCGTCAACGAAATCGATATTGGAAGAGCAATACCCGGAATCGTCATCGTCTTCCCAATTTTTCATGAAAATCCCGATAACCTCATGGCCTCGCTGTTTCAACAGCCAGGCGGTTACCGCGGAGTCCACACCACCGCTTAAACCGACCACCACTTTGTGCCCAATGTGCTGCTTGTCCATAGCTGTGAGATTATACTTGCCATTCCCGCACGGCATGGCATTTTCGCCGCACACCGGGAACCGCGGGCATCGCGGTGCTCTACAGTAGGGCCATGAATACAAAGGTTGAAGTAACCGCGAACCCGGATGTTTTGGTCATTGGTGGCGGCAATGCTGCACTGTGTGCGGCACTGGCGGCGCGCGAAGCTGGCGCCAGTGTGCGGCTGCTTGAAGCGGCGCCACGCGAGTGGCGCGGCGGCAATTCGGCCCATACACGCAATCTGCGCTGCATGCATGAGGCGCCGCAGGATGTACTGACAGACGCCTATCCGGAAGAAGAGTACTGGCAGGACTTGCTCAAGGTAACGGGTGGCCAGACCAATGAAGCCCTGGCGCGCCTGACGATTCGTGCCTCCAGCCATTGCCGCGACTGGATGCGCCGCCATGGCGTGCATTTTCAGCCCTCACTATCTGGCACGCTGCATCTGTCGCGTACCAACGCGTTTTTTATGGGCGGCGGCAAGGCGTTGGTGAATGCCTATTACCGCAGCGCCGAAAAGCTGGGCGTGCAAATCCACTACAACGCGCCGGTGGAGCGGATTGAAATCGATGGGGGTCACTTTGTCGCCGCCTTTGTGGGTGACGAGCGCATCACAGCCAAAGCCTGTGTACTGGCGGCGGGTGGCTTTGAGTCGAACCGCAAGTGGCTGCGTGAGGCCTGGGGCCAGAACGAGCGCGGTGAATGGCCATCGGACAATTTTGCGATTCGTGGCACGCGCTTCAACCAGGGCGTGTTGCTGCGGCAATTGCTGGATGCCGGGGCCGACGCCATCGGTGACCCGACGCAAGCGCACATGGTGGCTATCGACGCCCGCGCACCTTTGTATGACGGCGGTATCTGCACCCGTATTGATTGCGTGTCACTCGGTGTGGTGGTCAACCGAGCGGCGCAGCGCTTCTACGACGAGGGCGAAGACTTCTGGCCCAAACGCTATGCCATCTGGGGCCGCCTGGTGGCGCAGCAGCCCGGTCAGCTGGCTTACTCGGTCATCGATGCCAAGGCAGTGGGCCGTTTCATGCCGCCGGTATTTCCGGGTGTGCAGGCGGACACGCTGCCTGAACTGGCGCAGCAGCTGGGCCTGGACGTACCGGCCTTCATGCGGACTCTGAAGGACTACAACGCGGCTTGCC
Organism: uncultured beta proteobacterium; assembly: GCA_963750815.1. Taxonomy (GTDB): domain Bacteria; phylum Pseudomonadota; class Gammaproteobacteria; order Burkholderiales; family Burkholderiaceae_C; genus Rhodoferax. The sequence goes on from CAVVRS010000001.1 coordinate 295,818, forward strand.
GCGTTGGCTTGTTCGACCACACTGCACTGGATAACTGCCACACGGAGGACTTGAGGCCGGCCAAAACGCACTGGGCACGCCCCATCGACACGGCGCCGTTCTACGGCTACGCACTCAAACCCGGCGTGACGTTCACTTACCTGGGCCTGAAAACCGACGCGACCAGCGCTGTGCGCTTTGACAACCAGCCCAGTGACAACCTGTTCGTGGCCGGCGAAATGATGGCAGGCAATGTGTTGGGCAAGGGTTATACGGCCGGCGTCGGCATGTCGATAGGAACAGCATTTGGTCGCATAGCTGGTGCCCAGTCTGCACAAGCAGCTATTAAATATGGAGCAGGTCATGCGCAAACTTGAAGCACTCACGCAGGACGCGCGGGCGCTGGCAAACGGTGTGGCACCGGCTGCGCCCGCCTTGAGTGCAGCCGAGACTGAAGTGGCGCGGCAAATGCAGATTTGCAACGCCTGTCGTTACTGTGAAGGTTTCTGTGCCGTCTTTCCGGCCATGACACGCCGCCTTGAATTTGGCAAAGCTGATATTCATTACCTGGCCAACCTGTGTCACAACTGTGGCGCCTGCCTGCACGCCTGCCAATACGCTCCGCCGCATGAATTCGCGGTCAACGTGCCGCAGGCCATGGCTAAAGTCAGGAGCCAGACCTACTCCGACTACGCCTGGCCGTTGGCACTGGGGGCGCTATACCGGCGCGCCGGCTTGACACTGGCGCTGGCACTGACTGCTGGAATGGCGCTTTTTTTGATGCTGGTGCTGACGCGTGACGGATCACTGCTGCAATCGCCCTTGCGAGGGAGTTTCTACGCCGTCTTTGGCCACTCGTTGCTGGTTGCCCTGTTTGCGCCAGTTTTTTTATTTGCCGTGCTGGCACTTGGAATGGGTGCGCGCCGCTTCTGGCGTGACACCGCCAAGGGCACAGATGCTGTGATGCCTGTGACCGGAAATTCCGGCGAGGTCGTGGTGGACGCTGCCCTGAATGTTCTGCGTTTGAAATACCTGGATGGCGGCCACGCGCAAGGCTGCAATAACGAAGACGACGACTGGACGTTGTGGCGCCGACGCTTTCATCACGCAACCTTTTATGGCTTCCTGTTGTGCTTTGCCGCCACCGGTGTGGCGACTCTCTATCATTACCTGCTGGGCCGGCATGCGCCCTACGACTGGCCCAGCCTCCCCAAGGTGCTGGGCGTTGTTGGGGGTGTCAGTCTGCTGGTTGGTACCGCCGGTCTGTTCATTCTCAATCTGCGCCGCCACCCGTTGCATGGCGATGCGGCGCAAAAGCCGATGGATCGCGGTTTTATGGCCTTGCTGTTTTTTTGCAGCTTGAGCGGCCTGGCTTTATGGCTGGCGCGTGACACTGCAATCTTGCCAGCCCTGCTGGCGGCACATCTGGGATCGGTGATGGCCTTGTTTGTCACGCTACCCTACGGCAAGTTTGCCCACGGCATCTTCCGCAGCGCAGCGCTCCTGAAGTGGGCCATTGAGAAGCGCCGGCCGGACCGGTTGAAACTCGGATCTGACTGATTTGAAGCCTCTGCCAGCATCTGTTTGGCAGCGGGTTTTTTTGAAATAATCGAAGGAGACAGCATGGATTTACAACTTAACGACAAAACCGCCCTGGTCACTGGCGCCAGTACCGGCATTGGCCGCAGCATTGCAATCGCCCTGGCCGGGGAAGGGGTGCACCTGGCCATATCGGCGCGCCGTGTTGGCCTGCTCAATGTGCTGGCCGATGAAATTCGGGCATCAGGGGGGCGCCAGCCGGTGATTTTCGAGTCTGATTTGTACGCAGAGGATGCTGCTCAAAAACTCACTGCAGCCGCCATCGGTGGCTTGGGGCGCGTGGATATTCTGGTGAACAACGCCGGCGGTTCCCGCAGCTTTGCCGATTTGCACGTCAGCGAAGATCGTTGGCAGGAAGCGATCACATTGAATTTCCACCGGCCGCGCCAGATCGCCGATGCCTTGATTGACCAGATGATTGAACGCAAATGGGGCCGCATCATCAATATCACGGGGAAAAGCGAGCCGGAGCATGTGAATGGCGCGTTCTGCGCCAAGGCGGCCGTTCATAGCTGGGCCAAGGGCTTGAGCCGCATGGTGGGCAAGCATGGCATCACTGTCAATTCGGTGCCGCCAGGGCGCATACTGTCGGAGCAGATTTTGCGCAATTACACGCCGGAATACAGAAAATGGCAGTCAGAGAACGAAATTCCGGTGGGTCGCTATGGCGAGCCTGAGGAACTGGCCCATCTGGTGTGCTTTCTGGCGTCGCCGCTGGCCAGTTACATCACCGGTACTGTCATTGCGGTAGATGGCGGTTTGCGCCGATACCAATTCTGAAACTGTCCTCAACCCGAAACCTCTTTTGTATGGAAGGCCAACCCATGAATCCGACTTCTTTCATCCCGCGCCGTCACTTGATTCTTGCCGCCGGTGCTGCCGGTCTCGGTGCCGCCTTCTCGCCCTTGCAGGCCCAAAGTAGCTGGCCGTCCAAGCCGATCCGCTTCGTGGTGCCGTTTGCGCCCGGCGGCACATCCGAAATTGTTGCGAGATCGGTTGCGGCCGAGTTGACCAAACAGTTGGGCCACAACGTTTTTGTTGAAAACAAACCGGGCGGTGCCGGGGTGGTCGCAATGCTGGACGTCGCCAAGGCGGCACCGGATGGGCACACGATTATTTTGGGTCATGTGGGTACTCTGGCCGTCAATCCCTATATGCTTGCCAACCAGCCTTACGACGTGAGCAAGGATTTCATCCCCGTGACGTTGCTGGCGAAGGTGCCCAATGTGTTTGTCGTGCACGCCGATGTACCCGCAAAGAATTTCCGCGAGTTTGTGGCCTACGTCAAAAAGAACCCGGGACAACTCAACTATGGCTCGGCCGGTAACGCCAGTGCCGGTCATCTCGCCATGGAGTACCTCAAACTGGTTACCGGCATGTTCATTACGCATATCCCCTACCGGGGTACCGGTCCGCAATTAACCGACCTGCTGGCGGGGCGTACACAGGCTTCATCGGCCGGGTTGCCGGCACTTTCGGCACACATCAAGAGCGGAAAGCTGCGAGCCATCGCGGTTGGAACGCAGCAGCGCATTTCCCAGTTACCTGATGTTCCGACCGTCGCCGAAATGGGTTTCAAGGATTTTGAGACCTCGCAGTGGTACGGTATTCTGGCGCCTGCCGGCACACCGGTAGAAATTGTCAGGCGTTTGCAGGAGGAATCCCTGAAGGCGCTCAAATCCAGCGCCGTGACCGAGCGCTTTGCCAATGACAACGCGGTCGGCGGCGGCGGTCCACCGGCCGAGTTTGCTCTTTTCATTGGCAAGGAACAAAAAATATGGAGCGATATCGTCAGGCGCGCCCAGATCAAGGCAGATTAGGAGATTGCTATTTTGTTGACCCATGTCATGCTTGGTTTGACCGGTAAGGTCGGTAAATTCAGTTAAGCTCTGCGTCGCACTGTCTCCCGTCGCACTTGCGTGACGCAGAGGCGCCGCATTGGTCATTGCACAAATCTAGTTGAGGAGTCGCTTTATGCAAACTGGCGTACCTGCAGGGTCGACAGCGGGGACCACCCCTGCTGCCATTTCCCCAGAAACAATCAAATCACCCCAGCGTATCGGTGTACCCCGCGAGGTTTTTCCAGGGGAAAAGCGCGTCGCCACGGTGCCGGAAGTGGTGGAAAAGCTCATCAAGCTGGGCTTTTCCGTTGCTGTTGAATCGGGCGCTGGTGACGCTGCCAATTGCAGCGACGAGGCCTACCGCGCCGTCGGCGCCACGGTGGTGTCCGACGCGGCGCAGTTGTGGGCCAGCTCGGACATCGTTTTCAAAGTGGGGGTGCCAACGCCGGAGGAAGTCGGTCTCCTGCGCGAGGGTGGCACCCTGATCGGCTTCATCTGGCCCGCGCAAAACCCCGAATTGATGCAGCAACTCACCGCCAAAAAAGCGACCGTGCTGGCCATCGACGCGCTGCCGCGGATGCTGAGTCGTGCCCAGAAAATGGACGCCCTGACCTCCCAGGCCGGCGTCGCCGGCTACCGCGCCGTCATCGAGGCCGCCAACGCTTTCGGCCGCTTCTTTAACGGCCAGATTACCGCCGCGGGCAAGGTTCAGCCAGCCAAGGTCTTCATTGCTGGTGCCGGCGTGGCGGGCCTGGCGGCGATCGGCACTGCTGCCGGGCTGGGCGCCATCGTGCGCGCCAACGACACGCGCGCCGAAGTCGCGGACCAGGTCGTGTCGCTCGGTGGCGAATTCGTCAAAGTCGATTATGAAGAAGAAGGCGGCGGTGGCGGCGGCTACGCCAAGGTCATGAGCGAGGGTTTCCAGCAAGCCCAGCGCGCCATGTACGCCAAGCAGGCGCGCGAGGTCGACATCATCATCACCACCGCACTGATCCCCGGCAAACCCGCACCCAAGCTGATCACCGCCGAGATGGTGCAAAGCATGAAGCCCGGCAGCGTGATCGTCGACATGGCGGCCGAGCGGGGCGGCAACTGCGAGCTGACCGTGCCCGGCGAGGCGGTCGTCAGGCACGGAGTGACCATCGTCGGTTATACCGATCTGGCCTCGCGTCTGGCCAAGCAGTCATCGACGCTGTATGCCACCAACTTGTTTCGTCTCACCGAAGAGTTGTGCAAGACCAAAGACGGCGTCATCAACGTCAATATGGAAGACGATGCCATTCGCGGTCTGACCGTCACCAAGGATGGCGCCATCACCTGGCCAGCACCCGCGCCCAAGCTGCCTGCCGCCGCAACGTCTCCTGCGAAACCAGCCGCGGCACCGGCGGCGAAAAAGGGTGGTCATGGCCACGGCGGTGGCGATAGCGAACCAATGGCGGGCAGCCAGCTGGCCATCGTGTTCGGTGTCGCGGCGGCCCTGTTCTGGTTGATTGGAGCCAGCGCGCCCAAGGAGTTCCTGTCGCACTTCACGGTGTTTGTGCTGGCCTGTTTTGTCGGCTACATGGTGGTGTGGAACGTCAAACCGGCCTTGCACACTCCACTGATGAGCGTGACAAATGCCATCAGCAGCATCATCGCCATCGGCGCCCTGGTGCAGGTGTCCCCGTTGGCTGGCGCGCTCGGTCGGCCCAATGACTTGATCAGCTGGGTGGCCGCGGCGGGTATTGTGCTCACTTCCATCAATATGTTCGGCGGTTTCGCCGTCACCCAGCGCATGCTGGCGATGTTCCGTAAATAAGGGAGACGACTCATGTCTGCAAGCTTGGCAACGGTCTCCTATATTGGAGCCACAATTCTTTTCATCCTGAGCCTGGGTGGACTGTCCAACCAGCAAACCGCCCTGCGCGGCAACCTCTACGGCATGATCGGCATGACGCTGGCCGTGCTGGCAACGGTGTTCGGCCCGCAAGTGACGCTCGCTGGCGTCCCTTGGATCATCGGCGCCATGCTGGTCGGTGGTGCCGTCGGTTTGTATGCGGCACGCACCGTGCAAATGACGCAGATGCCCGAACTGGTTGCGCTGATGCATAGCATGGTCGGTCTGGCGGCGATGCTGGTGGGCTTTGCGACCTACATTGACCCGGAGGCAACCAAGGGTGTGGTCGGCGCGGCCAAGTCGATTCATGAAATGGAGATCTATGTCGGCATCCTGATCGGCGCTGTCACGTTCTCCGGCTCCATCGTTGCCTTTGGCAAGCTGTCGGGCCGCATTGGCGGCAACCCGCTGCTGCTACCGGGGCGTCATTGGCTCAACCTGGCCGGCCTGCTGGTGGTGATCTGGTTCGGACGCGCCTTCATGCAGGACGACGCCGGCATGATGCCGCTGATCGTGATGACGGTGATCGCGCTGCTGTTTGGCGTTCACATGGTGATGGCCATTGGCGGCGCCGACATGCCGGTGGTGGTGTCGATGCTCAACAGCTACTCGGGTTGGGCGGCAGCCGCCACCGGTTTCATGCTGTCCAATGACCTGCTGATCGTGACGGGTGCGCTGGTCGGCTCCAGCGGTGCGATCCTGTCCTACATTATGTGCAAGGCCATGGCGCGCAGTTTCATCAGCGTGATTGCCGGTGGATTTGGCACCGCCAGTGCGACCCCCAAACCGGCCGGCGACGCTGCGCAACCGGCCGGCGAGGTCACGCCGGTGACTGCCGCCGAGACTGCCGAACTGATGCGTGAAGCCAAGAGCATGGTGATCGTTCCGGGCTACGGCATGGCGGTGGCGCAGGCGCAGCACACGGTGTTTGAAATCACCAAATTGTTGCGTGAGCGCGGCGTCAACGTGCGCTTTGGTATTCACCCGGTGGCGGGGCGCATGCCTGGCCACATGAACGTCTTGCTGGCCGAAGCCAAGGTGCCGTACGACATCGTCTTCGAGATGGACGAGCTCAATGACGACTTCCCGAAAACCGACCTAGTGATGGTGATTGGCGCCAACGACATCGTCAACCCCGGCGCCCAGGATGACCCGACCAGCCCGATTGCCGGCATGCCGGTGCTCGAAGTCTGGAAAGCCAAAACTTCCATCGTCATGAAGCGCAGCATGGCCTCGGGCTATGCCGGTGTTGACAATCCGCTGTTCTACAAAGAGAACAACCGCATGTTGTTTGGCGACGCCAAGAAGATGCTTGATGAAGTGCTTGTCATACTGAAATCCTGATCAATTGGGTGCCGGGCAGCGCCAGACGCCCGGAGCCGGCGGCATCCCTGGCAATGCAGCGCAAGCAAGTCCCTGACCTCTGCTGATTAGGGAAAACACAGTCTACGGGTGCTGTGTTTGAGACGAGAATGCAGTCCTGATTCATGATTTTGGAGACATCAGAATGACAGATCGTATCTGGCTTAAAAGCTATCCCGATGGCGTCCCCGCCGACATTGACGCGAGCAAGTACCCGTCCATGGTGGCGATGATGGAGGAAAGCTTCAAGAAGTTTGCCAATCGCAACGCCTACAGTTTCATGGGCAAGGATCAAACGTATGGACAAATTGACAGCCTGAGTCAGGCTTTTGGCGTGTACCTGCAGGGTCTGGGACTAGCCAAGGGTGACCGGGTTGCGGTGATGATGCCCAACGTGTTGCAGTACCCCATTGCGGTTACCGCGATCCTGCGTTCGGGGTATACCCTGGTTAACGTCAATCCGTTGTATACCGCACGTGAGTTGGAGCATCAACTCAAGGATTCGGGCGCCAAGGCAATCGTGATTCTGGAAAACTTCGCGTCTGTCCTGGAGAAGTGCCTCGCTGCGACGCCTGTCAAACATGTTGTGTTGTGCGCCATGGGCGATCAATTGGGTTTGATCAAGGGCGCATTGGTCAATTACGTGGTGCGCAACAAGAAGAAGTTGGTGCCCGTGTTCGCCCTGCCAGGAGCCGTTCGCTTTAATGCTGCCATTGCCAAAGGAACCAGCGGGACACTGAAAAAAGTCACGCTCAAACCCGATGATGTGGCGGTACTTCAATACACCGGCGGCACCACGGGCGTTTCCAAGGGTGCAGTGCTGCTGCATCGCAATCTGGTAGCCAACCTGTTGCAGGCAGAGGCTTGGTTTCAACCTGCTTTGAAAAAGATTGCGGCTACCGATCAAGTAACTATCGTGTGCGCCTTGCCGCTTTATCACATCTTTGCCTTTACGGTTGGCATGATGATGTCGATGCGCCTGGGCGGCAAACTTATTCTGATTCCCAACCCACGCGACATGGTGGCAGTGCTCAGTGAATTGGCAAAGCACAAGATTCATGTTTTCCCGGCAGTCAACACGCTATTCAACGGCCTGGCGAATCATCCTGACTTCAATAAGGTTGACTGGAGCAGTCTGGTGGTTTCTGCGGGCGGTGGCACTGCCGTGCAAAGTGCGGTGGCGAAACTCTGGTTTGAGAAGACGGGTTGTGCCATCGCGGAGGGGTACGGCCTGAGCGAGACTTCACCAATTGCCACCTCGAATGCGGTAACCACGACCGAGTATTCAGGAACGATTGGTATTCCGGTGTCGAGCACATGGCTCAAGCTGCTCGACGATGACGGCAACGAGGTGGCAACCGGCCAGTCGGGTGAAATTGCCATTAAGGGACCGCAGGTGATGGCCGGCTATTGGCAGCGCCCGGATGAAACCGCCAAAGTCATGACGGCTGACGGATTCTTCAAGTCAGGTGACATTGGCGTCATGGACGAGCGTGGATTTTTCAGGATCGTGGACCGCAAGAAAGACATGATTCTGGTCAGTGGGTTCAATGTTTTTCCAACCGAACTGGAAGATGTTGTGGCGCAGCTGGACGGTGTCATGGAATGTGCCTGTGTTGGTGTCCCGGACACCAAAACCGGGGAAGCGGTCAAGCTGGTGATTGTCAAGAAAAATCCGGAGCTTACGGAGGCCCAGGTTCGTGCCTATTGCAAGGAAAACCTGACTGGCTACAAGCAACCCAAGGTCATTGAATTCCGCGCTGAGTTGCCGAAGACACCAGTGGGCAAGATTTTGCGCCGGGAGTTGCGGGACAAGACATAAACATGATTTCTGGCACCCATACGCCGGTACTGGGGATTATTGGCGGCAGTGGTCTTTACGATATTGAAGGTCTCACCGGCAAGCGCTGGGAGCGTGTGCATTCCCCGTTCGGCGAAACCTCAGACGAGCTTCTGTTTGGTGAGCTGGATGGGCAGCGCATGGTGTTTCTGCCACGGCATGGACGGGGTCACCGGATACCGCCGTCCGAGATCAATTTTCGCGCCAACATCGATGCGCTCAAACGTTCTGGTGTTACCGATCTTGTTTCAGTCAGCGCGGTCGGTTCATTGCGTGAGGACTTGCGACCTGGCATGTTCGTGATTGTTGACCAGTTCATTGATCGAACTTTTGCCCGTGAAAAAAGTTTTTTTGGAACCGGACTGGTGGCGCATGTCTCTATGGCACAGCCGGTGTGCAGCCGGCTCGGTGATCACGTTGCGGCAGCAGCCGAAGAAGCGGGCATAGAGTTTGCGCGTGGCGGCACCTACCTTGTGATGGAAGGGCCACAGTTTTCCAGTAAGGCCGAATCCGGGCTGTATCGAAGCTGGCACTGCGACGTCATCGGCATGACCAATATGCCGGAAGCCAAATTGGCGCGCGAAGCAGAACTCTGTTATGCATCCGTGGCGATGGTGACGGATTTTGATTGCTGGCACCCAGAGCATGATGATGTAACCGTGGAAGCAATTGTCAAGGTTTTGTTGGCCAACGCAGACAAGGCACGCAGCATGGTCAGAAATGTGGCACCCCGGATAAAACTCGACAGTGCCGCACCTACATGCACCTGCCGCAGTGCACTGCAACACGCCTTGATCACGGCGCCCGCAGCGCGAGACCCGGAACTGATGAAGCGGCTTGACGCTGTTGCAGGCCGCCTGTTGAAGTCTTGATGGTGGTTCAACGTCCAATTTTTTCCAGCCCACCAGGCACAGAGCTGCTCTTGCGCCGCGAGATGGTCGAGACGGCCCGCAAATTGCTGTCCCTGGGGCTCAATCGAGGTACTTCCGGCAATCTTGGCGTTCGACTGGCCCAATCGTTCCTGGTGACGCCTTCCGGAGTTCCGGTTGATGAAATGTCGCCCGAGGACTTGGTGGAGATGGACTTTTCGGGTACAGCGGTCGGCCCAGGCAAACCCTCCAGCGAATGGCGTTTTCATCGCGACATCCTGGTCGCGCGCGCAGAAACAGGCGCCATTGTTCATACGCACTCACGTTATGCGACTTCGCTTGCCTGCCTGCATCGGGCGATTCCAGCCTTTCACTACATGATTGCGGTGGCCGGTGGCGATTCGATTCGGTGCGCACCGTACGCGCTGTTTGGCAGCCAGGCGCTTTCTGATCTGGCGTTACAGGCACTGGAAGGCCGAAAGGCCTGTCTGTTGGGCAACCATGGCATGATCGCGTTGGGGTCTGATTTGGCCGATGCAGTGGCGGTGGCAATTGAAGTTGAGTCACTTTGCGAACAGTACTGGAGTGCCTTGCAGTTGGGTGAACCCAATGTCCTTTCAGTTTGCCAGATGCGTGAAGTGCTGGAGAAATTCAAGGACTATGGTCGACGAATCAAGAACTGATCCGGGATGATCCGAATGGCAAATGACCGGCAGACTGTAGAGACTTTCAGGTGGCGCGATGGCTGCCTTGAGATGATTGATCAGAGAGTGTTGCCCGCACGGTTTGAGTATGTGCGTTATGGTTCTGCCGCCGACGTTGCGCAGGGAATTCGATTGATGGTGGTCCGTGGCGCGCCAGCCATCGGGTGCGCGGCGGCTTACGGTGTTGCGCTGGAGTCCGGGCAGTTGCGATGCGCCAGTCGTGACGCCTTTGTCGCCGGGATGGAAGACGGATTCAGCGTTCTGGCGGCCAGTCGACCGACGGCAGTGAATTTATTTTGGGCACTGGAGCGCATGCGGGGCGTATGGCAGACCAACAGCCACCGCCCGTTGCCTGAAATCGCTGACTGTCTGCTGGCCCAGGCGCACGAAATAGCAGCGCAGGACGTTCGCATCAATCGCGCAATGGGGGCACACGGTGCGGCCCTGTTGCCGGATGGCTCGCGGGTCTTGACGCACTGCAACGCAGGCGCTTTGGCAACGGCCGGGCATGGTACCGCGTTGGGGATTATTCGCTCGGCCGTGCAAGCGGGTAAGCGTGTTTCGGTGATCGCCGACGAGACACGACCGTTCCTTCAAGGTGCCCGCCTGACGGCCTGGGAGATGTTGCAGGAAGAAATTCCGGTGACACTGATTACCGACAACATGGCTGGGCATCTGATGAGCCGGGGGGATGTTGACGCCGTCGTGGTGGGTGCTGACCGCGTGGCAGCGAATGGCGATGTAGCGAACAAGATTGGTACCTACATGGTGGCGGTTCTGGCGCGGCGTCACAATATTCCGTTTTATGTGGCTTGTCCGCTGTCTACCATTGATCTTGCCATCCACGATGGTGGCCAAATTCCAATTGAGGAGCGTGCCGGCGATGAAGTCACCGGGTTCAGGGAATGCCAGTGGGCAGCCGAGGGTGTTCGGGTTCGAAACCCCGCCTTTGACGTCACCCCGGCAGAACTGGTGACGGCCCTGATCACAGAACGCGGGGTTCTATTGCAACCCGATCACAAGGGTATCGCCAACCTGTTTTGTCTGCCAGCGTGATCAAGGCTCAGCAGCTCGCTGGCAGCGCATCATTTCAGCCAGCCCCGCTTCCTGAAATACCACATGGGTACCAGGGCACTGGCTACCATAAGCACCAATGCGAACGGGTATCCCAGTGACCAGTCCAGTTCGGGCAGGAACTTGAAGTTCATGCCGTATATGCTGGCAATCAGGGTGGGCGGCAGCAGCGCGACACTGGCAACCGAGAAAATCTTGATGATCTTGTTCTGGTTGATATTGATAAAGCCAACGGTGGCGTCCATCAGGAAGTTGATTTTGTCGAACAGAAATGCAGTGTGCGAATCCAGTGAGTCGATATCCCGCAGAATCAGGCGTGCTTCTTCGAACTGGTCGCTGTTGAGCATTTTGCTTCGCATCATGAAACTCACGGCACGTCGGGTATCCATGGCATTGCGACGAATCCGACCATTCATGTCTTCATGGCGGGCAATGGCGCCCAGCACCTCGCTTGCCATTGCGTCAGTGACGTCACCCGCAAGCACCTTGTTGCTGACTTTTTCGACCTCATCGTAAATGCCTTCCAGTGTGTCGGCCGAGTACTCGGCGTCGGCGTCAAACAGCTTGAGCAGTACTTCCTTGGCATCCTCAATCAACCCGGGGGCACGTCGAGCCCGCATCCGCAGCAGGCGGAAAACCGGAACATCCTCTTCGTGGATTGAAAACAATACGCCTTTGCTTTTGAGCTCATCATTCTCGAGGTTCAATATGAATGCGACCCGAACAGTGTGCGGTTCAGCATCGTCAGCAACCAAAAAGTCACTGCGAATGTGCAACTCGCCATTGTCTTCCTTGTAAAAACGCGCAGATTCCTCAATATCCTCGTCCATCGCATCTTCCGGGATGGACAGGCCGTAATACTGCTTGACCCAGCGTTTTTCTTCAAGGGTGGGGGACTCCAGATCGACCCAGATCGGTTGAAATCTGGACAATTCCTCCAGTGATTCGATCTCTTCCTGAAAGAGTCGACCGCTGGCAAGCGTAAAAATGTTGAGCATGACATACTCCCTTGAAATTGATTGCATCTGGCAGCGCGTGCGGGTTTTTGCTTTCAACCCCGATGCAGTCTGGGGAATTGAAAGCTAACAACTGGGGCGGGTGGTCAAGGAGTTCTCTCCGGGTGTGAATGTGACGAAATTATCGCATCGCCGGACCGTCATGAATCCGCAGGAAATTCCAATAAATATATTTTTGTTGCATTGAGTCAATAAAAAGTATTGCACTTTGAGTCCATCGGGGGCATAGTGAATTCGTTGGCAGTTTTTTCAACCCGCAAAGCAACAGGAGGCTATTTATGAACTTGACGATCAGCGGTCATCACCTTGAGGTTACCCCAGCCCTGCGTAGTTATGTTACTAACAAGCTTGATCGGATCGTTCGGCATTTTGACCAGGTCGTAGACGTCAAAGTGCTGCTCACAGTAGAAAAGCAAAAGGAAAAAGAAGGAAGACAGCGAGCGGAGTGCAACATTCATGTCAAGGGCACGGATATGTTTGCCGAGAGCTCGCACGCTGATTTATATGCTGCTGTAGATGAACTGGTTGACAAACTCGATCGCCAGGTGGTTCGACACAAAGATCGCCTTCAAGACCATCACCATGAGGCACCTAAACGTCTGATGTGAGGCCGCAAGCCGCAGACCGGGCCACGCCAGCCGCTCAATCGGGCGGTTTTTTTGCGCCCAACATGGCCAGGGTGCATAATCCGACACCAAATTATGAATCGACTAGCGTCCATACTTTCGGCTGCACAAGTTCTCGTGCATGTTGATGCCAGCAGCAAGAAAAGAGCTTTTGAAGAGGCTGGCTTGTTGTTCGAAAACCTTCATGGCCTGAGTCGGGCGCTGGTCACTGACAGCCTGTTCTCCAGAGAGCGTCTGGGTTCGACTGGCCTGGGTCATGGTGTGGCGATTCCACATGGGCGCATCAAAGGTCTCAAGGCGCCGATGGCAGCGGTGCTTCAACTGGCGCAGCCGATAGGGTTTGATGCACCTGATGAAGAGGCGGTCAGCCTGCTCATTTTTTTACTGGTGCCGGAAGCCGCAACACAAAGACATCTCGAAATTTTGTCAGAGATTGCCGAAATGCTCAGCGATGCAGGCTTGCGCGCGAAGCTTTTTGCCAGCGCCAGCGCGGCTGATTTGCATGGACTCATTGCTGATTGGCAATCAGCGCAACCCGCCTGATATTCAGCGGAAAAACTGTTCAAGTCCACTGGATTCCATGTGAAGCCAACCGTCGTCAGCGCTGATGTGTTGTTTGAAGAATTTCGCGGCACCCTGAAATGGGAGTGGCTGGCCGGGCTGGGCGCTTCGGAACGCCGTTTTGACGAGGTTGCGGTGCGTGCGGCTCGCTCCGGTGCGGATCTGGTTGGCTACCTGAATTACATTCATCCCTATCGGGTCCAGATATTGGGTCAGCGCGAGATCGCTTACCTTACCAATGCAACGCCGGAAGATTGTGCCAGGCGAATTTCCCGTATTGTTACGCTGGAGCCGCCTGTTCTGGTGCTGGCCGATGGCCAGATGGCACCCGAGGCATTGTTGTCGATGTGTGAACGGGCCCAGATTCCGATGTTTGCTACAGAGGGTTCATCGGCCTTTGTCATCGACGTCCTGCGGGCCTACCTGTCCAAACATTTTGCCGACCGTAGCTCAATGCACGGCGTGTTTATGGACATTCTCGGACTGGGCGTTCTGATTACCGGGGAATCCGGGTTGGGCAAAAGCGAGTTGGGTCTGGAACTGATTTCGCGCGGCAATGGTTTGGTCGCTGATGACGCGGTCGACCTGTATCGAATCAACCAGGACACTATCGAGGGGCGGTGCCCGGAACTGTTGATGAACCTGCTGGAAGTGCGGGGGATCGGTCTGCTTGACATCCGGTGCATTTTTGGCGAGACCGCGGTGCGGCGACGGATGAGGCTCAAGCTCATTGTGCATCTGGTGCGCCGGGAAACAATGGAGCGCGATTATGAGCGCATACCCTATGAGCCTCTGACCCAGGACGTACTGGGCGTTCCCGTGCGAAAAGTAGTGATTCAGGTGGTGGCGGGCCGTAATATCGCGGTGTTGGTCGAAGCGGCGGTACGAAACACGATATTGCAATTACGTGGCATTGATACCTACCAGGAGTTTGTCGAGCGCCATCGCAAAGCCATGAACCCGGCTGAATGAGTCCCGAATCAAGCCTGCCGGGTCATTGAGCCGGGTCGCCAGCGGCCAGTGGCCGACGGGGGCAATTGTTGGCAGTGCAGTGAGCGTACAGGCTCAAGGCGTGGTCGGCGATGGCAAAACCCTTGGTTTTGGCGACTGCATGCTGGCGCTTCTCAATTTCGGCGTCGTAAAACTCCTCTACTTTGCCGCAGTCCAGGCATACAAGGTGGTCATGGTGATGTCCCTCGTTAAGTTCATAGACGGCTTTGCCGCTTTCAAAATGGCTGCGACTCAATATGTCAGCCTGTTCAAACTGGGCCAGCACCCGATATACCGTAGCCAGACCCACATCGGAGCGTTCTTCCAGCAGGACGCGAAATACGTCTTCGGCCGTCATATGCCGCTGTGCCCCCTTCTGGAAAATTTCCAGTATTTTCAGCCGCGGCAGAGTTGCCTTCAGGCCGGTACTTTTGAGTTCGTTAATATTGGTCATGCAAGTCTTTCTCTCGCCAGAGCGCAGGCTGCGCTGGCAGGTCCAACCGGTACAATGAGTCGATCATATCGCCACACTCCATACCATGTCTGATCATCATCGTCGCGCTTGCTGCTTGAGTTTTATGCTGATCGCCAGCGTCAGCCTGGTGGCCTGTGGCAGCCTCAATAGTGCCAGCGCCAGTATCGCCGGTGTCGTTACGCCCTACAAAATGGATGTCGTCCAGGGGAATTTTGTGTCAAAAGAACAGGCCGCTGCGGTCAAGGTGGGCATGAGCCGGTCGCAGGTACGTGATATTTTGGGTACTCCCCTGCTGACCAGTATTTTTCACGCTGACCGCTGGGATTATGTGTTTACCTTCAAACGTCAGGGTCTGGAGCCGCAGGCGCGCAAAGTCAGCGTGTTTTTCAGGGGGGACATGCTGGAGCGCATGGATGCGGATAGCTTGCCGACCGAGGCCGAATTTGTAGCGTCGCTTGATTCAGGTCGCAAATCGGGCAAGGTGCCGGTGCTTGAAATGACGCCGGACAGCTTGAAGCCGTTGTCGTCGCCAGCCAAAGGTGCCGACCCCCAGCCATTGCCGCCGTTGCCTGCAAGTTATCCGCCACTGGAGCCCGCAGCCCGTTAAATTGACGCTGCCGTCCAGGAATGAAAACATGACCCACCGCATCGCAGTCGCCGGCGCGTCCGGGCGCATGGGGCAAATGCTGGTGGAGGCGATCCGGGCCACCGACGATTGCGAACTCACCGGTGCACTGGACGTCGCGGACAGTTCCACCATTGGCGCGGACGCAATGGCTTTTCTCGGCCAAATGAGCGGTGTCGCAATTACCGCCGATTTGCTTCAGGGGCTGAAGAGTGTTCAAACCCTGATTGATTTCACCCGACCGGAAGGTACGCTGGCGCATTTGCAGGTTTGCCGCAAGTTGGGCGTCAATGTGGTCATCGGCACCACCGGATTCAGCGACAGCCAGAAACAGGAAATCGCGGTTGTAGCGAAAGACATCGCGATTGTGATGGCACCCAATATGAGCGTCGGAGTGAACGTCACCCTCAAACTGCTCGAGATAGCAGCCCGCGCCCTGGCCACCGGTTTTGACATTGAGATCATTGAAGCGCATCACCGGCACAAGGTCGACGCACCGTCTGGCACCGCCCTGAAAATGGGTGAAGTCATTGCCGATGCGCTGGGACGCAATCTGAAAGACTGCGCGGTCTACGCCCGCCACGGTGTCACTGGCGAACGCGATCCGTCTTCCATTGGTTTTGCCACCATTCGCGGCGGCGATATTGTCGGAGACCATAGCGTATTGTTTGCCGGTACCGGCGAACGCATTGAGATTTCCCACAAATCATCAAGCCGCGCCACCTATGCGCAGGGCAGTTTGCGCGCTGTACGTTTTCTGGCAGACAAGAAAACCGGTTTGTTTGACATGTTTGATGTGCTCAACCTGAAATGAAGGTGGCGCAGCTCCTTTGGCAGGGTGACGCTCTGACCCGGATGGTGGCGCTACTTCTACTTGCAATGTCGGTCGCCAGCTGGGTCGTCATCCTCTGGAAATCGTGGTTGCTGCGCCGAGCCAGCGTTGATGTGATGCGTTGCGTCGCCGCTTTCTGGAATTCAGCGTCGGTTCACGAGGCCCGGCAAAAACTGACGGCGTTTGACCGGGAAATACTGGTCCTTCCCCTGGTGCTTGCCACAGAAATCAAGGCCACCGGGACGCTCGCTGCTGCCGGCGACAAATCGCAGCAGTTGACCCGGGTCCTGCGCGACGCGTTGCACGCGGTCTTGACCAAGCTCCAGTTTGGTCACGTATTGTTGGCCACGGTAGGTGCCATCGCACCCTTTGTTGGCCTGTTGGGTACGGTGTGGGGAATTTATCATGCCTTGATCGGCCTGTCGAATACCGGTCAGGCGACGATCGACAAAATCTCGGGTCCGGTTGGCGAGGCGCTCATCATGACCGCCGCCGGGCTGGCAGTCGCCATTCCCGCCGTGCTCGCTTATAACGTACTGGGTCGCGCAGCCGGGCGCATAGAGGCCGAACTGGAAGGGTTTGCACGTGATCTGCGGGAATTGTTGACTGCCCCAGGGTGTGAGATCGAATGAACGCCGCCGATCCCTGGGCAGTGACAAGCGTGGGGGCCAATTAGCATGTCTTTTGGCCGTCTTGAACGTACGCCGGGCCCGCAGCCGATGAGTGAGATCAACATGACCCCACTGGTGGACGTAATGTTGGTGCTGGTGGTTATTCTGATCATCACGGCACCGCTTCTGGCCAGTTCCATCAGGCTCGACCTACCTGGCACGTCGGCTGCCAAACCGGTCGCCGCAGTGTTGTTTGTGGCGCTGACGGTCGACAAGTCTGGCCAGGTCTTTCTTGACGACCGTCCGCTGCAACTGGTCGAACTGGCCTACCCGCTGGAGCAGGCTGCCAGGGCGAATCCTGCAACCGAGGTCCAGTTGCGTGCGGATGCCGCCGTACCCTACGGCCGCATCGTGGAAGTGATGGGTGCGGCGCAAAAAGCGGGATTGAACCGCATTGGTTTTGTGGCTAACCCGCGAGCTCCGGGCGAATTAAGGGCGGCTTCCGTCGTCAAACCCTAAAATCGGCTGATTGCGTTCCCCTGATCGCTTGAGTGAATCCCTATGCAAGACAAATACCAGCACCTTGAAGTTGAGAAATCCGCCCAGAACCACTGGGCACAACCGCTTTGGAACGGGCGCACGGCCTACCGTGTGGTGGAGGACACCCGCAAGAAAAAGTTCTACGCCTGCTCGATGCTGCCGTACCCCAGCGGCAAGCTGCACATGGGCCATGTGCGCAACTACACCATCAACGACATGCTGACGCGTTATCTGCGCATGAACGGCTACAACGTACTGATGCCCATGGGGTGGGACGCGTTTGGATTGCCGGCGGAAAACGCCGCGCTGAAAAATGGTGTGCCACCGGCCCGCTGGACCCACGAAAACATTGCCTGCATGAAACAGCAAATGCAGGCCATGGGTCTGGCTATCGACTGGTCACGCGAGGTCGCCACCTGTGACCCCAGCTATTACAAGTGGAACCAGTGGCTGTTTTTGAAGATGCTGGAAAAAGGTATTGCTTACCGCAAGACCCAGGTCGTCAACTGGGATCCGGTTGACCAGACTGTGCTGGCCAACGAACAGGTGATCGACGGCAAGGGCTGGCGCACCGGAGCGGTCATTGAGAAGCGTGAAATTCCGGGCTATTACCTCAAAATATCGGACTACGCCCAAGAGCTGCTCGATCAGGTACAGACCGGACTTCCGGGATGGCCCGAGCGCGTCAAGCTGATGCAGGAGAACTGGATTGGCAAGTCCGAGGGCGTGCGTTTTGCCTTCACCCACGACATCCGGGATGCTTCTGGCAGCCTGATTGGCGGCGGCCGCATGTACGTCTTTACGACCCGTGCCGACACCATCAAGGGCGTCACTTTTTGCGCCGTGGCGCCCGAGCACCCACTGGCACTGCATGCGGCGCAAACCAACGCCCGGTTGGCCGCCTTCATTGAGGAATGCAAGTCCGGCGGTACCACCGAGGCCGAGCTGGCGACGCAGGAAAAAAAGGGCATGCCCACCGGACTTCAGGTGACCCATCCACTGACCGGACTTCAGGTCCCGCTGTGGGTCGGCAACTACGTTCTCATGAGCTATGGCGATGGTGCCGTGATGGGCGTGCCGGCGCACGATGAGCGTGATTTTGCGTTTGCCAGGAAGTACCGCTTGCTGATCAAGCAGGTGATACACGTGGACGGCGGTCACTTTGACTATGAGCATTGGCAGGACTGGTACGCCGACAAGCAGCGTGGCGTCGTCATCAACTCGGGCAGTTTCAGTGGAATGACGTTCGCCCAGGCGGTGGAAGGTGTGGCGCACAAACTGGCCGGCAAAGGCCTGGGTGAGAAAAAAACCACCTGGCGTCTGCGTGACTGGGGGGTCAGCCGTCAGCGCTACTGGGGTACCCCGATTCCCATCATTCACTGTCCTGAACACGGTGCCGTGCCGGTGCCGGAGAAAGATTTGCCGGTTGTGCTGCCACAAGACTGCGTGCCCGACGGTTCGGGCAACCCGCTGCACAAACACGAAGGATTTCATGCCGGCGTAGTTTGTCCGGTTTGTGGCGCCAGTGCGCGCCGCGAGACCGATACGATGGACACTTTTGTTGACTCCAGCTGGTATTACATGCGCTACTGCGACCCCGGCAATGCCGACCGGATGGTGGGCGAAGGCGCCAATTACTGGATGCCGATGGACCAGTACATCGGGGGTATCGAACACGCCATCCTGCATCTGCTGTATGCGCGCTTCTGGACCAAGGTAATGCGCGACCTGGGGCTGGTCAAGGTCGATGAACCCTTCACCAAACTGCTCACGCAAGGCATGGTGCTTAACCCCATTTACTCGCGCAAGTCTGACACCGGCGGCGTCGAGTATTTCTGGCCGCAGGAGGTCGAGAACACGCACGACGCCAGCGGCAGGGTGACTGGCGCCAGACTGCTCATTGCCAAGGGTGCGCTGCCGGCCGGCACGCCGGTTACCTACGAGGGCATGGGCACCATGAGCAAGAGCAAGAACAACGGTGTCGATCCGCAGCAGCTGATTGAAAAATACGGTGCCGACACGGCGCGCCTCTACACCATGTTTACCGCGCCGCCCGAGGCCTCGCTGGAATGGAACGACGCCGGTGTAGAAGGTTCGTACCGCTTTTTACGCCGCCTGTGGAATTTCGGCGTCAAACTATCTGCTATTGAAAATATAGCTTCCTACGCAAGCCAGACGGGGCTAAAAGACATAAATGATATAAATTTCGGGAAAGAAGCGAAGGCTTTGCGGCTGGAGATCCATAGCGTCTTCAAGCAGATCGATTACGACTACCAGCGCATGCAGTACAACACGGTGGTGTCGGGAGCGATGAAACTGCTCAACGCCCTGGAAGACTTTCGGGACGATGGGTCGGCTGGCAGCCGCGCCGCGGTGCACGAGGGTTTTGGCATTTTGCTGCGCGCCATTTATCCCGCAACGCCCCATCTCACCCATGCTTTGTGGGCCGGACTCGGCTATACCGCCCGCTACGGTGATTTGCTTGATGCGCCGTGGCCCACTGTGGATCAAGTCGCACTTTTGCAAGACGAGATTGAGCTCATGCTGCAAATCAATGGCAAGCTCAGAGGTTCGATTCGGGTGGCGGCCGACGCCTCAAGAGAAGAAATTGAACGGGTGGCGATTGACAGCGAAGTGTTCCAGAAACTGGCTCAGGGTGCCGGCATCAAGAAGGTCGTCGTGGTTGCCGGGCGGCTGGTAAATGTGGTGATTTGAGCGCCAGCCCCATGAATCGTCGCGCAAGTGTCGTATTGCTGGTGCACGCTGTTCTGGCAAGCCTGCTCGTGGGCGGCTGCGGTTTCAGGCTGCGTAGCCATCAGGACTTTGCCTTCTCGACGCTTGCCATTACGCCCAATCCAGGTGGCACCCTGACCATGGAGTTGCGCCGCTCATTTGATCCGGCAGCGGTGCGTGTGCTGGCGCCCGGCGTCGCACTGACGCAGGCACAGGTGGTGCTCGACATCCTCAGTGAGCAACGGGAAAAAACGGTGGTCGGAATCAACAGCTCGGGCCAGGTGCGCGAGTTTCAATTGCGTATCCGGGTGAAATTCAGGGTTCGCGGCGGTGACGGCCAGGAGTTGGTGCCGGACTCGGAAATTGTGCAGCAGCGCGACATCAGTTTCAATGAGTCGGCGGTGCTGGCCAAGGAGGCGGAGGAAATGCTGCTGTATCGCGACATGCAAACCGATATCGTGCAGCAACTGCTACGCCGGATGGCTGCGATCAATCATGCAACTCGCCGTTAGCCAGCTCGCGCCTCATTTGCAAAAAGGCATGCACAGCCTGTACACCCTGCATGGCGATGAACCCTTGCTGATTCAGGAAGCGGCCGACCTCATTCGCACTGCGGCCCGCAGCCTGGGCTACACCGAACGCAGCTCGCATGTCGTGGCCGGGTCCCATTTTGACTGGAGTGAGGTGTTGGCCGCGGGCGGCTCCTTGAGTCTGTTTGCTGACCGGCAAATCGTCGAGTTGCGCATTCCGTCGGGTAAACCGGGCAAGGAAGGCAGTGCCGCCATTCAACATCTCGCCGAGCAATCGCGCGGCAACGAGACGACCCTGACTCTGATCATGCTGCCGCGTTTGGACAAACTGACCAAAAGCGGTGCCTGGTATGGTGCGCTGGAGAGTTGTGGCGTCACACTGCAGGTTGATCCGGTCGAGCGCGGCGCGTTGCCGCAGTGGATTGCCCAGCGACTGTCCCGTCAGGACCAGCGGGTAGCGGCCGGTGAAACCGGGCAGCGCGCCCTGCAGTTTTTTGCTGACCGGGTGGAAGGCAATTTGCTGGCGGCCCATCAGGAAATCCAGAAACTCGGTCTTTTGTTTGGACCTGGCGAGCTGAACTTTGACCAGATTGAGGGTGCTGTACTGAATGTGGCACGTTACGACGTTTTCCGGCTGGCAGAGGCGGTTCTGGCCGGACACACGGTGCGGGTGCAACGCATGCTCGATGGATTGAGAGCCGAAGGCGAGGCCGAAGTGCTGGTGCACTACACGTTGAGTGAAGATATTCGCGCCCTCAAACGGGTCAAGGATGCACTGGCGCAAGGTCGACCGATGCCGCTGGCGCTGCGCGAGCAGCGTGTCTGGGGCGCCAAAGAGCGCTTGTTCGAGCGCGTCCTGCCACGTTTGAGCGATGCGACTCTGGCCAGCTTGTTGCAGGCGGCGCACCAGGTGGACGGCATAGTCAAGGGCCTCAGGCACTCCGATTGGCCGGTTGAAGGATGGCAGGCGTTGCACCGTCTGGCGCTGATGCTGTGCGCCCACTGCGCCGTGCCTGTTTCTGTGCAACGGGTTCGTTAGCTGGCGCTGGCCCGTGCCAAAATAGCGTATGACTGCTCGCAACATCGTGGACTATGCAAACGCCCTTGGTTTTAAAGCCAAATCGGCGTCTTTCCTTATGGCAAAGGCGCAGACAGCTACTAAAAACATAGCGCTTCGGGAGCTCGCCAGGTTGTTGCGCGGCAACCAGCAGGCGCTTGGGATCGACAATGCCAGGGATATTGAACGCGCGCTGGCGGCCGGGCTGGCGCCACCCCTGGTGGACCGGCTCAAACTCACGCCGGGAGTGATAGAGACCTGTGCCCTGGGCCTGGAACAGCTGGCTGCCATGCCCGACGTGATTGGTGAAGTCATTGGCATGAAGCAGCAGCCCAGCGGCATCCGGGTTGGGCAAATGCGGGTGCCCATAGGTGTCTTTGGCATGATTTTCGAGAGTCGTCCAAACGTTACCATCGAGGCCGCCGGCCTGTCGATCAAGAGCGGCAACGCCTGCATTTTGCGTGGTGGCTCGGAAGCCATAGAGTCCAACAAGGCGCTGGCCGGCCTGGTGCAGCAGGCGCTGGCCGGAAGTGGTCTGCCGGTGGACGCCGTCCAGCTGGTGCAAATCACCGACCGCGAGGTGGTCGACCAGCTCATCACCATGCCGCAGTTTGTCGACCTCATCATTCCGCGTGGGGGCAAGGGTTTGATTGAACGTATCAGTGGCAACGCACGGGTGCCGGTCATCAAGCATCTCGATGGAAATTGTCACGTCTATGTTGACGATCCATGTGACATCGCTATGGCCGTCAGCGTGGCGGACAACGCCAAGACCCACAAATACAGCCCCTGCAATGCGATGGAGAGTCTGCTGGTGGCGCGCGGCGTGGCGGCAAAGTTTCTGCCCCTTATCGGCAGCATTTACGCCAAAAAAGGGGTTGAGATGCGCTGCGACCCTGAAAGCCTGCTTATTTTTGAGTCAAACAGGCTTACAGGCCTCGTGGGATCTGCGCAAGCAGCTATTAATACAGGAGCATTACCAGTTCCCATACTGGTCCCGGCCAGCGAGCAGGACTGGTTTGCGGAGTACCTTGCGCCCATCGTCAGCATCAAGCTGGTGGACGATGTGCAGGAGGCGATTGCCCACATCAACCAGTACTCCTCACACCATACCGATGCCATCATCACGCGCGACCACATGCATGCCCAGGCGTTCCTGCGCGAGGTCGATTCGGCCAGCGTGATGGTCAATACCAGTACCCGTTTTGCCGATGGTTTTGAATACGGACTTGGGGCCGAGATTGGTATCAGCACCGACAAGTTCCATGCCCGCGGGCCGGTAGGAATTGAAGGCCTGACCTCGTTGAAGTACGTTGTGCTGGGGGCCGGTGAAGTGCGCGTTTAGCGCCACTGGCCGACGTCCATCGCGCTGTTGTTGAATACACCGGACAAGGGATTTTCATGCCACATTTCACCCCGCGCCAACCTCAATTTTCGGCTTTGCTGCTTCTCGCAATGGCCGCTCCGCTGGCGGCGCAAGCCAGCTCCGAACTGGCCATCGAGAAAGGTTGCTACAACTGCCACGGTAGCTACCTGCGCGGCGAGGCGCCTGCTTTTGCCAGCCTGGCAAGCAAGCTTGCTAGGCTCAAGGGCGATGCGCCAGCGCAGGAAAAATTTGTGGCCAGCTACCGCACCGGTAAAACGCTGGAGCACGTTGAGGCGCATGAACGATTGAGCCCTGAATCGGCCAGCAAGCTGGTGCAGTGGCTGGTCGGGGGCGCAAAATAATGGGCCTTCCATAAGGCAGAATCGACCTCGCATCCAGAAGTCTGACCCATAATTTCAACGAGGACCGCATGGTTCCACATCTCGTCACAGCGCTTACCGGCCCCATCAACGAACTTGAGCAGCGTGTGCTGGACTCCATGCCGGCCATTGAGCGCTGGTTCCGGCTGGAATGGATGGAGCACACGCCGCCGTTTTACAGTTCGGTGGACGTTCGAAATGCCGGATTCAAACTGGCACCCGTGGACACATATCTGTTTCCCGCTGGCTGGAACAACCTGACACCCGAGATGATGCCGCTGGCGGTGCAGGCCGGAATGGCGGCGATCGAGAAAATCTGCCCGGAGGCGCGCAACCTGCTACTGATCCCCGAGAATAACGTGGACCATCATTTATACCTGTCAAGCCTGGCGCAATTGCGACGCATCTTCCACATGGCAGGCCTGAACGTGCGGATCGGCTCGATTGATCCGGCGATCAAGAAAACCACCACCATTGAGTTGCCCGACGGTGATAGCGTCACACTGGAACCCGTCATTCGCAGCAAGCGCCGCCTGGGTGTGAAGGATTTTGACCCCTGCACTATTTTGCTCAATAACGACTTGAGTGCTGGTGTACCCGGCATTCTGGAAGACCTTCACGAGCAATACCTGTTGCCGCCCTTGCACGCGGGCTGGGCAACACGGCGCAAGAGCAAGCATTTGAAGTGCTACGAAGAAGTGGCCAAGCGTCTGGGCAAGTTGCTCGGCGTCGATCCATGGCTGATTACGCCGATGTTTACCCGCTGCAGCGAGGTCAGCCTGGCCGATGACACGGGAAGCGAATGTCTGACCACGAATGTGGACACCTTGCTGACCAAAATTCGCCGCAAGTACAAGGAATACGGCATCAAGGAAAAGCCTTTTGTCGTGGTCAAAGCGGACAATGATGCGCATGGCATGGGCATCGCGACGGTGCGCGATGTCAAGGATCTGGAGGCGCTCAGCCTGAACCCGCGACGGACGAAGAACGCCAGCCGGCCCGCTCTGCAGACTTGCGACATCCTTGTGCAGGAAGGTGTTCTCACCAATGAACGGATCAACGAGGCGCCGGCTGAACCGGTGGTTTACATGATAGACCGCTACGTCGTCGGTGGTTTCTATCGTGTTCACGCCGAACGGGGTGTTGAGGAAAATCTGAAGGCGCCCGGCGCAAGTTTCATGCCGCTGGCGTTTGAACAAAACACGCACTTGGCGCTGCCTGGCAGCAAGCCCGGCGCCAGCGCACCCAATCGCTTTTACATGTATGGCGTGGTCGGACGCCTGGCAATGCTGGCCGCCAGTTACGAACTGGAAGCGACCGATCCGGATGCCGAGGTGTATGAGTAAGTCTGGCGCCAGTGCGGCTTGGCGCGCCCCCACGGGCGGCAAGTGTGCCGGAAACCAGGTCGTGGTGAACTAGTGGCAGCCTCCAAATCGTCTCTCGCTGCGCTCACGCTGGGTGCCATTGGCGTTGTCTATGGGGACATCGGAACCAGCGTACTGTACGCCGTCAAGGAAGTATTTGGCTCCGGCCATGTTCCTTTCACGTCCGACAATGTTTACGGGGTTCTGTCGATCCTTTTCTGGACCTTGACGATCATCGTGTCGCTCAAGTACGTGGTACTGGTGCTGCGCGCCGACAACAACGGCGAGGGGGGGTTGGTGGCCATGCTGGCGCTGGCTTCGCAGTCGGTCAAGGACCGGCCCGAATTGCGCCGGGTACTGTTGCTGGTGGGAATCTTTGGTACCTGCCTGTTTTATGGTGACGGCGTTATCACGCCGGCCATTTCGGTCTTGTCGGCGGTCGAGGGCCTGGAAGTCATATCGCCAGCCTTCAAGAAATACGTGGTTCCGATCACGCTGGTCATTCTGTTCGGCCTGTTCGCAGTGCAAAAGCGCGGCACCAGTGGTATCGGCAAGTTCTTCGGTCCGATCACGCTGGTCTGGTTCGCGGTCATTGCATTGCTGGGGGTGGTGCAGATTCTCACCAACCCTGCCATTCTGTGGGCCATCAGCCCGCACTTCGCGCTCGGTTTCATCTGGCACAACCCGGGAATCACCTTCATAATTCTGGGTGCCGTGGTCTTGTGCGTGACCGGAGCCGAGGCGCTGTATGCCGATATGGGCCACTTTGGCAAAAAGCCGATACGCGTGGCCTGGTTTGCCGTCGTCATGCCGGCCCTGACGCTCAACTACTTTGGACAGGGCGCCCTGCTGTTGAAGAACCCGCAGGCGGTCAAGAACCCGTTCTTTCTGATGGCGCCCGATTGGGCCTTGTTGCCGATGGTGGGGTTGGCCACCATGGCCACGGTGATTGCGTCGCAGGCGCTGATCTCGGGTGCCTTCAGCGTGACCAAGCAGGTCATACAACTCGGTTACCTGCCCCGTTTGCAGGTCATGCACACCAGTGTCAAGGAAACCGGCCAGATCTACCTGCCGTTTGTCAACTGGGGACTGTTTGCGGCCATCGTGATGGCGGTGGTGATGTTCAAGTCTTCCACCAATCTGGCTGCTGCTTATGGCATTGCGGTATGCACGGACATGCTGATTACGACCATCCTTACCTATTACGTCATCCGTTACCGGTGGCACTATCCATTTGCCATGTGCATTGCGGCGACCAGTTTCTTTTTCGTCGTCGACTTCGCCTTCTGGGCCTCCAACCTGCTCAAACTGTTCGACGGCGGCTGGTTTCCGCTCATGATTGGTGGTGCCATCTTCACGCTCATGATGACGTGGAAGGACGGTCGGCGTTTGCTGAATGAAAAACTCAGGGCTGATGCGATCGACCTGACCAGTTTTCTGGAGGCCGTGTTTGTCAGTCCGCCGGTGCGGGTGGAAGGCACCGCCGTTTTCCTGACGGCCGAATCGGGTACCGTACCCAATGCGATGCTGCACAACCTCAAACACAACAAGGTGCTGCACAGCAACAACCTGTTTGTCACGGTGCGCAACCACGAAGTGCCGTGGATTGGCATGGACCGGCGCCTGGAGATCGAATCTCTGGGGCACGATTGCTGGCAGGTCGTTATCCATTACGGCTTCAAGAATGATCCGGACATTCCCAAGGCACTGCAACATATCAAGGGCCGCGGTTGCGAGCTTGAAGCCATGACCACCAGTTACTTCCTGTCGCGCGATACGGTGGTCCCGACCATCAGCAGCGGCATGTCGCAATGGCGCGAAAAGCTCTTTTCACAGATGCATCACAACGCCAGCGGCGCCGCCGATTTCCTCAAGCTGCCCAATAACGCGGTGGTCGAACTGGGTTCAAAAATTGAAATTTAAAGCCTTGTGTGACAAACCAAAGCTACACGAAGTGAGCGTGCTCTGTCCCCAACACGAAACGGGATGTTGGCGGTCCACCTTGCGGGACAGACCGCAGCTCGCGCGGTGTGGCCAAGCTCTGCCAGCCACTGATTGAGATTGACCCATGCGTTTTTTCAAGGATCTGAGCTGGTCTGCCTTCACCGCCGGCTTTGTTGCGGTGCTGGTGGGCTTTACCAGTTCGGTGGCCATCGTGTTTCAGGCGGCACTGGCGTTTGGTGCCACGCCTGAGCTCATCAGCTCATGGATGTGGGCGCTAGGCCTGGGGATGGGGTTGTGCACACTGATTCCTTCCCTGTGGCTGCGCCTGCCCGTCATGGTAGCCTGGAGCACGCCCGGCGCGGCGGTCCTGGCCACGGCCGGTCTGGCCGGTGGCTTTTCCATGAATGAAGCGGTCGGGGCATTCCTGCTGTGTGCCGTGCTCGTCACCGTGTCTGGCGTCACCGGCTGGTTTGAGCGACTGATGGACCGTCTGCCGCTGGCGATTGCTTCAGGCTTGCTGGCAGGCGTCCTGGCACGTTTTGGTTTGCAGGCATTTATGGCCGCGCAAACCAACTTGCCGCTGGTGCTGCTCATGCTGGGAAGCTACTTGCTGGGCAAGCGATGGGTGCCCCGTTACTGCGTTCCGCTGACCCTGCTGGCCGCTATTGTTTATGTCGCTGCGACGGGCGGTTTTACGGGTGCTGGCGTCAATTTCTCCCTTGCAGTACCGGTATTTACCGCACCGCGCTTCACTTGGGGCGCCGCCATCAGCCTGGCGCTGCCCCTGTTCGTCGTCACCATGGCGTCACAAAACCTGCCGGGGGTGGCGGCCATTCGGGTGGCCGGTTATGCCAGTCTGCCGGGCCAAAGCGGCAGTGCGGGCATTCCGGTTTCAAAAATCATCACCTTGACCGGTCTGGCCACTTTGCTGCTGGCGCCGTTTGGCGCTTTCGCCCTTAATTTCAGTGCCATTACCGCCGCCATCTGCATGGGTCGGGAAGCCCATCCAGACCCGCAGCGACGCTACACGGCAGCCGTGTCGTGCGGCGCCATTTACGTACTGATCGGGGTCTTTGGTACGGTAATCACTGGCGCCCTCACGGCGTTTCCCAAAGAACTCATCGCAGCGATTGCCGGCCTGGCTCTGCTGGGGACCATTGGCTCGGCCGTGGCAAGCGCAGTGCGCGACGAACTGCATCGTGAAGCCGCCCTCATCACATTCCTCGTCACACTCAGTGGCATTGTCATTGCCGGCGTCGGCTCGGCCTTTTGGGGCGTGCTGGCCGGTACTGTTGCACTATTTGTGCAACAGTATGGCAAATCCCGTGTTTTCAAACCGCCTTTGGCCTGAACCTGCGCCTGCCCATGAACATCCTTTTTGTCGCCGACCCGATCGACTCATTCAAGATTTACAAAGACACCACATTTGTCATGATGCGTGACGCGCAGGCCCGTGGTCACACCATTGCGGTTTGCCAGCCGCAGCAAATAGCCTGGCTGTCGGGTGGACTGGTGCAAGCCGAGGTCAGCACCCTCCGGCTCACCGGCGAGAGTCCAGCGTGGTATCAAATCGAGAGCGTCTTGTGCACGCCCTTGAAAGATTTTGACGCGATCGTGATGCGAAAAGACCCACCGTTTGACAGTGAATTTTTCTACGCTACGCATTTGCTGGAGCAGGCTGAGCGCGAAGGCGCGCGGGTTTTCAACAAACCCCGGGCGCTGCGCGATCATCCTGAAAAATTGGCCATTCTGGAGTTTCCCCAGTTCATTGGACCAACGCTGGTGACGCGCTCGGCACAGGACATTCGTCAATTTCATGCCCTGCATCGAGACATCATCCTGAAGCCGCTTGATGGCATGGGCGGCATGGGTATCTTCCGCGTCAGGGAAGACGGTCTGAATCTGGGTGGCATCATTGAGACGCTCAATGGCGATGGCGCCGAGACTGTCATGGTACAAAAATTTTTACCCGCCATAGCGCAGGGCGACAAAAGGGTGCTGGTGATTGGTGGCAAGCCCGTGCCCTTCAGCCTCGCACGCATTCCGCAGGGCGGTGAGGTGCGCGGCAACCTGGCCGCCGGCGGCAAAGGCGTGGCACAGGCCTTGAGCGCACGCGACCGGCTGATTGCCGAGGAACTGGGACCCATTTTGAACAGCCGCGGATTATTGCTGGTGGGTCTGGACGTGATCGGCGACAGCCTGACTGAAATCAACGTTACCAGTCCGACCTGCTTTCAGGAAATATTTGATCAGACCGGGTTTAACGTGGCGGCAATGTTTGTCGATGCGCTCGAACAGGCCTTGATGAACTGACAGGCGGGTGTGCAGCCTGAGCTGCTGCAGTCGGCGATGGCGCCATCGACGAACACCTGCAACTCACCGGCTTTCATGGCGATCCAGTCTTCGTTGGTGGTCAGCGGCTCGGTCACGACAATCGCCAGACGATCTTCCGGACCATTGAGTTCGGCCAGATCGACACTCACATCGTCGTCCTTGAGCTGCACTTGCGTGAACGGGTGCTGGCGCAGCACGTAATACAGCTTGGTGCTGGCGTGCGCCCACAGGGCCTGGCCGTTACTCAGCAAAAAATTGAAAGTCCCGTGTCGGGAGATCTGCGGCACCAGTTCGCTCAGGGTGCGCGTCAACTCTTCGACACTCGGCACACCGGCATGCGACTTCGACAGTTCCTGAAGCAGCCAGCAAAACGCCAGCTCGCTGTCGGTGTTGCCGACGGGCCGGAAGCTGCCATGCAGTAGCGGCCGGTAGTTTGTCAGGTCGCCATTGTGGGCAAAAACCCAATAGCGACCCCACAACTCGCGCACAAACGGGTGGCAGTTTTCCAGAGTCACGGCGCCAACAGTTGCCTTGCGGACGTGGGCGACCACGTTGTGACTCTTGATCGGGTAGCTGCGCAGCATCTGGGCGATCGGCGAAGTGGCGGCTCCCTGCTTGTCGACGAAGTAACGCACTCCTTTGCCTGGTTGACCCGGTGTTGCCTCTTCGCTTTCAAAGAAGGCGATGCCCCAGCCATCGGCGTGGTGGTCGGTACAGCCACCGCGTTGCGAAAATCCGGTGAAGCTCAGGGTCAGGCTGGCCGGCAGGCGGCTGTTCATTCCAAGTAGTTGGCACATGGCGCGAGTTTACTGCGCAGTGACGGTACTGAAAGTCAGGGTAACGCACGCCGACCGCCAGTTTGCGCTGACCGGGCGGTCAGTTTGCTGTGGGTAAAATATATGTAACTCAGGAAAACCAAGTTGAAACAAAACGCAAAAATTGTTGGTCTCGCGTTACTTTGTCTCGCTTTCGGCAGTCAGGCGCTGACCTTGGGCCGGATTCGGGGTGCCGCGTTGATCGGTCATCCGCTGGACATGACGGTTCAGGTTCAGATGGACGCAGGTGAAAGCGCGTCCTCCCTGTGTTTCGATGCCGATGTATTCCATGCCGATGCGCGTCAGGACGCCAGTCGCGTGCGCGTTGTCGTTGAAGCCGCAACGCAAGGCCTTGAGGCCAATGTGCGCATCCTGTCGTCAGCAGCGGTAGACGAACCGGTGGTGACTGTTTATCTGCGTACCGGGTGCGGCCAGAAAACAACGCGTCGCTATGTCTTGCTGGCCGATTTGCCCAGCGAAGTTGCCGCCCCCCTGGTGCCATGGGTCGTGCCTGCCACGGCGCCGCCGGTAGTGGCGGCGTCCGCCAAGGTCGAGTCGCCGACGCCGCAGCCGGTTGTCGCTGCCCCGGCGCTGCAGCCAGTGGTGCCGATCGCATCGACGGCGGTACCCGCCGCCAGGCGGGTGGTGAAGCGACCGGTTCGCCGCGCAACCGACGGCCAGCGCCCACAGACCCGAACCGCAACAGGCCCTGTCCGCAACCCGTCCCCCGGTCAGGCAGGCAAGCCGGGGTCGGCCGCCGGGCAGTCGCGCCTGACGCTGGACACACTGGAGTTGCCGGCAGATCGGGTGGTCAGGCAGGAGCCTGCGTCGGCGCCGGCACCGTCAGAGGAGAGTTTGCGCAACCTGCAAAAAATGCAGGCGCTGGAGGCCGATGTGAAGGCCTTGCGGGGTGCTGCCGCCAGGAACGACGCCAGTTTGCTGGAATTGAAAGCGCGCTTGCAGCAAGCCGAGACGGAACGGTTTTCCGGCACCGTGTTTTATACGTTGCTGGCACTGCTGCTTGCCAGTCTGGCAGCGCTGGCTTTTCTTTGGAACCGTCAGCGTCTTGCGCGTTCGCCCGGCGATGACTGGTGGAGTGGCACGCCGGCAACGTCAACCACACCCTCCGCTCAATCAACCCGGACTGCTGCTGGCGTTACCGGCGCTTCAATGCTACCGGTTGATGCAACCGGGGTAGACAGCGATCTGCCTGAATCGGAGGAGCTCAATTTTGCTGACCTTGTGCCGCCCGATGCCGCCCACGACAGGAGCGCTCAACAGGAGGCCGGTGCCGCCTCCACGGAGGTGGTCGGGGGCCGCCTGGCGCACCACCTGAATTCCGAAGTGTTGCTCGACATTCGCCAGCAGACAGAGTTTTTTGTGGCGCGCGGGCAAGCTGACCGCGCCATGGAAATCCTGCGTCGGCAAATCAAGGAAAGCGACGAGCCCAATCCATCGATCTATCTGGACTTGCTCGGCCTGTTTCATACGCACAACCTGAAAGTCGATTTCCGTCAGTTGCGCCAGGATTTCAATCTGTTGTTTACCGGACAAGTGCCTGAATTCTTCCTTTTCGGGAATGAAGGGCGGTCATTGGAGTCCTATCCGGAAGTGATGTCAACCATCACCCGGCTCTGGCCAACGTCCAGGGTGCTGGAGCGAATTGAGAGCTGTATTTTTCGCGACCCCTGGGACGATAGTGTCCAGTCTTTTGACATCGCAGCGTTTCGTGATTTGCTGGTGTTGCATGCCGTGGCCCAGAGCGTTGCACCGGTGCGCCCGGCAGTTCCGGCGGCCAGGGCCGCGGCCGTCGCGTCCGACAGTAGAGCACGTGCTGCGGGCCAACCGGGTTTTACCTCAACGATGCCAGCCGGGTTTTCTGTTGTTCCGGAGTCGTCCCGCCGGTCGTCGCCGGAAATTCGCCGCGTGCTCGCGCTTGATCTGGATTTGTCGGTGCCGCACGTCGATGAAAATGTTTCATCGCAGGCATCCGGCACCGAAGTGGATCTGCCGCTGTTCCTGGATACCGATCACGGCGATGCAGGTCCGGGATTTGGCGACACCGATCTGGCAGAGGCATCGAAGCCGTCCCCGACCGACGGTAAAGAACCTGCCTAGCAGCGCCGACTGACTCGGGGTCAGGCGCGCCCGGGCTTTCTACAATGGCCGGATGTTCGCAGAAATCAAACTTGCCAGTCCACCGGCGTCCCCGCTCCTGCATAACCTCAATCCGGAGCAGGTGGCGGCCGTAACTTTGCCGGCCGAGCACGCCCTGATTCTGGCTGGCGCGGGTTCCGGCAAAACCCGCGTTCTGACGACGCGCATTGCCTGGTTGCTGCAGAGCGGCCAGGTGTCACCCGGTGGTGTGCTGGCAGTGACCTTTACCAACAAGGCGGCCCGCGAGATGATGACGCGCCTGGCTGCCATGCTGCCGCTCAATGTACGCGGTATGTGGATTGGTACTTTTCATGGGCTGTGCAACCGTTTTTTGCGAGCGCATCTGAAGCTCGCCAGTCTGCCGCAAAACTTCCAGATCCTGGACACACAGGACCAGCTCTCAGGCATCAAACGGTTGTATAAACAGTTTGGCATTGATGACGAGCGCTATCCGGCCAAACAGATGCAGTGGTTCATTGGCGGTTGCAAGGAAGAAGGTTTGCGCCCCAATATGGTGGAAGTGCGCGACCCGGAAACACGCAGGAAAGTCGAGATTTACCAGCTCTATGAAGATCAGTGCCAGCGTGAAGGGGTGGTCGATTTTGGCGAGTTGATGCTGCGCAGCTATGAAGTTCTGCGTGACAACGACCCAATCCGCGAGCACTACCAGCGCCGCTTCCGGCATATCCTGATTGACGAGTTTCAGGATACCAACAAGCTTCAATACGCCTGGATCAAGATGCTGGCGGGCACTGGTGCCGCCGGTTCGGCCGATGACACATTCAAGCCCAGTGGCTGTGTGCTGGCGGTTGGCGATGACGACCAGAGCATCTACGCCTTTCGCGGTGCGCGGGTTGGCAACATGGCCGACTTTGTGCGTGAGTTCAAGGTGTGCCACCAGATCAAGCTGGAAGAAAACTACCGCAGCGGCAGCAATATCCTGGACTCGGCCAACGAATTGATCAGCCACAACAGCCAGCGCCTGGGAAAAAACCTGCGCACTGCCCGAGGCCCGGGTGAGCCGGTACGGGTCTTTGAGGCCAGCAGCGATTTTGCCGAGGCGCAGTGGCTGGTGGACGAGATGCGGCAACTGGTACGCGACGACACGCAGCGCAAGGAGATTGCCGTGCTGTACCGCAGCAATGCACAGAGCCGGGTCATCGAGACCGCCTTGTTCAACGCCGCCCTGCCGTACAAAGTGTATGGCGGCCTGCGTTTTTTCGAGCGTGCCGAGATCAAGAACGCGCTGGCTTACCTGCGCTTGCTGGAGAACCCGCGCGACGACACCAGTTTTTTGCGCGCAGTGAACTTTCCCCCCCGCGGTATTGGTCTGCGCAGCCTGGAGCAACTGCAGGATGCGGCGCGTGGTGCCGGCTGTTCATTGAGTGACGCAGTCAGTGGTCTCGGTGGCAAGGCCGGCACCAACATTGGCGCCTTCCTGGCGGGCATCGACGTGTTGCGCGAGCAGACGCAGGGCTTGAGTCTGCGCGAAATTGTCGAGCGCGTACTCACCCACAGCGGCTTGATCGCGCATTACAAGGCCGATCGTGAAGGCGCTGACCGGGTGGAAAATCTGGAGGAACTGGTCAATGCGGCGGAAAGTTTTGTGTCGCTGGAAAACTTTGGCCGTGATGCTGGCGCCGCGCCGCAAAACGCCCATGGGCACGCGCTGACGCAGTCCCCGGCATCGCAGGGCCTGGACTTGAACCAGCCGGAGCGGGACCAGCAGGCACCCGATGCCCAGACCGGCGAAACCATCTCGCCGCTGTCGGCTTTTCTGTCCCATGCCGCGCTGGAAGCCGGCGACAACCAGGCCCAGGCCGGGCAGGACGCCGTCCAGCTCATGACCGTGCATTCCAGCAAGGGACTTGAGTTTGACTGTGTTTTCATCACCGGTATGGAAGAGGGTTTGTTTCCACACGAAAACTCCCTGAGCGACCGCGCCGGCCTGGAAGAGGAACGGCGGCTGATGTACGTGGCCA
Organism: uncultured beta proteobacterium; assembly: GCA_963750815.1. Taxonomy (GTDB): domain Bacteria; phylum Pseudomonadota; class Gammaproteobacteria; order Burkholderiales; family Burkholderiaceae_C; genus Rhodoferax. The sequence goes on from CAVVRS010000001.1 coordinate 329,900, forward strand.
TCACCCGTGCACGCCAGCGTCTGTACCTCAGCCATTCGCAAACCCGCATGCTGCACGGCCAGACCCGCTACAACCTGAAGAGCCGCTTTTTCGACGAGTTGCCGGAGTCGGCGCTCAAGTGGATCACGCCAAAGCAGCGCGGACATGGTCTTGACAATGCTATGAATTCAGGAGCTGGCTACGCATATTCAACGCGGGCTAGAGGCCAGTTTGGCACTGAATATTCACGGTTTTCCGGTGCTTTGGTCGTGCCGCAGAAAGCCGCGCCCTCGCATGGTCTGCGTGCCGGCATGAGGGTGTTTCATGCCAAATTTGGCGAAGGCACGGTGCAGACACTCGAAGGTGCGGCGGACGATGCGCGGGCGCAAATCAATTTTCCGCGCCATGGCGTGAAATGGCTGGCGTTGAGTGTGGCCAAACTGACGCCGCTGCCTTGAGCAGGCATCAATCCGGTATCTCCCTGACATGAATCCGTTGCGCCACTGCCTTAAAGTTTCAGACCTCGGCGCCCTGGTTTTTTCCCGCATTGGCCGGTTGTCTGTGGTGGCACTCTGGCTGCTAACCCCGTTTGCCGCCGGCGCTGAGTCCCTCAAACCCTGCCGGGTTCCCGGCCTTCGCACTGAGGTGCAGTGCGGCGTGCTTCATCGCGCGCTCGACCCCAGCCATCCCGCAGGCACGCAGATCGATGTGCATTTCGTGGTGCTGCCGGCACTGGCACGCCGCAAATTGCCCGACCCGGTGTTTTTGCTCGCCGGTGGGCCGGGCCAAAGTGCCATCGGTGTGGCGTCCGGGGTAGCGCAGCAGATGAGCCGGCTCAACAATCGGCGTGACCTGGTATTTGTCGATCAGCGCGGCACCGGCAAGTCCGCGCCGCTGATGTGCGACGAAGACCGGCACGCCGCGTTGGCCGAGCAACTCGATGGGCCGCGGCGCGAAGAGCGGTTGCGTCAATGCCTGGCACAGTTGCAAAAGCTGCCCTATGGCGATTTGCGATTCTTCACGACTACGCTGGCCATGCAGGATCTTGATGCGGTACGTCAGGCGCTCGGCGTCGCGCGCATCAACCTGGTTGGCGCGTCCTACGGCACGCGGGCGGTGCTGGAGTACCTGCGCCAGTTTCCGCAGGCAGTGCGCCGCAGCGTTGTCGATGGCGTAGCGCCACCCGACATGGCGCTGCCCGCCAGTGTGTCGATGGATAGCCAGGCGGCGTGGGATGCCATGTTGCACGCCTGCGAGCAGGATGCAGCGTGCGCCAAAGCCTACCCCCGACTTCGCGCTGATTGGAACAGCTTGCTGCTGGGTCTGCCCAAGCCGGTGGCATTGACACAGCCATTGACCGGGGTCGTTGAGCAACTGACTCTGACGCGTGAAATGCTGCTTGGCAGCGTGCGTGGACCGCTGTACGCGCCATTTATGGCAGCGGCTTTGCCACACGCCATCACGGAGGCGGCGCGTGGCCGTTTTGACGCTCTGCTGGGCGTCGGCACCTTGTTGGGCGGGCATGGCCCGAGCCGCCTCGCCATGGGCATGCACTTTTCAGTGGTGTGTGCCGAAGACATGCCGCGGCTGGCGCTCAGCCGCGACCAGCCGGGCCGGGATTTCAGCACCGAATTCAGTCAGCTTTATGCCAGCGCCTGCGGTTTCTGGCCAAGGGGCGAGGTTGCTGCCGGGTTTTATGTTGTGCGGCCCAGCCCGGCACCGGCATTGGTGCTCAGTGGCGGCCTGGACCCGGTGACTCCGCCCCGGCACGGCGCCCGCGTGGCGCAGGCGCTGGGGGCGAAAGCGCAGCATGTGGTGGTGCCGAATGCCGGCCACGGTGTAATGAACCTGGGCTGTATGCGCGATGTGCTGTTTCGTTTCATCGACCTGGTGGACGACGCTGCCGCCACGGCAGTTGATGCGTCCTGTGCCAGAGGCGTTCCCCGTCCGCCGGCGTTCATTCCGGTGGGTACCGCACCATGATCGAAATCGAACACCTGGCACGCTCGTTTGCGGCGCCGCGCGCGCCACGCCAGCGCCTGTCGCTGGCGTCCCTGTCGTTCAAACGCAAGGCACCAGCGTTGGTGCAGGCCGTGCGTGACGTCAGCTTTACCGCGCCCAATGGTCATATCACAGGCCTGCTTGGTCCCAACGGTGCCGGCAAAACAACCACCTTGCGCATGCTGGCCGGGCTCATCACACCCGACGCCGGGCGCATGACGGTAGACGGGATAGACGTCGCCAGCCAAGCGCAGGCGGCGGTGGCGCGCATGGGTGTACTCAGTGATGCGCGCGGACTCTACCCGCGCCTGAGCGCACGCGAGAACATTGTTTACTTTGGTCAACTGCAGGGCATGGGCCGCGACGCCGCCCACGCGCGCGCTGAAACACTGGCACGGATGCTGGACTTGCAACCCCTGCTGGAGCGCCGTACCGAAGGTTTCAGCCAGGGCGAGCGCATGAAGACGGCGCTGGCCCGGGCACTGGTACATGACCCGGCCAACATTGTGCTCGACGAGCCGACCAATGGCCTCGATGTGCTGGCCACACGTGCCCTGCGCGAGTCGCTGCGATTCTTGCGCACGCCCGAAGGGGGCGCCAAGTGCATCATTTTTTCCACCCACATCATGCAGGAGGCGCAGCGTCTGTGCGACAGTGTGGTGGTCGTGTCACAAGGGCGCACCGTGGCCAGCGGCACCGTCGCGGAGTTGCTGCAGCGCACTGGCGAGGAAGATTTTGAAGAGGCCTTTGTGCAGCTGGCGTTTGCCGCGCATGAGGCCACCCGCACCGGAGCACCAACATGAAGGTCTGGCGTCGTGCCCTGACGGTATTCCAGAAGGAATTGCTGGACGCATTGCGCGACCGGCGCACGCTGCTGGTGGTGCTGGCGTCGAGTGTATTGATGGGGCCGCTGGTGCTGCTGGCGCTGTCCGGCCTGATTGGTTCGCTGGAGGCGAAAGCTGAAAAGCGCGAGGTGCTGGTAGTCGGCATGGCGCAGGCACCGAGCCTCAAAAATTACTTCGAACGTCAGACTTGGGCGGTCAAACCGGCACCGCCGGATTACGAGCGGCTGTTGCGCGACTCCAAGCTGGGTGACCCGGTGCTGGTGATTCCGCAAGACTTTGAAGCTACCCTGCTGCGCGGCGACAGCCCGGAGATTGAACTCGTCAGCGACAGCGCCAACAAGCAAAGCCAGTCGGCGCTGGGGCGTGTTGCCGAGCTGCTGCGCGGTTTCAGCCAGGAGCGGGTCGGTTTGAGTCTGGCGCTGCGCGGCGTGTCGGTCGAATTGCTGACCCCTGTGAGGGTGCAGGAGCGTGACCTTGCGAGCAGCCAGGCGCGGGCCGCCCAGTTCACCGGGATGGTGGCATTTTTCGTGCTGATTGCGGTCGTCTCCGGTGCGCTCAATGCCGCACTGGACAGCACTGCCGGTGAGCGCGAGCGCGGCTCGCTGGAGCCGCTGCTGATGAACCCGGTAGCGGGCTTTCTGCTGGTGCTGGGCAAGTGGGGCGCGGTGGCGGCGGTGAGCATGCTGATTGCGGTGCTGAGTTGTCTGAGCTTCCTGCCCGGACAATGGTTGCTGCGCAGCGACACCTTGCAAGCCATGTTCCAGTTTGGCTGGCGTGAAGTGGGCCTGTTTCTGGTTGTCCTGCTGCCATTCGCGGCAGCCGTGTCAGCGGTGCTGATGGCAGTGGCGATTCGCTGCAGGAGCTTCAAGGAAGCGCAGGCCAACAGCACCGTGGTGATGCTGGCCGTCTCGCTGCTGCCGATGGTGACGCTGTTCAATCAGACCGGTGAGGAGGCCTGGCATTTTTGGGTGCCGGCGCTGGCGCAGAACACGCTCATGATGCGGGTCCTGCGGGGCGAAGGTTTCAGCACGGTCCAGATCATGGTGCCACTGTTCGTGTGTGCGGTGTTGACGGTGGCGGGCTTGCTGTTTGTGGCGCGCCGTTTGCGTGGTGTGGCCGTCAAGGGGTAGAACCCTCGCCGGCTGGCGGGTCGCTTGCCGGTGCCGGCTCAAAGCTGTCCCTGAAGGTGAAATAGAGCGATGTGAAAAACATCGAGGCAACCAGCATTAACAACGGAAACAGCAAGTCGCCCGCCAGCCCCGGGTTGCCTGACAAGGCGCCAACGGTGGTGATACTGATGACCAGCAGCACCAGCAAGCCCAGCCACATCAAGCCAAAAACCGCAAACGCCCAGAAGTTGCGCAGGCAGGCGACCAGACTGAAAAACAGGCTTTTTGCGGGGGGCAAGCCATGCCAGTGCACCAGTGCCGGCGCATGCCAGAACAGCAACGACAGCGGCAGATGCAGGCCGATGAAAACCCACATGGCGGCCTGAAAATCGCTCTCCAGCATCATCTCGCGGGTAGGTGTCGAGCCGCCCAGATAAACGCGTGCAAAATTACCGCCATCCATCAGCCATGAGACACCCATCACGCCGAGAAAACCCAGGGCATAGAGGCCACCCAGTACCAGCATGGCGCGCCCCTGCTGCCGGCTGGCGCGAAACGCTGCCAGCAACACCAGCGGCATCGGGAAGCGGCCATCAGTCGCCTCACGTGTGGCCACCATCAAGCCCAGCGTGGCGGCCGGCAGCAGCGCCATGGCCAGTACGAAACCGACGTATGGCAACTGGCTGGCAACCGTCATGACGGCCATGAACATGAAAAACAGGCCGGCCAGCGCCAGTGGCTGTCTGAAAAAGGTCCGCATGCCCAGCTTGACCCACATGATGCCGGTGCGGGCGGGAACAAGTTTCAGCTTCATGGGCAAATCGCAGTCGTTTTTGAAAGTTCGGGGTGGCTGGCGCGCTGGCGCAACACGCGTTCGAAATGGTCCGGGTCGTGAGCCTTGAGCAGACTCGCCTCGCGCGGCAGGTGGCAATCCCATAGCCGCGAAATCCAGAACCGCAAGGCGCTGGCGCGCAGCATGGCGGGCAGCAACTCCAGCTCTGCGCCTTCCAGCGGCCGCACGGCGTGGTAGGCCACCAGCAGACTTTCGGACCTGGCACCATCGGGCGCGCCGGACGCCAGGTCAAGGCACCAGTCGTTCATGCACACGGCAATATCAAAAACCCAGCTGTCGATGCCGGCGAAATAGAAGTCGAAGAAACCACTGAGCCGAGGCTCGCCGTGCAGATTTTCAAACATCACGTTGTCTCGAAACAGGTCGGCGTGAATCGGACCTCTTGGCAACGCGGCGTAGGCCGACGACGCCGCAATATGGGTCTGGTAGGCCAGCTCGCTGTGGATCAGCGCGGCCTGGGCACCGGTCAAAAAGGGCAACACCACCGGCACCGTCTCAACCCACCAGGGCAAGCCACGCAGATTGGGCTGGCTCAGCGGGAAATCACGCCCGGCCAGATGCATTCTGGCGAGGGTCGCACCGACTGCCGCGCAATGCTTTGTCGTTGGCATGAGCTCGCTTTTGCCGCGCAACCTGTTGACCACGACCGCCGGCTTGCCCCGCAGTTCAAAAACCAGATCACCCTGCGAGTTGGCAGTCGGATCGGGTACCGGTATGCCGCGCCCGGCCAGGTGCTTCATCAACCGAAGGTAAAAGGGCAGTTGCGCCATCGTCAGCCGCTCAAACAGGGTGAGCACGTAATCGCGGTTTTGCGCATCGACCTCGGTGGTCACGAAGTAATTGGTATTTTCGATGCCGCCCGGGCAACCCTGCATGGTTTTGAGTTCACCCAGTTTGAGTTGGCGCAGCAGGAGACGGGCCTCTTCCATTGAGACTTCTGTATAAACCGCCATGAATCAATAACTCGAAAAACAGGACAGCGGGAGGCTGAAAAATAGTGCAAAGGGCATGACAGGATTGTAGAACCACGGCTGTTTCTGCAGTCAGAGGCAAAATGGACGCATGAATGATTTCAAATCGGGTAAAAAGGTCCTGCTTCTGGTGGACGGCTCCAGCTACCTCTACCGCGCGTTTCACGCCATGCCGGACTTGCGGGCGGTGCCAGGGGACCCCGCCAGTGCCCCCACCGGCGCCATTCGCGGCATGATCAATATGCTGCAAAGCCTGCGAAAAGAGGTTTCAGCCGATTTTGCAGCTTGTATTTTTGACGCCAAAGGCCCCACGTTTCGCGACGCTTTGTATCCTGAGTACAAGGCGCACCGTTCACCCATGCCCGATGACTTGCGGGCGCAGATTGAACCTATTCACGAAGTCGTGCGCCTGATGGGCTGGACCGTGCTGGCGGTGCCTGGTGTCGAAGCTGACGACGTGATCGGGACGCTGGCGGTGATTGCCGCCGGACAGGGTATTGAGGTGACGGTGAGCAGCGGTGACAAGGACCTGGCACAACTGGTTGATGAACACATCACCATTATTGACACCATGAACGGACGGCGCCGTGACGTGGCCGGTGTGCAGGCCGAATTTGGTGTGCCACCGCGCCTGATGGTGGATTTTCAGACGCTGGTGGGCGACGCCATCGACAACGTACCCGGCGTGCCCAAGGTTGGTCCCAAGACGGCGGCCAAATGGTTGCAACAGTATGGCTCGCTGGAGGCTGTGGTGGCAAACGCTGACAGCATCAAAGGCTCGGTCGGGCAAAGTCTGAAACAGACACTGGACTGGCTGCCGCTGGGTCGTCAGCTACTGACTATCAAGACCGATTGCGACTTGACGGCCTGGGTCCCTGATTTGCCGGCACTGAATTCAATCGCGATGGGGGTCATGGATACGCCGGCCCTGGTCGCCTTCTACAACCAATATGGATTCAAGGGTCTGGCGCGGGCGTTAAGCGGGGCGGGCGCCGCGTCCGGCGCCACTGCGGTCGTCCCGAGCGACCCTGAGTTGGGGGTGCGCGATTTGTTCAGCGAACCGGAGTCCCCGACTCGGCCTCCCACGGCTCGCGTCACCGGGTTGGTCTGCGAAACCATTCTGAGCTGGTCCGCCTTTGAACGCTGGTTGAGTCTGGTGGCGGCGGCGGACCTGGTGGCGGTTGATACCGAGACGACCTCGCTTGATGAGATGCGGGCCGAAATCGTGGGCGTCAGTTTCAGCGTGACGCCGGGTCAGGCTGCCTACATCCCACTGGCGCACAACTACCCCGATGCGCCGCAACAGTTGCCGCGTGATGCCGTGCTGGCACGGCTCAAGCCATGGCTGGAAGACGCTGGCAAGAAGAAGCTGGGCCAGCACATCAAGTATGACCGGCATGTATTCGCCAATCACGGCATCGAGGTACAGGGTTACACCCACGACACCATGCTGCAAAGCTACGTGCTTGAAGTTCACAAGCCGCACGGCCTGGCCAGCCTGGCCGAACGTCATCTGGGGCGCAGCGGTATCAGTTTTGAGGACTTGTGCGGAAAAGGCACACACCAGATCTGCTTTGACCAGGTTGATGTTGCCAAAGCGGCCGAGTATTCGGGTGAAGACTCGGACATGACGCTCGACGTGCATGGGGTCCTGTGGCCCCAGCTGCAGGCGGATGAAAAGTTGCGCTTCATTTACCAGCTTGAAATTGCCAGCAGCGAAGCCCTTTACCGTATTGAACGCAACGGTGTCCTGATTGACGCGCCGATGCTGGCCACGCAAAGCCATGAGCTGGGCCAACGCATCCTGCAACTGGAAAAGCAAGCGCATGAGCTGGCGGGCCAGCCCTTCAATTTGAGCAGTCCGAAACAGATTGGCGAAATATTTTTCACCAAGCTCGGTCTGCCCGTGGTCAAGAAAACGGCCACGGGCGCCCCCAGCACCGACGAGGAAGTGCTGGAAAAACTGGCCGAAGACTACCCGTTGCCGGCCAAGATCCTGGAGCACCGCGGCCTGGCCAAACTCAAGGGCACTTACACCGACAAGCTGGCTCAACTGGCGCTTGCGCGCACCGGCCGGGTTCACACCCACTATGCGCAGGCAGTGGCGGTGACCGGGCGGCTTTCCAGCAACGATCCGAATTTGCAGAACATTCCGGTTCGCACGGCCGAAGGGCGGCGTGTTCGTGAAGCGTTCGTGGCGCCGGCCGGCAGTCTGATTGCCAGCGCCGACTACAGTCAGATCGAGCTGCGCATCATGGCCCACATCAGTGGCGACTCGGCGCTGTTGCTGGCTTTTCACGACGGCATGGATGTGCACCGCGCTACCGCAGCCGAGGTCTTTGGCGTGGCGACCGCCGAAGTCAGCAGCGAGCAGCGTCGCTATGCGAAAGTGATCAATTTCGGACTGATTTATGGCATGAGTGCTTACGGTCTGGCACGTGCCCTGGGCATCGACAACACGGCAGCCAAAAATTACATTGAGCGCTACTTTGAGCGCTACCCTGGCGTCAAGCTCTACATGGACCACACGCGTCAAAGTGCCAAGGTCAAAGGCTATGTGGAAACCGTCTTCGGGCGGCGGCTGTACCTGCCCGAAATCAACTCCCCCAACGGCCCGCGCCGCAGTGGTGCCGAGCGCGCCGCCATCAACGCCCCCATGCAGGGCACGGCGGCCAACCTGATCAAGCTCAGCATGATCAAGGTGCAGCAGGTGCTGGACGAGGAACAGCGCGGCACCAAAATGATCATGCAGGTGCATGACGAACTGGTGTTTGAGGTACCGGAATCGGAAGTGGACTGGGTCAAGCATGAAATTCCACGTTTGATGGCCGGTGTGGCACACCTCAAGGTGCCTTTGCTGGCGGAGGTCGGGGTAGGTGCAAATTGGGAGAAGGCGCACTGACCGGGGTTAGCCGGTGGTCCGCCTACAGACGCTTCTTGCTGCTATAATTTAGTGCTTAGCGGCTGTAGCTCAGTTGGATAGAGTACTTGGCTACGAACCAAGGGGTCGTGGGTTCAATTCCTGCCAGCCGCACCAAACGAACAACCCTGAAGCAGAAATGTTTCAGGGTTTTTTCGTATCTTGGTTTAAGTCATTGATTTATATGGATATCTGGCTCAACAAGGGACCAATGCAATCCTGAAAGAGAGCCGAATTTCTCGAAAAGTGTGATACATGACTGTGATACACAATCCACAGTTATGGAAAAAAATTCAATGCACGGAGCGAGCCATATAGCCCCTCGAAGCGGGGTTTATCAGTTCAGTCGGAGGATTCCTAAACAGATCGTTGATGCGTTGAAGGCCTTGTCCCCAGATGCGCGAGCGAGACTGCCTGACGAGTTCAGCACTTACTTCGCCAAAGATTTCGTTCGCTTTTCACTCAAGACCCGAGATAAAGCCGCGGCAAAGGCGCTGGGTAGCGACGTATGGCCAGAACATTTCTCTCGAAGTTTCCGAGTCGTTGCATGCAGCGGACGGGCCCAACTTCATGCAAGATGGCGACCACCTCTTACAAGGTTTCTAATGACAGAAATCGTACCCTGTTACCCGCAATCGAGTGCAATATCAGGCCAATGGTCTGAGTGCACTATTACCAACATCTCTTCAATGCGTTGGGGTTGTGGACATTTTGGCCATTCGAAAGTCGGGTAAAAAACCAAGCATTGCCGGTCTGAAGTCCCTTGACCTGTTTGACATCATTCTGATTCAAGTTAAGGGCGGGAGCTCAGGGATGCCAAAGGATGGCGATGTGGACCGGCTGAAAATCGTCAGGGATCAATACCATGCCAATGAGATTGTTTTGTTCGAATGGAACAAGAAAAAAGATCTGACCCGCTTCTCTGTCTTGGATGGGAATAGCGATTGGATTGAAAAATCTCCTGCAGAGATATTTGGCAAGCCAGAAAAAGTGAAAAAGACTGCCGCATCGACTTCTTCTCCTGCAAAGCGCTTGCGTAACGGTGCCAAAGCAGCAGATAAAGCCTGGGTAACCAGAAAAGCCAATATGAAGGCAACTGACTCCAAGTAGTTGGCGTCAAAGAAAGATCATGGCTTACTCTGTCAGATTCACCTGTCTCAGCAAAAAGGATGGTTCTGAGATATTTGATATCGAACCAAGCTGGTGGACGGTTGATGAAGTCAAAAAGTTGTTGACCTGCAATTGGAAAGTATCCAACGACACAGGGAGCTATCATGACAAAGATGCTGATATTTCTGTCGAGCAAGCTCGCATGCTGCATGAGCACTTCGCGCCAGAAGCGCTGGAACGGATCGCCTTCAACGAGAAGTGCGTCAAAGCTGAAAGACGAAAATCTGATAAATACGCAGCCATTAGATTGGCTGATTACGTGAAATACGTTGCACGATTGAGAACAGAATTCGATTTAATCGACTCGGCTGTTGGCGTTGGCTGCGATCGGTTTTCACGCTTTCATATCTGCATCTTTGAATGGGAATCAGGTTACTAAAATGCGTCCCTGAATGAAGAAAGTTGCTGCTGTGAGAGGGACTTCTCTCTTGGATTCCAGAAACCAATTTTGGTGAATTTGCGATCATGTAACTGCCATTCGAGCCCACGATGCCAGTTCCCATTATGCGACGAGAAATTTGAGTTTCTGTTGGCCCGCTGAATCTGCACTGGGGCTGCACCTTTGCTTTAGTGCAGAGGCTCAGTACGAGGATCAGTTCGGTGCGCGGTGGTTGACTTCAGATGAACCGTTCCGGCCATTTGCGTAGTACCTTCGCAAGCCAATTACGAAGTGGCGGCGGGTAAGAGTGAATTCCTGATTTGGGGCTTCTCAGCAATCAACGTCCAGTTCTCCGAAAACCCAGATTGAAAAGTCGACCAGCAGACTTTAGACCTCAATCCATTCCCCATCATGAACAGGCGTAGCACCTGTAATCAGCTCCCTCAGACGCTCAGGTGAGTCCGTGTGGATTGGGATCACCCTTTTGGCTGCAACACTGCGGGCTAACTCAACAAGCGTTTTGACATTCGCATGGCCGGATGTGTGAAGGATTTCAAAATCAAGTCCGTGTTGGGCGCACCAAGCTCTGGTGTTCACCCGGTCGCGGTCAAGATACCCTGGCCACTGCGAGTAAATCAATTTGCCACCGGTGACGCATCCCAGACTTTCAAACTCCTGCATCATGGACGATCTGAACATCATGACAAGCTTATTTGCTTTGTCTGCGATCTGCTCAGGGTACACACGTCGGCGGCGAAACGGCAAGACAACTTCAGTATTGTTTTCCCGAATCAATTTTGACTTCATCAACTTTGGCAGAAATACTGGTGGCTTTGGCAGCGTGGGTCGGTTCAACGATTCAAGGATGTGGGCGAGATAGGCATCCGCAACAAAGGTTCTTCCAGCCCGCCGAGATGCCTTCCAGAAAGTCACTACACGGTCAATGTTCTGTCCGGAAAAACAGGCCAGCACCAGGCCCTTGGTATTGAAGATGCTTTGTGCCATGTCATCTTCAAGGGAGACTTCGGTCTGGGCGTCAGCCTGTTCATTCCGCCCAAGGTGTGTACCTTCCATCAGCATCACATCAGCACCTTTGATTGCTTGCTCAACCAACAAACGTTTGAAGACTCCTGACTTGCGCCCATGGCTGCGGAAATCGCCGGTGTAAAAAAGCCGGCGTCCCCCGGCTTCAACTAGCAGCGAATAGGCATCGAAGGCCGAATGATCAACGAGAAATGGCGTGATGCGAAATGGACCTACTTCGAAGGTTTGACGATCCTGGTAGGTCACACCATTCGTCAGGTCCATACCAAAGGTGGTAAATGGCAGCGCAGCCCGTAGCAGGCTCTGTGAATCCCGCCCCAGATAGACGTGGGTGTTCTTGGCGGCTTTGCCCAGCAAACCGTAATGGTCAGCGTGCGGATGGGAAAGAACCACACCCAGAAAATTTTCATTGTTGCCGTCTGCAAGTCCTGCGATGGCTGGCAGTGCCACGTCCAGCGAGTCGCCGAAGTTCAAAGGCATTCCCAGATCGAGCAGCAGAGTTTTGCCGCCAGAATTCAACTCAATGCAGTTGCCGCCGATCTCCTTGGCACCTCGATGAATCCGGAATTTCATTACCAAGCAGGTTCACGAATCAGGGTTTCAGGCAGAACCTTTATTGGAAGATGATTGCCCAATTGGTTGCCGAATTTCTGAAACTGGAAGTCAATGCTCAAATCTGGCGTGGCAAACTGCAGCAAACCGTCATTGATTGCGACTTCCAACCATTTTAGATTGCTGGCCCCATAGTAATTCTCTGGTGCCAGAACGCACAAGGTGATCTTTTTTGCCTTCAGCACGGGCAGGTCAGATGCTTTGTAGCTGAGGTTTCCTGCCAGGTCGGTGCGGGATGCCAAGTACACCAACCCATAGCCAAGAATTTCCATGGCTGCGTAAAGGGGGGTGTCAGACCTGATCTTGAGTTCAACAAAGTCGTAATGGCCGTCTTCGTGATCAAACACCAGGTCCACTGCACGGCGTTTGTCTGTATATCCATCAAAAAGCCCGGAAGCGACCGGCATCTGATAAGTCCAGTTAATTGGCCATTTTTGAACAATGGCACGCTCAAGCTTGACCTCCGCGCTCTCGTTGTGAATGGCTGGACCAATCAAGTGGTAAACACGGGTTGAGCGAAGATGCCAGTTTTTTGATGATGGTGCGCGACCATTTGGTCGCATGGCCAAATTTTCTTGAATGCGTTCAAATAAAGCAGTGACCAAAGCCTTGCCATCAAATGACTTTGGCGGACTCCTGCTGAGCTCATTGCAACTGCGCTTTTGGAAGTACCTGAAACCAGGAAACCTTCCATCGGCAAAAAGATGGCTGTTGATAACTTCCTCAATGCCTGAAAGAATTTTTGATTTTTGATCGTTCATGCTTTTCCCCCTGTTGAAATAGTAAAAATCGGCCCGTCTTCATCTCAGCGTCAAGCAACGCTGTCCGAGTCAGTCGCGATTTGCCACTCGTTGGAATAGCAGACAGCCAACTTCCAACTCAATTCTTGCAGGTGCTCAGACACCTGAGAATTGGCAAAACCACGTACCTCGGAAACACCCCACGTTAACCCGCCGCGACTCAGCCGAATAGTCGCACGTATCTTGTCATCGTCATCGCTGATTATGAAAATTCTCTCAAGGTCGGCCAGGCAACCGTCAAGAAAGCGATCTGCACAATGCCTTTGCGACAACGAAAGTCGGTGTAAATCCCAAGCATTAGTGACTCCGGCGATGCGCCATTCGCCGCATTGCAGAAAGTCGACCTTTGAGCGCCATGTTTGCTTTTCTGCAATGGGTCGGGTTTCTATTGTTGTTCTCCATTCTTCGGCGCTACGGGCCAGAAATTGCCAACCAGACCTCTCCTGGTTGCGATCAATAAAAGGGTCTGCTGCTGCAATCCAGGTGATGACAGCAGGCAGTTCCGTCTCAATGAAATGATCGAGAACGCCTGAAGAGAGCCGGAGACTGGCCTCGTTCATGATGCTGCGCAGGGTATTGAAACTCATCCATGCACCACGCAATTGAACTTCAACCACATCAGCATCCTGATTGACCAGCAGGCTGTCATTGAGAAACAGTTGCTGTAGTTGAACCGGTAAATGTTGCTCCGCAAGGCATAGTCCGGACAATATCTGCAACCATGAGACAAGCAAGTTCCAGTGCCCTACAGGTTCTTCATCCGGATCGGACACCTCAAGAACCGCCCAAAAATCGAGAATATGTCCGTTGGCAACATATCGCCAGGCCTCTGGCGTCAATTCCCGTTCCTGCAGAAGACGCATCTTCATGGCTGCTACAACTTCGCCCGCAGGCAAGATGATCCCAGCCTTGGTCATCAGGATGTACAACCACAACAAGTTTGGTGTCTCACGCTGAATTTGGAGATAGCGTTGACGGTGTTCTGGCGCCATCAGCAACTCGGCATCTTCCTGAAATCGTTGCCACCGATTCAAGTTGCAATCCGGTAGGGTCATCGATTGGTGTCGAATGGAAGATGAGGTTGACATAGCGATGCAAATCATACGTTCCGGGCAAGTTGCCCGGCACAGAAATCTGCCCTCCGATATGTGAGTGTCATCCCGCACTGTCCTGTATAAAGACCGGAAGACTGTGCTGATTGCGACCAACACATGGTGGCTTGGACTTGCGGTTGGAGTCGGCTCGCGCTGGCTTGCCTCCTATGGTGGAAACAAGCGACAACGACACGAGGCTCTCATGCGAGCCGTGGAATTTCTTGAAACGAGGGTGGCGCCCAGCGGCAAGCGTTCCCTTGAGTGGTCACCGACATTACAAATTGCGGGATAAGTTGTGAGGTACGGCAGTCGTAGGGAGTTACCGATCGCTGCCCAGATGCGGACTACGCCCTTGACCGCTTTTTAGCCCAAAGTGGCCAACAAAGTTGGATGTCTCTTGCGTTATAGTGACCGGGTTACACACTATTTTGTGCACATTTTGTGCACATTGGTGTGATACATGAGTGCAGTCATGGTTTCACGAATCTTTCGTAAGTCATTGATTTTAAACAGAAAATTTGTTCGTTATGGTTTGGCGGGTAGATTCCTGCCAGCCGCACCATATGAATCAAGGACTTAGCGTCGAAAGACACTAAGTCCTTTCTTCTTTCTGGCTTTCAACATCGCTCTGGTTGCCGTTCGGTTGCCGTTTCTCCAAACCTTCTCTGAATATCAGACCTGCGGGATTGATGGCTGAACTGACTTCGAATGGCTGCACGCCATGGATGATGTCGGTATTCCTCGTGTTGGATGCTTAACGGTTTGCTATCAAGTTGATACCGGCAGCGCATTCGTCGCAAACTGGTCGCAGCGCGCGGCGTCTATCGGATGTCCTGCGGCTCGAAAGCGCGCTGCTGCTGCAGAAAACTTCGAATGGATCGCCACAGCGTCTTCACCGCTGGCCAGCCCGATGTGTCCGCGCACTTCATCATGGGCCGCATGCCAGGCCGGCAGACGCATGACCACATTGGCCAGATAGGCGCTCTGGGATGCATAGTCCTCTGCCAGATCAAGCCGCCCGGCCCGAGCAGATGCAATCGCCGCCGGCACGGTGAAGGTAATGCGGCATCCGGGGCAGGTCTCCAGCGGGCCATGCACCGCTTCGCGTGCCTCTTCGAGTGCGCGCAGTGCCGTGGCCGGGCTGTCTGCAAGCTGAAGGTAAGTACCGTAGATGCGATCCAGCAGATGAAAACCGACGTCTGACTGGCGCGCGACATCCAGTGCCTCGTCGAGAAGCGCACGGGCGTCATCGGGGCGACCCCGCTGCATCGCCACCTCGGATAGCCGCTGAAGTGAGAAGGCCTCTCCGGTGGAGCCGCCAATGGCGCGGTGCAATCTTGCACCCTGTGTGAGGTGCTCTTCGGCCGCGGCGAGGTCGCCCGAAAGTAGCTCTGCCTCGCCGCGAATTGTGATACCAAATGCATAGCCGCGAGCGGCACCGATGCGTTTGGCTTCGTCGGCCAGTGACTGGGCGAATTCAATGACTTCCGAATACGGTCGTGCACCGTAGAGAAAGCGCTGGGCAATGCAAAGCTGTCCATCGAAGACACGCATGGCGAGGTGCGGCACATGGGCCGTTTCCTGCAAATCCGCCCAGATGCTGCGGTGCAGTTCGCCGCGGGCATGGGCTGCGGCCGCCTGCGCCCAAGAGGCCACCACGATGGTTGCCGTATCGCCGGAATCCAGCGCAAGACGCCGCGCCTCAGCCGATTTTTGCGTACCCATGGCGGGGTCGACGGCACCGAGCGCGGCAGCGCCACTGTAGGTCAGCGCCTCGCACAGTCGGCCCTCCACACTGGTCGGGCGCAAGCCTTCGAGCGCCTGCAAAGCGCCTTTGGCATCTCCCTGCTTGATCTGCGCCAGGGCTCCCTTGGCAAGCAGGTTCTGGGCACCGGGTTCGCCTGCCGCATCGGCCGCAAGCCGGTATGCCGCTACGGCGGCCGGATGACCCATCGCGTCCAGCGCCTCTGCGCGCAGGCGCAGGGCATCGGCATGGCCCGGCTGAAAGCCGAGCAGCGGCTCCAGATGGCGCAATGCATCGCTGAAGGCCGCCAGACGCACGGCATCAGCCGCCGCAGCAAGCAGCCAGGGAACCGATTCGCGCAGGCTGCCGCCATCGATCCAGTGCTGTGCAATCAGCGCCGGGGCAGCGTCAAGCTGAGCCAGGCGTTGCGCGGCTTGGCGATGAATTTTCAGCCGCCGATGCGGCGCGATCTGGTCAACCAGCGCCTGGCGCACCAGGTCATGGCGGAACCGGTATTGGGTGCCAACCAGCACCAGCACACCCGCAGCCAGGGCGGCGTCCAGCACGGCATCGGCCCGCGTTTCGGCGTCCGGCAGAACGGCCGCCGCTGTCTGGGCATCAAAGGCGTCACCCGCTAACGCCATCCACTTGAGCGCGTCAAGCGTGGCCTCGGGCACGTCACAAAGCCGGGCCGTGATGGCATCGGCCGCGGTGCGGTGCAAGCGCTGGTCAACCCCGGTGCCTGCACCACGCGCCAACTCAATGGCCGCAAAGGGGCTGCCTTGCGCATCGCTCACGATGCGGGCAAGGGTCTCGTCGGACACCCCCTTTGGAGCGGACTGCTGGATGAGACGGCGCATTTCTTCATCGGCCAAAGGCTCCAGCTCCAGCGCTCGTACGACGTTACTGCTCGCCAGGCGCAGCAGGCCCCGGCCCAGCTCCGACGCTGGCACCGCCGCGCGCATGGCCAGTACCACGCACACGGGCGCACCGGCACTGGCGAGGTGCATGAGGACGTCTGCATCAGCATCTTCGATCAGGTGCGCATCGTCCACCTGCACAAGGATGTTGCCATCGCGTGACACGGCCAGCAGCAACCGGCGAAACGCGCCGATGACCTGATGGCGGCTGAGGGGTCCCGGCAAGGTTGAAGCCGGGCCGGCAAGCTGGCTGAGCAAGGCCAGCACAGCGCGCGCCGGGTTGCCAACCCGATCCACTGCACCCCGGTCAGCCAGCAACAGTCGCTCAACCAGCGCCGAAATCACGGCATAGGACCGACCGTGTTGAGCGGCGTCCGCACGCACCACGCTCCACCCGCGCCCTGTGGCCTGCACTTCGAGTTCACGGCACAGCGCGGTCTTGCCAATGCCCGCAGGCCCACGCAGCACAATAGCGCCGGGGCGGTCGGTGGCGGTCATCCCCAACCAGGCCAGAGCCTGCGCCAGCAACATTGCGCGTCCAATGAAAGTTGCCCTGGCAGGCTGAAGACCGGCGACGCAGCGTTGGTACAGCGATTCGGTGCGCGCATCGGGCAGAACGCCGAAATCCCGCTGGAGCGCCTCACGAAGATGCGCATACCAGCGTATCGCCGCGGCGCGGTTGCCAGCGGCGAGCTCCGCAGTCATCAACTCCCGGTGCGCAGGTTCATCACCAGGCTCCACCTGTGCCAGTCGCGCCCACTGGGAACTGGCGCGCAGCAAGTCAGTGAAGCACGCGTGCAACCGTTCGCGAGCCGGTTCGGTCCAAGCCTCGTAGCGGGCACTGGGCAGCAAATCGCCCGAATACCGGTCGGCGACCTCGCTGCACGTCTGGGGGTCGCGCAAGGCGAGTGCGGAGCGCGCCTGCGCTTCAAAGTCTTCAGCGTCGACGGCCACCGGACCCTCGGGCCACAGTCTTAGCTCACCGCCCTGCATCAATACACCGTCGTGCCGGCCCAACGCCTGGCGCGCGTGATGGGCCGCCTTGCGCAGGTTGGCGGCACCCGCTTCGGGATCCAGTGCAGGCCAGAGTGCGTCAATGGCTTGCTCGCGGGTCAACCGGTGCCGTGGCGCAAGACTCAGCAGCTGCACCAACTGGCCGGCACGCAAACTCGGCCAGCGCTGCGCCGGGATTTCAGCGTGGTCGACGAGCACGGCAAAGCGACCCAGCAGGTGCACATCCAGGCGCATTGTCGGGTTCGGGTCGGTGATGGTGTGTTGGGTCTTCATAGGATTTGCAGTGTGCTACCACCGCTGCGTTCGCGCAACCGGGTGTGCAGCCAGGAACGTTTCAGGAACACCGCGTCGCGATGCTCCCCCCCAGCAGGCAGATTTCCCGCCTGCGAACTGAAAAAAGGAGTACCCATGACGACGCGACAACTCTCACTGCCCGGCTGCGGATCAGCCATGCTGACCCTGGCGGAACCGCTGACCCTGGATGGGATCGGCCAGCTCGAATGCGGGTTGGACAACCTGCTCTTCACGTTGCGCCGGGAACTTCGGGGAGACCAACCCGACCCGGGCGATCTCGAATTTGGGTCCTGGACGGCCAACATGCACTCAACCACTTCACCAAGGAAATTTCATGACTGATTCACTTTACCAACGGCTCGGCGGCGCTGAGCGCATTGCAGCAGTGGTCGACGATGCGCTTGATCGCCATGCGGTCAATCCGCTGCTGGCGCCACGCTTTCGCGGCAAGGACTTGCCCCGTCTGAAGGTGCTGGGCACCCAGTTCTTTTGTGCAGGCTCCGGCGGTCCCCAGAAGTACGAGGGCCGTGACATGCGAACCACCCATGCCGGGATGAATGTCAACGAACAGGAATTGATTGCCGCGATTGACGACTTTGTCGCGGCGTTGCAGGCCCAGGGGGTTGGCCAGAGCGAAGTCAACGAGGTGGTGGCGATTCTCTATTCGTTCAGGGGCGATGTGCTGCGGACCTGACCGGGCTCGGAACGGGTCGATGCACCCCCGTCGCTTGAACACGTTTGAACGTCACTAACAGCTTTCAGCCTGAATTGTTGAAAAAGCGTTTCGTTACGTCATGCGTTACGATCCGTCACATGATCAAGTCGTTCTCGAACAGGGGGCTGGAGGTGTTTTTCCGAACCGGGAAGAAAACCGGTATCCAGACCCCTGGCTAAAGTGACCGAGACCACCGCAGAATCCTGGCTCATGATGCATCCAGTGGATGAACAACAGTGAACAAGGCTTTCACCCGTGAAACGGATGACGCGGACGATGACGACCGGCCCCTGCCGGTCGTTGCATCGGGCCGGAAAAACTACATCACGCCGGGCGGCTATGCAGGCCTTCGCGCCGAGTTGCTGAACCTGATTGACAACGAGCGCCCCAAGGTGGTGGAAATTGTTCACTGGGCAGCCAGCAATGGCGACCGCTCTGAAAACGGCGACTACATTTATGGCAAGAAACGGTTGCGCGAGATTGACCGGCGCATCCGCTTTCTGACACAGCGTCTTGAATTGGCGGAGATCGTAGACCCGGCCCGGCATCACGGCAGCGACCAGATCTTCTTTGGTGCGACTGTCACTTATCTCGATGAAGCCGGTGCCGAGCGGACGCTGACCATCCTCGGGATTGATGAGGTCGACAGTTCACAAGCCCAGGTCAGCTGGGTCTCGCCGATTGCCGCCAGCCTGCTCAAGGCCCGCGCCGGCGATGTGTTGCGGCTGGTGACGCCAGGCGGCGCGGTGGAGATAGAAGTCATTCGGGTGTGTTACCCGGCACCCCGCGTCAGCTGATTTTTTGCGCGATTTTGGCCCGCTGCGCCTTGATAACCGAAGGCGTTCTGCGCAGGTTGCCGAGGGCTGTTTCGAGCTGGGCGCGGTCACGCACGGCCACCACAAAACGCAAGTCAGTGGCATCCTGGGCCGCTTCATCGTCCATGTTGATGTGGGTAATGTCAACTTCGGCGGCGGCCAGTGCCACGGCGACACGCGCCAACACGCCCTTGCCGTTACTGACTGTCACCCACACCTCGGTCTCAAACGGGCGAACCGGTTCATCAGACCACTCAACCCCGATAAACCGCTCACTGTCCTTGTGTTTTAGTTTGATGGCGACATGGCAGTCGTCGCCATGCACGATCAGGCCTTCACCGCGCCCCAGGTAGCCGACGATGGCGTCACCCGGAACCGGGCGGCAGCAGGAAGCAAATTTGACCGATGTGTTTTCACTTCCGTCGAGTACCACGCCCCCTTGTGACACCGTCTCGTTGGTTGCGTAGCGTTCCCGCGTCAACAGGACGGCATCGAGTTTTTCACCGCTGTCAGTCAGCAAGGCCCGCAGGCGTTTGGCAACGATGCCGGCAATGCGTTTGCCCAGCCCTACATCGGTGAGCAATTCCGAGCGGCTTTTGTTGCCGCTAAAGCGCAGCAATTTCTCCCACAGCGCCTTGTTCTTGCCTGCGTCTTCCGGCAATTTCTCAATGCCTTCGGCACGCAGGGCCTGGGCCAGCATTTTTTCGCCCAGTTCCTCTGAATCGACTTGTGCCAGCGTCTTGAGGTGATGCCGGATTTTTGAGCGGGCCCGCGCCGTTCTGACAAAACTCAACCAGGCCGGGTTGGGAGTCGACTCAGGTTCCGTCACGATTTCAATGACGTCACCATTCTTGAGTTCGGTGCGCAGCGGCGCGGGTTCACCATTGATCCGTGACGCCACCGTGCGGTCACCCACGTTGCTGTGAATGGCGTAGGCAAAGTCAACCACCGTCGCGCCCCGGGGCAGCGCCATGATCTGGCTCTTTGGCGTAAAAACGTAGACGGCGTCCGGGAACAGGTCTACCTTGACATGATCCCAAAACTCGGCGGCATCGCGCGTTTCGTCCTGAATATCCAGCAGTGACTGCAGCCATTTCGATCCCAACCGGTCGCCATGGCTGGTCTCGGCCGGATTGTTGACCTTGTACAGCCAGTGCGCAGCGACGCCAGACTCGGCCACAATATTCATGGCGTCGGTTCGCACCTGGAACTCGACATTGACGCCTGAAGGACCCACCAGCGTTGTGTGCAGCGACTGGTAGCCGTTGAGCTTGCCGATGGCGATGTGGTCCTTGAACTTGCCCGGCACCGGCTTGTAGAGTTGATGCAGGGTACCCAGCGCCGTATAGCAATCAATGACGCTGGGCGCCAGCACCCGGAAGCCATAGATGTCAGTCACCTGGGCAAAGCTCAAGTGCTTTTCATCCATCTTCTTGTAAATCGAGTAGAGCGTTTTTTCCCGTCCCGCAATGCGCACCTTCATGCCACTGGCGGCAAAAGTCGACTCAACTTCCCGTTGCACTTTTTGAATCAGGTCGCGCCGGCGGCTGCGCGCTTTCGCCACGGCTTTTGACAAAATCGCGTAGCGCCATGGCCGCAAATGGGAAAAGGCCAGGTTTTGAAGTTCCCGATAGGTCTGGTTCAAGCCCAGCCGGTGGGCAATCGGGGCGTAGATATCCAGCGTCTCAGACGCAATGCGGGCCCATTTTTCACGGGGCGCATCTGACAGCGTGCGCATATTGTGGGTTCGATCAGCCAGCTTGATCAGAATGACGCGTACGTCCCTGGCCATGGCCAGCAGCATCTTGCGAAATGACTCGGCCTGGTTTTCCTCACGCGTGTTGAAATGCAGCTTGTCGAGTTTTGTCAGGCCGTCCACCAACTCGGCAACCGGTGAGCCAAAGTGCTCGATCAGTTGAATCTTGGTGATGCCGCAGTCTTCCATGGCATCGTGAAGCAGCGCCGCCATCAGCGCCTGGGCATCAAGCTTCCAGTCGGCGCATTGCGCGGCGACGGCAATCGGGTGGGTGATATACGGCTCGCCGCTGTTGCGGATTTGTCCCAGATGGGCCTGGTCAGCAAACCGGTAAGCCATGCGTACCTGCTCCAGTTCGGCCGCAGGCAGATAGTCGAGCTTGGCGGTCAAACCGGCAAAACTGGCGGCCGCCGCGTTGGCCGCCGCCGGGCTCGGTGCGCTCGCGTCACGGTCCGTTGCGGCGACCGGCGCTTTGCTGGAAGTTGATTTGACGGCGGTACCCATCCCTCAAATATAGCGTGTGGGGGCTGGTTTTTTGCCGGTCAAAAAAAAAGCACCGCGAACGGTGCTTGGGGAGTCTGTGAAAAACTGCCTAAAGCGGGACTTTTTTCAGCATCTCCAGACCCACTTTGCCGGCCGCGATTTCGCGCAGTGCGGTCACCGCGGGCTTGTTCTTGCTGGTGACCTTGGCCGCGTGGCCCTGGCTCAACATGCGGGCCCGGTAAGTTGCCGCCAACACCAGCTGAAAACGATTGGGAATCTGCAACAGGCAGTCTTCGACGGTAATACGGGCCATTAATTTCTCCGGAATAGCAGTAAATGCGTTAGGGAATATGCAGTGCTTTGAACGTTTCGGCCCTGGCACGACGTTGCGCCAGAAACTTCAGTCGCTGAGAGTGAACGATTGCTTTCAGATCGAAAAGCGCCCGGTCAAATAACTCGTTGATTATAACGAAATCAAACTGGTGGACTTGCGCCACCTCGATGGCCGCGTTCCTGAGCCGCAATTCGATGACTTCGGCAGAATCCTCGCCACGCCGCTCCAGCCGGGCGCGCAACTCTTCCCAACTGGGTGGCAGGATAAAAATGCTGATGGCATTGGCGAACACCGTCCTGATTTGGAGTGCTCCCTGAAAATCGATTTCAAGAATGACATCGGCGCCCTGTGCCATGCGCTCTTCGATCGCCTTCTTGGAGGTGCCGTAACGCTGGTTGTGTACATGGGCCCACTCGACAAAGGCGTCGGCCCGCACCATGTCATCAAATTCCGTTTCCGACACAAAGAAATACTCGCGCCCGTGTTTTTCCTGCCCCCTTGGCGAACGCGTTGTATGCGAGACCGACGGCTGCACATGCGAGTCAAGCTCCAGCAGTGCATTGACCAGACTTGATTTACCAGCGCCACTCGGTGCTGCAACGACAAAAAGGTTACCGGGGTAGTCCATGGGAAGCGGGTATTGATGGCGGTGTGGTGTTCGTCTTATTCTATGTTCTGCACCTGTTCGCGCATCTGTTCGATCAGCACTTTCATGTCCACCGAAATATGGGTCAATTCCAGCGCCGCCGATTTCGACCCCATGGTGTTGGCTTCGCGATGCAGTTCCTGAATCAGGAAATCAAGGCGCTTGCCAATTTCGCCACCTTTCCTGATCAGCCGTTCAATCTCGTCAAGGTGCGAGACGAGGCGGGTCATTTCCTCGGCAACGTCAATGCGTATGGCAAACGCGGTGGCTTCGGCAAGGGCGCGATCCTGCGCCGCTTCGGGCAGCGCGACGCCGTCCGCCAAGGCCATGGCCTCTTTCCAGCGGTCGATAAAACGCTGGCGCTGCTGTGCCACCAGTTGCGGCACCAGCGGCGCGGCCTGGCCGGTCAGGGCACGCAATTGGCTGGTGTGTTCCAGCAGCATGCTGGCCAGTCGCGCGCCTTCGCGCTGGCGTGCGCCCAGCAACTCTTTCAGCGTGGTTGCGGCCAGCGCCAGAACATCGGCGCGCCAGTCGCGTGCTGACGTCGGGTCGCTCGCCTGTTCACCCATGGCCAGCCGGACGACGTCGGCCACGCTCAGGGGCTGGGCATCGGGCAGCCAGGCCCGGACGCTGTCCTGAACGCTGTTGAGCCGCTGCAACAGACGGGCGGTCGGCTCCACAACCAGATTGCGGGCACTGCTTTCTATTGCCGCCCGGACTTCAACCTTGCCCCGTTTGACCTGCGCTGCCACCAGTTCACGCAGTGCCGGTTCGAACTGGCGGAGTTCCTCCGGCAAGCGGAACGACAAGTCCAGAAAGCGGCTGTTGACGGACCGGATTTCAAGGCCCAGCTGGCTGGTCACGGCGTTTTTGGGCTCGCCGGTAAAATTGGAATTGGCTGTGCTGTGCTGGGCACTGGCATAGCCAGTCATGCTGTAAACTGGCATCTATACACTCTCTGTGCAAATCGATGGGCCTGAGAATAACCCGGTTCTGCAGGCGCTACGGGAGTTCACTCAAAAATTATGTCAAAGGTCAAACCGGCACCGTTACCCCCCGATACCATGATTGGTGGCTACCGCGTTGTCCGCAAGGTGGCGGCGGGCGGTTTCGGCGTGGTCTATCTGGCGGTCGATTCCGTTGGCCAGCAGGTCGCGGTCAAGGAATATCTCCCGTCCTCGCTGGCCACCCGCGCGCCCGGTGCCTTGCTGCCCCAGGTGCCGCCGGAAAAACTGTCGCTGTACCGGCTCGGCCTGAAGAGTTTCTTTGAAGAGGGCCGCTCGCTGGCCCAGATCTCGCACCCCTCGGTGGTCAGTGTGATGAACTTCTTCCGCGAGAACGAAACCGTTTACATGGTGATGAATTATCTGGAGGGTGCGTCCCTGCAGGACTTCATCATTACCGCGCGTGACCTCAAGCAGGCCAAAGTGTTCCGTGAATCCACCATCCGCTCCCTGTTTGATGAAATCCTGCGTGGTTTGCGCATAGTTCACCAGCACAAAATGCTGCACCTGGACATCAAGCCAGCCAATATTTTTGTCACCGATGACAATAAATCGGTGCTGATTGACTTTGGCGCCGCGCGTGAGGTGTTGAGCAAGGAAGGCAACTTCGTCCGGCCCATGTACACACCCGGCTTTGCCGCCCCCGAGATGTACCGGCGCGACGCCTCCATGGGACCATGGACCGACATCTACGCCATCGGCGCCTGCATCTACGCCTGCATGCAGGGTTATCCGCCCAACGAGGCACCGCAACGACTCGACAAGGACCGCATTGCCATTGCGCTGACCCGCCTGCGCGGCGTCTACTCCGATAACTTGATTGAGGTCGTCGAATGGTGCATGTCGCTCGATCCGCTGTCGCGCCCGCAATCTGTATTTGCCCTGCAAAAAGAGATGAGCCGGGAGAGTGAGCGGCGCTACACCAAATTAAGTGTCGGTGAAAAAGTGCGCCTTCAGCTCGACACCATCGTGTCCGATACCAAGAAGCACGTCGAGAAAATCACCGGCATTGACGGAAAGGCCAAATGAAGTTCTCTGTCTTTCAGGTCAGTCGCAAAGGCGGTCGGGACAATAACGAAGACCGCATGGGCTATTGCTATACCCGGGCGTCAGGCATTTTTCTGCTGGCTGATGGCATGGGCGGTCATCCCCAGGGTGAAGTCGCGGCCCAGCTGGCCTTGCAGACGATGGCCGCCATGTTTCAAAAGGAAGCCAAACCCGAGCTGCCCGATGTGGCCGGTTTTCTGACCGCCGCCGTCATGGCGGCGCACCAGCAGATTCTGCGCTGCGCCACCGAGCGCGGCATGCTGGACTCGCCCCGCACCACCATTGTGGCGGCCATTGTGCAGGGGGGCTCGGTCACCTGGATTCACTGTGGCGACTCCCGGCTCTACCTGGTGCGCCAGGGCGAGTTGCTGGCGCGCACGCGCGATCATTCGCTGGTCGAGCAGCGTCAGGCCAGCACGTCAGGGTTAAATGCGCTGCAGCGCAGCAACCGCAATATTCTCTTTACCTGCCTGGGCTCGCCGGTCAAGCCGGTGCTTGACATTACCGGCCCGTTTGCGTTGCAGCAGGGTGACCGCCTCATGCTGTGTTCAGATGGCTTGTGGAGCAGTCTTACTGACGTTGACATTACCTACCAGTTGAGCCACAAGCCGGTCAGTGAATCGGTGCCACAACTGGTCGAAATGGCGCTGCGCAAGTCGGGCGAAACCAGCGACAACGTGACCGTCATCGCGCTGGAGTGGGAAACCCCCGACGGTTTTGAATCAACCCAGGGCGGCATTTCAACCGACTCCATCAACGATGGTGTTTTTGCCTCGACGGTTCAGGCCGGCGGGCTTGACAGCACCATGGACGACCTCAACGATGCCGACATCGAGCGTTCCATCGCTGAAATCAACGAGGCCATTCGCCGCACGGCCCAACGAAGGTTGCTGTAGCGTTTTTCGGGTTAAACCATGACAAATTTCATACGCGCTGGCGGACGTGCCGCCGATCAGCTGCGCCCGGTACGCATGACACGGGCTTACACGATTCACGCCGAGGGCTCGGTCCTGATCGAATTTGGCGAGACCCGGGTGCTGTGCACGGCGTCGGTCGAAGACAAGGTTCCGGGGCACAAAAAAGGCAGCGGTGAGGGTTGGGTCACGGCCGAGTACGGCATGCTGCCGCGCGCCACCCATACGCGCAGCGATCGCGAAGCGGCGCGGGGCAAGCAAAGCGGCCGCACGCAGGAAATCCAGCGCCTGATTGGCCGCTCCATGCGGGCCGTGTTTGACCTGCGCAAGCTCGGCGAGCGCACCATCCATCTCGACTGCGACGTGCTGCAGGCCGACGGTGGTACCCGCACCGCCGCCATTACCGGCGCCTTTGTGGCGGCGCAGGATGCGGTCAACAAGCTGCTGACCCAGGGCAAGCTCACCGAGTCACCCATTCGCGGCCCGGTGGCGGCTATTTCGGTCGGCCTGGTGCAAGGCACCGCCTTGCTTGATCTTGCCTACGTTGAAGACTCTGCCTGTGACACCGACATGAATGTGGTGATGACCGGCGCCGGCCATTTTGTCGAAGTGCAGGGCACCGCCGAGGGCGCCGCATTTTCACGCCAGGAAATGGACACCTTGCTCGCGCTGGCTGAAAAAGGCATCAGTGAGCTGGTCGTGCTGCAACAGCAAGCGCTATTAAATTAGTAGCTGTCTACGCATACCAGACGGGCGCTACAGCCATTATTTATGCAAATTTTGCTGGCTTCCAACAACCCTGGCAAGCTGGTCGAGCTGCGCGCCCTGTTTGCGCCGCTGGGGCTCGATCTGATTGCACAAGCCGAGCTGGGCATTGCCGAGGCGGCCGAACCGTTTCACACCTTTGTTGAAAACGCGCTGGCCAAGGCGCGCCATGCGGCCCACTACAGCGGCCTGGCCGCGCTGGCCGACGACGCCGGCCTGTGCGTCGATGCCTTTGGCGGCCTGCCGGGGGTGGACACGGCGTATTACGCGACCCGCTTTGGCTACGAAAAAGGCGATGCCAACAACGTGCGCGCGCTGCTCGAACAAATGCACAACCAGCCCAATCGACGCGCCGCCATGGTCAGCACGCTGGTCGCCGTGCGTTCGGCGCAGGACCCCGAGCCGCTGATCGCCGTTGGCCGCGTGGTCGGCGAGATCACCCGGGCGCCGCAGGGCGACAACGGGTTTGGCTTTGATCCGGTGATGTACCTGCCCGAGTTTGGCCAGACTTTTGCGCAGTTACCTGTGGCTGTCAAAAACGCCTATAGCCATCGCGGGCGCTCAGCCCAGGCCATGCTGGCCCTGATGCGTGAGCGCTGGCTGCCCGAGCGGCCGCGCGCCTCATGATCGCCATTCATCCGGCGGGCGCCGTGCCCGAGCCGGCCAGCGCCACGCACCACGACGTGCAACACTATCTGCGCCCCGGCAGCCTGCAGCTGGCTGCGCTGCCACCGCTGTCGCTGTATGTGCACATGCCGTGGTGCCTTAAAAAATGTCCGTACTGCGATTTCAACTCGCATGAAATGAGTGCTGCGGCGCTGCCAGCGCAACGCTACCTGGCGGCATTGATGGCCGATCTGGAGGCGGCCTTGCCGCTGGTTTGGGGGCGCAGCATTCACAGCATTTTTATAGGAGGCGGTACACCCAGCCTGTTCTCGCCCGAAGCCATTGACCAGTTGCTGGGTGGCATCCGCGCTCGCTTGCGGCTCGAACCCGGTTGCGAGATTACGCTGGAGGCAAATCCGGGCACCTTTGAGAAAGACCGCTTCCGGGCGTTCCGCGCGGCCGGCGTCACCCGGCTGTCGGTCGGCGTGCAGAGCTTCAACGACGCCAACCTGACGGCGCTGGGTCGCGTCCATGACCGGGCGCAAGCGCTGGCGGCGGTCGAAGAAGCGGCGCAGGCGTTTGACACCTTCAACCTTGACATCATGTACGCCTTGCCCGGCCAGACGCTGGCGGCCCTGCAGCAAGACGTGGCCTGCGCGCTGGCACTGGCGCCGCCGCACCTCTCGATTTATCACCTGACGATAGAGCCCAACACCTATTTCGCCAAATATCCGCCGCTGCTGCCCGAGGAAGACACCGCCTACGACATGCTCGACCTGATCACCGACCTGACCGGTGCCGCCGGCCTGCAGCGCTACGAAGTGTCGGCTTATGCGAAAAGCGGGCAGCACTGTCGGCACAACCTCAACTACTGGCAGTTTGGCGACTACCTCGGGCTGGGCGCGGGCGCCCACAGCAAGCTCAGTTTTGCCCACCGGGTGATGCGCCAGGTGCGTTTTCGCGAACCGCAGCGGTACATGGAAAAAGCGCTCGCCGGCCACGGCGTGGCGCAGGAGACGCAAGTCAGCCGGGCTGACCTGGCGTTTGAGTTTATGCTCAACGCCTTGCGTTTGAAAGAGGGTTTCAGCTTGCGCCAATTCAGTGAACGTACCGGTCTGGCCATCAGCGCCATTGAAAAAGGCCTGGCCGAGGGCGAGCGCCAGGGCTTGCTTGAGCGCGACCTGCTGCGCGTCAAACCGAGCGCGCGCGGCTTTGATTTTCTGAACAACCTGCAGACCCTGTTCCTGCCCCCTGAAAGCCAGGTGTCGTGACAGCCCTGCTTGAACGCATGCTCGACTGGCCGCGCCCGCTCAAGCGCCTGGTGGTCATCAGCGTTGATGTCACGCTGGCGCTGCTGGCCACCTGGAGCGCCTACTCACTGCGTTTTGAAACCTGGCACTGGCCCTCGGGCGGCCAGTGGTGGGTCTATCTTCTGAGTCCCACGCTGGCGATCCCGATCTTTATCCGCTTCGGTCTGTACCGCGCCATTTTTCGCTACTCGGGGCTCGACGCCATGCTTGCCACAGTCAAGGCGGTGGCGCTCTATGCGCTGCTTACCACCGTCCTGCTGTACTGGCAGATGTGGCCCACCTTTCCGCTCACGCTGGGCATTCTGCAACCCATTATTTTTCTCATGCTGGTCGGCGCCAGCCGCATCTTTGCGCGGATGTGGCTGGCCGGCATGCACCTGGGCAAGCAGGTCAGCCAGGGCCGCATGCTGATCTTTGGCGCCGGTGCGGCTGGCGTGCAAACCTCTGCCGCCATGGCCATGACCGGCCAGCTCACGCTGCTCGGGTTTGTTGATGACGACCCATCCAAGATCGGCCAGACCATCCATGGCGTGCCGGTTTTTTCGCCGCTTGAGGTGGCCGGCGTTGTCAAAAATCTCAAGGTCACCGATATTTTGCTGGCCATGCCCAGCGCCAGTCGCGAGCGGCGCAACAAAATCATCGAGAGCCTGCGCGCGCTGCCGGTGCACACCCGCACACTGCCGGGCCTGGCGGATCTGGCCAGCGGCCGCGTCACGGTGCAGGACTTTCGCGAGCTGGATGTGGAAGACCTGCTGGGCCGCGCGGCGGTGGCGCCGCAACCGGCGTTGCTGGCGCGCGGCCTGCTCAACCGCACCATCCTGGTCACCGGTGCCGGCGGCAGCATTGGCAGCGAGTTATGCCGCCAGATCCTGCTGGAGCGGCCCCAGCGTCTTTTGCTGCTTGACCACAATGAGTTCGGCCTGTACACCTTGCACCGCGAGCTGCACGCCTGGTGCCAGGCGCAGGCCTGCGGGGTCGAACTGGTGCCGTTGCTGGCCAGCGTCCACAACCGGCGCCGGCTCGACTGGATCTGCACCACCTACCAGCCGCACAGCGTGTACCACGCGGCGGCCTACAAACATGTGCCGATGGTCGAGTGCAACCCGTCAGAAGGTATTTTCAACAACGTGTTTGGCACCCTTAACATGGCCCAGGCGGCGCAGGCTGCCGGCGTTGCCAGCTTTGTGCTGGTGTCGACCGACAAGGCGGTGCGGCCCACCAACCTGATGGGTGCCAGCAAACGCATGGCCGAGCTGGTATTGCAGGGGCTGGCCAGTCACGCGGCGCAGCCCACCTGCTTCAGCATGGTCCGCTTTGGCAACGTGCTGGGCTCCAGTGGCAGCGTGGTGCCGATGTTTCGCGAGCAGCTCGCGCGCGGCGGGCCGCTGACGGTAACGCACCCTGAAGTCACACGCTATTTCATGACCATTCCGGAAGCCGCGCAACTGGTGCTGCAGGCCGCTGCCATGGCCACCGGCGGCGAAGTGTTTGTGCTGGAAATGGGCGCACCGGTGAAAATCATCGACCTGGCGCGCCGTCTGGTCGAACTGTCGGGCCTGCAGGTGCGTGACGCGCAACACCCGGACGGTGACATTGCGTTCTCCTTCATTGGCCTGCGCCCCGGCGAAAAACTCTACGAGGAACTGCTGATTGGCCAGAACCCGACGCCTACGCCGCACCCGCGCATCATGAAGGCGCACGAAGACTTCATCGACTGGCCCACACTGCAACAGCGGCTGCAGCAACTCGCGCAGGCCGCCGGAGATGAAAACGTCGCAGCCATGCGGCAGGTACTGCAAACCTGTGTGCAGGGGTTTCATGTGCAGGAACTGCCCCTTGCCACCGAATTAATTGGAATCTGACCCCAATTTAGTCAATACCGGTACGAAAACAGCAGGCCCGGTCCGTCCTGAGACAGCACCGGTTCGAGCTTGTATTTGCTCTTTTCGGTGCCGTAGTTTTTCGACACGCTGGAGCCAATCAAGGTGCCAATCAGGGCACCTGCCGCCATGTCCGACACCCAGTGGTTATGGCCCTTGATGTTGGACAGCAAGCCGATGGTCATCAGGGAGTAGGGCGCCCAGTAATTGCCGTAGGCCTCCTGGTAAACCTTGGCGGCGGCAAAGTAGGCGGTAAAGTGAAACGACGGGAACGCCGTGGCCTCTGGCGCACTGTTGGGCCTGAAGCCGTGCACATGACCCCAGTCGTAGGGGTTGTCGGTAAACGGTGTGCTGGCCGGTGCTGTGCCCAGCGCCGGGTTGGGCCGGTTGCGCCCGCTGAGAGACTTCAGCAGCAGCTGCGACACCACAAACGAGTAAGTCAGCGCCTTGGTCGCGGCAATGCCGGTTTTCTGGGCGCGCACGTCGTCAGTCAGCAAGCCCCCCAGATAAGTGCCGCCAATGCCCAGCAATAGCCAGCCGTCGGCGCCGCTGCCAACGCTGTCCGGAAACAGCCGGGGCGGATCTGGCAGCTTGAAGCCACTGAAGCGCTCCTCCACATGGCCCTGGTAAAACCGGGTAACGGGCTTGTCCAGCAACACCAGCAGGCCAATGCCCAGTGCGTATTTCTTGAACTGGTCCGGCTCGTCCCACGGGTAGCTGAAAATGCTGCCCAGCTCGCTCGGCACACGTGCGGCCGACTCTGCCAGGATGCTGATGGCGGTTTGTTTTTCGGGCGCTGGATCTTGTGTTTGCGCCCACAGGGCGGGTGCCAGCAGGGCAGTACTCACGGCAAGCGTGATGGGTTTGAGCAATTTCATGAGTTTTTCCTGAGGGTTGCAGGCAGATTATCCAATTTAGAAAATCCCAAAGCGGTACTTGAGCACGTAATAGCCCAGCTTCAGCACTTCGCCGCTTACAAATCTTTCAGATTGAGGGTTTTGCCACCAGCGCCAGGCAGACCACCAGGGCGGGTTGGAGGCAATCAGCGTGTAGCTCAGACCCGTCCCACGAAATATCGAGGCCCAGGTGTAGCGCAGGCGCAGCAGGTGGGGCGGGTCACTCACTACCAATGCCGAGCGCCAGCCGTTGGCACGCATCAGCGCAAGCGCATTCTGCGCCTCCTGCCAACTGTTATGGGGCCGGTCATCGACCCACACTTGCACACCCGCCAGACTGGCCATGGCATGCTGGCGTTCGGCGGCGGGCGGATCAATCAGCAACAGGTTTTTACTGTAGCCCGCCTGCACCAGTTCGCGCCCGCGTGTATAGCGTGCCCCGTCGCCACCGCCGAGTACCACCACAACATCTGCACCGTGCGGCAACCCGGCCTGGCTGGAAAGCAAAACACCTACCGTGAAAAACCCAAGCAATGCCAATTCCGGCAATAGCAGAAAAACCAGCAAGAGTACAAAAAACAGGCGCCGCATGATGAGCCATTTGAAGGATAAAACGCTATTGATTTAATAGCTGTCTACGCATACCAGACGGCGCTTTGATAGCTATTTGTCACAAAATTAAGCACTTTTTCGGGTCACAATGGCGTCTATTGCCGCCAGGTACTTCGCTATGACCAACTGCTCGTCAAATTCGCGCACCATCTTTTCGCGCCCCCGCTGTCCCATGTTGGCGCGCTGCGCGTCAGTCAGCGTCAACATGCGCTCCATTTGATTGGCCAGGTCAGCAGCATCGCGTACCTTGCACAAAAAGCCGTTGTGCCCGTCGGTCACCACCTCACGGCAGCCTACCGCATCGGTGGTGATGATGGGCCGGCCCATCGCTGCGGCTTCCAGTAGCGTGCGCGGCGTGCCTTCTCGGTAAGATGGCAACACAACGCAGTCGGCCAGGGCAATTTCGGCGCGCACATCATCACTCACACCCAGGTAACTGACCCAACCCTGGGCCACCCACTGGTCCATCTGCGCCGCAGAAATAGCCGCCGGGTTTTGCACATCCAGAAAACCCAGCAGGCAACACTCTGCCTGGGGCCAGCGCGCTTGCAACAGTCTGGCTGCCTCGATGTATTCGCCCACACCCTTGTCCCACAGCATCCGGGCGATCAGCAAGAACCTGAACTTGCGGGCAACGCCTGCGCCGGGGGTCAGTGGCGTCAGCGCAAATCGGGTCAAGTCAATGCCTGAGCCGGGCAGCAGGTCTGCTACCCCCGGCTGCACCAGCCCACCGGCAATGAACAACTGCCGGTCATCATCATTCTGAAAAAACACCCTGGCGGCCGGTCGCAATGCTTGTCGGTAGAGCCAGCGCACCACGCGCAGCAATCCGCTGTTGCTGATAAACACGGCGCCCAGTCCGGCAATGTTGTTAATCGCCGGTATGCCCAGCCAACGCGCTGCCAGCGACCCGTAGACGTTGGGCTTGACGGTATAGCCCAGGTAAATGTGGGGCCGTTCGCGCGCCAGCAAGCGCCAAAAGCGCCACAGCAACAAGGCGTCGCGGCCCGGGTGCGTGCCCTGGTTGTCCATGGCCAGCGGCACAAAGCGGCAACCCAGCGCCGGCAGGCGCGCCGCATAGGCGTCGGGCGGCGCCACCGCAACCACCTCATAACCCTGGGCCACCAGGGCTTTGATCAAACCCGCCCTAAAGTTAAACAGGTTCCAGGCCGTGTTGACCGCAACCAGTACCTTCAGGCCCACAACCAGACCCAAGGGTAAAACTGGTAGGGTAGCCAGGCATAGGCGTGCACGGCAAACACCAGCCAGACAAACATCACGGCAGCGCTATAAATAATCACGGCCCAAAGCCATAACTTTCTATTCACTTGCTGCAAAGCGTTGGGTAACCGTGACAGCACAAACAATTGCAGGGGAATCCAATACAAGGCAACCCGGTCAACCGCCGCAGAGGATGAAGAAACAAGCAAAAGTCCAATAATGCCAAGGGCGCTCAACGACATCCAGGTCCAGAAGACGCGTTCGCGCTTTCGCAGATTAAAACGTTTGCGAAACAGCAAGAAAACCACTGCGGGCACGGCATTCATGGCCACCCGAACGGCGGCGCCGGATGACTCGTATTCATCCTCCAGGTAGCCGGCCCTGAGCGTCGCTACCGACCCCTGTAACAGCAACTCATAGGCCAGCAGCGCCGTCAATGCCACCCAAAACAGGGTCCACAGGCGCCAGCGTGAACTGGTCATTGCAGCCAGCGGAATCAGAATCACGGCCAACTTGTGAAACAGCGCCGCGCATATTACAAATATCACAAACCGAACTATTTTTTGCTCCGCAAGGGCAACAAAACCCAGCATGGCGAACCCGATGGCGGTGGCCTGGCGCGTGTAACCCATCGCCACCACAATCACCAGGTAAGGCACCGCGACCAGCAGTGCCAGCCAGGGCATGGGTTGCGCCCGGCAAAAGGCCACCAGGCCCCAGGTAAAAAAGCCGGCACATACCAGGTTTACAAGGTAAACCCCGCCGCCCAACTGGCCAGCCAGCCAGCTAAGCAGACTAAAAGCCGGGTCGCCCCCCCACTTCATGGCTTCTGGCAGTGACTGTGACCTGATTTCGGCGAAGTTATCCATGTAGCTGATCCAGTCTCCTCCAACCTCATGGCGCAGGCCAATCATCAGCACCAGAACCCAAAACATGGCACGCCAGCTACGCAGATCCTCCAGTGAAGCAGCACCCCGTTGCACACCGCTGCCAGCACGCCAGACAACCAGGAAAAACAGCAGCCAGTAAGGTGTCATGTCAGGGGTTCCTTTCAAGCCAGGCCTGAAACATCAGCACCGCCCACAGGCTGGCGCTGTGGTCACGCTGGCCGGTCAGGTGCTCTGTCCACTTCTTGCGAATCGGTGCCGGGTAAAAATAGCCTTGCGCCTGCAAACGCCGTTCTGACAGCAGGCTTTCAGCCCAGTCGCGCAAAGGTCCGCGCAGCCATTGCCCCACCGGCATTCCAAAGCCCGCCTTGGGCCGTTCAATCAGTTCGCGTGGCACATATTTGTAAAGCACCTGGCGCAGCGCCCATTTGCCCTCACCACCGCGAATCTTCATGCGCAGCGGTAGCCGCCAGGCCAGCTCGGCCACACGGTGGTCCAGAAACGGTACGCGTGTCTCCAGGCTGGTGGCCATGGCGGCCCGGTCTACCTTGCACAAAATGTCGTCGGGTAAATAACTCATGCTGTCGCGGTACATCATGCGCAACTGGTGTTGTGCCGCGCCCTGTGCCGGCAGCAGGTCGTCCAGCAGGCACGTTGGCTCCTTAACCCGCCCGCCATTGTCACCCGCCTCGCCTTTGACCACCAGCGCCGGGTCTTGCCATACAGACACCAGGCTGCGGTACAAGTCGTCCATGTTGCGCACGCCGCTCAAGCGGGCCGCCAGCTTGTGCGCCTTGTCGCCAGCGCTGTCAACGCCTTGCGCGCGCGGCAGCAACGCATTGACCGGCTTGCTCAGGGCATCCCAGCCGGCCATCGGTACCACATGGATGGCGGCGCCCAGCGCCTGGCGCAGCGGGTAGGGCAGCCAGGCCAGGTGACGCCAGATGCGGGGTGCCCAAAAATAGCGGTTATAGCCGCCAAACAACTCGTCGCCAGCATCGCCCGAAAGCGCCACGGTTACCTGCTGCCGCGACGCCTTGCAAACCAGATGAGTGGGGATTTGGGACGAATCGGCAAACGGCTCGTCGTACATGGCGGGTAGCTGTGGAATGAGCGCCTGCGCCTCGGATGCCGCTACAAACAGCTCGGTATGGTCGGTGCCCAGGTGCTGAGCCACGGCCCGCGCGTGCGGCGACTCATCAAACCCGGCCTCTTCAAAACCCACGGTAAATGTTTTCACCGCGCGCGTGGCTTGCTGCTGCATGAGCGCCACGATGGTGGATGAATCCACCCCGCCAGACAGAAACGCGCCCAGTGGCACGTCGGCCAGCGACTGCAAACGCACGGCATCCCGCAAGCTCTGCTCCAGGGCCTCTATGGCCTGCGCCTCATCGGTGATCTGGTTTTGCGCCCCTGCCGCAACCACTTCAGCCAGTGCCCACCAGCGTCGCAGCGTCAGCCCGCCCTGTGCGGCAGGTGGGCGCAGCGGCACGCCCAGGGTGCCTGGCACACCGCCGGCCAGGCTGAGCAGACAACCCGGCTCCAGCTTGAAAATGTTCTGGTAAATGCTGTGTGGCGCCGGCACGTAAGTAAAGCGCATATACAACGCCAGCGCCTCGCGGCTCACCGGGTTGGCAAAGCCGGGGTAAGCGCGCAGCGCCTTCAGCTCCGAGCCAAAGACAAAGGCGCTGCTGGTGCCGCTGCCCGCCCAGCCGTAATACAACGGCTTCTCGCCAAAGCGGTCGCGCGCCAGATGCAACGTGCGCGTTTGCACGTCCCACAGCGCAATGGCAAACATGCCTACCGTTTTCTTCAGCGTCGCCTCAATACCCCATGCCTCGAACCCGGCCAGCAGGGTTTCGGTATCGGAATGTCCGCGCCACGGTGTTGCTACCGGCGCCAACTCGGCGCGCAGCGCAAGGTGGTTGTATATCTCTCCATTGAAGGCCAGCACAAAGCGCTGGCTGGCGGAATGCATCGGCTGGTGCCCGGCCGCAGAAAGGTCAACAATAGACAGGCGGCGGTGCCCCAGTGCAATGCCCTCTTGCGCATCGGCCCAGGCACCGGCGTCGTCCGGGCCCCTGTGTGCAATGGCCAGCGCCATGCGCGTGGCTATTGCCAGCAGCTGGTTTGGCGTACTGGTGTGTGTGGTTAAAAAGCCGGCAAATCCGCACATTGTTATTTGTCCTTCCCGTAGTCCCTTGCGGCACTTTTCAGCAAACCGGCAACTTTTGGTCCGGTAACCTGAATGCAGTAGTCACGTTCCACCCTCCGTCTGCCGGCTTGACCCATGCGCTGGCGCATGGTTGTATCGTGCAACAAAGTTAACAGCGCCTGCTCCCATTGTTGCGGTGTTTCGGCCAGAAATCCGTTCACGCCATGCGCCACAATCTGGCAGTTGGCCCCCACCGGCGAAGCTACCACGGGCAAGCCGCTGGCCATGTATTGAATGAGTTTGTAGCCGCATTTGCCGCGCTCGAACGGCTCGTCCGGCAAGGGCATGATGCCAATGTCAAAACCCGTAATGGCAGCTACCTCGGTCTGCTCGGTCCAGCCGATGGACTCCATTGGCAGCGCAAACGCCTGCGCATCAATGCCAATGGCGGCAAAGCGTGCCTGGCCGCTGCTGGCAAGGCGTTCAAAAAGCGGCTTGTGGGGTAGTAAAAAAGATGCCGTGGCACGCTGGCCGATCCAGCCAACACAGGGCGGCTTTACCTCTCGACTACTGACTGTTTGTGTGGCAGCCGGGTAGCGCTCCAGGTCGATCACCGTCGGTACAATTTCAACCCGCGTGGCACCAGCCTGGCGTGCGTAGTTGGCCACATAGTCATTGCCCGCCAGCACCATGGCTGCTGCGCGCATTAGCGCCGGATGTTTGGCACCCAGAAGGGCCCTGACGATGGGGTTGCGGTGCTGGTCGTAATGGTGAAAAACGGCATCGTCGTAGTCCAGCACAAAGGGTATCTGGCGTGCCAGTAATAGCTGTTCAACCCAGGTCGGCAGCCATGGCAGAAGTTCTTTTTCGATCCACACCAGATCAAAGGAGCTACTGTGCAACAAGGCCTTGATGCGCCTGGCAAAGGCCGTCACCACCTCAGTCAGCTGGCGGTGGTTTCGCTGCAAGCTGGTCACATAGGCATCTGAAAACAAAGGTGCCAAAGTTACTTCTGCGCCCGTTGCTTCCAGCCAGGGCAGGTATTGCATCATCCGCAACCGGCTGCTGGCGCCGAGCCGGTCGTAGCGGGGCAATACCAACAGTTTCATTTTTGTGCCGTCAACTGTTGATAGGCCGACGAATAGCGCGCTACACCCTGATCGAGCGAAAAGTGTCGTTGGGCCACATTCACACAGCGCCCGCGGGTGGCCGGGTCGGCAACCAGACCCAGAAGTTGCTGCAATGCGGTGGCCATTGAGGCTGTATCAAACGCATGCAGCGCAACCCCCACCTTCTCGTCAGCCAGCAGCTCGGCCATATCACCCACACCGGCATTGGCCAGGCAGGGAATGCCGCAGCCCAGAAACTCCGCCAGTTTGGTGGGCGCGCAGGCAGCACGCGAGAAAGAGGGGCGATAAAAAAAGATGCCGGCATCCATGCGCGCCATCTGGCGGGGCACTTCCGCATGCGTGGTAGTGGCAAGTTCCACCGCTTGCGCGGCAATACCCACAGCCGCCAGCCGCTCGCGGATATAAGCATGTTGTCCGCGGTTGATGATCAAAAAGCGTGCCTCGGGGCGCAGGTGCAGCAACTGGGCAAAGCAGGCGGCAACCTCGTCAAACAAGTACCAGGTGCCAGCCGAACCTACATAACCCAGCACAAAGCCGGTGTTGGGCGGCGTGCCAGGCACTGGTTTAAAGCGCGTCAGGTCGGCACAGGTTGGAATCACCGTAAGCGGCGGCATACGCCCCTTCAGGTAGTCAAAGCGGGCCATTTCACGCACCGCCGCATGGGTAAGTGACACCACGTGGTCTGCCGCCAGCAAAAAGCGCCGTTCGAACCATTTGGCCACGCCGAACATACGCCCATGGCGTGGCCACAAGCCACCGTCAACCCGTTCGTCGGCCCAGAAACCGCGCATGTCAAACAGATACCTGGCCCCTGTCATGCGCTTGATGGCCAGCGCCATGACCGACGCCACATAGCTGCGTGCATGCACGATGCGCAGCCGGTGGCGCGCCACCAGCCAGAAACCGACCGCGATGCCACAGGCAATGTCCCACCCGGTGGCCAGTGCCGAAGGCCACTTGTGGTAGCGCAACGGGTGCCAGACAATGCCAGCGCGCGCTATGTCTTGCGCAACGCGCTCGCGCTCGTTGCCGTTGGCCCAGTCTTGCGGTTTTTCAAAACTGATGAGGTGAATGCGCCGCACGGCTGCCTGCGCCCTGAGATAGGCCAGCACCTGGGACTGACCCAGCGGCTCCAGCATGCCGTCGTACGAAATATAAAGAACACCCGCCATCATCTGGTCGCCCGTCCGACCGAGAGGTAAACCCAGCCGTCATCCTGCAACTTTTGCGGCTGGAAAAGGTTGCGTCCATCGATAATGACTTTGCTGCGCATGCGGGTTTGCATTTCGGCAAAGTCCGGGGCGCGAAACTGCTGCCATTCGGTGCAAATGACCAGCGCGTCGGCGTGCTGCAAGGCGGCATACTTGTCGGCGTACAGGGTCAGGCTGACGCTTGCACCGTACAGCCGGGCCGCCTCGGTCATGGCAACCGGGTCAAACGCCTGCACATTGGCGCCGGCCTGCCAAAGTGCTTCCATCAGGGTGCGACTTGGGGCGGCCCGCATGTCGTCGGTGTTGGGTTTGAAAGCCAGGCCCCAGACTGCAATGGTCTTGCCGCTCAACTGCGCCACACCACCAAAGTGGTTGGCCAGCTTGGTAAACAGGGTTTTCTTCTGCCGATTATTGACCGCCTCCACCGCCTGCAACAGGGGCGCCGAATAGCCCACTTGCTGGGCCGTGCGGGCCAGTGCCTGCACGTCCTTGGGAAAGCAGCTGCCGCCGTATCCGCAACCCGGATAAATAAAGTGGTAGCCAATGCGCGGGTCGGCTCCCATGCCTTTGCGTACTTCTTCAATATCGGCACCCAGGAGTTCGGACAGGTTGGCCATTTCGTTCATGAAGCTGATCTTGGTGGCCAGCATGGCGTTGGCAGCGTATTTGCTGAGCTCGGCACTGCGCACGTCCATGGTCAGGGTGCGTTGATGGCTGCGGTTAAAGGGCTCGTAGAGTTCGCGCATCAGGGCCAGGGCACGCTCGCTACGGGTGCCGATGATGATGCGGTCGGGCTTCAGAAAGTCATTGACAGCGGCCCCCTCCTTGAGGAATTCCGGGTTTGAGACGACGTCATAGGCATGGGCCACGCCACGCCTGGCCAGAATTTCGTCGACCCGTGCGCCGACCTGGCTTGCCGTGCCAACCGGCACCGTTGACTTGTTGACAATAACGCAGTAGTCCGTCATGTGGCTGGCGATGCTTTCAGCCACCGCCAGCACGTATTGCAGATCGGCAGAACCGTCTTCGTCCGGCGGTGTACCGACGGCAATAAACTGCACCTGCCCGTGTTGCACGGCCTGTGCGGCGTCGGTAGTGAAATGCAGGCGACCTTCTTTGACATTGCGCTCCACCAGCGCTTGCAGACCGGGCTCCCAGATGGGCAGCAGACCGGCTTTGAGATTGTCAATTTTGACCCGATCTACGTCCACGCAGACCACGTGGTGCCCGACCTCGGCCAGGCAGGCCCCGCTGACCAGCCCCACATAACCGGTACCAAAAATTGCGAGTTTCATAAATGTTGCGGCATCACTTGTAATAGGTGCGGTACCAGTCGACGAACCGGGCTACCCCGTGCTGCACCGTGGTGTTGGGTTTGAAGCCGACCCAGGCGTCCAACTCATCGGTGTTGGCGGCTGTGGCGGGTACGTCGCCGGGTTGCATGGGCAGATAATTCTTTTTGGCGGTGATGCCCAGCGCGTCTTCAAGTGCCTTGATGTAATCCATCAGAGGGGTTGGCCGGTTGTTGCCAATGTTGAAGACGCGATACGGTGCGCTGCTCGTGGCGGGGTCGGGGCAGGCGGAGTCAAACCTGGGGTTAGCGGTAGCCGGCTTGTCGGCGACCCGGATGACGCCTTCCACAATGTCGTCGACAAAGGTGAAGTCACGCACCATGTTGCCATGGTTAAAAATGTCAATCGGCTGGCCAGCCAGCATGGCTTGGGTAAACAGGAATAGCGCCATGTCGGGCCGCCCCCACGGGCCATAGACGGTAAAGAAGCGCAGCCCGGTGGTGGGCAAGCCAAACAAGTGGCTGTAGGTATGGGCCATCAGCTCGTTGGCCTTTTTGGTGGCGGCGTACAGGCTGAAGGGGTGGTCAATATTGTGGTGTTCACTGAACGGCAACGCGCTGTTGCCCCCGTAGACACTTGAACTGCTGGCATACACCAGGTGTTGCACAGCGCTGTGGCGGCAGCCCTCAAGTATGTTGGTGAACCCACTCAGGTTGGAGTCAATATAGGCATGCGGGTTGGTCAGCGAGTAGCGCACGCCAGCTTGTGCGGCCAGGTGGATGACGCGTTGCGGTTGTATCTGCAAAAAAAGAGCTTGCAGGCCAGCGCGGTTAGCAACATCGAGTTGATGAAAACTGAAGTTTTCATGCACCCGCAGGCGCTCAAGACGGGCATGCTTGAGGGTGACGTCGTAATAGTCGTTCAGGTTGTCCAGGCCAACAACCCGGTCGCCCCGCGCCAGCAGGCGCAGCACCGTGTGCATGCCAATAAAGCCGGCTGCACCCGTAACCAGCCAGAGCGCAGGTAATTTTTTATCGGCTCCCATTGGCCGCCCTGGCTGGATATAACAATATCTCACCTGCTATCGCGGCAATAGTGATATTGGAAGCACCCCTCTGGCTGCACCTGCACAATATAGGAGGCGCAAACCCTTGAATTCCATAGTAAACCGGCGTAATCATGGTTATCGTGTGGTTGTGTTCTATTTAAAAAGAAATCGTTTGATCCGCACCATGGTTGCCCTCGCCACTGCTACCACCACCCAACCCACAAACGGCATGATCACCTTTGCCGCCACAGCGTCGTTATAGGCTTTACCCAACGCCTTGGACATATGGGAAGCATCGGAGTTTTCCAGAAAGTTGGGTAACAGTGTTCGCCAGCGGTCTGCCTTGACCTTTTTCCAGTCAAAACCGGCTACATCCTGATGTTTTTCAAGCGCCGCAAAAACGCCATCGGCCCAGCGCCAAGGCTGCCGCCCCAAGCTTGAGGCCAGTGTACGCACATAAAGAAGCGGTTCGTCCAAAAACCAGAAATGGGTCAACCGTGCCAGACGCAGGTAAAAATCATAGTCTTCGGCCACCATTAATTCGTCAAACCCGCCAGCTGCTTGAATCAGGTCTTTTCGTATGACGGACGATGTGGCAATAATGCGGCATCGGTTAAACACCAGGTCACGGAATCCGTCGCCTCTTAGTGGCGGCAGTGCGGACCGTGCGTAGATCCGGCTGCCCACATTGCCATGTTCATCCATTGAGTGCGCATCCGAGTGCAGGCAGCCATATTCATGGCCCACAACCTGCGCCTGGGCTATTTGCCGGGCAATTTTATGGGGGGCATAATAATCGTCGGACGAAAGGAACGATATCCATTCGCCGGTAGCTATGGTCACACCGGTATTCACTGAGTTGGAGACCCCTTTGTTCTTGTCCTTCAATAACAGCTGCATTGGAATGGGAGATTCCTGGTGGAGTTTTTTTAATAAGGTTTGAGAATTGTCCGTAGAGGCATCGTCAACCACAATCAGTTCAATATTGGTATAGGTTTGCTGCCACACGCTTCTGATGGCTTGCTCAACATATTTTTGATGGTTGTAGCTGGGTATGATTACACTCACCAACGGTGCCGGTAATTCATCAATTTGAACCATGGCCACCCCTAACTCTTGATATTGCTTTATTGCAAATGGCAGAAATTTGGTGAAAGGGCGCTGGCAGTTCTGTCACCTGGCCCAGTCTGGCCAGGCCCTGCAAACCCGTCACTGCCGCTGCCGCGCCACCCAAGGCCACCGCCAGTAAACCAGACCAAATTGAAACAACCAGTATTGCCAGCGCCATGGTGATTAAAAATAATATCTGAAAGCCAACACGGCTTGTCCAGCTAAAACCGGTGCCTCGTCGCGCCAGCCAGTAAACCGCGATGAGTACTGCAAGATACATTCCGGTAAATGCCAGGCCGGTAGCGGCAACACCCATCAGAGGCATCAAGAGCCAGGCTAGCAGTATAAAGACGCCCATCGACAACGATTCTGTGAGCATAAAAGTGCGCCCATTGCCTGCTGCCAGCAGGATGTAACCCAGTGGCCAGCTGGCCACCTTCAGGATGTCCCCCAGCACCATCCAGCGCAACACGCCTGCCGCCGGCCTGAAGCTGGCTGAATAGAGCAGGTCAATCACCCACGGGGCCAGGCCCATCATGAGCAGAAAAACCGGGCCGGCCAACAGCAGGGCAACTTCAGTCTGCTCGTTGACCATGCGGTTCACGCTGGCGCGGTCATGAATGGCGGCAGTCAGGCGGGGGTAGTAGTCGGTGCCCATGGCCGTTAGAACAAAGCCGATGTAGGTCATGGAGAGGGTTGAAGCCGCCTGAAAGTAACCGAGTGCGTTGGCGCCCAGTTGCTGTTGCACCAGCGAGCGCACCAGCAGTTGCCCTAAAGTGCCGCTCAAACCCGCCACCATGAAGGCAGCACCCAGCGCGGCCAGGCCGCGCCACTGCCTGGCCAGCTCGGGCATTGGTGTGCGCGCTGCCTGTATTTTGGGCAGGCGGGCTACATACACATGGCCTAGCAAAAAGCTGGACAAGGGAGCGGCAATGACGAAGGCCAGCAATCCGGCCCGGCCCCACAGCACGAGCGCGCCAACACCCAGCACGGTAGAGAGTAGCGCTGACAGCACACTCACCCGCGCCAGATCGCCGACATGGCGCATGCCGTTGAGCAGCGCTGTTTGGGAGGCAGCGGCCACCGTCAAGCCCACAACCAGCGCCAGCCAGCCAGCATCACCTGCCAGAGCCACGTTGCCCAGCACGTGCACGGCCAGTACGTCACGCAAGGCCCAGAATGCAGATGCGCCCAATAACGCCAGCACCAGGCTACCCCAGAATAGCGCCCGTCGGGCAGCTGCCAGGCCGTTGGCATCGCCGCGCCCTGCTGCCTGGGCAATCTGGCGCGTACCGACGCTGCCTAAACCCAGCCCGGCCACTGCGGATGCAGTACCGGCCAGGTTCGTCAGCAGGCCAATAAGCCCGACGCCAGCCGGACCCAGCAGCACGGCTGCCACCTTGATTCGAACCAGGCCAACAAGGACGTTAATGACCGACGCCCCGCCGATGATTGACGTGCTGCGCAGAATCTGTCGGTAGGATTTGCCGTCGCTCACGGCGCTTCCAAAACCCTTCGGGCAACAGCAATCAGCGCATCAACCTGGTTTGATTCCAGGTGCGGCCCCATGGGCAAACTCAACACCTGCCTTGCCATGCCTTCAGCCAGCGGAAAGTCGCCTTGCTGCCAGCCAGCCAACGCATACGCTTGCTGGCGGTGTGGTGGGATGGGGTAGTGGATTAACGTGCCAATACCGGCTTTGGCCAGCGCCTGTTGCAAGGCATCGCGTTGCGGGTGCCGCACCACAAAAAGGTGCCATACAGGCGTGGCCCAGTCGGGCACGCAGGGCAAGGCTAAACCGCAACCGGCCAGGCCTTGCTGGTAGCGCGCCGCGACAGCGCTGCGGCGGGCGTTCCACTCATCCAGGTGCGCCAGCTTGACGCGCAATATGGCGGCCTGCAACGGGTCTAACCGGCTGTTGTAGCCCTGCACCTCATTTACGTATTTCACGCTTGAGCCATAGTTGCGCAGCACGCGGATGCGGTCGGCTATTTGTGCGTCGTTGGTCGTCACTGCACCGCCATCGCCCATGGCGCCCAGGTTTTTGCCGGGGTAAAAGCTCCAGGCGACGGCGTCGCCATGTGCTCCGATACGCTTACCCTTGTAGCGCGTGCCGTGCGCCTGTGCGCCGTCTTCCAGCACTTTTAGACCGTGCTTGCGGGCAATGGCCAGAATGGGGTCCAGGTCCGCCGGTTGGCCGTATAAATGCACCGGCAGAATGACGCGCGTAGCAGGGGTGATGGCCGCCTCGATGCGGGCCGGGTCGATGTTGTAAGTAAGCGCATCGGGTTCCACCGGTACGGGTGTGGCGCCGCACTGACTGACGGCCAGCCAGGTGGCAATGTAGGTGTTGCTGGGCACAATCACCTCGTCGCCCGGCCCCACACCCATGGCGCGCAGGGCCAGGTGCAGGGCGTCCAGCCCGTTGGCGAGGCCTACGGAATAGGTTGCGCCGCAATAGCTGGCAAATTCGCCTTCAAACACTTCAACCTCCGGGCCGCCGATATAGCGGCCCGAGGCCAGCGCGCGGGCAACGGCGGCGTCAATCCCGGGTTGCAATTCGCGGTAGGCAGCGCCCAAGTCAAGAAAAGAAATCATCTCGTCCACTCCACACCGAAGCGGAGCTCTCTGGCTGGAACGCCTGCAAGAAGTGCATTCTCGGTATTAAAAATCTCTGTAACCAGACTCTTGGCACCAACAATGCAACCGGAAGGTATAACAGCACCTTTCAGCACAGATACGCCATGCGAAATCCATACATGGTCACTTATTCTTATTGGTGAACATCTGGCCATCCCGGATATATCATGCCAATTTGAGTCTGAAATATAGACGTCCCACGCAATGATGCAATCTGCACCGATACTCACTGAATCTTCAACCATGATTCGTGAATTACAGGTAATGCCGCTTGCACTCGAAAGTCGTTTACCACCGAGTGTCAACTTGGCGCCGTGTGTCATTGAAATGTGCACGTTGGGACCGATTTCGAAGTCCCCAGCAATCACCAACGTTGATTCGTCGGCACATGACACGGAGCTTGGAATGTTGCTGCCACCCCATGAATTGACGAGTAAATTTCCCATGAGTGTGATTCTTGATCCTCGTCCAGCACTTACTTGTAAAGTTTGACCAACTCCGATCCTTACGCGAAGAGGAAAGAAATGACCAGTTA
The DNA here is from genome assembly GCA_963750815.1 of uncultured beta proteobacterium. Lineage (GTDB taxonomy): Bacteria > Pseudomonadota > Gammaproteobacteria > Burkholderiales > Burkholderiaceae_C > Rhodoferax. The sequence goes on from CAVVRS010000001.1 coordinate 374,661, forward strand.
ACTTTTGGGTTGCGATGACGCTCCGAAAAAGTGCCAAGATGAAGCGCAATGGGTTCCGATAAAAACCTCCGACCAACCACCTGCCAAAGGTATCTGGCTTTAGTAATCTGGAGGCCAGTTCCCTCATGCCTGCCACCGTGCGCGCATAAATTCTGCGTAGTCGCGGTAATAGTCCTCCTCGTCATATTTGTTGGAAGCGAGCACCATGCAGACAGATCCGGAAGAAAAGTTGTCGAGTTCGCGCCAGATCATCGGACAGACGTACAGACCGTTGTAGGAGCGGTTAAGGTGAAATCGCTTTTTTTCTTTGCCATCGTCCAGTCGCACGTCGAAACTGCCCGACATCGCAATGATGAGCTGGTACAGTCCTTTGTGCGCGTGGCCACCTCGCTCAGCGCCTCCGGGTACATCGTAAAGGTAATAGACGCGTTGGATTTCAAACGGAATCTGGTTGCCGCCTTCGATAAATGACAGGTTGCCACGCGGGTCGGCGATCTTGGGGAGCTCTACGATTTTGCAGTCAAGTATTGACATGAATCTCCACTACACAAATGTTAGGTGAATTAGTTTCCAACTTGAACGCCATCGGGTAAAAATTTTGCGTACCGAATGCGCGATTCTTTGATGGCCTGAAGACTAAGGCTGTAAAAGCAATCCAGCTCTGTCATGGCTGTGACACATGCGCCAAACCTTTCGTGAAACTTGCACACGCGGTCATTGGCTATTCTTACATCAAAGTGGGCTGCTTCAAAACCGAGATAATCAACTGCATAGGCATATACCATGAGCGCGGATTCCATGGCAGCGTGCGAGGGTCTGCCATCTTTTAAAATCCACGAACCCCAGCAAAAACTGTGCTCCCGTGCATCGTAGAGGCGTATCGTGCCGATAGGCTGGTCTTGATACTCAATGATGAAATACGCTTGGTCTACCGCGCTTTCGTAGTTTTCAAGCCAAGCTTTCTGGGCGTGGATGTCCCTTGAAGTGGCACTGAGGTGTTGCGACTTCTTTGCATCGGTACGAAGAGAAAGAATAAACGCCGCATCGCTTGTATTGGTATCCCTGAAAGTCAGCGTCTTACCAACAACGCGTTGCGCTTTTCGTATTGTTGGCGATGGTGCCGGGCTCATGGTTGGACTCGACGAATGCGACGTTGTGCGCCGGATTTCCCACCGCGCTGGTCGCCGAACTCACCGTCATTCTCAAACAGGTATTGCGAGCAGATGTTGCCGTCTTGCACCATGCAGGTGTCGGCCCCAAGGGTACTGGACTGGACGTCTGTCAGGGAAGGAAAGAAGCTATCCCATGGTTGACCCACCGGCGCGATGATGCGCTCACAGCCGCCTGACCACACTTCCGTCCGCTTGACGATACCAGGCAGGCGCAGCTCAGCCGGCAGCCGGATTCCCTGGCTGCGTTTGTTGGTAAATGCGATGGTCATGCTTGCACTCATAAACGCAAATCGCTGTCAGTCGCGGGCAGCAGGTATTTCAGGTCGTACAGCACGTGCCCCGGCTTGCCCAGGGCACGAATGGCGGCGGCGCCCATGGCCTTGAACTGGCGGTGGGCCACGGCGATGATGATGGCGTCATAAGCGCCCGGCGCGGGCTGCTGCACCGGCGTGATGGCGTACTCGTGCTGCGCCTCGGCTGCGTTGGCCCAGGGGTCGAACACATCGGCCTTAACGCGGTACTCGGCCAGTTCCTTGATGATGTCAACCACGCGGGTGTTGCGCAGGTCGGGGCAGTTCTCTTTAAAAGTGAGGCCCATTACCAGCACCCGGGCGCCGTCGACCTGCAGGCGCCGGCGTGTCATGGCCTTGACCAGTTGGGTGACCACGTAGGCGCCCATGCCGTCATTCAGACGCCGGCCCGCCAGGATGATCTCGGGGTGGTAGCCAATGGACTCGGCTTTGTGCGTCAGGTAGTACGGGTCAACGCCTATGCAGTGGCCGCCCACCAGGCCGGGGCGAAACGGCAAAAAATTCCATTTGCTGCCGGCCGCCTGCAATACCGCCTCGGTGTCGATGCCCAGTTTGTTGAAGATCAGGGCCAGCTCGTTGATCAGGGCAATGTTGACGTCGCGCTGGGTGTTTTCAATAACCTTGGCGGCTTCGGCCACCTTGATGCTGCTGGCTTTGTGCGTGCCGGCGGTAATGATCTGGTTGTACAGCGCGTCCACCAGCTCGGCAATTTCAGGCGTTGAGCCGGAGGTAACTTTTTTGATACGGGTGACGCGGTGCTCTTTGTCGCCGGGGTTGATGCGCTCGGGGCTGTAGCCACAAAAAAAGTCGCGGTTAAAGCGCAGGCCGGAGAACTTTTCAAGCACCGGCACGCAGTCTTCTTCGGTGCAGCCGGGGTAGACGGTGGACTCATAAATGACGATGTCGCCGGCCTTCAGCACCTTGCCCACGGTTTCGCTGGCTTTAATCAGGGGTGTCAGGTCTGGCCGTTTGTGTGCGTCGATGGGCGTTGGCACGGTCACGATGAAGCAGTTGCAGGCGCGCACATCTTCCGGTTGGGTGCTGTAGCGCAGGAAGTGGGCGGCCTGCAATTCTTCGGGCTCGGTCTCCAGCGTGAAGTCGCTGCCGGCTTGGAGCTGGTCGATGCGTTGCCGGTTGATGTCAAAACCCACCACCGGGCGCTGCTTGCCAAATTCAACGGCCAGTGGCAAGCCGACATAGCCCAAGCCGATGATGGCCAGTTTGAGGTCTGCAAGTTTCATTTGGACAGCGTGGACAACGGCTTGAAGGTCGGTATACCGGGCCACGGCCAGCCCCACCGGAAACGCGCCACGCGGAAATATACCAGTTGGTAAGCCAGTGTGAAAACGATCATGCCCAGCATCAGCAGGGGCGTATTGTTAAAAAAAGCAATGCCCCACAGTGCCGGCGGCGCAACAAATCCCCAGATGACGGCGCCGGTGATGGAATTGCGCAGCACGTGACTGGTATGGGGGAAGAGTTGGCGCACAACGCGACGCTTGACCAGGCTGTGCAGGTGCAGGCTGTCGGCGTGCCCAAAGTTCTGGTGGCGCAGTTTGCGCCGCAGAATGCTGAAGAGTACCTCTAGCACCGGGTAAGCGCAGATCAGCAGAGGGCACCAAGCCGACACCCGCGTGTGGCGATGCAGCAGCAACACGGCCACCCAGGCTAGCGCAAAGCCAATGAAATAGGCACCGCCATCGCCCAGAAACAATTTTCCGAGTGGCCAATTGACCAGCAAAAACCCAAAGGTTGCCGCCGCCAGTACCAGACACACATGGGCCATTTGCACGTCACCCAGTTGCACGCAGAGACAACCCAGGGCGCTGAGTATGATGAGCGCAGCGCCGGCAGCCAGACCGTTGAAGCCGTCGATGATATTGAGGGCGTTGGCGACGCCACCCACCGCGAAGGCGGTAAACAGTACGGCAAATGGGGTCCATACAAGGAGAGTGTCGAGGATAGGCACCTGAACGTCAGTGACCGAGATACCGGTAATAAACCAGCCCAGCACGCCACTGCCCAGAGTGGCAAAAAGTCGTACGCCGACGCTGACGCGTTTGGTCAGGTCTTCCAGCAGGCCAAAGGCAAAGGCTGGCGAGCCAACCAGTAAAACAACCCACAGGATGTGGCGCGCTTCACCGTCCAGGAGCCAGGCGCCCTGCAGCACACCGGCCACAAGGGCGACGCCGCCGATGCGTGGCGTAGGCTGCCGGTGAAAGTGCTGGTCGCCAAACGGCGAGTCCATGGAGAGGCCGCCATGCAGCTCTTTGGTGAGTACCAGCAGCACGGCGGTAAACAAGGCAGCGGCGCCGGCCGCAAAAGCGGCCATTGGCCAGCTGTAATGTGAGAGTTCCATGTGCCATCCCTGACCTGTCCGCGAGCCTACTTGGATGCCTTCTTTGAGGCTTCTTTGGTGTCACCGTAACCGTAACCGTAAGCGTAGCCTTTTTTGCTCCTGACATATTTGCGGTAGCGGTAGCCATAACCGTAGCCATAGCCGTAGCGCAAGGTTGAAGGCGTGTAGCCATTGAAGACCAGGCCGGTGACGGGTTTGCCGACGTTGGTCAATATGGTCTGGGCCTGAATAACTTCGTCCAGGCTGACAGCGTTCTGGCGCGCCACAAAAATGGTGATGTCAGCCCACTTGGACAACGCCGTCGCGTCATTGACTGGCAACACCGGCGGCGAGTCGATCACCACAAAGTCATATTGGTCAGCGCAGCGGTCGATGGTGTCGGCCAGCGCCTGGCGCGAGAACAGGTCACCCGGGTTTTTGACGCGGGCACCGGCTGGCAGCAAATCGAGGTGCGGGTAAATGTCATGGCGCAGCAGCGGTTCGTGCGCCTGACCATCCTTGAGTATGTCTGACAGACCGGCGAGTTGCTCGGGCAGTTGCAGGTATCGCTTGAGCGAGGAGCGGCGCACGTCGGCGTCTATCAGCAACACCCGCTTGCCAGCTGCCGCCAGCAGAAAAGCAAGATTGACCGAGATAAAGCTCTTGCCCTGTCCGGGCGCGGCCGACGTAATGAGGATAACCTTGGCGCGCGGCGTTTCAGAAAGGGCAAACAGCAGTGCGGTGCGCAGACTGCGCATGGCCTCGATTGCCACTGCGGTAGGTTTTTCATGGGCCAGCAGGAAGGGAGCTTGATGCTCGTGGTCACTTTCCGCCTGCTCGCGTGACAGCGGCAGGATGGCAAAAGTCTGGAGATTGGTTTTGAACTCGAGTTTGCGCGGGTCACGCACGATGCCTGACATCAGCGCCAGCACCTGGCTTGCCAAAAAACCCAGCAATAAGCCTACCAGTCCGCCAATAGCCACCGTCAGCGGCTTGTTGGGGCGCGAGGGCTTCTCAGGTACCACGGCGCGGTCAATGATGGCGACGTTGCCGGTGGTGCCGGCACGCGCTACACGCAGTTGCTGGGCGTTGTTGAGCAGGGCCACATAAAGCTGGTTGTTGACTTCCACATCACGCGCAAAGCGGATGTAGTCTTGTTGCGTGGTGGGCAGCGCAGAAATGTCTTGCCCAAGGGTTTTTGAATCTGTTTTCAGGCTGGCAATTTGTCCGTCCAGTGCGCGCACAGTCGGGTGGGTTGGCTCGTAGCGTTGCAACAGTTCCTGGCGCTTGAGATCGGCTTCCATGCGCATTTTCTCAAGAGCCGTGGACTTTTCAAGCAAGACCCTGATTTCACCGGAAATGTCAATGGTCTTCTGGTGATTGCGAAAGTCATTGAAGGCTTTTTCTGCTACCTCGAGCTGCTTGCGCAATTCTGGCAATTGTTCCTGCAAAAACTTCAGGCTCTTGTCGGCTTCTTCCGAGCGACGCTCCAGATTCTGGCGGAGGTAGGCGTCCGCGATGGCGTTGAGCATGCGCGCGGAGCCTGCGGGGCTGGTGTCGTCGTAGGTGAGCTTGATGACACTGGACTGACGTCTGGTTTCTGCCGCTGTCATTTCTTTCAAAATCTGGGTAACGCGTGAGGCCACTGAATTGCGTGTAACAACAAAGTAGTTGCCGGGCCGAGCTTTCATGCTGGCTACCGAAATCCTGAATTTGCCGTCGGCCGACTGGGTCATCTGGCCCACTTTTCCTTGCAGCATGGCGCTACCGTTTAAATCGGCCAGCGACCAGGTGCCGCCAGCGCCCGCAATGATATGAAACGACTTGCCGATATAGTTGTCGGGCACCACAAATTCTTCAAGGACCAGTGTCTCGCCGCCCCACGCAATGTTGCCCCAGTCGACCGGAGGCTTGACCAGCCCGTCAGCGCCGCGCGTGCACAGGCTGGCCAGCCAGCTACCGATAATTGGCAGACGGTTGCCGACCCGGATGTTGGTATTGGCCCGCTCGGCCTCAACGGCCCGGCCTATGACGTTGCGCGACCGGATAATTTCAATTTCGCCCAATACCGGAGACTGCTGCACATCCAGCGCATTGGCCACTGCGTTCAGGGCGCCCAGTGAACTGCCTTTTTTTTCTTCAACCTGAATCAGTACGTCGGCCGAGTAAATCGGTTCAGCCGCAATGGTATATAACGCGGAGGCTGTAAACACCAGGCTGGCCACCGCAATGAAATGCCACTTGAAATACAGAATGTTTTCAAGAATATCGATCAGCGACAGACCCGCCTCCTCCTGGATCAGGGGCCGGTTGTCGGTGCTGCGTTCGCGTAAATCTGTGGCCATGGGATGTGAAAGAGTTGGGTTCTTGCAGAGGAATGGTTCTGAAATGCTGGCCTAAAAGCCACCCACCGACTTGACGGCAGAAGTGGTTTGCAACAGCGGCAAGTACTGGTTCAGGATGCGCACGACGCGTGTTACGCCGGTCGGGTTGACGTAAACCAGGTCACGCGCCTGAATGTCAAAGCGGTCGGCCAGCAGCAGCGCGGCCGGTTCGCGCGCGTCAAGCTGGTACACCAGTGGCTTGCCAGCCGGATCAAGGCGCATGACAAAGACCTCACCGGCGTTGGCCGACAGGGGGTTGGGGCCACCCGCATCAGACAGCACTTCGGCCAGACTGACGCGGCCACGTCGCAGCACATAGGACTTGGGTTGCATCACCTCACCCAGCAGAAACACCTTGCGGGCCTGGCGGTCTGGTACGGTGATGACGTCACCATGCAGCAGCAGCAGGTTGAGCGATATGTCGCCACCAAAATACAGGCGATTGAGATCGATCGTGACACTCTGACTGGAGCGCGTTATCTGGACAATACCAAGATCGGCTTCAGCGGTGGCACCTCCGACAAAGCCTAACGCGTCGGTGATTTTGAGGGGAATATCGGTGATTGGAACGACACCGGGAAACTTGACTTCGCCAGCGACAAAAATGCGCTGGCTACGAAAAGCAGCTACGTCGACATCAACCTGGGGCTCCTTGAGGTATTTGGCCAGTGCGCGTGTCAGCAGGCCGCGAAATTCTGCCACGGTCAGACCAGCGGCGGGTAGCGCGCCGACCAGTGGAAAGAATACTTTGCCGTCTTCATTGATGGTGCGTCCCAGAGGCACGCTGGCGACGCCACTGGACGAAACCGACCCCAAAGCGGGTGAAAAGTCTGGATGACCCCAAACGTTGATGCGCAATACGTCCTGATGGCCCAGTCGATAAGGTCCCGCAGCGCCCGCACCTGCCAGCGGGGTGGCGGTACTGGCAGCGGTGCCAGCGGGCGGGCTGAATTGCCCCATGTTCTGCGCAGTCAGGCGAACCAGTGAAAAGTCAACGGCTGGGGCTTCCGGTTCACTGGTGCGCATGCCAAACCAGTTGGTGGGCGCCTGCGGATTGGCCGGTGCCGCCATGTACATGCCGGGCGCGGTGCCGCAACCGGCCAGCAGGGCGCCGAGCAGTAGCGCTGCGCCGCCGCCCAGACGGGCCAGAGCACTGGAGCGGGCGTTGATTGGTTCTGTCATCTCGTCATTCCCAAGTCTGTGAGTTTTTGCGCCCATTGCCCGACGCAGGTGTCAATCTGGTTGAGTGTTGTGGCATACACCGGTTCAGGCTGGCCCACCGGGTCGGAAATTTGCTGCGCACTCCAGTGTCCCAGTAAACGCACCTTGCCGCGGCCGACCGGGTACAGAGCCAGCACCTGCTGCAGGTGGTCGTCTTCCATGCAAAGCACCAGGTCAAAACGCCCCAGCATGGTCGGCATTACCGGGCGTGACCGGTGGCGGGTGATGCTGTCAATGCCACGCGCTTGTAACAGCTGTACGACAATGGCGTCGGCCGGGTTGCCATCGAGCGCCAGCGTACCGGCTGATTCGACCCGCACGTTGGAACCGGTGACGCGTTCGCTCAACAAGGCCTGCGCCGCAGGGCTGCGGCAGATGTTGGCGGTGCACACCATCAAAATGGAAAAAGTGGCCGGGTTCATGAGGAAGTGTGCTTGCGAGATCGATGTGCCGAGCGGTACGCGGCTGGGCGCTTGAACAGTCGCCGCTGCAATGCAGGGCCGCACAGCGCACCGAGCGCACAGGCGATCAACAGACCAGCCACCAGTCGCCAGACCCCAGCGCTGCTTTCAGAGCCAAAATCGTCGCGCGATAAAACGTAGACCGCAAATAACAGATAGAGCGAAACAAAAACCACTGCATAGACGCCCCGATAGACGCCACTGCGGTAAGGTAATCGGTTGATCATGCCGCGGGGCTACCCGCCGGGGGTTGTGAATTGCCACGTGCTGTCAATGTGCCGCTCATTTTTGACTTTCCCTCCGTACAAACCTGATTTCAGTTTGCCGACCACAGTCTGCTATGCGTCGCCTGGGCGCATTGTAATGCACAGGTAAAGCGTGCGGGCGGCCCGGTAAGGGCAGGTAACCGGTGTGACGAAATGCGTCCGGCTGCTTCAGGGGCGGCGTTTCGGGAACGGGGTGGCAGGTATTGGCCGCAACTGGTCGGGCACCGTGTTGTCAAAGCTTGGGTCGCGCGCGGTGTCGGGCGGCAAACGGGAGTCTTCCCACAGGTCCCAGGCGGTGTCGGAGTTGGATTCAACCGCCTCGGGCGCTGGTATGGGATCGGTCACCGAGTACGGGTGAACGGTCGGCAACCGGTGTGTGGCGGGAACTTCCTTGACCATGGAACCTCCATCTGGCTTGACGATGATTTGTGGGTTTGGGTTGATCACACAAGATCAAACGCTTTGAGGGAAATATTGTAAAGCGCAAACGAATTGTTTGCCAGAATGCCCTGGAACACGGTTACGTGCTGGCCGGGGTAACACGTTTGCGGGATTCGAGGTGCTTGCGGCAACTGGCATTGATGACGCGCAACTCGGCCAGTGTCTCGTCAATCTGCGCGCGTTTTTGTTCCAGTTCGGCAATGGCGGTGTCGGTCCGGTTGATCACGTAAGTCAATTGCTGGCTGCGACCTTCGCCATGATCGCCATACAAATCAAGGTAGCGTTTGATTTCTGACAGCGGTGAGCCAATGTCCTTGGCCCGCAGAATCAGCGCCAGGCGCGCCCGGTCGCGGCGCGTGTAGACGCGCGCGCCGTTGACGCGTCGCGGCGCCAGCAAGCCCTTGTCTTCATAGAAGCGCAGCGCCCGCAGGGTAATGCCGAACTCCTTGCACAACTCGGTAATGCCAAACAGCTCGGCGGCCGCTTCGTCACGATGCGAATCCACAAAAGCCTGCGCATCGGCACTGGCCGACCGGCTGCTTCTGGAAGGGGTGGACGCCACGCCGCGTGTGTCAGAAGTTGCGCTCAGATGACGCGTTGCAGGCGCATGGCCACGCTCATGTCACCGGTGACCTTGAGCTTGCCCATCATGAAACCGGTGGCCGGCTCCAGATCACCGGCCAGCAGCGCGTTGAGGTTTTCCAGCGTGATGCCGACCGTGCAATCGGCGTCACTGGCGCTGTTGCTGACGGTGTTGGGGGTTGATTTGCCGTCAATGTAGATGGCGCCATCGCTGCCGCAATCGAATTTGAGTGTGGCAGCAAGACCGCTGTCGCTGCCGACTTTGGTGCGTATGGCTTGGGTGCAGGCTTCGAGGTCCATGGGGTTCCTTGTATCGGATTCAGGGTTGAGGGTGGGGGCCGGATTGCCGCCGCATATTATCCGGCTTGCATCACCTTTAGTATAGGATAAATACCTATACGAAATCAGGTTGACGTTAACGTTACCTTGGAGTCTAATGCCGGGCAATCAGAAGGATTACGTCCCATGCCTGTCATTCGTTCCAGGGTCAATGCCAAGTCCGGCGCATTTGGCGTCAATGTTCAGCGCATGCGCGAATTGCTCGGCGAAGTACAGCGGCTTGAGCAGATGGTGATTGCCGAGTCTGAGTCAAAGCGCGAAAAATTTGAAAAGCGCGGCCAGTTGCTGCCGCGCGAGCGCGTCGCCCGCCTGCTCGATCGCGGCTCGGCGTTCCTCGAACTGAGCCGGCTGGCCGGGCTCAATATGCACGATGACGATGGCAAAAAAATTGTGATGGGTGGCGGCTCCATCGTTGGCATTGGCACGGTGGCCGGCAAGCGCTGCCTGATTTCTGCCAGCGACAGCGCGGTCAAGGGCGGCACCGTGGCGCCCATGGGTTTGCGCAAGGCCTTGCGGGCCCAGGAGATTGCGCGCGAGAACCGGCTGCCGGTGATTTACCTGGTGGAAAGTGGTGGCGCCAACCTGATGTACCAGAGCGAAATATTTGTCGAGGGCGGGCGCAGCTTTGCCAACCAGTCGCGCATGTCGGCCGAAGGCCTGCCGCAAATCTCCGTGGTGCATGGGTCGTCAACCGCCGGTGGCGCCTATTTGCCAGGGCTTTCGGACTACGTGATTCTGGTTCGCGGGCGCTCGAACATTTTTCTGGCCGGCCCACCGCTGGTCAAGGCCGCCATTGGCGAGGATTGCACGGAAGACGAGCTGGGCGGCGCCGAGACGCACGCCCGGGTTACCGGCCTGGGTGAATATTTGTGTGAGAACGACGCGCATGCCATTGGCATGGCGCGTGAACTGCTGGACAAGCTCAATTGGGATGTAACGCCGCCGGCCCGGGAATTTGCCGAGCCGCTGTTCGATGAGCAGGAGTTGCTGGGCCTGGTGCCGGCCGACGAACGTGAGCCGTACGATGTGCGGGAGGTGATTGCCCGGCTGGTGGATGGTTCGGATTTTCTGGAGTTCAAGGCGGATTATGCCGCCGAAACCATTTGTGGTCATGCCCGGCTGCACGGCCACCTGGTGGGCATTCTGGGCAATAACGGGCCGATCCAGCCCAACGGGTCAACCAAGGCCGGGCAGTTTATCCAGCTCTGTGACCAAAGTGGTACGCCGCTGGTTTTTCTGCAAAACACGACGGGTTACATGGTGGGTTCGGTGGCCGAGCGCAGTGGCGCCATCAAGCACGGCTCCAAGATGATTCAGGCCGTGGCCAACGCCCGGGTGCCCAAGTTCACGGTCGTGCTGGGCGGCTCTTACGGCGCTGGCAACTATGGCATGTGCGGGCGCGGCTTTGACCCGCGTTTCATCTTCTCGTGGCCGACGGCGCGCACCGCCGTGATGGGCGGCGCGCAGGCGGCCCGGGTGATGGACATTGTGAACCGGGCGAAGATCGAACGCAGCGGCATGACGGCCAACGAGGATGCGCTGAAAGCCATGTCGGAGGGTTTACGGCTGCGCCTCGACAAGGAGTCGGCCGCGCTGTTTGGTACGGCGCGTTTGTGGGACGACGGCATCATTGATCCGCGCGATACGCGCCGCCTGCTGGGGCTTTGCCTGACGCTGGCTGACGAGGCACAGCGCCGCCGCTTGCACCCCAATACCTTCGGCGTGGCGCGCCTGTAATACCTTGGTTGCCAGAAGCCCCTTTATTTATTCAATGGAGAGATTCGCATGAAATTCACACCGGAACATGAACAGATTGCCGACACGGTTCGCAAATTTGTTGCCAGAGAGATCAACCCTTTTTTGCCCGCCTGGGAAGCGGCCGGGCAGTTTCCGGCGCATGCCTTGTTCAAGAAGCTGGGCGACCTCGGCCTGCTGGGTATCAAGTACCCGGCGGAGTTCGGTGGCATGGGGCTGGACTTCAGCTACTCCATGGTGATGGCCGAGGCGCTGGGCGAGTGCAACGCCGGTGGCGTGCCGATGGCCATTGGCGTGCACACCGACATGTGTACGCCGGCGCTGGCCCGTTTTGGCTCGGATGAGCTCAGGCACGAGTTTCTGGCGCCCAGCATTGCCGGCGACATGGTGGGCTGCGTCGCCGTCAGTGAAGCCGGCGGCGGCTCCGATGTGGCGGCGCTGAAGACCACTGCGCGCAAGGACGGCGACGACTACATCATCAACGGCTCCAAGATGTGGATCACCAACGGCATGCAGGCCGACTGGTGCTGTCTGCTGGCCAACACCTCGGACGGGCCGGTGCACAAGAACAAGTCGCTGATCATTGTGCGCATGGACAGCCCGGGGGTGACGCGCCAGAAAATTGACAAGATCGGCATGCATTCGTCCGACACGGCGCAGCTGTTCTTTGACGATGTCCGGGTGCCGCGGCGCAACCTGATCGGGCAAGAAGGCATGGGGTTCATGTTCCAGATGTTGCAGTTTCAGGAAGAACGGTTGTATGGCGCGGCGGGCTCGCTGCGGTCGCTGGACCGCCTGATTGACCAGACCATTGACTACACGCGCCAGCGCCACACTTTTGGCAAGCCGATCCTGCACAACCAGGTGGTGCACTTCCGGCTGGCCGAGTTGCGCACCGAGGTCGAAGCCTTGCGCGCCCTGACCTACCGCGCGGTCGAGTCGTATATCTCGGGCAAGGATGTCACCCTGCTGGCCTCGATGGCCAAACTCAAGGCCGGCCGCCTGAGCCGCGAGGTGGCCGACAGTTGCCTGCAGTACTGGGGAGGCATGGGCTTTACCGCCGACAACCCGATTTCGCAGGCGTACCGGGATGGCCGGCTGATTTCAATTGGCGGCGGCGCCGACGAAATCATGCTGGGTATCATCTGCAAGCTCGAAGGCACGCTGCCGGGCAAGGCCTGACGCCCGGCATGCCTTCAAATACTATGAAATTGATAGCTGTCTGCGCACAGCAGACGGGCGCTGTACTGCATATCACCTTGAATCGACCGGAGTCGCGCAACGCCATGTCGCTAGTCATGGTGGCCGAGTTGCGCCAGCTGCTGCAAGCCGCCGAGGCCAGTGCCGGCACCAGCGCAGCGGTACGGGTGCTGGTGTTGCGCGGCGCCGGCGGGCATTTTTGCGCCGGGGCCGATCTGAAAGACATGGCCGCAGCCCGCATGCAGTCCATGCACCACGGCGACGGTGCTGCCGGTGTCGATGCCATCGCCCAGGCCAACGCGCAATTTGGTGACCTCTGCGTCGCCTATGCCAACACGCCGCTGGCCCTGGTGGTGGTGCTGGAAGGCAGCGTGATGGGCGGCGGACTGGGCCTGGCCTGCGTGGCCGATGTGGCGCTGGCGGCTGAATCAGCGCTATTTCGTCTTCCCGAGACCGCGCTGGGTGTGGTGCCGGCGCAGATTGCTCCGTTTCTGGTCGAGCGGCTGGGCTATTCGCAGGCCAGGCGGCTGGCGGTGACGGGCGGGCGGCTGAATGCGGCCGAGGCACTGGCGGTGGGCCTGGTGCACGCCGTGCATGCGCCGCAGGACATTGACGCCGCGCTGGCGTCGCTACTGGCCGGCATTCTGGCCTGTGCCCCAGGCGCGCTTGCTGCAACCAAGGCCTTGATGGCCAGGGCACGGTACACCGGAGCGGCCGGGCTGGTGGCCGAGGCGGCCGCGATTTTTTCACGCGCAGCGCGCGGACCCGAGGGTCTGGAGGGAACCCTGGCGTTTCTTCAAAAGCGCAAACCAATCTGGGCTTTGCCATGACTTTCAGCAAAATACTGATTGCGAACCGCGGCGAGATTGCCTGTCGCGTGATCCGCACGGCGCGTGACCTGGGCTATCGAACGGTGGCCGTTTATAGCGACGCCGACCGCACTGCGCCGCATGTGCGGCTAGCCGATGAGGCGGTGTTTATCGGGGCTTCGGCGCCAGCAGACTCGTATCTGCGCAGCGCCGGGCTGATTGACGCCGCGCGCCGCAGCGGTGCCGATGCCGTGCACCCCGGTTACGGATTTTTGAGCGAGAACGCCGGCTTTGCCCAGGCCTGCCTGGATGCCGGACTGGTATTTATTGGCCCGCCGCCGGCTGCCATGCAGGCCATGGGCGACAAGGCGCTAGCCAAGCGGCGCATGATGGCCGCCGGTGTGCCGTGTGCGCCAGGCTATCTGGGCGAGGTGCAGGACGACGCACATTTGCTGCAGGAAGCCCTGAAGCTGGGTTTTCCGCTGCTGGTCAAGGCGGTCGCCGGTGGCGGTGGCCGGGGCATGCGGCTGGTGCGGGTGGCCGACGAAGTGCTGCCAGCTCTTGCTGCTGCGCGGCGTGAGGCACAGAACGCTTTTGGCGACGCGACGCTGATGCTCGAGCGCCTGATAGACAACGGCCGGCACATCGAGATCCAGATATTTGCTGACGCCCACGGCCACGCGGTCTACCTGGGTGAACGCGATTGCACGGCGCAGCGCCGCCGGCAGAAAGTCATTGAAGAAGCACCGTCACCGGTGGTCAATGCGGCGCTGCGCGCAGCGATGGGCCAGGACGCGGTGGCAGCAGCGCTGGCGGTGGGCTACCAGGGTGCCGGAACGGTGGAGTTTATGGTGGACGCCGGCCTGAAACACTATTTTCTGGAAATGAACACACGCCTGCAGGTAGAGCACCCGGTGACCGAGATGGTGACCGGTTTTGATCTGGTGGCGTGGCAACTGCAGGTCGCCGCCGGGCTGGCGCTGCCGGTTGGCCAGGCCGATATCAAGCTGTGCGGCCACGCGATCGAGGCGCGCCTGTACGTTGAAGACCCGTATGCCGGCTTTGCACCGCAAACCGGAACGGTGCGCTGGTGGCGTCCGCAGCAAGCCTTGTTGCAGGGTGTGCGCATCGACCACGGCATTGAAGAGGGCAGCGAGATTTCTCCGTATTACGACCCGCTGGTGGCCAAGCTGATTGCCCACGGTCGTGACCGGGACGATGCCATCCGGCGCCTGCGCGCAGCCCTGGAAAACGCACCCCTGCTGGGGCTACGCAACAACGGCCGCTTTCTGGCAGATTTGTTGAACCATCCGGCCTTTCGCGGTGCCCGCATGACCACCGCCATGATCGACCAGTGGCAGGAGCAGGGTGAGGTCTTGCTGGTGCGCCCGCTGCCCGATGTTGACGCCTGGTGCGTGGCCGCCGCGGCCTTTGCCATGCAGCACGGCGCCGGCTGGCGGGCCGACAGCGTGGTGGCCTTTGATATCACCTTGCAATGCGACGAGCTGGCGCAGACCCTGCGTGTCGGGCCCGACCGGTCGGGCCAGGTCAAAGTCTCCCTGGGCAGCCAGACGCAGGTGCTCAAGATTGTCAGCTTCAAGGACGCTGAGCTGTGTTTTGAGGTGGCTGGCGTGCGGCGTCGCGCCGTTGCCGTGATGCACCAGCAGGCCTTGCACCTGGCGCTGGCCGGTGCCTCCTTTGTGTTCCAGGAAGTGTCCCCGTTTCCCGATAAAAATGCGGCACGGGATGCGACGCAGGCGCGCGCTTCAGTGGCCGGCCGGGTGACGCAGATCCAGGTGGCTGCCGGTGATGCGGTGCAGCCGGGCCAGGCCTTGCTGTGCATTGAAGCCATGAAGATGGAAATGTGGCTGACGGCGCAGGCCGCAGGCACCGTTGCGACCATGCACGTGACGCTGGGCGATCAGGTCGAAGCCGGCCGGTTGCTGGTTGAAATTGAACTTGCAGCGAACCAGGAAGCATGATGGACAAAGCCATATTGACCTGCGCCCTGACCGGCGTGCTGACCAATCCGAAGCAACACCCGGTTCCGGTGACACCGGCCCAGATGGCCGCAGAAGCGCGCAGCGCTTTCAATGCGGGCGCTTCCATCATGCATGTGCATCTGCGCATGCAGGAGGAGGGCATGGGCCACATGCCGTCGTGGGACCCCGATGTGGCGCAGGCGGTGGTCGACGCCATCCGCGCTGCCTGCCCTGGCGTCATCATCAACCTCACCACCGGCGTGGTGGGCAAGGACATCTCGGGCCCGCTGGCCTGTATCCGGCGCGTCCGGCCAGAAATTGCGGCCTGCAATGCCGGCAGTCTGAATTACCTGAAGATCAGGGACGATGGCCAGTGGGCCTGGCCGCCCATGGTGTTTGACAACCCGGTGGCCAAGATCGCGCAATTTCTGGACGTGATGCAGGAGTGCCAGGTGCACCCGGAATTCGAGTGCTTTGATGTCGGCATCGTGCGCTCGGTCGGCATGTACCTGAAGGCCGGGCTCCTCAAGCCCGGTATGGGACGCGCCGAATACAACCTGGTGATGGGAGTGGCCTCGGGCATGCCGTGCGATGCTGACCTGCTGTCGCTCGTTCCGCGCTGGATGGCCGCCGACAGCGTCTGGCAAAGCACCCTGATTGGCCGCGCTGAAATCTGGCCGGTGCACCAGAAGACGGCCGAGCTCGGCGGCATGTTGCGCAGTGGTCTGGAAGACACTTTTTATCTGCCCAACGGCGAGCGCGCCAAAGGCAATGGCGAACTGATCGCCGCGCTGGCCGACTGTGCCCGCAATGTGGGCCGTTCTGTCGCCAGTCCGGCAGAGGCGCGGGCGTTGCTAGGGCTGCGAGACAGCGTGGCGGCGGTGCCGGACAACAGTCGTTGAACAAAAAAAGCCGCGACGCCAGACAGCGTGCGGGTTTCAATGTGGTGCCTCGGGCCGGAATCGAACCGGCACACCTTTCGGTACTGGATTTTGAGTCCAGCGCGTCTACCAATTCCACCACCGAGGCAGGAACAAGATGAGGCGCGAATTATGGCACAGTGTGGGTTATGAAATACCCCACCATTGAAGACTCGATAGGAAAAACCCCGCTGGTCAGATTGCAGCGCATTGGTGCCGCAGAAAATTCCAGCCGGGGCAATGTGATTCTGGGCAAGCTCGAAGGCAATAACCCGGCCGGCTCGGTGAAAGACCGGCCGGCGTTGTCGATGATTGTGCGGGCCCAGGAGCGCGGCGAGATCAAGCCGGGCGACACCTTGATTGAAGCCACTTCGGGCAACACCGGCATTGCG
The DNA here is from genome assembly GCA_963750815.1 of uncultured beta proteobacterium. GTDB lineage: Bacteria > Pseudomonadota > Gammaproteobacteria > Burkholderiales > Burkholderiaceae_C > Rhodoferax. The sequence continues at coordinate 391,234 of CAVVRS010000001.1, forward strand.
CTGGCCATGGCCGCCGCCATCAAGGGCTACCGCATGATTCTGATCATGCCGGAAGACTTGTCGATTGAGCGGGCGCAAACCATGAAAGCATTCGGTGCCGAATTGATTCTGACACCCAAGAGCGGCGGCATTGAGTACGCCCGTGATCTGGCCGGGCAGATGCAGCGCGACGGCAAAGGTCATGTGCTGGACCAGTTTGCCAATGCCGACAATCCCCGCATTCATTTTGAGACCACCGGTCCGGAAATATGGGCCGATACCAGGGGACGCGTGACGCACTTTGTCAGTGCCATGGGCACCACCGGGACGATTACCGGCGTCTCGCAGTTTCTGAAAGAAAAAAATCCGGCCATCAAAATCATTGGCGTGCAGCCAGTAGAGGGTTCGCGCATTCCGGGCATTCGCAAATGGCCGCAGGAATACCTGCCCAAAATCTACAACCCGGCCAATGTCGACGAGTTGATGTACGTGAGTCAGGAAACGGCAGAAGACATGTGCCGCCGGCTGGCGCGCGAAGAAGGCATTTTTGCCGGCATTTCCGCCGCCGGTGCGTGCGCCGTGACGCTGGAGATCGCCCGCCGTGAAACCGGTGCGACCCTTGTTTTTGTGGTCTGTGATCGCGGTGACCGCTATCTCTCCACCGGTGTTTTTCCGGCCTGACATGACGGCCTCTTTCAAATTCTGCCCGCTGTGCGCTGCGCCGCTGGGGCTGGTGACGCAGCCAGAAGACGGTGGTGACAAGGCGCGGCTGCGCTGCGCTGCCTGTGGCTACACCCACTGGAACAATCCAACGCCGGTGCTGGCGGCGGTGATTGAGTACCAGGGCCGTATTTTGCTGGCGCAAAACGCCGCCTGGCCGGGCCGGATGTTTGCCCTGATCACCGGCTTTATGGAAGCCGGCGAGACACCCCAGGACGGCATTGCCCGCGAAATCAGCGAAGAGACCAGCCTCCAGGCCAGCGCGTTAAACCTGATTGGCGTTTATGATTTTCAGCGCATGAACCAGGTCATCATTGCCTACCACGCGCTCTGCCATGGCGTGGTCAAACTGTCGCCGGAACTGGTGGACTACCGACTGTTTGATTTTGACCAGGTCAGGTGCTGGCCGGCCGGCACCGGTTATGCACTGGCCAACTGGTTGCGCTCGCGCGGGGTTGAGCCACAGTTTCAGGAGTTTCCCAAGCGCAGTGAGGACAAGGCTCCTAAAATCACCCCCATTCCAAGGACTTGAGATGCAAATTGATATTGAGCTAGACGCCCGCGGCCTGAACTGCCCACTGCCCATCCTGAAGGCCAAGAAGGCGCTGTCGGGCATGATGAGCGGACAGACATTGCGGGTCGTGGCGACCGACGCCAGTTCAGTGCGCGACTTTCAGGCTTTTGCCAAGCAGACCGGCAATGCGCTGGTGGAGCAGACGACAGCGGGCGCTGACTTCATTCACGTGATGCGACGCCGCTAGCGCGATTTACGCCAGCCGCGAGAGCTGGTCACGCAACTTTTCCAGGGTGGCACAGAAGTCTGCCAGCCGTTTGCGTTCCTGCTCGATCACGGCGGGTGGCGCCTTGGCAACAAAAGCCTGATTGCCCAGTTTGCCAGTGGCTTTGGCAATTTCACCTTCCAGCCGCGTGGCTTCCTTGCTCAGGCGGGCCTTTTCGGCGTTGACGTCAATTTCCAATTGCAGGCAGATGCGCGCACTGCCGACCACCGCCACCGGAGCTGCCTGCGCCGCCGCCGCCCAGTCTGAGGCCTGGTCAAAGACGCGGACCTCGCTCAGTTTGGCCAGTGCCTGCAGCACCGGGGCCGACTGCGTCAGGAAGTCCGCTTCAGCGGGCTCGCCGGCGGTCACGAACAGCGGCAAGCGGGTGGCCGGTGAAACGCTCATCTCGCCGCGCAGGTTGCGACAGGCGTCGACCAGGGCCTTGAGTTTGCCCACGTAGCCAATAGCCGCTTCGTCAATGCGCTCCGGCTGTGCCTGGGGGTACACGGCAATCGACACTGATTCGCCGGCCCGTGCGGCGACCGGTGCCACGATTTGCCAGAGTGCTTCGGTCACAAAAGGAATGACCGGGTGCGCCAGCCGCAGAATGGTCTCCAGTGTGCGGATCAGGGTGCGGCGCGTGGCGCGTTGTTGCGCCTCGCTGCCCTGCTGAAGCTGCACTTTGGCAATCTCCAGATACCAGTCGCAGAACTCGTTCCAGACAAAGTCATAAATGGTGCTGGCGACGTTGTCCAGGCGGTATTCTTCAAAGCCCCTGGCGACGTCGGCCTCGGCGCGCTGCAGCAGCGAGACGATCCAGCGGTCGGCCGGACTGAAATCAAGATAGCCGTGGGCGCTGGCGCCGACCGCGCACTCATCCGGGGTGTGCTCGTTCAGGCCGCAATCCCGGCCTTCACAGTTCATCAGCACAAAGCGGCTGGCGTTCCACAGCTTGTTGCAGAAATTACGGTAACCCTCGCAGCGCTTGGTGTCGAAGTTGATGTTGCGCCCCAGGCTGGCGTAGCTGGCCATGGTAAAGCGCAGCGCGTCGGCGCCAAAAGCCGGCATGCCGTTGGGAAACTCCTTGCGCACACGGGCCGCCACTTTGGGCGCCGTTTCGGGTTTGCGCAAGCCCACTGTGGACTTTTGTACCAGAGTCTCAATGTCCACACCATCGATCAAGTCCACGGGGTCAATCACGTTGCCCTCGCTCTTGCTCATCTTCTTGCCTTCACTGTCGCGCACCATGCCGTGGATGTAGACGTGCCTGAACGGAACGCGTCCGGTGAAGTGGCTTGTCATCATGATCATCCGGGCGACCCAGAAGAAAATGATTTCGTAGCCGGTGACCAGTACCGAGGACGGAAGATAGAGATCGAGGTCCGGCGTTTTTTCCGGCCAGCCCATGGTCGAGAAAGGCACCAGCGCCGATGAGTACCAGGTGTCCAGCACATCGGGGTCGCGCGTGAGCTCGCCGTGATATCCCGCTGCTTGTGCTTTTGAGCGAGCCTCATCCTCGTCGCGTGCGACGATGAACCGCTCCCCGTGAACGACGCTGCCGTCCGTGTACCAGGCCGGAATCTGGTGGCCCCACCAGAGCTGGCGGCTGATGCACCAGTCCTGGATGTTGTTCATCCACTGGTTGTAGGTGTTGACCCAGTTCTCGGGGACAAACTTCACCTCGCCATTTGCTACAACATTAATAGCTCCTTGTGCAATGCTGATGCCGTCTGGCGCTGGTTTTGTCATTGAAACAAACCACTGGTCGGTCAGCATCGGCTCAATGATCTGGCCGGTGCGGGCGCAGCGCGGCACCATCAGCCTGTGTTTTTTGGTCTCTGCCAGCAGCCCCAGGGCGTCAAGGTCCTTGACGATCTGCTTGCGCGCCACGAAACGATCAAGACCCTGGTAAGCGGCCGGTGCCTGCTCGTTGACCCGGGCATCGAGCGTCAGCACGCCAATCATCGGCAGCGCGTGGCGCTGGCCGACCGCGTAATCGTTCTGGTCGTGCGCCGGCGTGACTTTCACCACGCCAGTGCCGAAGCTCATGTCCACGTAGTCGTCGGCAATGACCGGAATGTTGCGCCTGCACAGCGGCAAGGTGACCTGTTTGCCAATCAGGTGCTGGTAACGCGGATCGTCCGGATGCACCATCAGCGCCACGTCACCGAGCATGGTTTCCGGGCGCGTGGTGGCCACCACCAGGCCCAATGCCATGAGGCCGTCCACCAGTTGGGCGCCGTCGGCAAACGGGTAGCAGATGTGCCACAAAAAGCCGTCTTCTTCTTCGCTTTCCACTTCAAGGTCGCTAACGGCGCTTTGCAGCACCGGGTCCCAGTTCACCAGCCGTTTGCCGCGGTAGATCAGGCCTTGTTCGTAGAGCTGGACAAAGGTCTCGGTCACCGTTTGGGACAGTTTCGGGTCCATGGTGAAATACTCGCGGCTCCAGTCCACGCTGTCGCCCATGCGGCGCATTTGCGTGGTGATGGTGTTGCCGCTCTTCTCCTTCCATTCCCACACCTTTGACACAAAGTTCTTGCGGCCCAGGTCATGGCGACTTATTTTTTGTTCCTGCAACTGGCGTTCCACCACAATTTGCGTGGCAATGCCGGCGTGGTCGGTGCCGGGGATCCAGACCGTGTTGTCGCCGCACATGCGGTGGTAGCGCGTCAGCGAGTCCATGATGGTCTGGTTGAAGGCGTGCCCCATGTGCAGAGTGCCCGTCACGTTGGGCGGCGGCAGCTGGATGGCAAAGGATGCTGCCCCGGCTCTGGCTGCCGGGGTGCCGCGGTAGCCGGCCTGACCGTATTGCCGGCGCTCCCATTCCGGTCCCCATTGGGCCTCGATGGCGGCGGGTTCAAAAGATTTGGACAGGCTGGCAAGGCCGGGTTGTTGCGGTGCATCATTCATGTCGTTGATTTTATTCGGGAAAATCTTTTTTATAGGCAAAAGCAATTCAGGGCATTGAGGCAGTCAATTAGACCTGGCGCCCCATCCCGGCTAAGCTTGCAGCCGTCTTTGGTCAAATGTTGGCTCAAAGCGAACTAGTATTCTTTAACTTCTAGGAGATTTCCATGGCAGCACTCAAAGGCTCGAAGACGGAAGACAACCTGAAAGCCGCCTTCGCAGGCGAGTCCCAGGCGAACCGCCGTTACCTGTATTTCGCAAACAAGGCCGATGTTGAAGGTCAGCCCGACGTGGCCGCCTTGTTCCGCTCCACCGCCGAAGGTGAAACCGGCCATGCGCACGGTCACCTGGAATGGCTCGAGACCTGTGGCGACCCTGCCACCGGCCTGCCATTTGGCGCGACCCGTGACAACCTGAAGTCGGCCGTGGCGGGTGAGACCCATGAGTACACCGACATGTACCCCGGCATGGCCAAAACCGCCCGTGACGAAGGGCATGACGAAGTGGCCGACTGGTTTGAGACGCTGGCCAAGGCCGAGCGCTCGCACGCCAACCGCTACACCAAGGCATTGGCTGAACTGGTTGATTAAGGCGCAGTGATTGGTCTGTGTTGGGCGTTGCCAGCCAGCGCCCAATGCAGAATATTCAAAAGAACCCTCAGAGGAAACCCCACCATGGCACGCGAAGGCAATCTGCAGGCACCTACCCGCCATCCCATCGACTGGAAGGGAGCGGACTATTACAACGAAGCAGCCACGTTCCACGAACTGGAGCGCATCTTTGACATCTGCCACGGCTGCCGTCGCTGCGTCAGCCTGTGCGGTTCCTTCCCCACCTTGTTTGACCTGGTTGATGCGAGCCGGACGCAGGAGGTGGATGGTGTTGATAAAAAAGACTACTGGAAAGTGGTTGACCAGTGCTACTTGTGCGACTTGTGCTACATGACCAAGTGCCCTTACGTGCCACCGCATCAATTCAACCTTGACTTTCCGCACACCATGCTGCGCGCCAAGGCCATCAAATTCAAGAGCGGCGGAGTCGGTTTGGCTGAGAAATTACTGGCTTCTACCGACGTACACGGCCAGTTTGCCGGCATCCCCATCGTGGTCCAGGTGGCCAATGCGGTCAACAAAACCAAAGTAGCGCGCAGTGTCATGGAAAGCGTGGCGGGTGTGGACAAGGACGCCTGGCTGCCGTCGCTGGCGACCCGGAAGTTTCGCTCCGGCACGCCCGCAGCCAAAGCCACCGTGGTGCGGGATGGCGAAAAAACACCGGGCAAGGTGGCCATTTTTTCCACCTGCTACATCAACTACAACGAGCCCGGCATTGGTCTGGACCTGCTGAAGATTCTGGACCATAACGACGTTCCCTATGTGATTGTCGAAAAAGAAAAATGCTGCGGCATGCCCAAGCTGGAGTTGGGCGACCTGGAGTCGGTCAACGCCAGCAAGGAAGCCAACATCCCGGTGCTGGCGCGCTATGCCAAGGACGGCTTTGCCATTCTCGCGGCGGTACCAAGTTGCGCCCTGATGTTCAAGCAGGAAATTCCGCTGATGTACCCGGATGACGCCGATGTGCAGCGGGTGAAGGAGGCGGTGTGGGATCCGTTTGAATACCTGATGCAGCGCAAGCGCGATGGTCTGCTGAAGACAGAATTTCCGGTGCCGCTGGGCAATGTGAGTTACCAGATTCCATGCCACGGCCGGGTTCAGAACATTGGCAAGAAGACCGAGGAAATGCTGAAGATGATTCCCGGCACTACCGTCAACACCTTTGAGCGCTGCTCGGGCCACGCCGGCACCTTTGGCGTCAAAAAAGCCACGCACCAGCAAGCCATGAAGATTGGCAAGCCGCTGTTCAAGGCGATGGCCAGCATGAAAGACGGTGGCAAGCCCGATTTCATCAGCTCCGACTGCCCGCTGGGCGGTCACCATATCGCCCAGGGCTTTGAGGTGAACCAGCTTGGCACGCCAGCGTTGCAGCACCCGCTGAGCCTGGTCGCCAGAGCCTACGGATTGAAGTAAAAAATAACTGTTGATCGTCTGGAACACTCATGCAAACCACCGGAAACATTACCCCTGAAAGCCTGCTGTCGCTGGAGGCCTACAGCAAGTGGCGCAAGACCGGCAAGGCGGCCGTCATGGCGCATCGCCGGCTGCGCAGCGTCCGCCTGGGCGAGCACATCAACCTGCAGTTCGAGTCGGAGACGACGGTTCGCTACCAGATTCAGGAGATGTTGCGCATCGAAAAAGTATTTGAAGAAGACGGCATCCAACAGGAGATTGACGCCTACGCACCGCTGGTGCCGGACGGCGCCAACTGGAAAGCCACGATGATGATTGAATACCCCGACGAGAATGAGCGCCGGCGTGAGCTGGCGCGGCTGATTGGCGTCGAGGACCGCTTGTTTGTCGAGGTTGAAGGGCAGGCGCGTGTTTACGCGATTGCCGATGAAGACATGGACCGCGAGAATGACGAGAAAACGTCAGCCGTGCATTTTGTGCGTTTCGAGTTGACGCCGCCGATGTGCGCTGCCGTCAAGGCCGGCGCCAGTGTCAAGCTGGGCTGTGATCACACCCACTACCCGGCGCACACCACGCTGGCGCCCGAGACTCTGGCCGCGCTGGCCGGTGATCTGAAGTAGTCTGTTCAGGCTATCCGTCGGTGCCGCCGGGCAGTTGCGCACCCAGGCGAATATGGTCGGCCAGCGCCTGGGTTTCTTCACTGGGCGCTACGCCGAGTTCCTGTTTCATGGCGCGGCAACTGTGTTCGTGCGCGGCCAGCGCAGCGCTGCGTTGCCCGTTCAGCGCCAGCAGCCGCATGGCCCGGCGCAAACCGCCTTCGTTCGACGGATCCAGGGCCAGACAGCGCAGCGCAAACGGCAAGGATTTGTCGCAGGCGCCGAAGCGTTGATGACAATCGGCCAGACGGGCCAGCAGGAACAGGGCGCGCTGATGCAGGGCTTCGCGATGGACTTGCAACCACGCCTCAAAATCCGGGCATTCCGGCAGCGAAAAGCCGGCCATGAACTGGCCCTGATAGCGGCCGGTCTGGCAAGCCATTTGCGCCATGCAAGGATCACAATGCGCCGAGCAGGGTTTGGCGATGCAGGCCGGCAGCGGCGTTGAAAAAGACAGGACATCGATGTCCAGCCCGGGCACGCGGCTGAAACGAATCGACTGGTGGTCAGTTTGCAGCGCCGCGCGGGTCTGTACCGAGCGGCCCAGCGCCAGGCGCAGGTCATGCAAAACCAGCCGCAGATTGGCCAGCGCTGCCGGCCGGGCCAGGCCGGGCCAGAACATGGCGGCCAGACTGGCTCGCGCATGCGGCCGGCCGGGCTGTGTCGCCAGGTAGGCCAGCAGTGCACGTCCTCTGACATACACCGGATCGTGGCGCTGGCTGCCACAGTCAAGCTCAAAGCCTCCAAGCAGGCGCAGCGCGTGAGGGCGGGTGGGAGCAATCGGGGTCATGGAGTTTGTGGAGTCGCCAAGGGTGACGCTATTGTGCCTTGACTTTGCCGGTGCCAGACCGAACCGCGCCCTGCCATGCTACGGCCCCAGTTAAACTGTGCATTTGTCAGCTCCGCTGGTTCCACTGTCATGCTGTTTTTACTGTCTCCCGCCAAATCGCTTGACTTCGAAACACCGCTGCCCGAGGTGGCGGCAACGCAGCCGCTGTTTGCCCGGCAGTCGGCCGAACTCATCGGGCTGTTGCGGCACCTGTCGGTGCCCCAGCTTGCCGCGCTGATGCGCCTGAGTGATGCGCTGGCTGATCTGAACGTGGCGCGCTACGCGGCGTGGCGCCCGCGTTTCACGGCCAGAAATTCCAGGCCGGCCGTGCTCGCTTTCAATGGCGATGTGTACGCCGGACTGGCGGCGCGCAACATGCTGGCGCCCGAGCTCCACTGGCTGCAGGAGCATGTCTGTATCCTGAGCGGTTTGTACGGTGTGCTGCGGCCGCTGGATTACATGCAGCCGTACCGGCTTGAAATGGGCACGCCGCTGGCCAACGCGCGTGGTAAAGACCTGTATCATTTTTGGGGCGCCCAGATTTCCAGCTACCTCAACACACGTTTACAGCGCGAACTGTCGCCGCTGGTGGTCAACCTCGCATCGCAGGAGTATTTCAAGGCGGTCGATGGCAAGGCCCTCAAGGCGCGCGTGCTGGACTGCGTGTTTCAGGACTATCACGCCGGGCAGTACAAGGTGATTGGGTTTCATGCCAAACGGGCGCGTGGCCTGATGGCGCGTTATGCCGCGACACACAAGGTGTTGCTGCCGCAACAGCTCGAAGGTTTTGACGCCGAAGGCTATGCGTTTGATGGCGCTGCCTCCAGCGCCCGGCGCATGGTGTTCCGGCGCCGCTTGCAGCCATGAGCCGGCCCGAGCAATCGCGGCTCGGCCAGGTGACGGCCTATCCCGATCAGTACGATGCGTCGCTGCTGTTCCCGATAGCGCGCGCACCCAAACGCCACGAGCTTGGCATCTGCGGCGAGGTGCCTTTTCTGGGCGCCGACATGTGGAGCGCCTTTGAGCTGAGCTGGCTCAACCTGCGCGGCAAGCCGCAGGTCGCGCTGGCGCACTTTACCGTGCCTTGCGAGAGCCCCAACATCATCGAGAGCAAGTCCTTCAAGCTCTACCTCAACAGCTTCAACAACACCCGTTTTGCCGGCGTTGAGGCGGTCAAAGCCCGGCTGCGCGCCGACCTGAGCGAAGCCGTCTGGCGCCACCCGGCCGGCACGCCCGGCCAGCCGCTGGCGTCGTCGATCGGGGTCAGCGTTTTGTTACCTGAACTGTTTGACCGGGAGCCGGTGCACGAGCTCGATGGCCTGAGCCTGGACCGGCTCGACATCGAATGCAGCCATTACACGCCGGCCCCCGAATTGCTCACAGTGCTGGCCGGCCAGGCACCGGTGACGGAAGTGCTGACCAGCAATCTGCTCAAAAGCAATTGCCCTGTGACCGGACAGCCGGACTGGGGCAGTGTGCAGATCAGCTACAGTGGCGCGCCCATTGAGCAGGAGGGTTTGCTGCGCTACCTGGTGAGTTTTCGCAATCACAACGAGTTTCACGAGCAGTGTGTGGAGCGCATCTTTATGGACCTCTGGCGCCGCTGCCAGCCGGTGCGGCTGGCAGTCTATGCACGCTACACGCGCCGCGGCGGCCTGGACATAAACCCGTTTCGCACCAGCTACGCGCAGGCACTGCCCGCCAATACGCGCATGGCGCGGCAATGAACGCGTGCGCCTGACGGCAGCGACCCGCGGCCCCCATCAAGGCGGTGGCAATTTTCTCGACCCGTAGGCATTGGCATAAACCCAGGTGAATTCGGCGCCGATCAGGAAGATCTGCGCCGAGTAGTAAACCCACAGCAAAACCACGACCAGCGAGCCGGCCGCGCCAAAGCCCGAGATCACGCTGCTGCGACCGACATACAGGCCAATCAGCGCCTTGCCCAGATTGAACAGCATGGCCGTGACGAGGGCACCAATCCACACATCTTTCCACTGCACGCGCACGCGCGGCATGACCTTGTAAATCAGCGCAAACATGGCCGCCACCAGCGCGAAGCTGCCAACGCCGTTGGTGACGCTGGCGACGACATACCAGCCGCCAAAGACCGGCTCCAGCCAGCGCCCGGTGGTTGCCAGCGCGGCACTGACCACCAGCGAGACAACCAGCAGGAATCCAATGGCCAGGATCATGCCGAACGAGAGCAGACGCGAACGCACCAGACTGATCCAGCCACCGGTCCTGACGCGCTGTGGGACACGCCAGATGCGGTCCAGCGAGTCCTGAAGCTCGCCAAATACCGTGGTGGCGCCAATAAACAGCAGTACCAGTCCCAGCAGCGTGGCGAAGGTTCCCTCGACTGGTTTGTCGACGCTGGCCAGCAGGTCCTGCACGGCGCTGGCACCGCGCTCGCCCATCAATGAGCGCAGCTGGACAGTGACCTCGCCGCGCGCGGCATCTTCACCAAACACCAGTCCGGCCACAGAAATCACGATCAGCAGCAGCGGGGCCAGTGAAAACAAGGTGTAGTACGCCAGTGCTGCGCCCATGCTGGGCGCGTAGTCATCAAGCCACGAACTGGCAATCTGCTTGAGCAGCGCCCAGTGCGTGATAAGGCTGAATTGCATCATTTGACGATTCCGTTCGACACCACGAAGCAGCGAGGTTGGCGCCAGCGCGATGGTTTGTCTGTTCGGCGCCGAACACGGCCTCGCATTGGTGGGCTACAGCACAGACCCGCGGCAGCGCCTCTTCTATGGTCGGTTCCTGGTGTGACACAAGACACGCCCCGATTTAACTGGAGACTCCATGAAAAATGTCCCCGCTTTCCGGTTTGAGCCGTCGCTTGACCGGTCCCTGCTCAGCCACGCGTCTGAAATCGTCTATTGCCAGCCGCAACCGGTCCACGAAGGCCGGGGTGACTACCCGTTTATTGCGCTGCTCGACGGCTATCGGGACAGCGGCGGACTGGCGCCGCTGCAGGAAGTGGCCGCGCAGTTCCAGCGCCGCAGCGCTGGCGAGCCGGGAGCGCTGGCGCGCTGGATTGTCAACCAGCAAGTGATTTGCTTTGAGTGGCAATCAAAAATGTGGTTGCCGCTATTCCAGTTCAATCGCCTTGACATGTCACTGCAACCGGGCATCAGCCTGGTGCTGGCGCAGCTTGGTGCTGCGCTGGACGACTGGCAGCTGGCGCAATGGTTTGTACGCCCCAACCCATGGCTTGCGGACCGTACACCTGCGGCCATGCTGGCGCTCGACCCCGCAGGCGTATTGAACGCCGCGCAGGCCAACCGCCAGACGGCGCACGGCCTGGGTCAGGGGCGGCAAAGTTTGCCGTTCTGTTCGCCATCGCACCGAGCGCTGCACTGCTGAGCGCTAACCTGCACCGGTGGCGCGTTCCTGCCGTTGAGTGGGTTGCCGCAAATTTTTCAACTCTACAAGGATCCGCCATGAAATACACGATGCCGATGTGGGCACGGCCCGCAACCCCCGCTCCGGGTGCCACCGAAAGCCGGCCATGAGCCTGGGCACCCTGCTGTTGATCGTTCTGATTCTGATGCTGATCGGCGCCGTGCCGACCTGGCCCCACAGCCGCAGTTGGGGTTACGGCCCCAGTGGTGGTTTGGGTCTGGTGGTGCTTGTCATCATTGTGCTGCTGGTCATGGGCCGACTCTGAGCGCCTGATCCAGTGCTTGCATGAACTGATCGATCTTGATCGGTTTGGTGAGGTAGCGAAAGAAGCCGGCCGACAGGCCGTTGTCAATATCGTGCGGCATGGCGTTGGCGCTCAGGGCCAGCACCGGAATGTGGCGCGTCAGCGGGTCGTCCCGCAAAATGTTGAGCACCTGAAAACCATTGATGCCCGGCAGATTGATGTCCAGCAGAATCACGTCAGGCTGATGAATGCGTGCCAGCGCGATGCCGCTTGAACCATTGCCGGACTTCAACAGGCGCAGGTCAGCGCGGCGCGCTACCAGTTGCTCGACCAGTTCCATGTTGGCAGGGTTGTCTTCGACATACAGCAGGGTCCGCACCCCCGTCGGCGGCGCGACCGCCGCAGGCAGTGGCGCCGACGCGTCGCTGGCCGGCCCGGCAGTGCCCGCGTTGGCGGGCGCGTCGGCCAGCTTCAGATCAAACCAGAACACGCTGCCGACACCCACTGTGCTTTGCACGCCGATCTCGCCGCCCATCAGTTCAACCAGCCGCTTGCAAACCACCAGCCCGATGCCGGTGCCTTCCTGGCTGCCGCCCTCCTGCCCCAGCCGGTTGAAGGGCTGGAACAATTTGGCGATCTTTTCCGCTGACAGACCGTGGCCGCAGTCGTGCACACTGATGCGCACGCGCCCGCCAGCGCTGACGCTGTGCCGCACTTCGACACTGCCTTGCGGGCGGTTGTATTTGATGGCGTTGCTCAGCAGATTGACGATCACCTGCTTCAGGCGGGTGCGGTCGGCCTGCACATGGCACGGGCCGTCGAACGCCGCAAAGCTCAGGCGGATAGCGTTTTTGTCGGCCTGCGCCTCGACCAGGGAGAGACAATCGCGAAACTTTTCCGGCAGCGAGACGGCTTCCATCGTCAACGCGTGCTGGCCCGACTCGATGGCGGCGAGGTCGAGAATTTCGTTGATCAACTCCAGCAAGTACCAGCCGCCCCGCAGAATCTGGTCAAGGCTGGCCTGCTGGCGCGGTGTTGGCGCCGGCGAACCCGCTTCCATCAGTTGGGCAAACCCCAGGATGGCATTGAGCGGTGAGCGCAGCTCATGGCTCATGCTGGAGAGAAATTCTGACTTGGCCAGATTGGCCTGGTCGGCCAATTGGCGGGCCTTGTCGAGCTCGGCGTTTTTTTCCTGCAAAGCCTGATTCAGCTTTTGGCGGTCGCTGATGTCGCTCAGCGTCAGCCGGTGCAGCGGCTGGCCTTCGCTGTCCAGCGCGTGGGTTGCTGCCAGATGCACCCAGAACGCCGTGCCGTCCTGTTTCAGCATTCGCAATTCGCAGTCCTGCGGCTGGCCGGTCCGGAACAGGAGGTTGCGGTGCAGGTAATACACGTCCTGGTCGGCCGGGACGATGTAACGGCTGACTGGGCGTCTGACCAGTTCGCTGCGGGTGACCCCCAGCAAGGTCGCCAGGGTCAGGTTGGCCTCCAGCACCAGCCCGTGCTCGCTCAGCGTGCAATAGCCCACCGGGGCCAGATCGTAGAGGTCAAAATAGCGCGCCCGCTCGGCGTCGAGCGCCGTCTGCGCCCGGCGCAACTCCTCGTTTTGCATCTCCAGCTCGATCTGGTGCGCACGCAGCTCGTGCAGCGCCTGCTGCAAGGCAGTCGGCGACAGTTCGGCGCTGTGGGACGGAGGAGTCTGGTTCATGTCAGCCATTGCCGCACGGTAGCACACCGTTTTTCCGGTACTGCAAAAGTCAAAGTGTAATGTCGAGCCAGCGCGATCATTAGATTGCTATATAAATAATAGCTGCCTACGCATGCTGCATAATGCCTACAGGCATTTTTCACTCATATTTTTGACCTTTTCAGGGGGCCAGCGGCCGATCAGATCGGGCGCGTCGCTTGCGGCGCAGCCAGCAGCGCTTCGCCGCTCGGCACAACCCCGACCCTGGCCGCCTGCGCCGTGCCGCGCTTGAGCCGGGCGGTAAACCAGAAAGTGCTGCCAACGCCAAGGCTGCTGCTAACCCCGGCCTCGCCCCCCATCAGGTGCGCCAGACGGCTGCTGATGGCCAGGCCCAGACCGGTGCCGCCAAACTGGCGGGTGTTTGAGTTGTCGCCTTGCTCAAAGACCGAAAACAGCCGCGGCACAACGTCGGCGCCGATGCCAATGCCGGTGTCCTGCACCTCAAAACGCAGCAGCACCGTGTCGGCTGCTTGCTGCTCGGCACGCAGGCGCAGCGTGACCGTGCCGCTGGGGGTGAACTTGACCGCATTGGCGGCCAGATTCAGCAAGGCCTGCTGGAGGCGGGCGGCGTCACCCCACAGCGCTCCGGGCAGTGAAGGGGTTTGGGCGATCAGCTGGAGGTTTTTGGCCAGCGCCTGGTCGCGCAGCAGGTCAACGACGTTGCCAACGATGTCGGCCGGATCGAGCTCGGTTTCGCCCAGCGTCAATTTGCCGGCATCAATTTTGGCCAGGTCGAGCACGGCGTTGATGACCTCCAGCAGGTGGTGACCGGCGACCCTGATCTTGCTGAGTCGATCAGACTGCTGTGGCGTGACGTCCGAGCGCAACAGCAAGTGGGTCATGCCAATGACGGCATTGAGCGGGGTGCGGATTTCGTGGCTCATATTGGCCAGAAAAGCGCTCTTGGCCACATTGGCGGCCTGCGCCGCGTCCCGCGCGACGGTCAGTTCCGACACCAGCCCTTCAAGGTGCTGGCGGTGCTGGTCGCGTTCAGCCTGCGCCTGTTTGCGCTCACTGATGTCAGTCAGCACAATGTGCAGCTGCGGCGCGCCCTGGTTGTCTGGCGCAACGCTGGTCGCCAGATGGGCCCAAAAGGGCGCGCCGTCGGCGCGCACCATCCGCAATTCGCAGTCCCGCCCTTCGCGCGAGGCCAGCAGCTGCTTGAAGTACCGGTAGTAGTTGTCCACGTCCGGCTTTGCGACAAACCGGCTGAAGATCTGGTGAACCAGCTTTTTACGCGTCACGCCCAGCAGGGCGCCTGCGGTCAAATTGGCGTTCACGATCAGCCCGGTCAAGTTGACGCTGCAATAGCCCACCGGCGCCATATCGTAGAGGTCAAAATAGCGCTCGCGCTCCAGGTCCAGCGCCACCTGCGCGACGCGCAATTCCTCGTTTTGCATCTCAAGCTGGATCTGGTGCACCTGCAATTCGTGCAGCAACGACTGCGTGTTCAAGGGTAACGGCAGTTCGCTGCTCTTTGGCAAGCGGGCGGCAATTTCATGGAAGCGCGCTTCGGCTAGCTTGCGCCGCGCCGCTGCCGGGTCAAGTGCTGATGCGGGGGGGGGGGGGCTGGTCTGCATGGCTAGGGTCCATTGGGCGCCTCCTGCGTCGTTTTGCGGTCGGTTTCCTTGAGCCGTTCGGTGGTGGCAATGGCATACATTTGCCCGGCCTCATCCATCAACGCGGTCGAGATGACCGAGACCGCCAGCGCCGCACCGGCCCGGGTCAGGCGCTGGGTCAGATAGGGTTGCAGCACTTCAGCCTGGCTGAGCTGGGCCAGCTTGGCCAGGGCGCCCTCGCGCTGGTCCTGGGGAATGCGCTCGCTCACGTTCATCTTGAGCGCTTCGGCTTCACTCCAGCCGTACAAGCGCACCGCGCCCGGGTTCCAGGCCAGCGTGCGGCCCGTCAGGTCCTGCACGGTGATGGCATCATGCGCATCGCGCACCACTACCGCCAGGCGCAGCAGGTCATTGGTTTTCTGCAAGGCTTCGCGTGCCTGCGCAATTTCAGCAATATCAATGAAAGAGATCACTGCGCCTTCGATCACATTGTCCAGTGTGCGGTAGGGCTGGATGCGCAGCGTGTACCAGTGCCCCGCCGTGGTCTGCACGTCTGCCGCCTTGGGCACCAGCGTGTCGAGTACCGCGCGGGTGTCAGCCACCAGACTGTCATAGCCAACCAGGTTGGGCAGGATGTGGCCGACCGGGCGCCCGATGTCGGACGGAATCAGGTTGATGATCTCGCTGGCCGCCGGGGTGAAGCGCAGGATGCGCAGCTGATGGTCGACAAACACGGTGCCAATGCCGGTGCCGGCCAGCAGGTTGTTCATGTCGTTATTGGCGCGAGACAGGTCAAGCACCTTGGTTTGCAGCTCGCTGTTGACCGTATTGAGCTCTTCATTGACCGACTGCAACTCTTCCTTGGAGGTTTCCAGCTCCTCGTTGGTGGACTGCAATTCTTCGTTGACCGACTGCATTTCCTCGTTCGACGACTTGAGTTCTTCGTTGGAGGTTTCCAGTTCTTCGTGCGTGGTCTGCAGGTATTCGTCCTTGGCCCGCAGCTCCTGCTCGAGTGCGGCAATGCGGACCCGGGCGTCCGCATCGACGTTGCTGGCGTCAGCGGCGGCGGGCGCAGTGAGCGCTTGCAGGGCCGCTGGCGCCTCCTCCAGCATGACCAGGTAGAGCGGCGGTTCGGGCGATTTTTGCACGTCGGACTGGGCCGTGGCCGTCGGGCTGACGCACAGGTTGACCCGCGTGAAGTGGCCGTTGGTTTTGACGCGCAGGCCCGGGCAGCGCACCGGCTGGTTGCTGTTGACGGCCTGATGCAAGGCGATGCTGAGGTCGCGGCGCAGCCCTTCGCGCGCCATCTTCAGGATGTTGCTGACAGCGGCCTCACCGGGCGCCGGCTCCAGATACATGCCGGTGCGCCCGTGCAGGTAGAGGATGTCGCCCTGGCTGTTGACGAGCGCGCTGGCCGGCGCCAGCTGCTGCAACAAGGCCTGTTCGGTCAACTCGCGCAGCGGTTGTCGGGTCAGCACGGCGGGATTGACGCTGCGCCGGGCGGGTGTGACATCGAGCGCCGTCAGGGGCGGCAAAAAGCGCCCGGGTGCGGCGCGCTGCAGGCCATGCAAGTCGTCCTTGCGCTGGTACAGCTTGGCTTTGCGGTCCAGCACGCCAAACAAGTCACCAAATTCGCCAATGCCCTCGGACGTGCCCAGAAACAGGTGTCCGGCGGGCTTGAGCGCGTAGTGGAACAACGGAATCAGTTTGCGTTGCAATTCCACACCCAGATAAATCAGCAGGTTGCGGCAACTGATCAGGTCAAGCCGGGAGAACGGCGGGTCTTTGATGACGTTCTGCTCGGAAAACACCAGCAGGTCGCGAATCCCCTTGTTGATGCGGTAGTTGCCGCCGGCCTCGAGGGTGAAAAAGCGCGCCAGACGCTCCGGGGAAACGTCGGCGGCAATGCTGGCCGGATAGAGGCCGGCACGCGCCACCGCGATGGCCCGGCTGTCAATGTCAGTGGCGAAAACCTGCACCGAGTAACTCGCTTTGAGCGCCTCCATGCGCTCCTGCAACAGGATGGCGATGGAGTAAGCCTCTTCGCCGGTGGAACAGCCGGTGGACCAGACGCGCAGCGTGCTGCCGGGCGACTTGTCGGCAAAGAGCCCGGGGATGACTTCATCCTCCAGCCATTTGAACGCTTGCGGATCGCGAAAAAAATTGGTGACGCCAATCAGCAGGTCGCCAAACAGGGCCGCCACCTCGGGCGGCGTTTGCTGCAGGTACTTGACGTAACTGTCCAGGGTGTCGATCTGGTGCACGGCCATGCGCCGCTCAATGCGCCGCTCAATGGTGCTGGGCTTGTAGAGCGAAAAATCATGACCGGTCTGGGAGCGCAGCAGGATGAAAATTTTCTTCAGGGCGCTTTCAGTCTTGAGCGTCTGCACGGCGCCGGAGGCGGGCAGTTTGCCGTAAGCATGGGCGGCATACAAAATGAGCTGGGCCGCCATTTCCCCGGGGGCCAGCTGGTAATCGACCAGGCCGGTGGCAATGGCGCTGCGCGGCATGCCGTCAAACTCGGTCGAGTCGGGCGACTGCGCCATCGCCATGCCGCCTTCGCCCTTGATGGCGCGCACACCCAGCGCGCCGTCGCTGCCGGTGCCCGACAGCACGATGCCGATGGCCCGTTCGCGCTGGTCCTGCGCCAGCGAGCGAAAGAAAAAATCAATGGGCAGGCGCTGGCCACGGGGTGCGGCCGGCTCCAGCAATTGCAGCGTGCCATTGAGAAACGCCATGTCGCGGTTGGGCGGAATGATGTAGGCGCAGTTGATCTGGACCGGCATGCCATCCTCCACCTCAAACACCTGCATGCGGGTGTAACGCCGGATCAGGTCGGTGAGAATGCTCTTGTGGTCCGGCGCCAGGTGTTGCACCAGGATAAAAGCCATGCCCGGCTCAACTTCGGTCGGCATGCCGGAAAAGAAGGCCTCAAATGCGGCCAGACCGCCGGCTGAGGCGCCGATGCCGACGATAGGAAAGCCCGGCGCGGTCAAGGCGGCGGGCTGGGCAGGCACGGCTGCGGGTGCCGCTGCGGCGGCGACCTGAACTGTGCCTTTGGCTGGCGTTTTTTTCTGGCGCATGAGTTTGGCCCGGCAGGTTGGAAGCCTTTGGGGCGCCTCACAAAGCCCGAGTTTAGTACCAAACCGATGCGATGACCAGCTTGTGCTATATAAATAATAGCTGTCTACGCATGCTGCGTAAGGCTTACAGGCGTTTTTTACTCATATTTTGGCCCTTGTCAGGGGGCCCGCGGCCGCTCAGATCAGGCGCGCCGCTTCCTGCGCTGCCACCAGCCCTTCGTCAGTCGGCACAACCCAGACCTGGACCCGGCTGTCGGCGCTGTGGATGGCCAGCACCGCGTCGCCGCCGGCCTGCTGGTTCAGCCGCGCATCCAGCGCCACGCCCAGCCAGCCCAGGCGCTGGCAGACCTGGGCGCGCAACAGCACGTCGTGCTCGCCGATGCCGCCACTGAAGCTCAGCACGTCGAGCCCGCCCAGGCAGGCCACCATGGCGCCGGCTTCACGCACCACGCGGTGGGTAAACAGGTCAATCGCGCGCTGCGCTGCGGCACTGCCATCAGCGCGCAGGCGGCGCATGTCGGCCGAGATGCCCGACACCCCGAGCAGGCCGCTTTGCTTGTAGAGCAGGGTTTGCAAACGGTCATGGTCCCAGCCGTGGGCCAGCAGGTACAGCAGGACACCGGCGTCCAGCGTGCCGCTGCGGGTGCCCATCACCAGGCCGTCGAGCGTTGAAAAACCCATGGTGGTGGCGCAGCTGCGCCCCTCGCGGGCGGCGCACAGGCTGGCGCCATTGCCCAGGTGCGCCATCAGCACGCGCCCGCCAGCCTGGCTGCTGTGGCGCTGCAGTGCGCCCATCACGTACTGGTACGACAGGCCGTGAAAACCGTAGCGCCGCAAGCCCTGTTCAGCCAGCATCTGCGGCAGGGCAAAGCTGTAATCAACCTCGGCCAGGCTGGCGTGGTAGGCGGTGTCAAAGCAGGCCACCTGGGGCACGCCGGGAAATGCTTTTTGAAAGGCGTGAATGCCTTTGAGGTTTTGTGGCTGGTGCAGTGGCGCCAGGTCGTTCAGGCGTGCCAGGCGCTCAAGCACCGCCCCGGTGACGCGCACGCTGGCGACAAACTCGCGCCCGCCATGCACCACCCGGTGGGCAATGGCGTCCAGACCGGCCAGCGCCGGCTCGCCTGCCAGCAGTTCGCCCAGGCTTTGCAGCGCCTGCTCAAACGGATCGGCGCTGCCCCCTGGCAGCTGGCGCTGCTGGCGCTGGCCCTTAATTTTCCAGTCCAGCAGCGGCGCGCCACCGGGCTCCAGGCCCTCGATGCTGCCGGTCAGCACACTGGGCTGCACCTGGGCGTCGCGCAGTGGATGAATCGAAAATTTCAGCGTGGACGAGCCGGCGTTGACGGCAAGAATGGCCATGGCGTGGCTCCTTACCAGCCGTGGCGCGGGTTGCTTTGGCGGGCGTGATGCGCGGCCAGCTGGGCTAACAGTGCCGAGGCGACGCGGTTCATCGGGCCGTCAGCCCGGCTGGTCAGGGCAATGGGCACCCGCGCGCCAAGCACCAGACCGGCGCCGCTGGCACCGGCCAGGTACTCCAGCTGCTTGGCCAGCATGTTGCCCGACTCGAGGTCCGGCACGGCCAGAATATCGACATCCCCGGCGACACTGGACTTGATGTTCTTGACCAGCGCGGCCTGCGCCGAAATGGCGTTGTCAAAGGCCAGCGGGCCGTCCAGAATGCCGCCCTTGATCTGGCCGCGCTCGGCCATCTTGCAAAGCGCGGCGGCGTCCAGCGTGGACGGGATATTCGGGTTGACGGTTTCCACCGCCGACAGGATCGCCACCTTGGGGGTTGAGACACCCAGCACGCGGGCAAAGTCAATGGCGTTCTGGACGATGTCGACCTTTTCCGGCAGGGTCGGGCGGATGTTGAGCGCGGCGTCGGTGATCAGCAAAGGCTTGCGGTACAGCGGGATGTCAAAGCGGAACACATGCGACATGCGCCGCCCGGTGCGCAGCGAGGGGCGCGTCAATATGGCGTGAATCAGCTCGTCGGTGTGCAGACTGCCTTTCATGACCACCTCGACCTCGCCGGCAACAGCCATGTCGGCGGCTCGTTCGGCGGCGGCGTGGCTGTGCGGCTCGGTGATGATCTCGATGCCGCTGAGGTCAATACCGGCCTCGCCCGCCAGATGCCGGATACGTGCTTGCGGGCCAATCAGCACCGGCACGATCAGGCCGTAGCGCGCCGCGTCCATGGCACCACTGAGCGAGCCGGCGTCGCACGGGTGCACCACGGCACAGCGCACCGCAGCCAGGCCGGCGCCGCGCGCCAGCAGCTCATTGAAACGCGCTTGCGGGTCGAACAACTGGATTTGTGGCGCGCTGACACGCGGCAGGCGTACCTTGACGGTGGGCGCCAGCACCCGCGCAGTGCCATGCAGTACCCGCTCGCCCTTCTGGTTCAGCACCTGGCAGTCAAGCTCGACGCTGCGTTTGGCGTCATCCTTGCTGACCACGGTGGCGGTGACGGTCAGGGTGTCGCCCACGCGAACCGGCTTGGTGAAGTGCAGCGCCTGGTCCAGGTAAATGGTGCCGGGGCCGGGAAACTGGGTGCCCAGCAAGGCCGAGATCAGGGCGCCGCCCCACATGCCGTGGGCGATCACGCCGTGGTACAGCGTGTCGTTGGCGTAAGCGGCGTCCAGATGCGCCGGGTTGGTGTCGCCGGAGACGGCGGCAAAGGCCTGGATGTCGTCGAGCGTCAGGGTGCGCAGCAAGCGCGCGCTCTGGCCCACGCTAATTTCCGGGTAGGTGACGTTTTCAATCAAATCAGTGTTCAGTTCGAAATTCATGGCGGTTTTCTGACCGGGGCCTGGCGTTGTCTGGGAAGCGTCTAGTATCTACGGGAAAACCCTAGGCGCCACGCGCAGCGTACGCTTATTTTTGACCGGGATCAATAAACTGCTCAAACCAGCTCCCGAAAACTGCGCAACGGCCTCAGATCGGCAAAGTTTGCCGGGCGCTTGGCTTTCAGGGCCATGACGGCTTCGAGCACGTGCTGGTTGCTCCAGATGGCGCCTTGCAGCCAGCCCATCTGCTTGAGCGCCTCGTCCACCGAGTGGTCGCGCGCGTAGTGCACGGCCTGCTTAGTGCCCCAGATGGCCACCGGGGGTTTGGCGGCGATCTCGCTGGCGCATTGCAGGGCGGCGGCCAGCAGCGCTTGCGGGTTGTCAAAGACCTCGTTGACGAGCCCGTAGCCCAGCGCTTTTTGCGCCGACAGGCGGCGCCCGGTATAGGCCAGCTCTTTGACCACTGCCAGCGGAATCAGCTTGGGCAGGCGTTGCAGGGTGCCAACATCGGCGACCATTCCAATGTTGATTTCCTGGATGCAAAAGAAGGCGTCAGCCGTGGCGTAGCGGATGCAGCAGGCCGTCACCATGTCCACCGCACCGCCGATGCAGCCGCCCTGGATGGCGGCAATCACCGGCAGGCGCAGCGTCTCGAGCTTGGTAAAAGTGGCTTGCATGTCGCCCAGCATGTCAAACATGGCGGCGCGGCCCTCCGGGCTCTGGTCGTCCATGGTGATGGCACCGGCAAAGGTTTCCAGCGCCATGCCGGCGCTGAAATGCTTGCCCGTGCTGCTGATGACCAGCACCCGGGCGCTGGCGTCCTTGTGCAGTTGCACCAGCACCTCGTCAAGTTCGCGCCAGAAAGTCGGGTGCATGGTGTTGAGCGAATCGGGCTGGTTCAGCACCAAGTGGGCGATGTGGTTTTCAGTGGTCAGGGAAAAGCATTGCATGGTTTCAGTCTCCTGGTCGTACTGTAATGCCGAACGCTGCTCATCCAGGCCACGCATCGCGGTCGTCGCGGACTCGATACGCGACTGGGTGGCCGCTAGCCGCCAAGTTGACTTGAGCCGGTAGGAGGCCTGAGGATATTTGTATCGACGCTAGGGCGAGACGAAGACGTAATTCGCAACTACATGCGACACCCAGAGCAGGAAGATGAGAAGAAAGCCCCCGGCTTTGCCGGGGAATGGTTACTCGCCTTGGGAACGGAGCGGCGGCTCAAGATTCCAGCGATCACCGCCGCAACGACACCCCGCGCATGCGCCACCAAACCAACAGCGCCAGCAAGCCCGAGAGCAGCAGCATCGCCCACTCCGACAGAGTCGGGATGGGTCCAGGTACGTCGCTGGTAACAATCGCAATAGTGGAGACGAAGGCATGCTGGTTCCCGAAGACCGGCACGTTGTCCTCCGTGGCGGCCGCAATTACGTTCAGCCCCTGAACCAGATAGGGCGCGATGTCAACGGGACCCAAGGCGTTGCTGACCCCATTGTGGTCATTCACAACCTTGACCCCATTAATGTAAACATCAACATCGTCATTAATTCCTCCTGTGAGGGTCGCCGATGCGATCGGGCCGGAGACGGTGAATGTCTTGCGAAGCCACGCGTAACGCGTTGTCGAGAACTCTCCGTCGAACCAAATGCAGTCACCCGTTCCAAGGCAATCGGGGAGAATGACGAAAGCAGGGGTCCAGCCGCTGGTGTTGAACGACACATCGCTATTCCAGGTCGCCGCTGGTGTCGCGTTGGTGGCAAGCCACGATCCGTCGGAGTCGACTGTGATGACTGCGGCGCTTGCTATAAATGGCGCCATGAGCAAGGTCAGGGTTGCGATGAATTTTCCAAACATCAAATTTCTCCTTGAGAAGCTGCGGTTGAAATTATCTCGAACCGTGCCCTGCCAGTGTCTGAGAAAACTGTTGGAAGCACGGCAATCAGTTTGACGGTGAATGATACATGCAGCAGGCGGAAATAGTAAGTTCTCTGCAAAGAACGCTGCGAAAGAACTATTCTCAGAAGAGCTGATCGTTGTCTGCTATGAAATTAGTAGCTGCCTGCGCATGCTGCACGGGCGCTACAGGCCTGTTTTGTTCAAAATTCGGAGTGTTTTCAGCCTTTTCCAGTGAGGCGATCCGCACGCCAAGCAGGCGCAGGCGCTGGCCCAGCGGCACACGTTTGAGGCACAGGCCGGCGGTGTGGCGAATGGTTCTGGCGTCGGCCGTGTAAAGGTCCAGCGTCTGGTCGCGGGTGACGCATTTGAAGTCGTCATAGCGCAGCTTGATGCCTATGGTTTTGCCCCGGTAACCCTTGCGTTGCAAGTCGTCGGCCAGCTGCTCGCACAGCCGAGTGAAGATGGCGCCGAGCTCGGCTTTGTCACGCACCGCGTGCAGGTCACGCTCAAACGAGGTTTCACGGCTGATGGACACCGGCTCGCTGTCGAGCACAAGGGGCCGCGGGTCACGGCCATGGGCGGCGTCATGCATCCAGGCACCGGTTTTCTGGCCAAAGTGGTCGATCAGCCATTGCAGTTCCTGCTGCGCCAGTTCGGCGATGGTGGCCAGGCCCAGGCTGCGGAGTTTTTCATCGGCCTTGGGGCCGATGCCATTGATCTTGCGGCACGCCAGCGGCCAGATTCTGCTTTGCAGGTCTTCTTCAAATATGACCGAGATGCCGTTGGGTTTCTTGAACTCGCTGGCCATCTTGGCCAGCAGCTTGTTGGGTGCAACGCCGACCGAACAGGTCAGCCCGGTGCCATCGAAAATGGCTTTCTGGATCAGTCGGGCCAGGACCCGGCCACCTTCGCGCTGGCCACCGGGCACGTCGGTGAAGTCGATGTAGACCTCGTCCACGCCACGGTCTTCCATCAGCGGCGCAATCTCCAGAATGACGGCTTTGAAGGCGCGCGAGTAGTGGCGGTACTGGGCAAAATCCACCGGCAGCAGGATGGCCTGCGGACACAGGCGGGCGGCCTTCATCAGTCCCAGGCCGGAGCCAACGCCAAACTGGCGCGCCGCGTAGGTCGCCGTGGTAATGACGCCGCGCCCGGTGTAGTCCTTGAGCAGTGGAAATTCAGCCAGCGCGATCTGCGCCAGGCGGCGCTCCGTGCGGGTCGGGTCAATGGCCCCATCGACTGGCCGGCGGGCGCCGCCAATCACCACCGGCAAGCCCTTGAGCTGCGGGTAGCGCAGCAGCTCGACCGACGCGTAAAAAGCGTCCATGTCGAGGTGCGCGATGCGGCGTATCTTTTCGCTCATGCGGGTAGGATAGCGTGAACCGGTTCCAGCTGATCAGGATCAAGGCGCCAGGCCGTCAAAAACGTTATGCTGCGATGCAGCAACCAATTTCAAATGGAATCCGCATGGACAAGCATTTTCTGACGCCGCTTTTTTCACCCGGCTCGATTGCCGTCATTGCCGGCAAGGCCGATGATCCGGTGGCCCAGACGCAGCAGTCGCAAATCCTGCACCAGGCGCTGCGGGCGCAGCGTTTTACCGGCACGCTGGTGTTTCTGGACATTCACTACAGCGGCACACTGGCTGACCTGGCCCACACGCAGGCCGACCTGGCGATCATTGCCCTGCCGGCACAGGAGGTGGCGGCGGCGCTGGAAATTGCCGGGCGCATCAAGTGCCGTGCGGCGCTGGTTCTCTCCAGCGGCATTGATGCGGCGCAGGCCGTCGATCTGCGCCGCATTGCGCAGCGCGACGGCATTCATCTGCTCGGTCCCAATTGCCTGGGCTTTCAGCGTCCGCACCTCAAGCTCAATGCCAGCGTGGCCGGCGCCCTGTGCGCGCCGGGGTCGCTGGCGCTGGTGTCGCAGTCGGGTGCGTTGACCTCGTCGATTCTGGACTGGGCGCAGAAAAATAGCGTCGGTTTCTCCACCGTGGTGTCGCTCGGCCCCAATACGGCGGTTGACATGGCGCAGGTACTTGATTTTCTGGCAGCCGACGCCCACACCCACAGCATCGTCGTCTATCTGGAGGGCATCAGCAACGGGCGCCGCTTCATGAGTGCGCTGCGCGCGGCGGCCAATGCCAAACCGGTGGTGGTGCTCAAGGCCGGGCGCAAACCGGCCGGCAACCGGGCCGCGCTGACCCATTCGGGCAGCATTGTGGGCAGCGACGATGTCTTTGACGCCGCCTTGCGCCGTGCCGGTGCCGTGCGGGTGCGCTCGTTTGTGGCCTTGTTCTCGGCCGCCAAATGCCTGGCCTCGCGTTACCGGGCGGTCGGGCGGCGGCTGGCCATTGTGACCAACGGCGGCGGGCCGGGTGTGCTGGCGGCCGACTGGATCAGCGAGGTCAACCTGCAGCTGGCCTGCCTTACCGCCGAGCAGGCCAGCGAGCTGCAACCCCGGCTTTCGCCACTGGCCTCCCTGTGTGACCTGATCGACATTGCCGAGGATGCCACTGCGCAGCACTACATGGCGGCCATTGAAGCGGCCGGCAAGGCGCGCCAGACCGACGGCGTGCTGGCCATTTATTCGCCCAAGGTTGGCATCGACAGCGCCACCATTGCCCAGGCCCTGGTGCAAAGCAACAAGCAGCTGGGCAAACCGATGCTGACCTGCCTGATGGGCGACGCCACCGTCGGCGAAGCGCGCCGCATCCTGAGCGAGGCGGCGATACCGACTTTTCGCACGCCCGAAGCCGCCGTGGGGGCGTTTGGCAACATCGCGTCGTTTTATCGCAACCAGCAGCTGCTGCAGCAGACGCCGCCGCCCATGTCGAGCCTGGCCAAGCCCGACGTCGAGGGCGCCCGCATGCTCATTGAGGGCGTGCTGGCCGAGCGCCGCAAAGTGCTGACCGAGATGGAGTCCAAGGCACTGCTGGCGGCGTTTCATATTCCTGTAACCAAGACCATTCTGGCGCGCAGCGCCAACGAGGCCATCATGATCGCCACCCAGCTCGGTTTTCCGGTGGCGCTCAAGATCGACTCGCCCGACATCAGTCACAAGTCCGACGTGCAGGGGGTGGCGCTCAACGTGCTCAACGCGGTGGGCGTGCGCGACACATTTGTCGAGATGATGCAGGCGGTGGCCCGGCTGCAGCCCGAGGCGCGCATCAACGGCGTCACGGTGCAGAACATGTCGAGCCAGAAGCGCGGCCGCGAAATTTATGTCGGCATGGTCACCGATGATCCGTTTGGCCCGGTGATTGCCTTTGGCGCGGGCGGCACCATGATCGAGCTGATGAATGACCGCGCCATGGAGTTGCCGCCGCTGAACCAGTTTCTGGCGCGCCGGCTCATTGAGCGGGCCCGCGTGGCCGAGACGCTGGGCGAGTGGCGCGGTGCGGCGCCGGCCGACATGGAGGCGCTTGAGCAGGTGTTGCTGCGGGTCTCGGAAATGGTGTGCGAGTTGCCGCAACTGCGCGAGATGGACATCAACCCGATCATCGTCGATGAGTCCGGCGCGCTGGCGGTCGATGCCCGCATCGTGATCGACAATGCGCCGCCGTCGGCGCGCAACTACAACCACCTGGCGATCCTGCCCTATCCGTCGCAGCACGAGCAGCTCTGGCCGCTGCCCGGTGGCGGCGAATACACGGTGCGCCCGGTGCACCCGGATGACGCCAGCATGCTGCAGGAGTTTGTCCGCGGCCTGTCGCCCGAGAGCCGCTACTTCCGCTTTGTCTCCAGCATGCAGGAGTTGCCCGCCACCATGCTGGCGCGCTTTACGCTGATCGACTACGACCGTGAAATGGCGCTGGTGGCGGTGTGCCGCGAACAGCGCGTGGCGGCCGACGGCGAGACGACCGAAGTGCCACGCATCGTCGGTGTGTCGCGCTACATCACCAACCCGGACCGCACCAGCTGCGAGTTCTCGCTGGTGGTGGCGGACGACTTTGCCGGCAAGGGTCTGGGCTCGCGCCTGATGTTGTCAATCATGGAATTTGCCCGCGAAAAAGGGCTGACCGAGATTGAAGGCCTGGTGCTGGCAAAAAACCCCACCATGCTCAAGCTGATGAAAGGCCTGGGCTTTGCCATCAAGCCGTTTGCCGAGGACGCGGATTTCAAACTGGTGACACAGCTACTGTAAGGCACTTGGGGACGGCGTCGGCCCGCCTTTGCCTTGCGCTGCGATCCGATCCCCCGTCCGGGTGGTCATTTGAATGTCGTTGGCAGCCCTCAGGATGCGGGCCGGCTGTCAATTCGTGACGCCAAGGCGTTCGTGTCATGCACCAACGTATACTGATAGATCGGCCGAAGTGGAACCAGATCCGATTTATTCAACAGTGCCAGCGGGAGTAACGTTCTATCATGCCAACTGCAAATCCACAGGAATCGCCCGAGCGCGAACTGACGGACGTCAGCCTGCGTGAGGAACGCGAAGAAGCTGATCGGGAGATGACTTCGAACCGGGTGGCCACGGAAAAGCACGCGGACGCAGTTGTGGAACATGCCCGGGAAAACGCCGACGCGGTTCTGGTCGCGGCCCGCGAAAAGGCCGACAAAGCGGCGGACACCACAACATCGCACGATATTCAAGCCGCCATTGCCGAGGATCGGGAGGTCGAAGACGCAACCCTGGTAGATGAACGGGCTGCGGCGGACACGACGCTGCGCCGCGAGCGCGAGGCGAGGGCCCGCCTGCTGACGCGCCTTTTGCCGCGTGAGCGCGACGCCACCGATCAATATCTGCTCACGGAGCGTGCGCGCTCCGACGACGCACTCGCCACCAGGGACGATTTCCTCGGCATGGTCTCCCACGATCTGCGCGATCTCCTGAACGGAATCGTGTTGAGTTCGCAGTTCCTTGCCGAAAAGCTCGAGAAACACGGCGACCACGAGCGGTTGTTGCTCGAAACGACGCGTATCGAGCGTTATGGCGCACGCATGAACCGTCTGATTGGTGATCTGGTTGATGTCGCCAGCATCGATGCCGGCAAACTCGCCATGCAAACGGTTCAGGGCGACGTTGCCTCGCTGGTGGTTGAGGCGGTTGAGGCGCTTCAGATCACGGCATTGGCAAGGGGCGTGTCCCTCGCGGTGCAGGATGTGCATGAACCTTGCCCGGCGGAATTCGATCACGATCGTATGCTGCAGGTACTCGCCAACCTGATTGCCAATTCAATCAAGTTCACGCCCAAGGGTGGCAGTATCCGCGTCCGCTGCGAACGCGTGGGCGAGTCGCTTGAATTTTGCGTGGACGACACCGGTGTAGGAATCCCCGCAGCGATGTTAGAGGCCGTATTCGAGCGGTTCTGGCAGGTTGGCAAGAACGACCGGCGTGGACTGGGCTTGGGCCTGTACATCTCGCGCTGCATTGTGGAGGCCCATGGCGGCAACATCCGGGCGGAAAGCAACCCGGGCCAGGGTACGCGGATGCATTTCACGTTACCCGTCAGCGCCAAACACAGTCCGTGAAGTATTTTCGCGCTTGATCGCGAATGACTGTACTTTTGCCCGCCGGCAATGGCGCTCAAGTCGGGTAACTGCCGGGCAACAATACTGTTTTGTCAATCGTGTTGATATCGGTGCGTCCGCACAGGGCCATGGTGAGATCGAGTTCCTTGTGGATGATCTCCAGCGCCTTGGTCACGCCGGCTTCGCCCATGGCGCCCAGGCCGTAGATGTAGGAGCGTCCGATGTAGACGCCATGCGCCCCGAGGGCGCGCGCCTTGAGCACATCCTGCCCGCTGCGGATGCCGCCGTCCATGTGCACTTCGATCTGCTTGCCCACCGCGTCCACAATGGCCCTGACTTGTGCGTTTGATGGCTTTGCCCTCCAACGTCGGATCTAAACGGCGGCGCGCTTTTGGGCCGTCCGTTTTGAGCGACCCGCTGTGGGGCTCGGCATATGTGTCTCAACGTACGAGTCAAGCAAGCGCCGGATCATCCGCTGATACTGCGTATGGTGCTTTGATGCCTCAAGCTTGAAAAAATCAACACTACTTTTGCTCAATGCAAGCGTGATTTTTACGCCTTCTTCGCGAAATGCAAGATCGGCGGGCGACGGCAGGAAATCGGATATCACCTCAATATCGCCCAATGGCTCATCCGTGTAAGTTATTTTCTTTGTCATAGACTGGTTTTCCTTTGCGCCAATAGCCAGCGCCAATGATTCGAATCAGGTCACCCCGATAGGTGAATCGATCTGTGAGCACACCATCCGCCACCTTGCCAAAACAGTAAAAACGCTCTTCGGTTTTACTGTGACCGAGGTTTCGGGCAATGACACGCCGCGGATCAACGAAGGCCAATTGGGCATCTTGGAACGAAACATGATGCTTTTTCAGATTGGCAGTATTCTTCGTCTCATTTCAATCAAACCGCGTTGATGTCATGGGTAAATGCTAACACAGCCCCATACAAATTGCCATATTTTTGTATGGATAAGTAGGCGCCTCAAAAAGCACCATAACGCAAAGTTAACCGGCGGCCCGCGGGCCGGCGCGAAGCGCTGCCCACGGGACGTCCGAATTGAACGCCGGGTTAGCCCTCGCTCTCGCCATCAAAATCCTGGTCCATGGCTTTTCCAGGTTCGTCGGCCTTGGGATGACCGACAACCCTCGCGGGTACACCAGCAACCGTGGTATGCGGTGGCACCTCCTGCAAGACTACGCTACCAGCTCCAATCTTCGCTCGTTCTCCCACCCGAATGTTCCCGAGTATCTTTGCACCTGCGCCAATAAGCACCCCTCTCCCGATCTTCGGGTGGCGATCACCGCTAGCTTTCCCAGTGCCACCGAGCGTTACCTCTTGAAGTATCGACACGTCGTTGTCGACGACCGCTGTTTCGCCGATCACGATACCAGTTCCGTGATCAATGAATACCCCATAGCCAATGATCGCTGCCGGATGGATGTCGACGGAAAAGACTTCGGATATTCGACCTTGAAAGTAGTAGGCAAGAGATTGGCGTCCGTTGAGCCAAAGCGCATGGCCGGCACGATATGCCTCAAGCGCGTGGAAGCCCTTGTAGTTTAGAAACGGATTGGCAATTCCATTCGAAGCCGGATCGCGCTCCGACGTCGCCAACAGATCGAGAGCGATGGCATTTTGAATTGCTGAAGTTGATCGAAGCGTATTGGAGATGACTTCAACGAGCACTTTGGTGGGAACATTCTGCGAGGCTAACTTACCGGCTAGCAATTCAGCCAACGCGTCGATCAGTGATGCGTGGTCAATTATCGTTTTGCATAGATAGTTGGCCAGCAATGGCTCGGCCAACGCCATCGCGATCACTTCGGATCGCAGTTGAACCCACAGAGCGCGCAAATCGTTGGGGCCAGTGTTCATGCTTGCGAGGGCTTACGTAATTTATAGAGCAAATCTTGCTCTATAAACTGGCGCCTGCTCCATAAGTTGGCCATGAAATCCTCCTGAAAGTGGCTTGTAGCCTTGATTTCAGCGACTTTGTTGAATTTCCATACAGGTATAAAAATTCCGACAAACCCCGCAGATTGTTTTGGCCGATTCTATGCCCCGAACCGGTTGAACTAAAGAAATTGAAAGCCCATGCCTACCGTCCGCGTGCGCTGCAGTCCCGCCCTTCATGTAAATCAAGCCGGCTGCAGAAACCAAGCTTGCCAACATGACCGTCCCAGGTTGATCGCGAATGACTGTACGTTTGCCCGCAGGCAACGGTACTCAAGTCGGGTAACTGCCCGGCAACAATACTGTTTTGTCAATCGTGTTGATATCGGTGCGCCCGCACAGGGCCATGGTGAGGTCGAGTTCCTTGTGGATGATCTCCAGCGCCTTGGTCACGCCGGCTTCGCCCATGGCGCCCAGGCCGTAGATGTAGGAGCGTCCGATGTAGACGCCTTGCGCCCCGAGGGCGCGCGCCTTGAGCACATCCTGCCCGCTGCGGATGCCGCCGTCCATGTGCACTTCGATCTGCTTGCCCACGGCGTCCACAATGGCCGGCAAGGCGCGAATGGAAGACTCGGCACCGTCGAGCTGGCGCCCGCCATGGTTGGACACAATCAGTGCGTCAGCGCCCGAGCTGACGGCCAGGCGCGCGTCTTCCACGTCCTGAATACCCTTGAGGATGAGCTTGCCGCCCCAGCGTTTCTTGATCCATTCGACGTCGTTCCAGTTCAGCGTCGGGTCAAACTGCCGTGTCGTCCATTCCGACAGCGAGCTCATGTCGTCAACGCCGCTGACGTGGCCGACGATGTTGCCGAACTGGCGCCGCCGGGTGCCCAGCATGCCCAGGCACCACTGCGGCTTGGTCAGCAGGTTGGCCAGACTGGCCAGGGTTGGCTTCACCGGCACCGACAGCCCGTTCTTCAGGTCCTTGTGGCGCTGGGCGAGAATTTGCAGGTCCAGCGTCAACACCAGGGCCGAGCACCTGGCAGACTGGGCGCGCGCGATCAGGCGCTCGATGAAGGTGCGGTCGCGCATCACGTAGAGCTGGAACCAGAACGGCTGGGTGGTATGCGCCGCCACGTCTTCGATCGAGCAGATGCTCATGGTTGACAGGGTAAATGGCACGCCGAAGTTACCGGCGGCGCGGGCTGCCAGGATTTCGCCGTCGGCATGCTGCATGCCGGTGGAGCCGACCGGTGCCAGGGCCACCGGCATGGCGACGTCCTGCCCAATGAGCTGGCTGCGCGTGTTGCGCTGTTCCATGTTGATGGCGACGCGCTGACGCAGCTTGATTCTCTGAAAGTCGGCCTCGTTGGCGCGGTAAGTGGTCTCGCTCCACGAGCCGGAGTCGGCGTAGTCGTAGAACATGCGCGGTACGCGCTTTTGCGCCAGCAGGCGCAGGTCTTCGATGTTGGTGATGACGGACATGACGGTCTCCTTCGAATGGCGCACCGGCTACGGCGGTAGGTGCGCCCTGTAGTTTGGCACAAGCCGGCGCTGCGATGTAATATTCCGGAGCGATGGTGCAAGCAATTAACCCGAGGAAACGGCCATGACCGGTCCTGCAATTGAAAACATCCGGATTGACCCCGACATTGGCGACGGCATTGCTTTCACGGTGGATACCAACGGCACCGCGCACCGGTTTTTTGTCAGCCGGCTGACTCTGGGCGAGCTGGAACGAACCCTGCTGGTCGAGAATCACGACATGCTGGCCTCCTTTGAGCGCCAGTCCGACAAGATCCGGAACGCGGTGCTGAAGGTGCTCAAGTTTGGTGTCAGCCACAACGTCACGTTCCTGACCCTCGCCTTTTTCCACTGACCGGGGGCTGGCCGCGCCCGGGTTTCACGCAGGCCGGTTCAGCCTGCGCCGCTGTGTCGATTCATGCGAGACGTGCCCGATGCCGCTCAATTTGTGAGCGCACCTGACTGGGCGCCGTGCCGCCCGGAATATCGCGCGCATGCAGCGAGCCGCGCAGGCTCAGCACCTCGTACACATCCTTGCCGATGGTCGGGTTGAACTCCTGCAGCACGGTCAGGGGCAACTCCGACAAATCAACCTGATGCGCGATGGCGGCCTTGACCGCGTGCGCCACCGTCTCGTGTGCATCACGGAACGGCAAACCCTTCTTCACCAGGTAGTCGGCCAGATCGGTGGCGGTGGCATAGCCTTTCAGGGCGGCGCGCTCCATCGCCTCGGCATTGACGCTGAGGCCACCCTCCTTGACGCCGCTGGCCGGGTTGAGCTGGCCGCCCACCATTTCGGCAAAGATGCGCAGCGTGTCCTTCAAGGTGTCGACCGTGTCAAATAGCGGCTCCTTGTCTTCCTGGTTGTCCTTGTTGTAGGCCAGCGGCTGGCCCTTCATCAAGGTGATCAAACCCATCAGGTGACCGACCACGCGGCCGGTTTTGCCGCGCGCCAGTTCCGGCACATCGGGGTTCTTCTTCTGCGGCATGATGGAACTGCCGGTGGTGAAGCGGTCGGCTATTTTGATGAAACCAAAGTTCTGACTCATCCACAGAATCAGCTCCTCGCTCATGCGGCTGATGTGCACCATGCACAGGCTGGCGGCAGCGCTGAATTCAATGGCAAAGTCGCGGTCGCTGACGGCGTCCAGCGAGTTCTGGCAGACCTGGGGCTGGCCGTTGTCATCAACCATGCCCAGCGTCCGGGCGACGCGCTCACGGTCCAGCGGGTAGCTGGTGCCGGCCAGCGCAGCGGCGCCCAGCGGCAGGTAGTTGGTGCGCCGGCGCACCTCGCTCATGCGCTCGGCGTCGCGGCTGAACATCTCGACATACGCCAGCATGTGATGGCCAAAGCTGACCGGTTGCGCCACCTGCATGTGGGTGAAGCCCGGCAGGATGACGTCGACATTCTTCTGCGCCACTTCGAGCAGCGCTTTTTGCAGCTCGGTAAGCAGCGCGCCAATCAGGTCAATTTCGCCACGCAGCCACAGCCGCACGTCGGTGGCGACCTGGTCGTTGCGCGAGCGCCCGGTGTGCAGGCGCTTGCCGGCATCACCCACCAGCTGCGTCAGGCGCGCCTCGATGTTGAGGTGCACGTCTTCGAGATCGAGCTTCCACTCAAAAGCGCCGGATTCGATCTCGGCGGTAATGCTGGCCATGCCGCGCTGAATCGCGCTGTGATCCTCGGCGCTGATGATTTTTTGCGCCGCCAGCATGTCGGCATGCGCCAGCGAGCCGGCAATGTCGGCCTGCCACAGGCGCTGGTCAAAAAAAACACTGGCTGTGTAGCGTTTGACCAGGTCGCTCATGGGCTCGGAAAACAGGGCCGACCAGGCTTGCGATTTTTTATCGAATTGATTGTGTGACATGGCTTGAACCGGGAAGGAGAAAGCGGCACAGTTGCCGTTTCGCAGCGGGAGCTTGAGCTTACCGCAACAGATCATCAATAATCGGGCCTGTAACTCCAGCAGTTGCCCCATTGTCAATGAAAGACCAGCAAATATTATCGACCTTCCAGGAACTGGTGCCCGAGCCAGCGCCGGCGCCGGCCACGGCGCTGCCAGGCTTGCTGGTGTTTGACGCCTGCAATGTTGGCGTGGTGCTGCGCGCCTTGCTGTTTGTTGAAACGGTGGTGGCGGCCGGCGCGATGTTTGGCGCCACCACATTTCTCGACTGGGTGACCCGCCTGTCCCTGTTCTCGGCCGGCGCCTTGCCGGCCACGCTGGCCTGGCTGATTGCGGCCTGCGGCCTCAAGCGGCTGCTGGCGCGCTGGCCTGCCGGCATCCAGCAGCTCACCGGTGTGGTGCTGGGGGCGCTGGCCGGTCTTTACGGTTGTGCGGTGCTGTACATGGTGGGTTTGCGCCAGCCGGTGCCGTGGCTGGCGTGCGCCTTTGGCGGCGCGTTGCTGGCTGCCGCGCTGGTGGCTGCGCTGGTGTTGCGCGCCAGAGGCACGATGCCGGCCGCCACCACGGCCCGTCTGAGCGAGTTGCAGGCGCGCATTCGTCCGCATTTCCTGTTCAACACGCTCAATAGCGCCATTGCCCTGGTGCGCGCCGAGCCGGCCAAGGCCGAGGCACTGCTGGAAGACCTGAGCGACCTGTTTCGCCACGCCTTGATGGAGCCCGACGAGTTTGTCACGCTGGCCGATGAAATCGGGCTGGCGCAGCGTTATCTGGCCATTGAACAGGTGCGCTTTGGTGAGCGCATTCAGCTCGAGTGGGCGCTTGACCCGCAGGCGGCGCTGGCCCGGGTGCCGCCCCTGCTGTTGCAGCCGCTGGTGGAAAACGCCGTCAAACATGGCGTCGAACCGAGTGCCAGCGGTGCCCAAATCCGGGTCTCGACGCAGCGCCGCGGCTCCAGCGTTGTCATCAAGGTCACCAACACGGTACCGGCCGGCCAGGGGCAGCGCGGCAGTGGCGTGGCGCTGGAGAATGTGCGCGAGCGCCTCAAGCTGCTGCACGATGTGCAGAGCCGCTTCCAGAGCGGCCTGAAAGACGGCGTGTTTCAGGTCCGCATCGAGGTGCCGGCATGACGGCGCCCGGAGTCTGGCCATGGCGTTGAGCGTGTTGATCGTTGATGACGAGCCGCTGGCCCGGCTGCGGCTGCGGACCCTGCTGGCCGACTGCACGGCGCCGTCGGCCCGCGTCGAGGCCGAGGCCGGCAGTGCAACGCAGGCAATGGCGTGCCTGCAGCGCCAGACGTTTGATGTGGCGCTGGTCGACATTCACATGCCCGGTGCCGACGGGCTGGCGCTGGTTCAGGTTTTGCGCACGCTGGACAACGCACCGGCCGTGGTCTTTGTCACGGCGTTTGCCGAGCACGCCCTGCAGGCCTTCGAGCTGGCGGCGGTGGACTACCTGACCAAGCCGGTGCGGCTCGAACGGCTGCAGGTGGCGCTACAAAAGGTAGAGCGGCTTGCGCAATCGGCACGGGCGCTACAACCAGATTTACCGGAAGAAGTTGTGATTATCCAGGAGCGCGGCCGGACCGAGCGGGTGCCGCTGTCGGAAGTCTTGTACCTGAAGGCCGAGCTCAAATACATCACGGTGCGCACCCGCGCCAGAAGCTATATTCTGGAGGGCTCGCTGAGTGAGCTGGAAGAAAAGTACCCGGAACGTTTCATGCGCATTCACCGCAACGCACTGATTGCCAGGCGTGCCGTGCGGGCGCTGGAAAAGCACCACGACCCGGAAGAGGGCGAGGGCTGGGCGCTGCGGCTTGACGGCATCGACGAGCGGCTGTTTGTCTCGCGCCGCCAGCTCGCCGCCGTGCGGGAACTGGTGGCCGGGCGATAAGCGCTACAAAGTTAATAGCTGTCTACGCATGCTGCACGGGCTCTGGAGGCCTGAAACACTCTAAATTTGGGGCTTATCCGGTGTTTCGCAGGCCGGCGGCAATGCCGTTGATCGAGATGTGGATGCCGCGCTGCACGCGCTCGTCGGCCTGGCCGGCGCGGTAGCGGCGCACCAGTTCCACTTGCAGGTGGTGCAACGGGTCAATGTATGGAAAGCGGTGGCGAATCGAGCGTTGCAGGCCGGCGTTGTGCGCCAGCCGCTGTTTGTCGCCGGTGATCAGGCCCAGCGCCGTGGTAGTGAGTTGCCATTCGGCCTGGATCGCGCTGAAGATTTTTTTGCGCAGACGTGTGTCCGCCACCAGTTCGGCGTAGCGCCCGGCCAGCGCCAGGTCGCTCTTGGCCATCACCATGTCCATGTTGGAGAGCAGGGTTTTGAAGAACGGCCACTGCCGCAGCATCTGCTGCAGCAGGGCCAGGCGTTCTTTGCGCCGGGCCG
This sequence comes from uncultured beta proteobacterium, assembly GCA_963750815.1. Taxonomy (GTDB): domain Bacteria; phylum Pseudomonadota; class Gammaproteobacteria; order Burkholderiales; family Burkholderiaceae_C; genus Rhodoferax. Next base: position 427,031 of record CAVVRS010000001.1, read on the forward strand.
GCGTGCCGTCCTTCAGGAACTGCGCCACGGCCGAGCCAAAACCATACCAGCCCGGCAGCGTCAAGCGGCACTGGCCCCAGCTGAAGCCCCACGGAATGGCGCGCAGGTCCTCAATTTTTTGTGAGGCCTTGCGCGATGCCGGGCGAGAGCCGATATTGAGCTGGGTGATCTCCCGGATCGGGGTGGCGTCAAAAAAATACTCGGTGAAGCCGGGCGTCTCGTAGACCAGCTTGCGGTAGGCCGCCATGCTGTGGTGTGACAGTTCGGCGGCGGCCGTCAGGAACGGTGCGCTGGCCGGCTTGGTCGGCTGCAGCAGGGTTGCCTCCAGTGTGGCGGCAACCAGCGTTTCCAGGTTGCGCCGGCCGATTTCGGGGTTGGCGTATTTGGAGCCAATCACCTCGCCCTGTTCGGTCAGGCGAATCTGTCCGCGCACGGTGCCGGGTGGCTGCGCCAGAATGGCCTGGTAGCTCGGGCCGCCGCCACGCCCCACGGTGCCGCCGCGCCCGTGGAACATTCTGAGCTGGATGGCGGGCGCCGCCGGGGCCGGCGCGCCGGGCGCATTGAGTTCGTCGAACAACGCCACCAGCGCAATCTCGGCGCGATACAGCTCCCAGTTGCTGGTGAAGATGCCGCCGTCCTTGTTGCTGTCGGAATAGCCCAGCATGATGTCCTGCTCGCTGTACTGGTCATGGTGGCCGCGCTGTATCAGTGCCCGGATGCCGGGCACGGCATAGAACTCGCGCATGATGGGCGCGGCGTTGCGCAAGTCCTCAATGGTCTCGAACAGCGGCACCACGATCAGGTCGCAACTGGCGCCGGCGTCGAGCGTGCCGCACAGCAAGCCCACCTCTTTCTGCAGCAGCAGTACTTCCAGCAGGTCGCTGACGGTTTCCGTGTGACTGATGATGTAGTGCCGGATGGCTTGCGCGCCAAACTGCCCGCGCATCGCTTTGGCTGCTTCGAAGATGGCAATTTCACTCTGGGCATGGGACGAATAAGTGGCACCCATGACGCGCAGCGGACGGGCATCGTTGAGCAGCTCGAGCAGCAGGGCGCGCTTGGTCATTTCGTCGAGCTGCGCGTAGTCGGGCGCGATGCGCGCCACCGCCAGCAGCTCGGCCAGCACCGCTTCATGCTGGTCCGAACTCTGACGCAGGTCGACGCTGGCCAGATGAAAGCCGAACACCTCGACCGCCCGAATCAGCGGGCGCAGCCGTTGCGCCACCAGGGCGGCACCCTGATGCGCCAGCAGGGAGGCCTCAATGATGCGCAGATCACGCAGCAATTCTTCAGCCGACCGGTAGCGGTTTTGCGGTGCGACGGCATGGCGCGCGGCGTCGCCGCCGGTGAGTTCCTTGAGGGCTGCCGCGAGCCGCGCGTAAACGCCAATCAGGGCGCGCCGGTAGGGCTCGTCCTTGCGGTGCTCGTTGCTGTCGGGCGACTGGTCTGCCAGCGCCTGCATGGCGGGCTGAAAATCGACCAGCAGGGCCGACAGCGACAGTTCACCGCCGAGGTAGTGGACCTCGGTCAGGTAGTGGCGCAGAGCCACATCGGCTTGCCGGCGCAACGCATGGACCAGCGTTTGCGCATTCACGTTCGGGTTGCCATCGCGGTCACCGCCGATCCACTGGCCCATGCGCAGAAAACTGTGCACCGGGTGCGGGCCGAGGGCGCGTTCGAGCTCGTCGTAGATTTTCGGGATCTCGCGCAAAAATGTGGCTTCGTAGTAGCTCATGGCGTTTTCCACCTCGTCGGCCACCGTGAGTTTGGAAAAGCGCAACAACCGGGTGTGCCAGAGTTGCAGCACCCGGGCGCGCATCTGTTGCTCGTTGGCGGCCAGTTCGCGCGGGGTCAGCGCGTCGTGGCGGTTGCGCACGCTGCCGGCCCGGATCTTGATGTCGTCGCGGCTGCTGAGCAAGCCGGCAATGTCGCGCTCGGCGTCGAGTATGCTTTTGCGCTGCACTTCGGTCGGGTGCGCGGTAAGCACCGGCGAGACAAAACTGCCGGCCAGCGTGCTGGCAATGGTTTGCGTTGTGATTCCGGCACTGCGCAGGCGTGTCAGCGCCACCTCGATGCTGCCTTCCTGGGTGTCGCCGGCACGCTCGTGGACGGCGCGGCGGCGGATGTGATGCCGGTCTTCGGCCAGATTGGCCAGGTGGCTGAAATAGGTAAAGGCCCGGATGACGCTGACCGCCTGGTCGCCGCTCAAACTCTTGAGCAGTTTTTTAAGCGCCTTGTCAGCCTCCTGGTCGGCGTCGCGCCGGAACGCTACCGACAGTTTGCGGATTTGCTCAATCAGTTCAAAGGCGGCGACGCCTTCCTGCTCGCGGATGACGTCACCCAGAATGCGCCCCAGCAGGCGAATGTCTTCCACCAGCGGGCGTTCGTTGTCTTTGGCGGACGTGCGTCGCACCGGTGGCGGCGATTTGATCATGGCATTTGACGGGTTGGTGGCGAAGGGTTGCGGCTGCGGCCATGCTAGCATCGTCTCCTGTTTTTCGATCACCCGCCAGTTACCAACCGGTTACCAACCCATTACCCATCAAGTCTATGAGCAGTTTGACCATCGCAACACGAGAGAGCCGCCTGGCCATGTGGCAGGCCCAGCACGTCCAGGCGCTGCTGGAGCAGCGTGGCCACCAGGTCAGCCTGCTGGGCATGACCACCCAGGGTGACCAGATTCTGGACCGCGCCTTGAGCAAGGTTGGCGGCAAAGGCCTGTTTGTCAAGGAGCTGGAGGTGGCGCTGGAAGAGGGGCGTGCCGACCTGGCCGTGCATTCGCTCAAGGATGTGCCGATGGAACTGCCAGAGGGCTTCAGTCTGGCGTGTGTGATGGAGCGCGAAGACCCGCGTGATGCCTTTGTCTCCAACCGCCATGCCTCGCTCGCCAGCCTGCCGCAAGGCGCCGTCGTCGGCACGTCGAGCCTGCGCCGCATGGCGCTGCTGCGCGCGCTGCGCCCGGACCTGCAGATTGAGCCGTTGCGCGGCAATCTCGATACCCGGCTGCGCAAGCTCGATGATGGCCAGTATGACGGCATTGTGCTGGCCGCCGCCGGACTCAAGCGGCTCGGTCTGGGCGCGCGCATTCGCGATACGTTTGAGCCGGCCCAGATGCTGCCGGCGGCCGGGCAGGGCGCCCTGGGCATCGAGATTTGTGCCGGTCGGCAGGATGTGCTGGCGGCGCTGGCGCCGCTGGCCCACCACACCAGCTGGCTGGCCGTGGCCGCCGAGCGGGCCGTCAGCCGTGCCATGGGCGGCAGCTGCTCCATGCCACTGGCGGCTTTTGCCACCCTGAACGGCGCCACCCTGACCATCGACGCCGCCTGGGGCGACCCCGACGGTGTGCTGGCCCTGGTGTGTGTGCAGGCCAGTTCGGCGGTGACCGATCTGGCCAGCGCCGCAGCGCTGGGGAGCCGGGTCGCTGCGGATTTGCGCGCCGGTGTACTGGCCAAAGGGGGCAGCCTGCTGGCGCCCGAGGCGTCCCGGGACACGCCCTGAACATGCGGGTCATCGTCACCCGGGCGCAGCGTGAGGCGCAGCGCTGGGTGCCTGATCTGGTGGCGCTGGGGTTTGATGCGGTGGCACTGCCGCTCATCAGCGTTGGCCCGGTTGCCGATGGCGCCGCCTTGCGGCAGGCCTGGCAGCAGCTTGCCGACTACACCGCCGCGATGTTTGTCAGCGCCAATGCCGTCAGTCATTTTTTTGCATTAAAACCGGCCAAAAGCACCGTATTCAGTGCGCAGGCAGCTATTAAAACAAGAGCGTGGGCAACCGGCCCCGGAACCGCTCACGCCTTGTTGCGGGCCGGTGTTGCGCCAGAGTGGCTGGATGCGCCGGCGCCGGACGCCGGTCAATTTGATTCCGAGGCGTTGTGGCGCGTGGTGGCCGCGCAAGTGCAGCCGGGCCGGCGCGTGCTGATTGTGCGCGGTGGCGACAGTGCCAGCAGCGCCGGCGCGGCGCCTGGCAGCGGGCGCGAGTGGTTCGCCCAGCGCGTCGCCCAGGCCGGTGCCCACGCTGATTTTGTCTGCGCCTACCAGCGCGGCAGACCTGACTTCAGTGACCTGCAGCGCCAGTGCGCGTGCCAGGCGGCAACCGACGGCTCGGTCTGGTTGTTCAGCAGCAGCGAGGCGGTGGCCAACCTGATCGACTGGCTGCCCGCGCAAAGCTGGTCAGGCGCGCGCGCGCTGGCAACGCACCCGCGGATTGCCTGCGCCGCAAAAAAGGCCGGGTTTGGTGTTGTTTGTGAGTCACGTCCGACGCTTCATGATGTCGTGTCGTCACTAAAATCGTGGGATGAACACTGACGTCAACGCCGACCCGCCCGCTGCTGCGGCCGGGCCGGCGGCGCCCGCGCCGGTGCCACGCTGGCTTGTCATGGGGCTGGCCGGGGCCGCCTTGCTGGCCCTTCTGGTCAGTGGCCTTCTGTGGCAAAAGCTCGGCACCATTCAGGAGCAGTTGGCGCGCCAGAGCGCCGATGCCGGTGCCCAGTCGGTCGAAGCCCGTGCCGTTGCCAGACAGGCCCAGGAACTGGCACGCGAGGCGGCCGCCCGTGTGGCCGTTTTTGAGGCGCGCCTGAGTGAAGTCGCCCTCCAGCGCACGCAACTCGAAGAGTTGATGCAGAGTCTGTCACGTTCCCGCGATGAAAACCTGGTGGTGGACATTGAGTCGGCGATCCGGCTGGCGCAGCAGCAAGCCCAGCTGACCGGCAGCGTCGAGCCCCTGCTGGCGGCGCTCAGGAGTGCTGACCAGCGCGTGACCCGGGCGGCGCAGCCGCGCCTGACGGCCCTGCAGCGGGCGATTGGACGCGACATTGACCGCATCAAGTCGGCCGCCATCAGCGATACGCCTGGCCTGCTGGTCAAGCTCGATGAACTGGTGCGGCTGGCCGATGAACTGGTTCTGGCCAATGCGGTGGCGACGGCCACCGTCGTGGCCCCGGCCAGGCGACAGGGCGCCGAGGCGGCACCGGTCTGGTGGCAGCGCAGTTTGCAGCTGGTGGTGGCCGAGGCGCGCGCACTGGTGCGGCTGAGCCGCATCGAGCAGCCGGAAGCGGCACTGTTGTCACCCGAGCAATCCTTTTTCCTGCGTGAAAATTTCAAGCTCAAACTGCTCAACGCCAGACTCGGACTGCTGGCGCGGCAACTGGAGTCGTCACGCGCCGACCTGGAGGCAGCGTCCGTTGCCTTGGCTAAATACTTTGATGCAACCTCGCGCAAGACACAGACTACTGCTGCCCTGCTGCGTCAGGTGCAGGGGCAGATGAAGACCCTGCAGCTGCCGCGCGTTGATGAAACGCTCGCCGCGCTGGCCACGGCCGCCGCTGGCCGCTAGCCATGCGTGCCGCCCTCTGGTTACTGGCTTTGTTTGGCGTGGCGGTCGCCATCGCCCTGTTTGCCGGCAATAACCAGGGCACCATCACAGTGTTCTGGCCGCCTTACCGGCTTGACCTGTCGCTCAATCTGGTACTGTTGTTGCTGGCGTTGCTGTTTTTTATCCTGCATGTGGCATTGCGCGCACTGGCCGCCCTCTTTGCCATGCCAGGCCATGCGCGTCTGTGGCGCATACAGCACCAGGAGCGCGCCATGCATGTGGCTTTGCTGGACGCACTTTCGCATTTGGTGGCGGGGCGTTTTATCCGCGCCAGAAAGGCCGCCGGGGTGGTGCTGGCGCGTGAAACGGCAATGACGCGCAGCGGCGAAACAGTGGCTTACTCGGCGCGCCTGCGGGCCCTGTCGCATCTGCTGGCGGCGGAAAGTTCACAGGCGCTGCAGGACAAGACGGCCCGCGAGGAGCATTTTCACGAGGCGCTGGAAAAGGCGTCACGGCGCGAGGCGCAGGGCATGCGCGAGGGTGTTCAGTTGCGCGCCGCGCGCTGGGCGCTGGAAGATCGTGATGCGCATGGCGCCCTGGAATGGCTCGATGATCTTGAGAAGGGTGCCGGGCGGCGCACGATTGCCTTGCGCCTGCGCCTGAAAGCGGCGCGGATGGCCCGCCAGACGCGCGTGGCCCTTGAGACGGCACGCTTGCTGGCCAAGCACCGCGCGTTTTCCGGCATCGCCGCGCAGGGCATTTTGCGCGGACTGGCCCTTGAACTGGTGGCAACAGCCCATGACCCGCAACAAATGAGTGCGGTCTGGCAACAGCTCGACGCGGCCGAGCGGCTGATGCCTGAGGTTGCCGTGGCTGCCTGTGACCGGATGCAGCAACTCGGCGGTGAGCGGGAGCTGGCCATGGGCTGGCTGCTGCCGATCTGGGAGCGCATGCTGGAACCCGCCGCCAGCATGACGGAGCCCCAGCGCATCGGGCTGATTGGGGCTTTGGAACGTGGCTTTGCACTGTCGCCAGAGGCGCCACCGCAAGCGTCCTGGCTGAGCCGCATCGAACAGGCGCAGATGGACAATCCCGGTGATGCGGCGCTGCAGTATCTGGCCGGCATGACCTGCATGCGTCTGCAGTTGTGGGGCAAGGCGCAGCAGTTGCTCAAGCAGGCGCAACCGAGGCTGCAGGACGCCACTCTGGAAAGAAATGCCTGGGTTGCGCTGGCCGAGCTGGCCGAGCGCCGCAATGATGTGGCAACCGCAACGCAGGCCTGGCAAAGTGCGGCCAGAGTGCCGGGCTGCTAAGCACGGCACTGCGGGCCGGTTACGACGCTGTTGGCAGTGCTGGGGTGAGACCCCCCGGCGCGCGGATCGGGCAGGAAAAAGGGCACCACGGTGCCCTTTTTGCCGGCTGTCGCAGCCACCGTCCTGGCGACCCTATGGGAGCGTCTCGAAAGGCAGTTTCATGGTGCCCAGATCGCGCCGGGTTTCCACCAGGATCAGTGGGCCACTATCGGGTTTTACCAGCGCCGGGCGTTCGCGCGGTACCCGAATTTCCTTCGGCTCCGCAGCTATGGCGGCCTGCACGGCAGCAATTTTGTCGGCGTCAGAGTTGACCCAGTTCAAACCGGAACCCTGGGCCACTTCCGCCAATTCGGCCAGTGGCAAAACATAGGGTTGCAGCTTGGGCATGGCGGGGGCGGGCATCGGTGCAGCCGCAGCGGCGGGTGGCGCTGGGACGGGTTGCGGAGCGGCCACCACCGGCACTGCGGCCTCCAGCACCATGGCCGTGGCTGGCGACGCCACTGAAAGGGCGGCGGCTTCCGGTAACACGGTGCTGGCAGCGACGGGCGCCTCGGTACTGGTAGTGAAATACGACCGGCGCGGCTCCGGCGCAACGCCATCGTCGGCGACCGGCGACGGCGGGTTGTCGCGCACTGGCCTATCCTGTCGCTCGCCTTGCTCTGCGCGTTCGCCGCGTGGCGCGCGATCACGGCCATAGCGTTCGCGCGAGCGTTTTTCGCGCGGCTCGGCATTGTCCGCACGGGCGACTGATTCAGCTGCGTCGTTGCTGCGCTCGGCGCTGGCAGTGCTATCGCCCGCTACGGCGGCGTTGACGGCGCCGGCCCGCGCTGGCGCATCGCTGGCCGTTTCGCTGCGCGCGCCTTCTTCCGGCCGGCTGCGCTCATTGCGGTTGCGTTCGCCGCGGCCACCGCGCTCACCGCGCGATGGATTGCGCGCCGGGCGATCCTGCCCCTGCTCATTTCTGGGTGCTTCCTGGCCGGCTCCAGTGGCCGGCGCTGGTGTATTTGCTGCGATGGCGTTGGCCATGGCCGGCTTGCCCTCGGCATCGAAACGTTCGCGCGTGCCCTGCGCCGGGCGCTCGGCGCGGCCACCCCGGCCACCGCGACCGCCGCGACCATCACCGCGACCATCACCGCGACCATCACCGCGACCATCTGCGCGCCCCTCATTGCGACCGCCGCGACCACCCCGACCTTCATCGCGGCCCTCGCCGCGCGGTTCATTGCGACGCGCACCGTCGCGGCCCGGACGCGCTTCACGCTTGTCTTCGCGTTGCGCACTGGCATCCGGTTTCACCGGTGCCGCAGGCGTTGGCGCCGTGCCGAATAATTGCTTTAGCCAGCCAAAAAAGCCGGTTTCCGGTGCCGCCGCCACGGCGACCGGTTTTGGCGTCGTGCGCGGCATGGCGGTCACGGGCTTTACAGCCTCGGGTTTGGGCACCGCAACCGGGGCCGGTGCATCGGGCAACACACCCTTGATGATGGGACTTTGCTTGTTGGTGGGTTCCTGCGAGCGACGCGTCACGGCGGTGGCGTCCTCCATTTCCTCGGCCATTTTGTAGCTCGGTTCAACGTTGTCCAGCCGTGGATCGTCGTGCTTGAGGCGCTCGAGCTTGTAGTTGGGGGTTTCCAGCGTTTTGTTGGGCACCATCAGCACGTTGATGCGCTGCTTGAGCTCGATCTTGGCGATCTCGGTGCGTTTTTCATTCAACAGGAACGAAGCCACTTCGACCGGCACCTGGCACAGCACTGAGGCCGTATTGTCTTTGAGCGACTCTTCCTGGATGATGCGCAAAATTTGCAGCGCACTGGATTCGGTGTCACGGATGTGGCCGGAGCCGCCGCAGCGCGGGCAGGGAATGGAGGCGCCTTCAGAGAGGGCCGGGCGCAGGCGCTGGCGGCTCATTTCCATCAGGCCAAATTTGCTGATGGTGCCAAACTGGACGCGGGCACGGTCTTGTCGAAGGGCGTCACGCAGGCGGTTTTCGACGTCGCGGCGGTTGCGGCTTTCTTCCATGTCGATAAAGTCGATGACGATCAGGCCACCCAGGTCGCGCAGGCGCATCTGGCGCGCCACTTCTTCAGCGGCTTCCAGATTGGTACGGGTGGCGGTTTCCTCGATGTCGCCGCCCTTGATGGCACGCGCCGAGTTGACGTCCACCGAAACGAGCGCTTCGGTGTGGTCAATCACAATCGCGCCGCCGCTGGGGAGTTGCACGGTGCGGGCATAGGCGGATTCGATCTGGTGCTCGATCTGGAAGCGGGAAAACAGCGGCGCGTCGTCGCGGTAGCGCTTGACGCGTGCCGCGTGCTCGGGCATGACGTGAGCCATGAACTGCTGGGCCTGCTCGTAGACGTCGTCGGTGTCAATCAGGATGTCGCCGATGTCGTTGTTGAAGTAGTCACGGATGGCGCGTATCACCAGGCTGGATTCCTGATAAATCAGGTAAGCGCCTTTGCTGCCGGTGCTGGCGCCGTCAATGGCGGCCCACAGTTTGAGCAGGTAGTTCAGATCCCATTGCAGTTCGGGCGCGCTGCGGCCGATGCCGGCGGTGCGCGCAATGATGCTCATGCCGTTGGGATATTCGAGCTGGTCGAGCGCTTCCTTGAGGTCGGCCCGGTCTTCGCCTTCAATGCGACGGCTGACGCCACCGCCGCGCGGGTTGTTGGGCATCAGCACGACATAACGACCCGCCAGCGAGACGAACGTGGTCAGCGCTGCGCCCTTGTTGCCGCGCTCTTCTTTTTCCACCTGCACCAGCAGTTCCTGGCCTTCGCGGATGACGTCCTGGATGCGGGCTTGGCTGACCGCCACCCCTTGCTGGAAATACTGCCTGGATATTTCCTTGAACGGCAAAAAGCCGTGACGGTCTTCACCGTAGTCAACAAAACAGGCTTCCAGCGACGGCTCGACGCGCGTCACGACAGCCTTGTAGATGTTGCCCTTGCGCTGCTCGCGTCCTTCAATTTCAATTTCGTAGTCGAGCAGTTTTTGTCCGTCGACAATGGCCAGGCGGCGTTCTTCAGCCTGCGTGGCGTTAATCAGCATCCGTTTCATGGGTAGCGTTCCTTCAATTCAAATAACCAACATGCTCTTGACGAGCTTTTGATACCAGAACTGACGCTTTGAAGTGAGGAGGAAACAGCCGGAGAACCGGGACTTAGAGGGTAAGTCCTGGCATAGGCGCGTGGAGGGGAGCGGGGAGTTTGGGTTGTGGAAGTGCTATTAAACTAATAGCTGGTTGCGCCCGTTTGACGGGGGCTGATGGCCGATTCATGCCGAAAAGCGGGGCGAAAACGCACCGCAGGCATATTTGAATCAGGCTCATCAACACAAACATCTCGCTTCATTCCGTTCACAGAAGGTTGGCCTGCGAACTTGGGGTATTCCGTATCAGTATTTCAAGGCGTCGTCTTGACCGTGTGTCTTGCAGGCCACCGCAAGCATCTGGCTTGTGGTTTGCGCGCATTGGCAAACGGCGATATCGACTTGCTAGCGTTGCGGGTGCTGGCGGGTGAACTAAACTCCACCTCAACCATGAGTTAACCTGTCAATAAATCAACTACTTACAGCGCATCGCTAGTGAAACACATTATAGGGGGCAATCCGGTCCCGCTGGCGCCCCAGGTCAAAACGGTACTTGTCGACGAAAACGGCGCGGGTCAAAGGCTGGACAATTTCCTGCTGCGTCAGCTCAAGGGCGTGCCCAAAACACATGTCTATCGCATCATCCGCAGCGGCGAGGTCCGGGTCAACAAAGGCCGCGCGTCGGCTGATTCAAGACTGCTGGCGGGCGACGCAGTACGCTTGCCGCCCGTGCGTGTCTCGGAGCGGGCCACTGAAAAAAAACAGGCCATGGCAGACGGCGTGGCGCAAGCGGTGCCGGCGCGCGAGTTTGTCATTTTGCTGGAAGATGACCATTTGCTGGCCATTGACAAACCGGCCGGTGTGGCGGTGCATGGTGGCTCGGGCGTGAGTTTTGGCGTGATCGAGCAGTTGCGCATGGCCAGGCCGCAGGCCAGATTTCTGGAACTGGTGCACCGGCTGGACCGCGACACCAGCGGCATTTTGCTGATTGCCAAGAAGAGAAGCGCGCTGACCCACTTGCAGAACCAGTTTCGCGAACGGGAAACCGGCAAGACCTACCTGGCACTGGTGGCGGGGCGCTGGCCTGCCAATAAGAAGGTGCTGGACAAACCGCTGCACAAGTACCTGCTTGATGGCCAGGACGGCGCCGGGGGGGCTGGCGAGCGGCGTGTCAGGGTCGTGTCCCGGGACGACCCGAACGGCATGCCGTCGGTCACCCTGGTGAAAGTCCGGGACACCGGGCTCAGCCGGTTTACCCTGCTCGAAGTCACCATCAAGACCGGGCGCACCCATCAAATCCGTGTCCATCTCGCGAGCGAAGGCCACCCCATTGTGGGTGACGACAAGTATGGCGACTTTGAATTGAATAAACAATTGCTGCACCGGGGCAAATTGCCCGCCCTGAAGCGCATGTTTTTGCATGCATGGCGCCTGCGATTCAACCACCCCGCCAGCGGTGACCGTGTCGAACTGCTAGCCCCTCTACCCCCTGAACTGGAAGCGTTTGCAAGCGATGCAGCAACCCCTCTTTCCTGACAAGCCGGCGGCCCGGCGGTTTGACCTGCTGGCATTTGACTGGGATGGCACCTTGTTTGATTCCACGGCCATCATTACGCGCTGTATCCAGAACGCGGTGCGCGATGTCGGCGGTGTGGTGCCCAGCGACCGGGATGCCGCTTACGTAATCGGCATGGGCCTGATGCAGGCACTGGCCCATGCGGCGCCCGGTGTGCCGGTAGAACGCTACCCTGAGCTGGGCGCACGGTACCGGCACCATTACCTGGCCCGCCAGCACGATATCAGCCTGTTCGACGGCGTGCTGGCCATGCTGGCCGATTTGAAATCGCGCCAGCACTGGCTGACGGTGGCAACCGGCAAAAGCCGGCGTGGTCTGGACGACGTATTGCAGGCTGTTGAACTTAAAGACATGTTTGCTGGTTCCCGCACCGCCGACGAGACGGCCGGCAAGCCCGATCCCCGCATGTTGCAGGAGTTGATGCGCGAGTTCGGTGTGAAGCCGGGGCGCACGCTCATGATTGGCGACACCACACATGATCTGCAGATGGCCGTCAACGCCGGTTGTGCCAGTGTTGCCGTCAGCTATGGCGCCCATGAATCCGCTGCCTTCATGGCGCTACAGCCCCTTGCCGTGGTCCACTCCGTGCGTGAGTTGCATGACTGGCTGCGGGTCAATGGCTGAAGACCGGACGCCGCGTGTCATGACCCAAGCCATTGCATTGTGCAACTCTGCCGATCTGGTCGACAGTGCCGACGCCGTTCCATTCGAGGTCGTCCACGAGGGCCGGATTTGCCCGGCTTTTGCCATCCGTTACCAGGGTCAGGTTCACGCTTACCTGAATCGCTGTGCCCATGTCCCGATGGAAATGGATTACCAGCCCAACCGCTTTTTCGACAGCACCGGGCACTGGTTGATGTGTGCTACGCATGGTGCGACCTACCAGCCGCAGACCGGTCGTTGCCGCAGCGGGCCGTGCCGCGGTGGTTTGGTCAAGATTGCCCTGTCGGAAGTGACCGGTGTTGTGCACTGGCATACTGCCGATAACCTCAAACCCCTGGATTTTTGATATGACTGAACCCCTCGAACCTGAAAAGTCACTGGCCCAGGCGGACCCGGCTGGAACCCCATATTTGGCATCAAATCAGGCGCAAGATACCGTCCACATTGCGCAGCAAGCTACAAAAAACGTAGCAGATGATGCCTCGAAGGACAGCCGGAACTGGGAGCGTGTCACGCTCGAAAAACTGGTCTTTGCATCACTCACCGAGCAGCGTCGTTCGCGCCGCTGGCGAAATTTTGTACGTTTGGCCTGGCTGACGTTTTTTGTCATCCTGGCCTGGGTCGTGATAAGTCGCAGTGGCCCGGTGAGGGACGCATCGACCCCGCACACCGCAGTGGTCGAGATCAAGGGTGAAATTGCGTCCGGTGCGGAGGCCAGTGCCGGGCTGATTGTGGCCGCCCTGCGCGGCGCGTTTGAGGACGACGGCGCGCAGGCGGTCGTGCTCCTGATCAACTCGCCGGGTGGCAGCCCGGTGCAGGCCGGCATCATCAACGATGAGATCGGGCGTCTCAAGGCCAAACACAAGAAGCCGGTGTACGCGGTGGTTGAGGAGTCGTGTGCGTCAGCGGCCTATTACATTGCGGTTGCAGCGGACCGGATATTTGTGGACAAGGCGAGTATCGTGGGCAGCATCGGCGTGCTGATGGACGGGTTTGGCTTTACCGGCTTGATGGACAAACTGGGGGTTGAGCGGCGCCTCATGACGGCCGGCGAGAACAAGGGCTTTCTCGATCCGTTCAGTCCGCAAACAGAGCGTCAGCGCGCTTTTGCGCAGACCATGCTGGACCAGATCCACAAGCAGTTTATCGAGGTTGTGAAGGCGGGCCGGGGCAACCGGCTGAAGGAAACGCCCGAGACTTTCAGTGGTTTGTTCTGGAGCGGCCAGCAGGCGATTGAGATGGGGTTGGCTGATCAGCTGGGCAACCTTGATTTTGTCGCACGCGAAGTGGTCAAGGCCGAAGAAATCATTGACTACACGCGCCGTGACAACGTGGCCGAACGCCTGGTCAAGCGCTTTGGCGCGTCCATGGGTGAAGGCGCGGTACACGCGCTGAAGTCGTTTCCGGCCCTGCGCTGAGTCTCTGCCCGCCAGGAAATCAGCGACCCAGCGCAAAAACCGCGGGCGTCGAGTTGTCCAGCGGGGAGGTCTTGTGGCGCCAGTTTTTCACCGTGTCGCTGTGGCAACTGCCGTCGGCCAGCGTCAGCCCGCTGCTGATCGCCAGCCGCGTGTTGTGCTGCAGTGTTTGCAGCAGCGTTTGCAGCACGGCGGCATTGCGGTAAGGTGTTTCAATGAACAGCTGCGTCTGCCCGGTCTTGAGCGCCAGCGATTCCAGTTCCCTGATGCGCCGGGCGCGCTCGGTGCTATCCTGCGGCAGGTAGCCGACAAACGCGAAATTCTGGCCATTGAGCCCGCTGGCGGCCAGTGCCAGCAGCGGTGACACCGGGCCGCTGAGGGGTACCACCTCAACCCCCAGATCATGCGCCGCACGCACCACCGACGACCCCGGATCCGCCACGGCGGGCATGCCGGCTTCGCTGACCAGCCCCATATTGTGCCCCGCCAGTGCCGGGGTCAGCAGGGGACGGGCGTCAAAGTTGCCGTGGTGATCGCCTTTTTTGTGCACTTGGCGTGGCAATTCCTGAAGATGCAGGGCCTGCAGCGGGAAATCCAGCGGCGTGACTTCGTTGACCCGCTTGAGGTAGGCGCGTGCCGACCTGGCGTTTTCGCAGACCCAGTACTGCAGTTTGGCCGCCACGCGCAAGGTGCCCCGGGGCATGCTGTTTTGCAGGTCGACCTGGCTGCTACAGCCAAAATCCAGCGGGGCCGGGACCAGGTAGAGTGTGCCACCGGCGGCGGGTGCGGCGTTGGTTGGTGTGTTGGGCATGTTCATGGCACCTTGATGCCGGCTGCCCGAATCATGCGGCAGGTGCGTATCAGTGGCAGTCCGACCAGCGCGCTGGGATCATCGTTGTCAATGGAATCGAGCAAGGCGATGCCCAGACCTTCGCTTTTGGCGCTGCCGGCGCAGTCGTAAGGCGTTTCCGCCAGCAGGTAGTTTTCTATTTCAGGGTCGCTGAGTTCGCGAAACCTGACTTTGACCTGGGCCAGGTCCATTTGGGCGAATCCGGATTCCAGACACACCACCGCGACCGCAGTCTGGAAAATCACGGTTTTGCCGCGCATGCGCTGTAGCTGGGCCACGGCACAAGGGTGATTTCCCGGCTTGCCGAGTGCTGTTCCCTCCAGGTCCGCCACCTGGTCCGAGCCAATGACCACACTGGCCGGAAACTGCGCGGCCACGGCGCGCGCCTTGGCCATTGCCAGGCGGCACGCCAGCTGGCGGGGTGTTTCACCGGCCAGCGGTGTTTCGTCAACCGCCGGGGCAGCCACATCGAACGGAATGCGCAGGCGCTCCAGCAATTGACGCCGGTAGGGCGAAGTGGATCCCAGGATGAGCTGGCGTTTGGAGATTTCAGACATGACGTGATTCTCTTACACTGCGTGCATGAAATCAGAGAATCACTCCCGCGCGCTCGATGTCAGGGCGTTTGCACAGTCCGGCGGCAGCCTCGCCGGGCATGATCCGCTGTCTAAATACCCGCGCCTGATGGAGGAAACGAAAGGTCAGGGCGCGCAGCGCCTGATCAGCTGGTCAGCGCTGGGCGAATTCCGGGTTGACCCGGCCGGCACCGGGCAGGTCTGGCTGCATTTGACGGTGGAGGCGAGTTTGCCGTTGACCTGCCAGCGTTGCATGGGTCCGGCCGATGTTGCGGTGCAGGTGCATCAGTCTTTTCGCTTTGTGCACGATGAGGCCACGGCCCAGGCGCAGGATGAGGATGCCGAGGAGGACGTGCTGGCGCTTGATCCGGACTTCAAGCTGGCGCAATTGATTGAAGATGAAGTGTTGATGGCGCTGCCACTGGTGCCACGCCATGAAACCTGTCCGGTGGCGGTCAAATTGGTCGCGGCGGATCCGGGGTTTGAGGCGGCCTCGGCTGAAAAACGCAATCCTTTCGCGGTTCTGGCCAAGCTTCAGGGAGGTAAATCTGGTTGATTCGGTGTCGTGCGCTATAATTTGCGGCTTCGCGCGGGATGTCTCGTCCTCGTGTCTCACTAACCCAAGATGTTGCGATCATCGCAACCTATATGCCAAGGAGCCAATTATGGCTGTCCAACAGAACAAGAAATCACCTTCGAAACGCGGCATGCACCGCTCGCACAACGCGCTGGTCGTGCCCGGTATCGCGGTTGAGTCCACCACCGGTGAAACCCACCTGCGTCACCATATCAGTCCGACCGGTTTTTACCGTGGTCGCAAAGTGCTCAAGACCAAATCTGAAGCCTGACAGCTTCGCCCTATCAAGGCCCGAGGCTGCTACGCTGTGGCCTCGGGCCTTTGCTTTGATGCTGCCCGTGTCCGGATTCCATTTGCTTTGGTGGACTAGTTTGCCATGATCACGATAGCTGTTGACTGCATGGGAGGCGATCATGGCCCCGACGTCACGCTGCCTGCCTGCCGCAATTTTCTGGACAGCCATGCAGATGCCCGGCTGCTGCTGGTCGGCCTGCCGGATCGCCTGGGTGCATTTTCCCATCCGCGTGCCACCATTGTCCCGGCCAGCGAGGTCGTCAGCATGCACGATTCACTCGAGGCGGCGCTGCGGCGAAAAAAAGACTCGTCCATGCGCGTCGCCATCGCGCAGGTCAAGAATGGTGCCGCGCAGGCCGCCGTGTTGGCCGGCAATACCGCTGCCCTGATGGCGATTTCGCGCTACCTCCTGAAAACGCTGGACGGCATAGATCGCCCGGCCATTGCCGGACAAATTCCCAACGCCAAGGGGCAAGGAACGATGGTGCTGGACATGGGCGCGAATGTCGATTGTTCGGCCGCGCATCTGCTGCAGTTTGCCATGATGGGCTCCGCCCTGGTGTCCGTTTTGAGTGGCAATGACAGCCCGACCGTGGGCTTGCTCAATATTGGCGAAGAAGCCATCAAGGGCAATGAAGTGATCAAACAGGCCGGCGAGTTGCTCCGGGCCGCCTCCAAAGCGGGCGATTTCAACTTTTATGGCAACGTCGAGGGTAACGATATCTTCAAGGGAACCGCCGACATTGTGGTGTGTGACGGCTTCGTTGGCAATGTGGCGTTGAAGGCCAGCGAAGGCCTGGCGACCATGATCGCCGACTTCCTGCGCGTTGAATTTTCCCGCAATATTTTGACGAAAATTGCCGCCGTCATGGCTTACCCCATTATTTCTGCGTTGAAAAAGCGCACCGATCACCGGCGTTACAACGGCGGTGCCCTGCTCGGTTTGCGTGGGTTGGTATTCAAGAGTCATGGCTCCGCCGACGAGCTTGCGTTTGAGTACGCCTTGCGACGCGCGTATGACGCGGCACGAAACAATTTGCTGGACCGGCTGCAGGTCCGGATCGCTCACGTTGCCTCGCTGGGCGTTGCGGTCGAGTCTTTCGTACCACCGGCTGTGGCCAAAAGCTCCTGATCCATGACACTTTATTCACGCATCACCGGCACCGGCAGTTTTTTGCCGCCGCGACGCTTGAGCAACACCGAACTGGCTGCCGAACTGGCTGTCGGCGGGGTTGAAACATCCGATGACTGGATTGTCGAGCGGACTGGAATTCGGGCCCGGCATTTTGCCGACCCCGGCGTTTGCAGCAGCGATCTGGGTGTGGAGGCGGCGCGCCGGGCGCTGCAGGCGGCGGGTCTTCTGGCGACGGATATTGAACTGATCATTGTCGCCACTTCGACGCCGGATATGGTGTTTCCGTCAACGGCCTGTATTTTGCAGAACAAGCTGGGCGCCAATGGCTGTGCGGCGTTCGATGTGCAAGCTGTTTGCAGCGGTTTTATTTATGCGCTGACCGTCGCCGACGCAATGATCAAAACCGGCGCTGCCAGGCGGGCGCTGGTGATTGGTGCCGAGGTATTCTCACGCATTCTTGATTTCAGGGATCGCACCACCTGTGTACTGTTTGGTGACGGCGCTGGTGCCGTGGTGCTGGAGGCCTCGGACACACCCGGCATTCTGGCCAGCGACCTGCATGCGGATGGCAAACATGTTGGCATTTTGTGCGTTCCGGGGCATGTGTCGGGCGGCAAGGTGCTGGGGGATCCACTGCTGAAGATGGATGGTCAGGCTGTTTTCAAGCTGGCCGTCGGTCTGCTGGATGGCGCGGCCCGCGCGACGCTGGCGAAGGCCGGCAAAACACCGGCAGATATTGACTGGCTGGTGCCGCACCAGGCCAATATCCGGATCATGCACAGTACCGCCAGAAAGCTCAAACTTCCGATGGACAAAGTTGTTGTAACGGTTGACCAGCATGGCAATACTTCAGCGGCTTCCATTCCGCTGGCGCTTGACACGGCGCGGCGTGCTGGTCGGGTCAAGCCTGGTGAGCTGCTCCTGCTCGAAGGCGTCGGTGGTGGTTTTACCTGGGGCGCAGTGCTCTTGCAACTGTAGCGTCTTGTTATTGTGCGGCGGGCACTTCGGGTTTGTTTAACGTAAATTTCCTAGAGCAGCATGAAACCATTTGCTTTCGTTTTTCCGGGACAGGGTTCGCAGTCGGTGGGCATGCTCGATGCATGGGGTGACCATCCTGTTGTGCTTGCCGTCCTCCAGGAGGCCTCTGAGGCCCTGGGTGAGGATGTTGCAAGACTCATCAAGGACGGCCCCCGGGAAACGTTGGCCCTGACGACCAATACCCAGCCTGTGATGCTGGTGTCCGGCGTTGCCGCCTACCGTGTCTGGATGGCGGAGACCGGTGTTGCACCTGCCGCTGTGGCCGGACATTCACTGGGCGAATACTCAGCCCTGGTGGCTGCCGGTGTGCTGACGCTGGCGCAGGCCGCTCCGCTGGTGCGTTTCCGGGCCCGGGTGATGCAGCAGGCCGTGCCGGTTGGCGCTGGCGCGATGGCGGCTATTCTGGGCATGGATGCTTCAAAAATAATAGCTGACTGTGTCGAAGTGACCAGCAGTTTCGGTCCAAACCCGCAAGAAATCGTGGAAGCGGTGAACTTCAACGACCCGTTGCAAACCGTTATTGCGGGCAGCAAACTGGCTGTTGACAGAGCCTGTGATGTGCTGAAAGCCCATGGCGCCAAACGTGCCCTGGCGTTACCGGTATCGGCGCCTTTTCATTCAACTCTGATGAAGCCGGCGGCTGAAAAGCTAAGGGAGAAACTCGATTCTGTCGAGTTCTTGCCGCCACAAATTGCCTTGATCAACAACGTTGACGTGGCGGTCGCCGTTGATGCTGCTGGCATACGGGATGCGCTGTACCGCCAGGCATTCGGGCCGGTGCGCTGGGTCGAGTGCGTACAGGCGATCAAGGCGCGCGGCCTGGGCAGCGTGGTTGAGTGTGGCCCCGGCAAGGTGCTGACGGGTCTGGTCAAGCGCATAGATCCGGAATTGACCGGCCTGGCACTGTCGGACCCGGCAACGCTGGTCGATGTGAAACGTGTACTTTTGGGTGATCAACATGAGTGATACTGAATTTGCCGGACAGGTTGCCCTCGTCACCGGCGCCTCGCGGGGCATTGGTGCCGCCATTGCACTGGAACTGGCCAGATGCGGCCTGAAAGTAATAGGAACGGCGACCAGCGACGCCGGAGCCGCCGGCATTGACCAGGCCCTGGCGCCTTATGCCGGCTGTAGTGGCAAGACCTTGAACGTTAATGATATCGAGGCGGCCGAAGCACTGATTGCCAACATCGTCAAAGATCTGGGCGGCCTCCAGGTGCTGGTGAATAACGCTGGCATCACGCGCGACAACCTGGCCATGCGCATGAAGGACGACGAGTGGGACGCCGTGCTTGATACCAATCTGAAAGCGGTATTTCGCATGAGTCGCGCCGTCATGCGCACCATGATGAAACAGCGTTACGGGCGCATCATCAGCATCACCTCCGTCGTCGGAGCAACCGGCAATCCGGGGCAAGCCAACTATGCTGCCGCCAAAGCCGGCGTGGCCGGCATGACCCGCGCCCTGGCGCGCGAGCTTGGCTCGCGCAACATCACCGTCAATTGCGTAGCGCCCGGGTTTATAGAAACTGACATGACCGCCGGCCTCCCGGCAGACCAGCACAAAGCCTTGTCAAGCCAGATTCCGTTAGGGCGTCTGGGTCAGCCATCCGATATCGCTCATGCCGTGGCCTATCTGGCGTCGCCGCAGGCGGCCTATGTGACAGGGCAGGAACTGCATGTCAACGGCGGCATGTTTATGTAGCCGATTTATCCGCTCGGCGGCCGGGGTCGGGTAAAACACCGAAGCCCGGCTAGAATTGCGGATTCATTTACAACCCTCTGAGGGAACCCATGAGCGATATAGAAGCACGCGTCAAAAAAATTATTGCCGAACAACTCGGTGTGGAAGAGGCACAGGTAACCAGTGAAAAGGCTTTTGTGGCCGATCTGGGCGCCGATTCCCTGGATACAGTGGAATTGGTCATGGCACTGGAAGACGAGTTCGAGATAGAAATTCCGGACGAAGACGCCGAAAAAATTACGACCGTGCAAAACGCGATCGATTACGCCAATTCACACAAGAAGGCCTGATCAAGTTTCTATGGCCCGTCGTCGCGTCGTTGTAACAGGCTTGGGTTGCGTCAGCCCCGTGGGCAACACGGTGGAAGAGGCGTGGGCCAATCTGCTGGCCGGCAAATCAGGCATTGATCTGATCACCCGGTTTGATACGTCCACTTTTCCTTGCAAAATTGCGGGTGAAGTCAAGGGCTTTGAACTCGGCGCCTACATCAGCCCGAAAGAGGCGCGCGCGATGGACACCTTCATTCACTTCGGCATTGCAGCGGCCTGTCAGGCTGTTGCAGATGCTGGCCTGCCCACGCTGGATGCGCTGGGCGAAGAGCTTTCAACCCGAATCGGCTGTCTGATTGGCTCTGGCATCGGTGGCTTGCCCATGATTGAAGACATGCATACCGAGCTGATGAATCGGGGCGCACGCCGCATTTCACCGTTTTTTGTGCCGGCCACGATCGTCAACATGATCGCCGGTCATGTCGCGATCCGTTTTGGTTTCAAAGGCCCCAATATGGCTATCGTGTCGGCCTGCACCACCGGACTTCACTGCATTGGTGAAGCCGGCCGCATGATCGAGTACGGCGATGCGGATGTGATGGTTGCCGGTGGCTCCGAGGCGACCGTATCGCCCTTGGGAATTGGCGGTTTTGCGGCAATGCGGGCTTTGAGTACGCGCAATGACGACCCGAAAGCAGCTTCGCGTCCGTGGGACCGGGACCGGGACGGCTTCGTGCTGGGGGAGGGTGCCGGTGTCATGGTGCTTGAAGAGTACGAGCATGCCAGAGCGCGCGGCGCCAGAATTTACGCTGAGCTGGCTGGTTTTGGCATGAGCGGTGACGCCAGCCACATGACCGCTCCCGATCTGGACGGTCCACGCCGGGCCATGGTAGGCGCCATGCGCAACGCTGGCGTGAATGCCGATCAAATTGATTACCTGAACGCGCATGGCACCTCGACGCCACTGGGTGACTTGAATGAATCCAATGCGATCAAGGCCGCGCTGGGGGAGCACGCAAAAAAAACGGTGGTCAACTCGACCAAGTCGATGACCGGACACTTGCTAGGCGGTGCTGGCGGTGTCGAGTCCATATTTACAGTACTGGCGCTGCATCACCAGAAGAGCCCGCCGACCATCAATATTTTCAACCAGGATCCCGAATGCGATCTGGACTATTGCGCCAATACGGCGCGTGACATGAAGATCGATGTTGCCCTGAAAAACAATTTCGGGTTTGGTGGCACCAATGGCTCGCTTGTTTTCAAGCGTGCGCCCTGACGTCTGCTTTGACCACTGATTCAAACCCCTACCCGCTGATCGATTCCAGCACGCACAGCGCCCCAGCGGTCAGTTATCCGGTGGGGCGTTCCCGCTTTCAGGGCTGGCTGGTCGGTTGCTTGGGATTGGGCGGCATGCTGCTGGGTTTGTTTTGGTCCAGGCACGGAGACCTTGCCACCTGGCGTTCAGGGCTGTTTGCCGCCACCCTGTTCGGGGTCGGCGTGCCGGCACTGGTGGCCTGGCGTCGCTCGCCGGCCGGCATGCTGCGCTGGGATGGACAGGGTTGGCACTGGAGCGGCAGCGAGCCGCCGGTGGCTGGCGTGCTGGCGGTACATCTTGATTTGCAGTTCTGCCTGGTGCTTTGCTTGATGCCGCCAGCGGGCCCCCGAATCTGGCTTTGGCCTGAGCGTGGCTCGGATGCGGCACTCTGGAGCGCCTTGCGCCGGGCGGCCTTTTCTGACAACGGGGTGCGCCAGACCCATGTCGCAGCGACCGACCCCAACAGGGCACAGGTGAATTCTTGAGCGCCGATTCCATGCCACTTGTACCAGGGGCCGCTGAAAACAGCGATGCGATGCTGGTGGAGCGGGCCGTAGCGGGCGATCAGCGTGCCTTCGAACTGCTCGTCATCAAATACCAGCGCCGTATTCAGCGCCTGATTGGTCGCATGGTGCGCGATGTCGATCTGGTTGAAGATATCGCGCAGGAGACTTTCATTCGCGCTTATCGTGCCCTGCACCAGTTCCGTGGCGATGCGCAGTTTTATACCTGGTTGTACCGGATAGCGGTCAATACAGCCAAGAAATTCCTGCTCGAACTCAAGCGCGACCCGACGGTGTCGGAGAACGCATTTAAATCAGATGATGACAGCGATGAAACTTCCTGGTCCGGAAACGAACCAATCATGGATGAAACGCCCGAATCGGTGCTGGCAGCCAAGGAAATTGGTGCCGCAGTGAATGCCGCGCTGGAGGCGTTGCCAGAAGACTTGAGACAGGCATTGGTCCTGCGGGAGATTGAAGGTTTGAGCTATGAGGAAATTTCGGAAGTGATGAATTGCCCGATAGGCACTGTTCGCTCGCGCATTTTCCGCGGGCGCGAGGCGATATCAGTCAAAGTGAAACCGATGCTTGAAAAGCAGACTGGCAAGCGCTGGTAATTACTGGTGAGAGTGGAGTTGACAATGCAGGATCCTGACAAGAAGCGTGAACGACTTTCGGCACTGGTCGATGGTCAGCTGCGCGCTGAAGAGTTTGGCGCGACGCTTGACTGGCTGGGTGAAGCACAGGAGGCCCGCCTGAGCTGGCATGCCTACCACGTGGTAGGCGATGTGTTGCGCTCCGGTGAGGCCCTGGTCAGTGCCCGTGACGGCGCATTCATGGCGCGACTGCAGCTTGCCCTGCAGCAGGAAAAGCCGCTCAAGGCGACTGTTGACGCTACCAATGTTATAGCGAGTCACGCATTGTCGGCGGACCCTGCAGGCCTGAGTGGCTTGAAAAAAGTGAGTGCCAACGAGGGCTTCTTTGGCGCCAGGATGGTGGTAGGCCTGGCGTCGCTGGCGCTGGTGTGTGTGGTTGGCTGGCAGGCCGTGAGCATCTGGGACGCGCAACCCGGGGCCGTCCAGTTGGCGCGGCTTGCGGCGCCGGTTGTCAATGCGCCGGTGGCGTCACAGCAGCCAGGCGCCAATACCGATTCGACGGTCATGTTGCGTGATCCGCAGCTTGACGCGCTGCTGGCTGCGCACAAACAGTTTGGTGGTACCTCGGCGCTACAGATGCCCGCCGGTTTTCTTCGCAACGCCACCTTTGAAGGATCTGCCCGTTGAAGCGCATACGGTCATGGGCGGGTAAGGGCGGGTCGAGTCCGGTATTGCTGCGCCGCGTCGCAGTCCTGCTGCTCTTGCTGGCGGGCTTAATTGCGATGGCGCCCGCCCAGACACCCAAGGATACCTTTGCGGCGGATGGCAAGGCTGCCCAGCGCAGCGTTGGTGAATGGCTGATGCGAATGCATGAGGCTTCGCGTGGCCGCGCCTATGTGGGCACGTTCGTGGTTTATGCCGGGGGCACTATTTCGAGCGCCCGCATTTGGCATGTCTGCGACGGCGATCAGCAAATGGAGCGCGTTGAGTCCCTGACCGGTGCGCCGCGGTCGACCTTTCGACACAATGACCAGGTGCTGACTTTTCTGCCTGAAAGTCGGGTGGTGGTTTCGGAAAAGCGCGAGTCCCTGGGTTTGTTCCCGAATTTGTTGCAGTCCAATGACTCCTCCATTGCCCAGTACTACCGTGCTGCGCTGATAGGCCATGAGCG
This sequence comes from uncultured beta proteobacterium, assembly GCA_963750815.1. Lineage (GTDB taxonomy): Bacteria > Pseudomonadota > Gammaproteobacteria > Burkholderiales > Burkholderiaceae_C > Rhodoferax. The sequence goes on from CAVVRS010000001.1 coordinate 450,465, forward strand.
CGTTGCCGGTTTTGACGCCGATATGGTGCAATTGCAGCCAGCGGATGGCTGGCGTTACGGCTACCGGATCTGGACCGAGAAAAAGACCGGGCTGGTGGTGAAGTTGCAGACGCTGGACGGCGACGGTCGGGTGCTGGAACAGGCGGCTTTCTCCGAACTGCAACTTGACGCGCCAGTCAGTATGGTCAAGCTGACGCAGATGATGGGTAATACCGAGGGCTATCAGGTCCGGACGCCTGAACTGGTGAAAACCACGGCGGTTGCAGAGGGCTGGGTCTTGAAAAATACGGTACCTGGCTTTAAATCAATGAGCTGCTACAAGCGGTCAGTGGCCGCTGGTGCCGTCGGCCAGGAAAATACCGTGCAATGGATTTTCTCTGACGGGCTGGCGTCGGTATCGCTTTTTGTCGAGGCCTTCGACCCCCGTCGTCACGGCCTGCCGACCCGCCAGGCGATGGGCGTCACGCACGCCCTGACGCAGCGCCTGGGAGATTGGTGGCTGACGGCCGTGGGCGAAGTACCGCCGCAAACTCTGGTTGCCTTTGTCCAGGGCCTTGAGCGCAAGAAGTGAAAGAGCGTGGCGAAGTTCTGTTCGATGGCGATTTGCCGTTAGTTTTATTAAAGAAAGGTCGATGATGTTTCAAGTCGATTGGAAAAAAAAGTTAAACGCCAGTGTTCTGGCCGCAACCTGTGTCGTGACGGGGGTGGTCGCGCTGGTACCGGTTGCGTCGGCAGTGGCGCAAACGCGGGCGCTACCCGATTTCACTGACCTGGTGGAGCAGGTGGGCCCTTCGGTGGTCAACATCCGGACGCTTGAAAAAATTTCGGTAACACCCGGTTCTGGCGGGGCCATAGACGAGCAAATGCAGGAGTTCTTCCGCCGCTTTGGTTTGCCGATGCCGAACATTCCGCGCCAGTCACCGCATCCCAAGCGCCAGCAACCGCCAGATGACGAACAGCCCCATGGTGTTGGCTCGGGCTTTGTACTTTCTGCCGATGGACTCATCATGACCAACGCGCATGTCGTTGATGGTGCTGACGAAGTGCTGGTGACCCTGACCGACAAGCGGGAGTTCAAGGCCAAAATCATTGGTGCCGACAAGCGAAGCGACATCGCACTGGTCAAGATCGAAGCCAGCGGGCTGCCGGCGGTCAAGATTGGCGATGTCAACCGGCTCAAAGTGGGTGAATGGGTGATGGCCATTGGCTCCCCGTTTGGACTGGACAACACCGTGACGGCCGGCATTGTGAGCGCCAAACAGCGCGACACCGGCGACTACCTGCCGTTTATCCAGACTGATGTCGCCATCAATCCCGGCAATTCGGGCGGTCCGCTGATCAATATGCGCGGCGAAGTGGTGGGTGTCAACAGTCAGATTTATTCACGCTCGGGTGGCTCCATGGGGATTTCCTTTGCCATTCCGATGGACGAAGCGTTTCGCGTCAGTGAGCAGTTGCGTGTATCGGGGCGCGTGTCGCGCGGTCGTATCGGCGTGCAAATCGATCAGGTGACCAAAGAGGTGGCCGAGTCGATCGGACTGGGCAAGCCTCAGGGTGCATTGGTGCGCGGTGTCGAGGCCGGTTCACCGGCTGAGAAAGCCGGTGTGGAAGCGGGTGACATCATTATCCGGTTTGAGGGCAAGGCAGTTGAAAAATCAAGTGACCTGCCGCGCATGGTGGGGGCAACCAAGCCCGGCACCCGCAGTGCACTGACTGTATTTCGTCGAGGCAGCAATAAAGAGTTGTCGGTCACGATTGCGGAGATCGAGGCTGACAAGCCACTGAAGAAAGCCGTTGACAAGGACGTCAAGCCCAAGGCGTCCGCAGTCGGTCAGGTATTGGGTCTTGCGGTCAGCGAGTTAACCGATGCACTCAAGACCGAACTCAAAATCAAGGGTGGTGTGCGCGTCGATGCCGCCACCGAGGCTGCTGCGCGTGCCGGAATTCGCGAAGGTGATGTCATCGTGAGCGTTGGAAATTCCGAGGTCAGCAATATCAAGGACTTCGAAAGCGCGGTCGCCAAGGCGGATCGGAGCAAGCCGGTGGCGGCAGTGATTCGGCGTGGCGATATGGCGCATATTGTTGTGATCCGGCCCGCCCGTTAATGTGACACCCGGGGTTTCAAGACCTTGAAACAGTGACGGGATACGGTTTTTTACGCCGGATTCCCATGCAAAAGACGGGTGAAATATATATTTTTCACCCGTCTTTTTAAATATTTGATGTTGGCATTCACTAACTTTCAGACATGACAATCGCTATTTTGGTTAGAATAGCGTTCGATCACCATGGATTACAGGTATATTGGGCGCGCCTGAGTCCACCATACGGGATGAATTTGACGGACTCACAGGCAGTCCACAGTTCACCCACAAGTTGTCCAGAGGCTGATCGGACAAAATTGTTAATAAGCTGTGCATAAAATTCCTGTTGCGATACTGCAACGACTCATGATGACTATTTTTGGGGCTGTACCTTCCCGACTTTTTGCCTACAATGAAACTCCAACCTTCGCAGTTGCCAATGATTGTTGGTTTAGGGCGCGTCACAATTCGACGCGCCCTTTTTTCTTGCCTCATCGTTTCAATTCAATCACTTAAGCGTTCCCGTTGATGAATCACATCAGAAATTTTTCGATCATTGCCCATATTGATCATGGCAAATCCACACTGGCTGATCGCTTGATTCAACGCTGTGGCGGATTGCAGGAACGCGAGATGCAGGCACAGGTGCTGGACTCGATGGACATTGAGAAAGAGCGTGGGATAACCATCAAGGCACAGACCGCTGCGCTCAAGTACAAAGCGCTTGACGGGCAAACCTACAACCTCAATCTGATCGACACGCCAGGCCACGTGGACTTCTCGTATGAAGTCAGCCGCTCACTGTCGGCTTGCGAAGGAGCGCTGCTGGTGGTCGATGCCAGTCAGGGTGTGGAAGCGCAAACAGTGGCCAACTGCTACACCGCACTGGAGCTTGGTGTGGAGGTCGTACCGGTACTCAACAAAATGGATTTGCCCAACGCCGATCCGGAAAATGCCAAGGTTGAAATTGAAGACGTGATCGGCATCGATGCGACCGACGCCATCGCCTGTTCCGCCAAAACCGGAATGGGCATCGACGAGATTCTGGAAGCCGTCGTTGCCAGAATTCCGGCGCCCAAAGGTAACCCGGCAGGCCCGCTGCGTGCCATGATCGTCGACAGCTGGTTCGACACCTATGTAGGCGTGGTGATGCTGGTGCGGGTGGTCGACGGTCGACTGGCCAAAGGCGAGCGTATCAAGATGATGGCCACCGGCACCACCTACAACGCTGACGGGCTAGGTGTCTTCACGCCCGCCAACGAGTTGCGCGAGGCGCTGGAGGCCGGCGAGGTTGGGTACGTCATTGCCGGCATTCGCGAGTTGCAGGCGGCCAAGGTCGGTGACACCATCACCTTGATCAAGCCGGGTACCGGTGGCGCGGCGTTTACCGCAACCGAGGCGCTGCCCGGGTTCAAGGAAATCCAGCCGCAGGTGTTTGCCGGCTTGTATCCGACAGAAGCCAACCAGTATGAGGGTTTGCGCGACAGCCTGGAGAAGCTCAAGCTCAACGACTCTTCGCTGCGCTATGAACCCGAAGTCTCGCAGGCGTTGGGTTTTGGCTTTCGCTGCGGTTTTCTCGGGCTGTTGCACATGGAGATCGTGCAGGAGCGCCTGGAGCGCGAATTTGACCAGGACCTGATCACCACCGCGCCCAGTGTGGAATACCAGGTGGTGCAGGTCGATGGCACCGTGAAGATGGTCGAGAACCCGTCCAAAATGCCCGATCAGGGGCGGCTTGACGAAGTGCGCGAACCGATTGTCACGGTGCACCTGTACATGCCGCAGGACTACGTGGGTGCCGTCATGACGCTGGCCAACCAGAAGCGCGGTGTGCAGATGAATCTGGCCTACCATGGCCGTCAGGTGATGCTGACCTACGAGATGCCTCTGGCGGAAATCGTGATGGACTTTTTCGACAAGCTCAAGTCGGTGTCGCGTGGCTATGCGTCAATGGACTACGAGTTCAAGGAGTACCGTACTGCTGACGTCGTCAAGGTCGATATTTTGCTCAACGGCGAAAAGGTCGACGCCCTGTCCATCATCGTGCATCGCTCGCAGTCGCAGTACCGCGGACGGGCGGTGGTTGCCAAAATGCGTGAAATCATCTCGCGCCAGATGTACGACGTGGCAATTCAAGCCGCCATCGGAGCCAACATCATCGCCCGTGAGACAATCAAAGCCCTGCGCAAAAACGTCATCGCCAAGTGTTACGGCGGTGACATTTCACGTAAACGCAAGCTCCTGGACAAGCAAAAGGAAGGCAAGAAACGCATGAAGCAAATTGGTTCGGTTGAAGTGCCGCAAGAGGCATTTTTGGCAATTTTGCAGGTGGATGCGTGATGCAGGTTTTAACATCTTTTGTGCTGGCCGCCTTCGTCGGCTACGCCGGTGCCTGGTATTTTGGCGTGGTCGAAGGCAACTTTGCACTGATGCTGTTTCTGGCAACGGTGGTGACCGGTGTTTACTGGCTGGCCGAGCGGTTTTACTTTCTGCCCCGGCGTCAAACAGCGGCTGCCACGCTGGAGGCGGACGCGGTCAAACGACGCGAAGAGCTGGCCCGGCAAGGCATCAGCAAGGTCGATGTGAATATTACCAAGGCCCGCGAGCGTATTCTTGCGCAACCCTGGTGGCTGGACTGGACGGCCGGACTGTTCCCGGTAATCATCGCCGTTTTCTTCCTGCGTTCCTTCCTGTTTGAGCCCTTCAAGATACCCTCGGGTTCGATGATCCCGACCCTGCTGGTGGGTGACCTCATCCTGGTCAACAAGTTTCACTATGGTGTGCGCCTGCCGGTCATCAACCGCAAAATCATTGACGGCAACAATCCCCAGCGCGGCGATGTCATGGTGTTTCGCTACCCGCCCAAGCCGAGTCTGGACTACATCAAGCGCGTCGTTGGTGTGCCGGGTGACGAGGTGGCTTACCTGAACAAACGCCTGACCATCAACGGCCAGCCGATGGCCACCGCGCCGGTGGCCGAGTTCTTTGATGAAGATCTGATGCGCTATTTCAAGCAGTACGAGGAGACGCTGGGCGAGCACAAGCACCGGTTGCTCAATGACGATGACCGGCCGGCTTTTGTGCCGGGCGCGGACGAATTTGTTTTCAAGGAAAATTGCCGCTACAGTATTGAAGGTGTGGTGTGCAAAGTGCCGCAAGGCCACTATTTCATGATGGGTGACAACCGCGACAATTCACTGGATTCACGCTACTGGGGCTTTGTGCCTGACAAAAACATTGTCGGCAAGGCATTTTTTGTCTGGATGAATTTCGGCAACCTCAAGCGCATCGGATCGTTCAATTAACGGGGATATATATGACAAAACTCAGGTCCAGGCAGCACGGAATGTCTTTTTTGGGACTCTTGGTGGTTGGCACTTTGCTGGCGGTGACCGGCGTCGTCACGGTGCAAATTATTCCAACCGTGATCGAATACCAGGCCATCCTCAAAGCCGTCAACAAGGCGCGCGAAGGCAATACGGTGGCTGAGGTGCGCACCATTTTTGACCGCGCCGCGGCAGTTGACAATATCAGCTCGGTTAGCGCCAAGGATATTGAAGTCACCAAAGTGGCCGACAAAATCGTCGTCAGTTTTTCCTACCAGCGTGAAATTCATCTGGCCGGACCCGGTTACCTGACCCTCAAATACAGCGGGCGCTCCAACGCCAAATAACGCCGGTCCGTAGCACCATGACAGAGATGCCCACGCGTGAATGAAGGCCTGATTGCGCTGCAAGCCAGATTGCAGCATGAGTTTTCCGACCCTGCCCTGTTGACCCGGGCCATCACGCACCGAAGTTTTTCAGTCGATCACAATGAGCGCCTGGAGTTTTTGGGCGACTCGGTGCTCAATCTCGCTGTTGCCGATCTGCTGTATGTGCGTTTGAGTGCCTTGCCCGAGGGCGACTTGTCCCGTGTACGCGCCAATCTGGTCAAGCAGGAGACGCTGCATCAATTGGCTGTCGGGCTCGGTTTGCCCGACGTGATTCGGCTCGGCGAGGGCGAGTCCCGCTCGGGCGGACAAAAGCGGCCGTCGATCCTGGCCGACGTGCTGGAAGCCATTATTGGTGCGGTCTACCTGGACGCCGGCTTTGTTGCCGCCCAGGGCCTGGTGCACCGATTGTTCAAGGCCGTGGAGATCAACCCCGAGATGGAGGCCATCGGCAAGGATCCGAAGACCGAATTGCAGGAGTGGTTGCAGGCGCGCAAAATGAACCTGCCGCTGTACCGCGTGGTGGGCACCCAGGGCGCCGCCCACAAGCAGACTTTTGACGTCGAGTGTGAAGTCATCGAGCTCAATTTTTCAGAACGCGGCATTGGGGGCTCGCGCCGTGCCGGCGAACAGGCGGCGGCCAGCGCGATGCTGCAAACCATCAAGACCCGGGTCGAAAAAACATGAATGCTGGCAAAAAACATGCTACTAAATCAATAGCTGCTCACGAAGATTCAACGGGGCCTGAAGGTCAAAATGATGTTGAAACCATGCTCAAAAGCATGCGCGTGGCCGCTGTTGGCGAGGCCACCCCTGAAGGCCAGCGTTGCGGCCTGATCGCCATCGTGGGCAAACCCAACGTCGGCAAATCGACTTTGCTCAATGCGCTGGTCGGCCAGAAGATCAGCATCACCTCGCGCAAGGCGCAAACCACACGCCACCGCATCACCGGCATGCACACGGTCGGGCTAACCCAGTTTGTCTTTGTTGACACGCCCGGCTTTCAGACGCGTCACAACAACGCGCTGAACCGCTCGCTCAACAAGACCGTGCTGGGTGCCGTCGGTGATGTCGATCTGATCTTGTTTGTGGTCGAGGCTGGCATGTTCAACCAGGCGGACGCCAAGGTGCTGAACGTTCTGGGCAAAGACATCCCGACGCTGCTGGTGGCCAACAAGCTCGATCAGGTCACGCGCCGCGCCGACATTGCACCCTGGTTGCAGGAGATGCAGCAGCGCCACGCCTTTGCCGAGTTTGTGCCGATGTCGGCCAAGAACGCCAAGGACATTGAACGCCTGCTGGGTATCTGTGAAAAATACCTGCCTGAACAAGCCTGGTGGTACGCACAGGACGAGTTGACCGACCGCAGCGAGAAGTTTCTGGCCAGCGAGACGGTGCGCGAGAAACTGTTCCGCCTCACCGGCGACGAGCTGCCCTACACCTCAACGGTGGTGATTGACAAGTTTGAAGAAGAGCCGGGCCGCGGCAAGCAAAAGCGGCTGGTGAAAATCGCCGCCACCATCGTCGTTGAGCGCGACACGCACAAGGCCATGGTGATTGGTGACAAGGGCGAACGCATCAAGCGCATCGGCACCGAGACGCGCGTGGAGCTGGAAAAAGCGCTCGACGCCAAGGTCTTCATCGAGCTGTGGGTGAAGGTGCGCTCCGGCTGGGCCGATGATGAGGCGCGGGTGCGGTCGTTCGGTTACCAGTAATTGTTTTGTTGGTAGCGGGCGTTGACCGTGATGGCAAAGATTGGGACATGGCCCCCCGCCTCATACTGTCAAATGCCCAGAAATCGGCGGGGATCCATGTCCCAATGTCTGCATATCAGATAAGCTATGCGTTGCCGTATTCCGATCATCATCATCACGCTTCTCACTAGCGCAACCACAATCATGGCAATTGATCTCGCACTGCTCTGGGACTTCGACAAGCCTGACGTCAGTGAACAGCGTTTGCGAGCGGCGCTTGAGTCAGCGACTGGTGACGACGCATTGATTCTACAGACGCAGATTGCGCGTACGTATGGCCTCAGGAAAGACTTTTCGAAAGCGCAAGATATCCTGAAGTCCGTTGCGAAAGAGGTGCCGACTGCCGGCTCAGAGGCCCGCACACGATACGCGCTTGAACTTGGACGAACCTACGCTAGCGCGAAGCACCCGCCGGAACTCCAGACTACCGAGTCCAAGAAACTTGCTCGCGTATCCTACGAAAGCGGGCTTGCGATCGCCAAGGGTGCACATCTTGATGGATTGGCCATTGATGCCATTCACATGCTGGCATTCGTCGATACCGCGCCAACTGACCAATTGAAATGGGGGCAGGAAGCCCTAGCCGTTGCAGAGGCATCTTCTCAGCCGGACGCCAAGAAGTGGGAGGCGTCAATTCGGAACAACATTGGCTACGCCTTCCACCAGTTGGGTCGCTTCGACGAAGCCCTTGTTCAGTTCAAGCAGGCGGTCGTTCTTCGAGAACGCGGCACGAACGCTGAATCAATTCGAGTCGCTTACTGGATGGTGGCCTGGACGCTTCGCGCGCTGGGTCGGATGGACGAGGCGTTGGAAATTCAGTTGCGTCTCGAACTCGAATGCAAAACCGCCAAGACGCCCGACCGATATGTATTTGAAGAGTTGGAGATTCTCTATCGCGCACGTGACGACGAGGTCCAAGCAAGGCACTATGCAGAGCTCAAGAAGTCGGTTCCGAGTTAGGTACTCGCGCGTGACGGCTGACTAAGGACTGAATGCACCTGATGGCCACCAAACGCATCTCCGATGAACCTGCTTATGTGCTGCACCGCTATGACTGGAGCGAGAGCAGCCTGATTCTGGAGGTGTTTACGCGCCACCATGGCCGCATTGCGCTGGTGGCCAAGGGCGTCAAGCGGCCCAGCTCCAGTTTTCGCCCGATTCTGCTGCCCCTGCAGCCGCTGCACCTGGCTTTTGGCGGTGACGCCGAAATCCGAACGCTCAAGGGCGCCGAATGGCAGGGCGGCCACGTCATGCCCACTGGCGACGCGCTGATGTCGGGCTACTACCTTAATGAATTGTTGTTGACACTGCTGGCGCGCGATGACCCGCATCCCGGACTGTTTGACGTTTACGCCAGCGTCGTGCAGGTCATTGCCGGCGGGCACGCCGAGGCCTTGCAGTCGGCCTTGCGCGCTTTTGAGCTGCTGCTGTTGCGTGAGATCGGCTTGCTGCCCCTGCTCGACGCCCAGACCCTGACGCTGCTGGCGCTCGACACCGAAGCCCACTACAGCCTGGTACCGGAAGGTGGTTTGCGCCAGACCAACGCGTCAGATCGCGCCAGCCTGAGCGGAGCGCAATGGCGGGTGCTGCAACAGTCGCTGGCGGCGGCGGCGCCGTTCACAGCCACCTTGCGCGCCTGCTCCGAAGTCATGGCCGAGCTCAAGCCCCAGCTGCGCACGCTGCTGAATTACCATTGCGGGGTGAACACTTTGCGTACCCGGCAAATGATGATGGACCTCCAGTCGCTATGAAATCAACAGCACTTTCTGTCAACCTCAACAAAGTCGCGCTGGTGCGCAACACGCGCCATCTGGGAATTCCCAGTGTCACCCGTGCCGCCACGTTGTGCCTGCAGGCCGGGGCCAGCGGTATCACGGTGCATCCGCGGCCCGACGAGCGCCACATCCGCGCCGCTGATGTGCGTGATCTGGCCGCGTTGCTCAAGGCCTGGCCGGATCGCGAATTCAATGTCGAAGGCAACCCGTTTCATAACCTGATGGACTGTGTGCTGGACCTGCGCGCGCGCCAGCTGCCAGTGCATCAGGTCACTTTTGTGCCTGACAGCGAAGGCCAGTTCACCAGCGACCACGGCTGGATCCTGCCGGCTGATGCGGAGCGTCTGCGCCCGCTGATTGCCCAGGCCCAGGCGCTGGGCTTGCGCGTCAGCCTGTTTATGGATGCCGATGCGCAGGCGATGAGCGCCGCCAAAGCGGTTGGTGCGGACCGGGTAGAGCTCTACACCGAGCCCTATGCCGCCGCCTGGGGCAGCGCCCGCCAAGGTGCCGAGTTGGCGCGCTTTGCCGCTGCCGCCCGCGCCGCGCTGGACGCCGGGCTGGGCGTCAACGCTGGTCATGACCTGAACCGCGACAACCTCAGCGCCTTTATCCGGCAGGTGCCTGGCGTGGCCGAGGTCTCCATCGGCCACGCGCTGATTGCCGATGCGCTGGAACTCGGTTTTGCGGCGACCGTGCGCGACTATCTGCGCTGCATTCATGACGGGCAGGGGGACTCTGCATGAGTGAGGCCGGGGCGTCAATTTACGGCGTCGGCACCGACATTTGTGATGTGCGCCGCATCCGTGCCAGCCTGGCGCGCCACGGCGACCGATTTGCCAGAAAAATACTGGGCGACGCCGAATTCGCCGCCTGGCATGAGCGCAGCGCGCGCTGGCCGGAGCGCGGCGTGCGCTTCCTGGCCACCCGCTTCAGCGCCAAGGAAGCCTTCAGCAAGGCGATCGGACTGGGCATGACCAGCCCGATGAGCTGGCGACGCTGCGAGATCAGCAACGTGCCTGCGGGCCAGCCCCAGGCCGGCAAACCGGCCATCGTGCTGCACGGCGCGCTGAAAGTCTGGTTTGACGCACGCCGCCTGTCAGCCCACATCAGCGTGACCGACGAGAGCGACTACGCCGCGAGCTTCTGCATGGTCGAAATTTTAAGCAAAACTGTTCCTTAAGGCAGGTGCAGTATGCGTAGACAGCTATAAAATATATAGCAAATAGTGTTACCGAAAGACCTCATGTCACAACCCGCGCCCCTCATCATTGACATTGCCGGCACACGCTTGGGCAAGCTCGACCGCCAGCGCCTCAAGCACCCGCTGGTTGGTGGCATCATCCTGTTCGGGCGCAACTGGCAGGACCGCGCGCAACTGGGCCAGCTCTGCAGCGACATCAAGCGCCTGCGCCACGACCTGCTGATTTGCGTTGACCACGAAGGTGGCCGCGTGCAGCGTTTCAAGACTGACGGCTTCACGCACCTGCCACCGATGCGCGCGCTGGGCGAGCTGTGGCAGAACGACCAGGGCGGCCGTGTTGGCAGCGGCGCCATGCGTGCCAGCAACGCCGCCAGCGCCTGCGGTTTTGTACTGGGTGCCGAGCTGCGCGCGTGCGGCGTTGATTTGAGCTTTACCCCGGTGCTGGATCTGGATTTTGGTGCCAGCCACGTCATTGGTGACCGTGCCTTTCACCGCGACCCGCGCGTCGTCAGCCTGCTGGCCAAGAGCCTGATGCACGGTCTGCTGCAAAGTGGCATGGCCAATTGCGGCAAACACTTTCCGGGCCACGGCCACGTCAGCGCCGATTCGCATACCGACATTCCGGTCGACCGGCGCAGCCTCAAGGCGATTCTGGACGAGGACGCCGCACCTTACGGCTGGCTCGGCAGCACGCTGGCCAGCGTCATGCCGGCGCACGTCGTCTACCCGAAGGTGGACGCCCGCCCGGCCGGCTTCTCCGGCAAATGGTTGAACGACATCCTGCGCGGCCAGCTCAGGTTTGGCGGCGCCATTTTCAGTGACGATCTGTCGATGGCAGGGGCCCGCCGCCTCGATGGCCAGCCCGTCAGTTACACCGAGGCGGCGGTGGCGGCGCTCCGTGCCGGTTGCGACATGGTGTTGCTGTGCAATCAGTCGCTGGACGGCGGTGCCGCGCTGGATGCGCTGATTGACGGTTTGACCGAGGCGCAACTCAGGGGCGCCTGGCAAGCGCAGGAGGCCAGTGAACAGCGTCGCCGCGCGCTCCTGCCGCGCACACCACCACCGCTGTGGGACGAGCTGATGGTGCAGCCCGACTACATGCGCGCGCTGGACTTGCTGCCGTGACGCCATGAAATCCGGACCCGCCAGCGGTGGCCTGGTTTACTCGACGGATAATGGCCGCATGTGCCCGGTCTGTCGCCAGCCCATGGCAGGTTGCCGCTGCAGCGCTGCCAAAGCCAGGCCGCCAACCGATGGCGTGGTGCGCGTCTCGCGCGAGACCAAGGGCCGGGCCGGCAAAGGCGTCACGCTGGTCCGGGGGCTGACGCTGGAGCCACTGGCCCTGGCGGCGCTGGGCAGGCAACTCAAGACCGCCTGCGGCTCCGGAGGTACCGTCAAGGAAGGTGTGATCGAAGTTCAGGGCGACCATTGCGGGCGCGTCATGGAGATGCTGACAAGCCAGGGTTTTGTCGTCAAGCGTGCCGGCGGCTGAGCGCAGACCGCAAAAAAGTAACGCGGGGGGCAGCGCCGCAAAACGCGCCTGGTCTGCCAGCAGGCGTTGCACCTCACGGACTCAAGCACTTTCGCCGCGCGGGATGTTCTGGGCGATACGCCAAAGCACACCGCTGGGATCGACAAGCGTGAAGTCGCGCATCGCCCAGGGTTGATTTTGGGGCAGGCCAACCCGCGCCTGAAAGCGTTCAATGACACCGGAGGCCATGACTTGCTCGTGCCAGTCGTCAACATTCTCCACCAGCAGGTGCATCTGGAAGTTGCTGATGAACGCCGGCTCGTTGAAGGCTTGCAGGAGAAAACTCGTTTCGCCGTGCCTGACGTAGGCCAGGTCTTCAGAAGACCAGGGAACTTCAAAACCAATGGCCGTGTAGAACTGCATGGACCGCTCAAGGTCAGCGGCCGGTACGAAGGCCTTGATTTCGACAGCGGTAAGGTTCATGGGGGCCCCCTGGAAAACCAGCTTTTGACGTGAGGTGGGACTGCCAGCTGGCAGAGAATGGGTCAAACGCAATGTACACGGTAAAACCTGCGGATCAATTTGGACGGTGCGCATGATTCCTGGTTGGCTTTGCTTTGCGGTCGTTCAGTGCCCTTGAATTGAACTATATTGGGTGCCGGTCTTGTTCCGGCTGTAGCCGGGCAAATATTTCAAACACATGCAAAAGGGGGGAAGCAATGGCAACGAAGGTAATTATTCAGCACCCGGTCAATGGACTGACCAAAAACGGATATTTCGGATTCAGCTGGACTTACCTGTTTTTTGGCTGGTTTGTGCCGCTGTTCAGGGGTGAGCTTGGCGTGGCGGCCTTGCATCTGCTGTTTACCATGTTCACTTTCGGCTTCTGGCAATTGATTGTCTGTTTTATCTACAACAAGCAGTACATGACGCGAATGCTTGAAAAAGGTTATATCCTGAAAGACTCGGAGTCGGTCATGCAGCAAGCCAGAATGAAGCTGGGCATTGCCGATCTGGCACGGTAACCGTCGTGCCAGCAGCGGCACCGGCCCGGCGCCGGTTGCGGCCTGCCCACGGCTCAGGGCGAACGGTGCAGCCGGGGTGACGACAGGGCGGCGATCATGTCGTTGCTGGCCGCATCGACGTTGGGGTGGCGTGCCAGCAGTCTGGCAGCGCTGAGCAAGACGCGCAGCTGTTGCAGGTCTTTGACGGTGGGCGCCACTTTGATCTGCTCCAGCGCCGCCGCGCTGTTGCCCCCTTGAATCAGGGCGGCAACCTTGGTTGCCCACACTTGGGGACGTGACATGACAGGACTCCTGAAAGCGGTGGGCAAATGTTACGCCTTCTCCAGGCCCCACAGTTTTGTCCGGAAGAGTTCAAGGTGCGTCAGGTAGAGGCGCACCTCGAACTCCAGCTGGTGGTAGTTGGGCTCCATGTGGCAGCAGAGATGGTAGAAGGCCTTGTCATGCGAGCGCACTTTCAGGTGGGCCAGTTCGTGCACGGCGATCATTTTCAGAAATTCGGGCGGCACTTCGCGGAACAGCGCGGCAATCCGGATCTCGCGCTTGGACTTGAGCTTCGTACCCTGCACGCGGGAGACAGTGGTGTGCGTGCCCAGCGCTTGCGCCACCAGCTGCAGCTTGCTGTCAAACACGACCTTGGCCAGTGCCTCGGTGCCGCGCAGATAGTCCTGCCGGAGTTGTTGTACGTACTCAAACAGTGCCTTGTCGGTGCGTACCGTGTGGGCGCTGGGATACCTGTCTAGCAGCCAGTCGCCCAGCCGCTCGCTGGCGATGAGTTGTTCAACCCCGGCCAGCGTTTCGTGAGCATAGCCTTGCAGATACTTCAGGGGCTCGACCGGCATCAATATTGCTATAAAAATAGTAGCTGTCTACGCAATATTGACGGGCGTTACAGCTCAATTCTTCTCATGATTCCCGGCGCAGGGCGGGGAACAGGATGACATCGCGGATGCTGCTGCTGTCGGTCAGCAACATCATGAGCCGGTCCAGCCCGACACCGCAGCCGCCGGTCGGGGGCATGCCGTATTCCAGCGCGCGAATAAAGTCGGCATCAAAGTACATGGCTTCGTCGTCACCTTCTTCCTTGGCGGCCACTTGCGCGTGAAAGCGTGCGGCTTGCTCTTCGGCGTCGTTGAGTTCGGAAAAGCCGTTGCCGAATTCTCGCCCGGTGATGTAGAGCTCAAATCGCTCAGTCACGCCGGGTCGCGTGTCGCTGGCCCTGGCCAGCGGTGAGATTTCAACCGGGTGCTCGCAGATGAAGGTCGGCTGCCAGAGTTTTTCTTCCACCGTTTCTTCAAAGTACATCACCTGCAGGCTCGCCAGCGAGCGCGTGGACAGTTTGTTCTTGCCTTCGGACAGGCCGAGTTTGCGCAGAGCGCTGATGAGCCAGGCCGCGTTGTCCAGCCGCAGTCCGGTGCCGTCTTCCAGCGCCTGACCGGCTTCGGTGTACTTGCAGATGGCCTCATGAATTGTCAGCCGCTCAAACGGTGGCGCCAGATTGACTTCTCTGCCTGCGTAGGCAAGCTGCAGCGTGCCCCGGGCGCGCTGTGCGGCGTCGCGGATCAGGGCCTCGGTGAAGGTCATCAGGTCCTGGTAGTCCCAGTAAGCCGCGTAGAACTCCATCATGGTGAACTCGGGGTTGTGGCGCACCGAGATGCCTTCGTTGCGAAAGCTGCGGTTGATCTCGAACACGCGATCGAAGCCACCCACGATCAGGCGCTTCAAGTACAGCTCGGGCGCGATGCGCAGGAACATTTGCTGGTCCAGCGCGTTGTGGTGCGTGGTGAAGGGTTTGGCATTGGCCCCGCCCGGAATCGGGTGCAGCATGGGGGTTTCGACTTCCAGAAAGTTGTGCGCCACCATGAACTCGCGAACGCCGCTGACGGCTTTGGAGCGCGCCACAAAACGCTTGCGGGTATCCTCGTCGGTGATCAGGTCGACGTAGCGCTGGCGATACTTGACCTCCTGGTCGTTCATGCCATGAAACTTGTCGGGCAGCGGCCGCAGGCTCTTGGTCAGCAGGCGCACGCTGGTGGCGTGGATCGACAGCTCACCGGTCCTGGTCTTGAAGACTTTGCCTTCAGCGGCCACGATGTCGCCCAGGTCCCAGTGCTTGAAACCGGCGTAGGTGTCTTCGCCCACGTCCTCGCCCTTGATGTAAATCTGGATGCGCCCGGAGCTGTCTTGCAGCGTGGCAAAGCTGGCCTTGCCCATGACGCGCTTGAGCATCATGCGCCCGGCCACTTTGGCGACGGCGCCCTGCTCAATCAGCCCTTCGGGCGTTTGCCCGGCGTGGGCGGCAAACAGGTCGGCGGCGTGGTCAGCCGGTTTGAAGTCGTTGGGGAAGGCCGGGCCTTTGCCTTGGGCCTGCTGCTGGCGGATGGCTTTGAGCTTTTCACGGCGCTCCAGGATCAACTGGTTTTCGTCCTGGGCAGTGGGGGCGGTATTTTGGTCAGACATGAGGGCCACAATGAGATATACGGGGAAGACAGGTGTTGGCCCGGGGCCAAAAGATCAGATTTTAAGTTGACTGGGTGGGCTCGCTATGATTCGCTGATATTTATGCTCTACCAAATCTTTTCCCTGTTGCTTGACGTTGCCGCCGGCGTGCTCGGCGGTGCCTGTTTGCTGCGGCTGTATATGCAGTACCAGCGCATTCCAATGTCGAGCCGATCCGGCAATCCACTGGGACGTTTTGTGTTTGCCCTGTCCGACTGGCTGGTGTTGCCGTTGCGCCGCGTGGTGCCCGCACTGGGGCGTTGGGACATGGCCAGTCTGGTGGCCGCTTACCTGCTGGTGCTGGTGCAGTTTTTGCTGTTGTGGTTGTTGGCGGGGGCCGGGGGTGCAGGGTATGTGGTGCCCCTTCTGGCTGTGTTTGGCTTGTTGCGACTGGTCATTTCAGCGCTGACCGGGCTGGTGATTGTTTACGCCGTCATGTCCTGGATGCCAACACGCTCACCCCTGTCGGATTTGATTGAGCGCCTGTGCGCGCCGCCGCTGCGACCCATTCGCCGCCTGCTGCCGCTGGTGGGTGGCATTGACTTGTCGCCGCTGGTGTTGCTGGTGTTGCTGCAGGTGGCCGGCATTGTGCTGGGAAATCTGCAGGGCCTGGCATTGCGCGCCGGTTGACCCTGGCTGGCGACTGGTTCAGCTTACCGCGTCGGCCGGCTGGCGTTGCAATATGGCCAGTGTGTTGGCGATGGTTTTGCGCAGTTCGCGGCGGTCGCAGATCAGGTCAATGGCGCCCTTGGTCTGCAAAAATTCCGAGCGCTGAAACCCCTCGGGCAGCGTTACCCGCACGGTGGACTCAATCACGCGCGGCCCGGCAAAACCAATCAATGCCTTGGGTTCGGCGATCACCACATCACCCAGGAAGGCAAAGCCGGCGCTGACGCCACCCATTGTCGGGTCGGTCAGGACGCTGATGAAGGGCAAGCCTTTTTTGGCCAGATGGGTGAGCGACGCATTGGTCTTGGCCATTTGCATCAGGCTCAGCAAGCCCTCCTGCATGCGCGCGCCGCCGGTCGAGGTAAAGCAGATAAAAGGTACTTTCTGTTCAATGGCGGTATGCACACCGCGCACAAAGCGCTCGCCTACTACCGAGCCCATGCTGCCGCCCATGAAATCAAATTCAAAGCAGGCTGCCACCACGCCGATGCTGTGCACGGCGCCGCCCATGACCACCAGCGCATCGGTCTCACCGGTATTTTCCAGGGCTTCTTTCAGGCGTTCGGGGTATTTGCGGCTGTCCTTGAACTTGAGCGCGTCGACCGGCAACACCTCCTGCCCGATCTCAAAGCGTCCTTCATTGTCGAGAAACGCATTGAGCCGGGCCCGCGCGCCAATGCGGTGGTGGTGGCCACAACTCGGGCAAACGTTCTGGTTCTGTTCAAGATCGGTCTTGTAGAGAACGGTTTCGCAACTGGGACATTTGATCCACAGGCCTTCGGGCACGCTGCGCCGGTCGGCCGGGTCGGTGCGCTGGATTTTTGGGGGTAGCAGTTTTTCGAGCCAGCTCATGAGTATTCCTTAACGCGTCGCAGGGGTCGGCCCCACAGGTTTCATGATTATGAATCCAAAGCAGTACGGATTTCGCGCAGAAAGTTTTGTGCCACCGCAGCCACCTGGTGTCGGGGTTGCGAGTCGATCAGCTGGATGATTTTGCTGCCGATCACCACCGCATCAGCTACTTTGCCGATGGTGCGGGCGGTGGCGGCATCGCGGATGCCAAAACCAACGCCGACCGGCACGCTGACGTGGCGACGAATACGGGGCAACATGGCCTCGACTGCCGCCGTGTCCAGCGTGCCAGCTCCGGTAACGCCCTTGAGCGACACGTAATAGACGTAGCCGGTGGCAATGCGGGCCACTTGCTGCATGCGCTCGTCGGTGCTGGTGGGCGCCAGCAGGAAGATCAGGTCCAGCCCGTGCTGTTGCAGTTCGGCAGCAAAGTGCTGGCATTCTTCGGGCGGGTAATCGACGATC
Source organism: uncultured beta proteobacterium (assembly GCA_963750815.1). Classification (GTDB taxonomy): domain Bacteria; phylum Pseudomonadota; class Gammaproteobacteria; order Burkholderiales; family Burkholderiaceae_C; genus Rhodoferax. The sequence goes on from CAVVRS010000001.1 coordinate 467,969, forward strand.
AGCACGCCGTCGACGCCAGCGGCGGCGGCGTCCAGCACAAAGGCGCTGGTGCCGTCCTTGCGGTCGTGTTTCTGGTCGTAGCGCTCGAGCGGGTTGGCGTAGCCCATCAGCACCACCGGGGTCGTCGAGTTCTGGCGGCGAAATGCCTGCACCATGGCCAGCACCTGCACCATGCCGACGCCCAGCGCCAGCGCCTTGTCGCCGGCTTTTTGAATCACCGGGCCATCGGCGCTGGGGTCGGAAAAAGGAACGCCCAGTTCGATCACATCGGCGCCCCCGGCGACCATGGCATGCATCAATTCAGGAGTGATATCGGCGAACGGGAAACCGGCAGTCACATACGGAATCAAGGCCTTGCGGCCCTGCGCCTGCAACGTGGCAAACGTGGCGGCAATGCGGCTCATGCGCACGCTCCCCGGCTGATGGGCTGCAGCACCTGATCGGCACCCTTGACCGATTGCCCTTGACAACTGGGGCGGCAATAGAAGTCAGCGCTGGAGAGGTCGGCCACGGTGCCGATGTCCTTGTCGCCCCGGCCCGACAGATTGACCAGGATCGACTGATCGGGTTGCATCGTTCTGGCCAGTTTCATGGCGTAGGCGACGGCGTGACTCGATTCAAGCGCGGCAATGATGCCTTCGGTGCGGCACAGGTAGTGAAAGGCGTCAAGTGCTTCCTTGTCGGTGATGCCGACGTATTCAGCACGGCCAATGTCATGCAGGAACGCATGCTCGGGGCCGACACCGGGGTAGTCCAGCCCGGCGCTGATGCTGTGCGTCTGCGTCACCTGGCCGTTGTCATCCTGCAGTACGTAGGTGCGGTTGCCGTGCAGCACGCCGGGACTGCCACGCAGCAGGGAGGCCGAATGCTTGCCGCTGTCCAGGCCTTCGCCAGCGGCTTCAACGCCAATCAGGCGTGTATTTTCATGCGCGATGTAGGGGTAAAAAATGCCCATCGCGTTGCTGCCGCCGCCGACGCAGGCCAATACGGCGTCGGGTTGCGCAGATTTGCAGCCCTGGCGCTGCAGCATTGCCGGCATTTGTAGCAGGCACTCGGTGCCGATGACGCTCTGGAAGTCGCGCACCATCATGGGGTAGGGATGAGGCCCGGCGACGGTGCCGATGATGTAGAAGGTGTTGTCCACATTGGCGACCCAGTCGCGCATGGCCTCATTGAGCGCGTCCTTGAGGGTGCGGCTGCCGCTCTCGACCGGTACCACCGTGGCGCCCAGCAATTTCATGCGGTAGACATTGGGGCTTTGCCGCTTGACGTCTTCACTGCCCATATAGACCACGCATTCCAGGCCATAGCGCGCGCAGATGGTGGCGGTGGCGACGCCATGTTGACCGGCGCCGGTTTCGGCAATCACGCGTGGCTTTCCCATACGCCTGGCCAGCATGGCCTGGCCGATGGTGTTGTTGATCTTGTGGGCGCCGGTGTGGTTCAGATCTTCACGTTTGAGAAAAATCTGTGCGCCGCCCTGTTCACGACTCATGCGGGCGGCGTGATAAACCGGTGACGGGCGTCCGACAAAATGGGCCAGCTCGTCGTTGAATTCGGCCACAAAGTCGGGATCAAACTGGTACTTGGCGTAGGCCGTCTTGAGTTCGCTGATGGCATGGGTCAGCGTTTCGGAGGCAAAGCTGCCACCGTAAATTCCGAAATGCCCCTGTGCGTCGGGTTGTTGATACTCAAACATTTTTTGACATCTCTGCAAGTTGTTGGTCGGCAGCCCGAACGGCGGCGACAAACTGGTTGATTTTTTCCGGGTCTTTGAGGCCCTGATTACCGGGGCCGGACAGTTCCACCCCCGAGCTCACATCGACCGCCAGCGATTTACAGCGGGGTCGAACCTGCAGGATGGCGCCGGTCACGTTGGCAGCGTTGAGCCCACCACTCAAGACGAGGTGAGCGTTGACGTTTGGAGGAAGCAGTGACCAATTGAAAGTTTGTCCAGCGCCACCATACCCTTCGACATGCGCGTCGAGCAAAATGGCCTGGGCTTTTGAGTAATCGAGCGCGTATTTTACGAGATCAAAGTGGCGCCCTGCGTCGCCCGGCGGAATGCGGGCCACGCGCAAAAAAGGCCGGGCGCCATCTTGCGTCGCCGCGAGGCATTGCTGAGCTGTTTCTTCTCCATGAAATTGGACTGTAGCCCCCGTCAGACATGCGCATGCCGCTATTATATTAATAGCATCCTCATTGACAAACAGTAACACCGGTGTGACAAACGGAGGTAGTCGGTGAGCCAGCTCGGCGGCGCGTTGGGGCGAAACGAAGCGCGGGCTTTTCGGGTAAAGCACAAAGCCGATGGCGTCAACCCCGGCGGTGACCGCTGCGTCCACATCGGCTTCACGCGTCAGGCCGCAGATCTTGATCCGGGTCCGTTCACGGTTCTTCATGGCAATCCATCAAAGGCGGCGGTCCGATCCGGTAACCCCCAGTGCGGGGCGTAGCGGGGACCGAGAAAATAGAGGCCATTGGCTGAAAACGTCGGGGCCGCTGCACGGCGGTCACGGCATTGCAGCACATCGCGCAACCAATCGGGCGGTTGCTTGCCCTGTCCTACAGCGATCAGGCAGCCCATGATGTTGCGAATCATGTGGTGCAAAAACGCATTGGCCTCAAACTCAAACCGCCAGTAGGCACCGCGCCGTGAAATATCCAGGCGATGCAACGTTTTGACCGGTGACAAGGCCTGGCAGGCGGAAGCCCGAAACGCGCTGAAGTCATGCTCGCCCAGCAGGTGCGCGGCGGCTTGCTGCATCGCGGCGGCGTCTAACGGGTAAAAAACCCAGCCAACCTGGTTGGCGTCAACACTGGGGCGCACTGGGGACTCGAACACCACGTAGCTGTAGCGGCGCGCCAATGCACTGGCCCGGCAATGAAACCCGGCCGGTACTGCCTGGGCCCATTGCACGGCCATATCGCCCGGCAAAAACGTATTGGTGCCGCGCACCCAGGAAGCGGGGGTGCGCAACAGCGGCGTGTCGAAATGCACCACCTGCATCAGGCCGTGCACGCCCGCATCGGTTCGACCGGCACAGAGTGTGGACACTTTGTGCTCAGTGAACTTGCCTAACGCCAATTCGAGCTGGTCCTGTACCGTTTGGCCTGAGGACTGGCTTTGCCAGCCCTGGTAGGCATGCCCGTTATAGCTGATGCCGAGTGCCAACCTCACGGGGCACCTGTGTTAAAGATTGTTCAGGGCGCTTTGCGCTTTGACTTTCATGTCACCTGACGCTTCCGCCATGACTTCGTTGATCAGTGCCCGCGCACCATCGTCATCACCGATTGCGCTGAACTCCTGCGCCAGGGCCAGCTTGGTTGCCAGCGGATCCTCGGGAGTGCTCACGGCGGCGGTGGAAACTGGCTCGGACAATTCAGGTTCTCCCAGGTCAAGCGACAGCGACGAAAGGTCAAATTCAAGCATGCCTTTTTCAGGTTGCGGTGCCGCTGGCAGGGTTGCCTCCAGCGGCGCAGGCGCGGTGGGGCCAAAACTGTTGGCGACCTGCGACTTGAAGCTGTCGCTATTGACAGGGGTAGGTATCAGGGTCCCGCCGCGTTTGAATTCCTGGTCAGGAACGGTGAAATCGACGGAATTTGCAGTGGCTTCTGTGGTCGCCGGCGCTGACGCTTTTCTGAGCGGTGCTACCGGTTGAGTCGGCACGTCGAGTTCCATGGCGTGGGTTGTCGGACCTGACACGGATGTACTGGCCGTTGTCTCGCTGATGGCGCTGGCGGGTGCCTCATCAAGGGCAAAGTCGAAATCCAGATCCAGATCGACAGCGCCACCGGCCAGGCTCACCGGACTGGGTGGCTGACCTTCGACGCTGGTGGGTTGTCCACCGGGGAGGTACAGGAGGTTGTTGGGGTCAATACCCAGGCCCATATCGCAAATCCGCTGCCACTCCGGGCCGTCTCCATTGGTTACTTTATAGGCCAGCGCGGCAATATTTTCAAAGGACTTGGCGTCGCCCCTTTTGCTGAAAATGTCAAGCAGCTTTTGATGGATGGCAATACGACCGGGCTTGCTTCGCAGTGCGTCCCTCAATATTTCCTCGGCCTGCAGGTCACGGCCGTAGGCCAGGTAGACATCGGCTTCAGCAACCGGGTCAACGTCGTCTACCGCATCGAGCTGACTGGGCGAATAGACGACTGACGAGCCTGGCGCGGCGTGGTCATTGGTGTCTACACTTTGCCCGCCACTGGCGCCAAAAAACGAGTCTGGTCGCAGACGGCTTTCCAGAAAAACGCTGTCAACGTTTGAGGCATTCCTGCGCTGTTTCGCCCGGTACACGCCAAGCGCAGCCAGCAACGCTGCCAGGACAATTGCGCCAGGTATCAGTGGCTTTGCCATCAGCCCCTCGATCAGACCCACGTCAGGTTGGGCTGCCGGAGTTGTCGCTGGCGGCTTCGTGGCTGCGGCGGACACGGCGGCGCTGGGCATGGCGACCGAGGCTGCAGAAGCGGGGGGCAAAACAGCAACAGGCAAACCAGGCGCTGCCGATGCGGCGGACGACACAGCGCCTGAAGCCGCACCAATCTTGCTTAGCTCGTCGATGTTCTTGGTGATTTCAGCGGCTTGTCCGGCCACTTCCCTGGCGCTGCGCTCTTTAGCAATCTGGTCCTCAATCGGCGGTTTTTGCAACCCGCCTTTTGACAAAGTCAGTTTGTCGGGTGCCAGCGTGGCGGGTTTCTTGTCTTCAACTGTGGCTTGCACCGCGCCGCTGACTTTGCGGTCGGCGACGCCGACCGACGTGGTGGGCGCTACGTCGGCAAGTCGCCTGCGAAAATCGTTGAAATCGCGGCTCTGCGCCACGATGATTTGAGTTGCTTCAGACGGGGCCGTGGCAGCCGCTTGCTCAGCCGTCGGAACGTTCATGATCGAGCCGGCTTTAACCCGGTTGACGTTGTCACCCACGAACGCCGACGGATTGGCGCGCAACAGGGCCACCAGCATTTGGTCCAGCGAGACGTTGGCCGGCTTTGTTGCAGCGGCTATTTTGCTGGCCGTATCACCCGGTTTGACGACGACTTGTCCGTCGCCTTCGTCTTGCCCGTTAGCGATTGGCGGTGTGGCTGCCGGTCGGCTGCTTGCGGTTCTGGATGGTGTTGGCCGTGAAACCGCAGCGGGTACGCCGGGGGGGCGTAGCGGTGCGCTGCTGATGGACGGTCGTGTCGGAGTCTGCGTCGCAGCGGCAGCCGTCTGGCGCAGACTGGGCGGGTCAAACAGCATGGTGAAGTCGCGGACAATGCGCCCGCTGGCCCAGCTTGCCTGGATAATCAGGTCGACAAAAGGGTCATTGATGGGGCGGTCACTGCTCAGGCGGATATAGGTACGCCCGTCGGCACGTTTTTGCAATGTGACTTGCATGGTCGACAAAGCCGCGTTGTATTCCAGTCCGGCGGCCCGAAAAGCATCGGGCAACGCAACCGTAGCCTTCAGTGAGGACGCCTCTTCTGGATTGATATCGGGTACCTCTATCTCCGCCCGCAAAGGTTCGCCAAGGGCCAACTGGACCGAGACACGACCCAGCGACAAAGCCGATGCATTTGATCCCCAAAGAGCAATAAGCGCTGCCGTTGCGATGGCGGTTCCTCGCCAGCGATGTGATTTAGCAATCAATTTGTGGACTCCGGTGTTCAGACGGCAGAAAAATACGGTTCATCATGCAGTGAGTGGCTCCATGTTGAATACTTCAAAAGCACCATAACATCAATATATTGGCGTGACAAGTTAGGGAGCTTTTTACTTTCATTCGTTTGGCGGGACGGCCTGCACCGACCGATTCTATGTTGTCAAGCGACAACGCTGTCGGGTTCTCGATAGCGGGCATCAGTGCGACCTGGGTTATGCAAGTAATACGCTCACGCCGCCAGCAAAATGCGCAACATGCGACGCAATGGCTCGGCCGCCCCCCAAAGGAGCTGGTCACCAATGGTGAAGGCGCCCAGGTATTCTGGCCCCATGGCCAGCTTGCGCACACGCCCCACCGGAATGGTCATGGTGCCGGCCACGTTGGCGGCGGTGAGCTGCGTTTCGGTGGCCACACGCTCGTTGGGCACCAGTTTGACCCACGGGTTGTCGTTGGCGATCATGGCTTCGATGTCGGCCAGCGGCACATCCTTGCGCAGCTTGAAGGTCAGGGACTGCGAGTGACAGCGCATGGAGCCGACGCGCACACAGGTGCTGTCGATAGGGATTTCGGCGCTGCCAAACAGTGCGCCCAGACCCATGATCTTGTTGGTTTCAGCGCCGCCTTTCCACTCTTCCAGGCTGGTGCCGTCGCCGCGGTCGGCGTCGATCCAGGGGATCAGATTGCCGCCCAGCGGAACACCACGGAAATTGGCGGTTTCGACCGGCGTGAAGCTGCGCTGGCGCGCGGTGACCTTGCGGTCAATCTCCAGAATGGCGCTGGCCGGGTTGTCCAGCAGGTCCTTGACCTCGGCGTAAAGCGATCCGTACTGCGTCAATAGTTCGCGCATATTGGGCGCACCGCCGCCCGAGGCAGCCTGGTAGGTGGAGGTCTGCATCCACTCCACCAGACCGGCCTTGTAGAGCGCGCCCACGCCCATCAGCATGCAACTGACCGTGCAGTTGCCGCCGACGTAGTCCTTGATGCCCTTGGCCAAAGCGTTGCGGATGACCGGCATATTGACCGGGTCGAGGATGATGATGGCGTCGTCCTGCATGCGCAGCGTCTTGGCAGCATCAATCCAGTAGCCTTTCCAGCCCGCTGCGCGCAGCTGAGGGTAGACCGCCTTGGTGTAGTCGCCGCCCTGGCAGGTGATAATAATGTCACACTTTTTTAGCGCGTCTATGTCTGAGGCATCCTGCAGCACAGCCTCGTTTCCGGCCTGCGCCGGGGCCTTGCCGCCGGCATCCGACGTGGAAAAAAATACCGGTTCAATCAGAGCGAAATCGCCCTCGGACTGCATCCGGTCCATCAAAACCGACCCGACCATGCCACGCCAGCCTACCAAACCTACCAGATTACCGATTTTCATTGTGTTGCCCTTTTTGGATATTGAAAATGTAAAGAATTCAGGGGGCTGCGCCCGCGCTATAAAGCTTTGACTACCGCAGTGCCCATGTCAGCGGTGCAGACACGGGTCGTGCCGGGGCGAAAAATGTCGGCAGTACGCAATCCTTGCACCAGGACTTGCTTGACGGCGGCCTCAATACGCCGGGCTGCGGCTTCCTGGTTCAAGCTGAAGCGCAGCATCATGGCGGCACTCAGAATAGTAGCCAGCGGGTTGGCGACACCCTGGCCAGCGATGTCTGGCGCGCTACCGTGGCTGGGCTCATACAGACCCTGGTTGCCGGCGTTCAGTGAAGCGGAGGGCAACATGCCAATGGAGCCGGTAAGCATGGCTGCCTCGTCGCTCAGAATGTCGCCAAACATGTTGCCAGTGACCACAACGTCAAACTTCCTGGGGGCACGCACCAGCTGCATGGCGGCGTTGTCTACGTACATGTGGTCGAGTTCCACATCCGGATACTGCTGCCCCACTTCGGTGACAACGTCGCGCCAGAACTGGAAGGTTTCCAGTACATTGGCTTTGTCCACGCTGGTGACTCGTTTGTTGCGTTTACGGGCTGCCTGGAAAGCGACGTGCGCAATGCGCTCGATTTCGGGGCGGGAATAGCGCATCGTGTCGAACGCTTCCTCAGTACCGGGGAAATGTCCGTCGGTGGCGGTACGGCGGCCACGCGGTTGACCAAAATAAATATCACCGGTCAGTTCGCGAATGATCAGGATATCGAGGCCGGCAACCAGCTCCGGCTTCAGACTGGAGGCATCCACCAGTTGCTCGTAGCAAATTGCCGGGCGGAAATTGGCAAACAACCCGAGATGTTTGCGCAACCCCAGAATCGCCTGCTCGGGACGCAGGTGGCGGGCAAGTTTGTCATATTTCCAGTCACCAACGGCGCCAAAGAGCACGGCATCAGCTTGCTGCGCCAGTTCCAGTGTGGCGTCTGGCAGGGGATTGCCATACGCTTCATAAGCCGCACCGCCAACCAGTGCGGTTTGCATTTCCAGCGGCAAGTCGAGCGCATTCAATACCTTGACGGCTTCTGTCACAATTTCGGTGCCGATACCGTCGCCCGGCAATACTGCAATTTTCATAAGGTACTTAACGCTCTCTACAGTGTTGCGGCAGGGCTTGCTTGCTGAATGAAGCTGCGGTCTGCCGCGCAAGAAATCCAAATGTACAGCGACTCACGCCAGCAATGTGTGGGCTAGCCATGGTTTTTCCGCAAGACGACCGGTTTCAAAAGCCCTTATTTTTTCTGCGTGCCGCAACGTCAGGCCAATGTCATCGAAGCCATTAAGCAGGCAGTACTTGCGAAACGGTTGTACGTCGAAATGCCATTCCTCGCCATCCGGTTTGGCGATAACCTGCTGTTCGAGATCAATGGTCAGGGTATAGCCGGGAAAGACGGCAGCCTCACTGAACAACTGGCCGACCATGGCTTCGCCCAGGACAATGGGCAACAGGCCATTTTTGAAACTGTTGTTGAAAAAGATATCGGCAAAGCTCGGCGCAATGATGACGCGAAAACCAAACTGGTCGAGCGCCCAGGGGGCGTGTTCGCGTGACGAGCCGCAACCAAAGTTCTTGCGTGCCAGCAAAATGGACGCATTCTGGTAGCGTTCCTGGTTGAGCACAAAGTCCGGGTTAGGCCTGCGACTGTTGAGGTCCTGGCCGGGATAGCCAGCGTCCAGGTAGCGCCACTCGTCAAACAAATTCTGGCCAAACCCCGTCTTGCGGATTGATTTCAGGAATTGCTTGGGGATGATGGCATCGGTGTCGACGTTTTCACGGTCCATCGGGGCCACCAGTCCCTTGTGCAGGACGAACTTTTGCATGCTGATTCCCTATTTTTTAGTTGCGGCATTTTCAATTTTTTCGCCTGCCTTTTGCAGGTCCTGGCCAACCCCTTTGACGGTGTTGCAACCGGACAGGACAAAAGCGCAGCAGAAAGCGATGGAATAGCCAAATGTCTTCATGGTGTTCTCCTTGCCGGAATTGCTCAGACAAACTTTCTGATGTCGACAAAATGTCCGTGAATGGCAGCGGCCGCTGCCATTGCAGGACTGACCAGATGAGTGCGTCCGCCAGCGCCCTGGCGACCCTCAAAATTGCGGTTGCTGGTGGAGGCGCAGCGTTCGCCAGGTTCCAGCCGGTCGGCATTCATGGCCAGACACATGGAGCACCCCGGTTCTCGCCACTCAAACCCGGCGGACCTGAATACTTCATGCAATCCTTCTCGTTCTGCCTGTTCTTTGACCAATCCCGAGCCCGGCACCACCAGGGCCAACCTGATGTTTTTGGCGACTTTTTGCCCCAGTTTTCTGATCATTGCGGCGGCGTCACGCATGTCTTCGATTCGGCTGTTCGTGCAGGAGCCGATAAATACCTTGTCCACATATAAATCGTCAAGCGCCTTGCCGGGCTCAAGACCCATGTAGACCAGGGCGCGCTCGATGGCGCCGCGCTTGCTGGCGTCTTTTTCCTTGTCCGGATCGGGTACGCGGCAGTCTATTCCCAAAACCATTTCAGGCGAAGTACCCCAGGTGACTTGCGGAGCGATCAGAGCCGCATCGAGTTCAACGATGGTGTCAAATTTGGCATCCACATCGGTGTGCAAGGTCTTCCAGTAGGCCACCGCCTGTGTCCATTCCACGGCGGCGGCGTCATTGACGGCACTGTGACCGGGTGCCAGCAGACGTCCCTTGACATAGTTGATGGTCTTCTCGTCGACGGCCACGAGGCCTGCCCGGGCACCGGCTTCTATAGCCATATTGCACACTGTCATACGACCCTCCATGCTCAATGCACGAATCGCCGAACCGCCAAATTCGATGGTGTAGCCGGTACCGCCGGCTGTGCCAATCCGCCCGATGATGGCCAGCACGATGTCTTTCCCGCTACAACCGCGCGGGAGCGCTCCTTCTACCCGTATCAGCATGTTTTTAGCTTTTTTTGCCAACAGGGTTTGCGTTGCCATGACATGTTCAACTTCGCTGGTACCAATGCCATACGCCAGAGCGCCAAATGCACCGTGGGTGGAAGTATGTGAGTCACCGCAAACAACTGTCATGCCAGGCAATGTGGCGCCATTCTCTGGTCCGATAACGTGGACAATTCCCTGGCGCTTTGAGAGAAACGGAAAGTACGCTGCAGAACCGAACTCCCGCATGTTTGTGTCGAGTGTGATGACCTGCTCTTTGCTGGTCGGATCAGTGATGCCGTCGTAACCCAACTCCCACCCGGTGGTAGGTGTGTTGTGGTCCGCAGTAGCAACGATCGAACTGACGCGCCAAATCTTGCGGCCAGCCTGGCGCAACCCCTCAAAAGCTTGCGGGCTGGTGACTTCATGCACCAGATGGCGGTCGATGTAGAGGATGGAGGTGCCATCTTCTTCAGTGTGGACAACGTGTTCGTCCCAGAGTTTGTCGTACAGCGTGCGTCCCATGTCGTTTCCTTGGCAATCCGTGATTTTATGCGGCGCCGCAAAGCCCGCCTGCAGTAAACAAAACGCCCGCCGGTGTTGCCATCCGGCGGGCGTTTTGTACAGCCGGGTTCAGCGTTGCGAGATCGGCAGGACATCCCGCTTGACAGAACCGGTGAACAACTGACGTGGACGGCCAATCTTGTACTCCGGGTCGCTGATCATTTCATTGAGTTGGGCGATCCAGCCGACCGTGCGGGCCAGCGCGAACACGCCGGTGAACATGTTCACCGGAATACCGATGGCGCGTTGCACGATGCCAGAGTAGAAGTCGACATTGGGATAGAGCTTGCGCGAAACAAAGTACTCGTCTTCCAGTGCGATCTTTTCGAGTGCCATGGCGAGCTTGAACAAGGGGTCTTTTTCCAGGCCAAGCGCCGTCAGAACTTCCTTGCAGGTTTCCTGCATAAGCTTGGCGCGCGGGTCGTAATTTTTGTAGACGCGATGACCAAAGCCCATCAGCTTGACACCGGAGTTCTTGTCCTTGACTTGCTCCATGAACTCACCGACTTTGGCAATGCCGCCCATTTTCTGGATGTCTTCTAGCATGTTCAGACAGGCCTCATTGGCGCCGCCATGAGCCGGACCCCACAGACAGGCGACACCGGCAGCAATGGCAGCAAACGGGTTGGTGCCGGAGCTGCCGCAAAGGCGAACGGTGGAAGTGGAGGCGTTTTGTTCGTGGTCAGCATGCAGCACAAAGATGCGGTCCAGCGCGCGCTCGATGACCGGGTTCACTACATACTCTTCACACGGCGTTGCGAACATCATGTGCAGAAAGTTACCGGCGTAGCTCAGGTTGTTTTTGGGGTACATGTAGGGCTGGCCCATGCTGTACTTGTATGCCATGGCTACCAGGGTGGGCATCTTGGCAATCAGCCTTAGGGCCGCTATTTCACGATGCTCTGGGTTGTTGATGTCGGTGCTGTCGTGGTAGAAAGCCGACAGGGCGCCTACCAAGCCAGTCATGATGGCCATTGGATGCGCGTCACGACGGAAACCGCGCAGAAAAAACTGCATCTGCTCGTTGACCATGGTGTGATGGGTTACGCGCTTGGTGAAGTCGGCTTTGGCGCTGGCGTCCGGCAGGTTTCCGTACAGCAGCAAATGACAGGTTTCCATGAAGTCGCAGTTCGTGGCCAACTGCTCAATCGGGTAGCCGCGATACAGCAGTTCGCCCTTGTCGCCATCGATATAGGTAATGGCCGACTGGCACGATGCGGTGGACAGAAAACCAGGATCGTAAGTAAACATGCCGGTTTGTGCATACAGCTTTCGGATGTCGACGACATCCGGCCCGACGTTGCCGTGGTAGACCGGCAAATCGACACTGGGACCGCCGTTACTGAACGACAGTGTGGCTTTGTTTTCAGCTAGTTTCATTTTCTTGCCTTTCAATGGGTTTTCTCAACATACACAAAACTTCAAGTACATCATCACGATCCAGGCTGGCGCTGACTTGCGCGAGCGTTCTGCGTGCCAGGAACACATCGAGCAGATCATTGTCACCGAGTTCCATCATGGCACTCAGCCCCTGCGATTGCCGGACGGTCAGGCTGGATTCAAAACGCCGAAAGAACCGCTCAATGAAAATATCATTTTCGAGCAGACCGCGCCGGCACCGCCACTTCAGCTTGCTCAAGCTTCTTGTGTCAAGCAGAACATCACTTTGTACCATAGCCAGCCGCTTCCGATGTTGATCAAACTCAAATCGTGCGCATCACCATCATTTCCTTGATTTTGCCGATGGCGCGGGTTGGATTGAGTGATTTCGGGCAAACTTCGACGCAATTCATGATGGTGTGGCAGCGAAACAGCCGATACGGGTCCTCCAGATTGTCCAGCCTTTCGGCGGTAGCCTGGTCGCGACTGTCGGCAATGAACCGGTAAGCTTGCAGCAGACCGGCCGGACCGACAAACTTATCTGGATTCCACCAGAAGCTGGGGCAGGATGTGGAGCAGCTGGCGCACAAAATGCACTCATAAAGACCATTGAGCTCGTCGCGTTCCTCGGGACTTTGCAAACGTTCTCTTTCGGGTGGTACGCTATCGTTGATCAGGTAGGGTTTGATAGAGTTGTACTGTTTGAAGAACTGCGTCATGTCGACAATCAGGTCGCGTACCACGGGCAGACCCGGCAGGGGTTTCAGAACAATGGTTCCCTTTAGGGTAAGCATGTTGGTCAGGCAAGCCAATCCGTTCTTGCCATTGATATTCATGGCATCTGAACCACAGACACCTTCGCGACAGGAACGTCGAAAACTGATGCTTGGGTCCTGCGCCTTGAGCTTCATCAAGGCGTCCAGCAACATGCGCTCGCTGCCATCGAGTTCCACCTCCAGGGTCTGCAGGTAGGGTTTTGCATCGGCATCAGGGTCGTAGCGATAGATCTGGAAGGTACGTTTTGACATGGTAGTGTTCTCGCGGGTCGTTTCGATAGACTGAGAGTTAGAAACTGCGCACAGTCAGTGTCACAGAGTCGACAGTAAGAGGTGTCATCTGAACCGGTTTGTAACTCAGGCAATTTCCGTCTCTGTGCCAGAGCGTGTGTTTATGCCAGTCGGTGTCGTTTCGTCCGTTGGGATGTTCCGGGGTATCGCCATAATCATTGACCGAATGGGCGCCACGGCTTTCGCGGCGGGCAGCCGCGGACACTATCGTCGCCTGTGCAGCTTCGATCAGGTTTTCAACCTCCAGCGCCTCGATACGGGCTGTATTGAAAATTTTGGATTTGTCTTTCAGGTGGATGGTTTTAACGCGTTCGCGCAGGGCAGCTATTTTGGTTACACCCTCATTCATGCTGGCTTGGGTGCGGAACACGCCAGCGTGTTGCTGCATGGTGCGGCGGATATCGTCGGCCACGTCCTGTGAGTACTCGCCGCCGGTGGATCCGTCGAGACGCGCAACGCGGGCCAGTGTTGTGTCAGCTGCACCCTCTGGCAACGGCTTGTGGGTGAAGTTGGTCTTGTTGAATTCGACAATGTGATTGCCCGCAGCGCGGCCAAACACCAGTAGATCCAGCAGTGAGTTAGTGCCCAGGCGATTGGCACCATGCACGCTGACGCACGCACATTCACCCACGGCATACAGACCGTTGACGACCTGGCTTTTGTTGTCGGCATTTTGCGTAACAACCTGACCGTGGATATTGGTCGGAATACCGCCCATCTGGTAGTGGATGGTCGGCACAACGGGAATGGGCTCCCTGGTGATGTCGACATTGGCAAAGTTGTGTCCGATCTCAAATACTGAGGGCAACCTTTTCATGACGTTGTCGGCTCCCAGGTGGGTCATGTCGAGGTTGATGTAGTCCTTGTTGGGGCCGCAGCCACGACCTTCCTTTATTTCCTGATCCATGCAGCGCGACACATAGTCACGCGGCGCCAGGTCTTTGTAAGCTGGCGCATAGCGCTCCATGAAACGCTCGCCATTGCTATTGCGCAAAATCGCGCCTTCACCGCGACAACCTTCAGTCAGGAGCACGCCGGCGCCATGCACGCCAGTCGGGTGGAACTGCCAGAACTCCATGTCCTCCAGCGGAATACCGGCCCGTGCTGCCATGCCCAGACCATCGCCGGTATTAATGAAAGCGTTGGTGGATGCCGCAAAAATACGGCCTGCACCGCCAGTTGCCAGTAGTGTTGTTTTTGCTTCAAATATGTGCACGTCACCGGTTTCCATCTCGAGCGCCGTCACGCCCAATACGTCACCTGCGGCGTCACGGATAAGGTCCATTGCCAGCCACTCGACAAAAAAGCTGGTTTTTTCCTTTACGTTTTGCTGGTACAGCGTGTGTAGCATGGCGTGCCCGGTTCGGTCGGCGGCGGCGCAGGCGCGTTGCACCGGCTTTTCACCGTAATTGGCGGTATGGCCCCCGAACGGGCGCTGGTAGATGGTGCCGTCTGGGTTGCGGTCAAACGGCATCCCCATGTGCTCCAGGTCATACACCACCTTTGGGGCCTCACGACACATGTATTCAATCGCATCCTGGTCTCCCAACCAGTCGGAGCCTTTGACGGTGTCATAAAAATGGTAATGCCAGTTGTCCTCTGACATATTGCCTAGCGAAGCGCCAATCCCGCCTTGGGCTGCTACGGTGTGGGAACGCGTCGGAAACACTTTGGAGAGCACGGCTACGTTCAGACCAGCCCGCGCCAGTTGCAACGATGCCCGCATGCCCGAGCCGCCGGCGCCGACAATGACAACATCAAATTTGCGTTTCGGGAGTTTGGAGGTAGCGGTCATGATTATGTGATTCAATTTCGGTTCAAGGATTTACACGCGCCACAGAACCTGAATCGCCCAGCCGGCGCAAGTGAGTAACCAGACCATACTGAAGACCTGCAGGAACAGACGCAAGCCGACTGGTTTTATGTAATCCATCCAGATTTCACGCATGCCAACCCATATGTGAAAAATTAGCGCCAGGATGACAGTAAAAGTCAATCCCTTCATCCACTGGGATGAAAAAATTCCGGCCCAACGGTCGTAATCGATGGGACCTTTGCTGAAAACAACCCGTGCCAAAACCAGCATCGAGAAAAGTGTCATCAGTACCGCAGTGATACGCTGGGCCAGCCAGTCGCGCAATCCGTAGTGTGCGCCGACCACAATCCGTTTGGAACCAAAATTGACAGACATGATGTTTTCCTGATCAGTTGAGTACGGCGGCGGCTTCGCGTAGTGCTGGATGCCAAGCGGGATTTCAGTAAACACCGAAAAGCTTGGCGCCGAGCACGATGGCAAAGCCAACGCTTCCAGCCAGTGTTAACAGGGCAGATGATTTGCCAAATTCCCGGGTGACGGCAGCATGACTTGCGTCCATCCAAAGATGGCGAAGCCCTGCAATGAAGTGGTGCAGACAGGCCCAGATCAATGCGAGAACGACCAGTTTCCAAACCACACCTGGGAGACCCAGCATACCCGCATCAAAAATGGATTTGAATTTTGCAAAGGAAATTTCGGAAGAGATTGAATTGTCAAACATCCAGATGATGAAAGGCAACAGGATAAACATCAGCAGCCCACTGATACGGTGCATTCCCGATACCACCGCTGCCGCCGGCCAGCGGTAACCCGGGAGATCCCTGAATGCGTTGATATTACGGAACTCGGGACGCTTTTTTGCTGGGCTTGTCACTAAGTCGGACATACTTGGTTTTCCATATTTTTAACTGCCTTGTAACCAGCAACTGCTGTTCACCCTGAAATTCTATTGCAATGCAGCATCTGTTTTGCTGACAGGGCGATGGTGTTGTTGCGGCGCCGTCAATGGCTCAGATCAGGGTGTTGTGGTAATGATGTGTATCTGTGCGGTAGTAGCCGCGACGCAACTCCATCGGGATGTCTTTGTAGGTATAAGCGATGCGTTCCACACACAGTAAGGGGGTTCCCTGCGCGACTTTCAACAGCAGTTCCCTGCCTTGCACAGCGGGTTCAGCGCGTATTTTTTCCTCGGCACGAACCATGCGCACATTGAATTCGGTCTCAAACAGGGCGTACATGGGACCCTGGTAGTTGGCCAGCCTCTCGGCGGTCAAGCCTTTGAACGGCGCTGCGGGAAGCCAGATGTCCTCGAGAATTGTGGGTATTCCGACAAAGCTCAACACGCGGCGTGCCTGAATCACAGAATCACCAGCGCGCAACGCCAAAGCACGGGCCACATCCGTGCCGGCGCGGACGCGACGGCACTCAATGATGTCACGGTGGGCCGGGCCTTCGCTACCGGGGGCGCCACTGTCGGGTACCAGCTTCAAAAAACGGAACTGGACCTGTTGTTCTGCATGCGTGGCTACAAAGGTGCCTTTGCCCTGGCGGCGCACCAGCAGATTCTCGGCGGCGAGTTCATCGATCGCCTTACGTACCGTGCCCTGGCTTACTTGAAAACGGGTTGCCAGGTCCATTTCGCTGGGAATGACTTCGCCAGGTTTCCATTCACCAAGCCTCAGGCCGTTCAATATCAGTCCCTTTATCTGTTGGTACAGCGGGCTGAATGATGGCGTTGTCAAAGTACCGCCGCTGTAAGGGGCAGGCGCAGTTTCAGCCAGTGGGATAGAGGTAGCGGACATGGGTGATTGACCCCCGGCAAAAGTGGTGGAGCCGGGCAAATCATATCTTATATAAGACATAAGACAAAATTGACGGATCAGGGTTTTCCAGAGTAAACTGAACCACTTTCCGTGGCGCTCAGGTCACCCGCTTGCGCCGCTTTGGTACCCGTTTTACAACACTACTGGAGTTCTCATCATGAGCAAAAAGCCCGTCCGCATTGCCGTAACCGGCGCAGCAGGTCAAATTGGTTACGCCATTTTGTTTCGAATCGCTTCTGGCGAAATGCTGGGCAAGGACCAGCCCGTGATTTTGCAGTTGCTCGAGGTTCCAATGGAGAAGCCGCAACAGGCGCTGCAGGGCGTGATGATGGAGTTGCAGGACTGTGCATTCCCGCTGCTGGTTGGCATGGAAGCACACAGTGACCCAATGACAGCGTTCAAGGATGTTGAATATGCGTTGTTGATTGGTTCGCGTCCCCGTGGACCCGGTATGGAGCGGGCAGAATTGCTGGCCGTCAATGGCGCAATTTTTACCGCACAGGGACAGGCACTCAACGCGGTTGCCAGCCGCAATGTCAAGGTGCTGGTGGTCGGCAATCCGGCCAATACCAACGCGTATATTGCCATGAAGAGCGCCCCCGACCTGCCACGCAAGAATTTCACCGCCATGCTGCGCCTTGATCACAACCGCGCCTTGAGCCAACTCGCCACCAAGACCGGCAAAGCAGTGGCAAATATTGAAAAAATGGCGGTCTGGGGCAATCACTCCCCGACAATGTACGCGGACTATCGCTTTGCCACCATCAATGGCGCCAGTGTCAAGGACATGATCAACGATCAGGAATGGAACGCCAACACGTTCTTGCCGACGGTCGGCAAACGCGGTGCAGCCATCATTGCTGCACGTGGCGTGTCGTCGGCAGCGTCTGCGGCCAACGCTGCCATTGATCACATGCGTGACTGGGCATTGGGCACCAACGGCAAATGGGTCACCATGGGTATTCCATCGGATGGCCAATACGGCATTCCGAAAGATACGATGTTCGGCTTTGCGGTAACCTGTTCCGGTGGCGAATACACGGTGGTCCCGGATTTGCCAATTGACGCGTTCAGTCAGGAGTGCATCAACAAGACCCTGAAGGAATTGCAGGACGAGCAGGCAGGCGTCGCGCATTTGCTGTAGTTTCTGGTGCGATGAGTGCCGTCGGACTGCCAGACAAGCGAAGCGGCGGCCCGGTCAGCAAGGGCGCGCGGTTGCATCCGCGCGAGGTTCTGCTCGGCTCCCAGGGGGCAGCCGTGTTCCTGCCGGTATGTGACCATTTTTGCGGCGTGGAGTCCCGCATGCGCAAAAGTCTGGCGCTTCAGGCCGAGATGTCTGAAGAGTTTGGCGCCTGCGTCTTCGACGTGACGCTCGATTGTGAGGATGGCGCCTCCGCTGGAGGCGAATTAGACCATGCAAATATGGTTGTATCCCTTACCAATCAAGCGTTAAAAGCTATAAAAAACATAGCACCTCGAATTGCAGTGCGACTGCATCCGGTGGCGCATCCGGCGTTCGAGCAGGAGGTCGAGATCGTTGTCGGAGGCGTTGCTGCGGCGTTGTGCCACCTGATGATTCCCAAGCTCGAGTCAGTTGCCGAGATTGGACAGGTAACGCGTCTGGTTGACCAGATAGCGCTGCGGTCCGGGCGAACCACTCCCATACCGATACATGTGTTGATCGAGTCGCCTGCAGCAGTTCATCGGGTTTTTGAAATTGCCGCACACTCACGAGTGCAGTCGATCAGTTTTGGCTTGATGGATTTCGTCTCGGCTCATGGAGGCGCGATTCCAGTCAGTGCCATGACAGTCCAGACCGGTCGCGACTGCAATGAACTTGACCAATTCAGTCACCCGCTGGTGTTGCGCGCCAAACTGGAAATTGCTTCGGCCTGCCACGCCCACGGCAAGGTGCCATCGCACTGTGTTGTTACTGAATTTGGTGACCGCGCGGCGGTGCGGCTGGCCGCGACACGCGCCTCGCGGACGCTGGGTTACGCCCGCATGTGGAGTATTCATCCAGATCAGATCAGGCCAATTCTTGAGGCTTTTGCGCCGACCGTAAGCGAAATTGAAGTGGCCTCCAATATCATCAGGCGTGCAGAAAATGCAGCTTGGTCTCCTATTGCGGTGGATGGAAAATTGCATGATCGGGCCAGCTATCGATATTTTTGGCAAGTCCTGGAGCGGGCCTACCGGACCGGGCAGGAACTGCCGGAACATGCCATGGCTTTTTTCAATTGATCAGGACAGGCTCAATGACATATAAATTTTTCGCGACGGTTTTATTGCTTGCGGCGCCCATCGCACTCTTGGCGCAGACACCCGCCGAACTGGCCATTGGGGAGCGTGTCTATCAGGGAAAATTGCCCTGCGAACTGGGAACGCATGTCAGTTTGAAGTTCGACGCCCAAGCCCCGGGGTATTTCGAATTGCGACTGAAGAATCAAAAATTCCGCATGTTCCCGGTGGAAACCACGACGGGTGCCATCCGGCTGGAAGATCCCAGGACTGGAGCCGTCTGGTTGCAGTTGGCCAACAAGTCCATGCTGATGAGTCAGAAGTCGGGCCAACGCCTGGCCGATGAGTGCATTAGCCCTGAACAGGCACTTGTGGCGGCAAGTCTGATCCTGAACCCGGTGCCTGGTGTGCTTGATGTACCACTTGAAATAGCTATTCAATAGATAGCATGTTATGCAATTCCCACAAGGGCTGTAACCAGTTTTAATTGATTTAATAGGAGTAACCATGTTGCAAACTTACCGCGCCCATGTCGCCGAACGCGCCGCTCTGGGCATACCCCCGTTGCCTTTGTCTGCCAGACAGACAGGTGAACTTGTCGAATTGCTGAAAATGCCGCCTCAAGGTGAAGAAGCCACCCTGGTGGATCTGATTACGCATCGTGTGCCCGCCGGAGTTGATGATGCCGCCAAAGTCAAGGCCAGCTATCTGGCAGCCGTGGCCCATGGCGCCGAAAAATGTCCGTTGATCTCGCGCGAAAAAGCGACCGAGCTGCTGGGCACCATGCTGGGCGGCTACAACATCAGTCCGCTGGTTGATTTGCTGGACGATGCGGTGGTGGCTGAAGTGGCAGCGAGGGGCCTGAAAAAGACATTGTTGATGTTTGACCAGTTTCATGACGTCAAGGAAAAAGCCGACAAGGGCAATGCCCAAGCTAAAGCCGTGCTGCAAAGCTGGGCCGATGCCGAATGGTTTACTTCGCGCCCCGAGGTGCCCAAGTCGATTCGGTTGACGATTTTTAAGGTGGCGGGCGAAATCAACACGGATGACCTGTCACCGGCGCCCGACGCCTTCAGCCGCCCCGATATTCCGTTGCATGCACTGGCGATGCATAAAAACGCCCGGCCCGGCATTGTTCCGGAAGAAGACGGCAAGCGCGGCCCGGTTAAATTCTTTGACGAACTGAAAGCCAAGGGTCATCTGGTGGCCTATGTCGGCGACGTGGTTGGCACCGGCTCATCCCGCAAATCGGCCACCAACTCGGTGCTGTGGTTTACCGGCGAAGACATTCCCTTTGTGCCGAACAAGCGCTTTGGCGGTGTCTGCCTGGGCAGCAAGATCGCCCCCATCTTCTACAACACGATGGAAGATTCGGGCGCCTTGCCAATCGAGCTGGACGTAAGCGCCATGAACATGGGCGACGTAGTGGAACTGCGTCCTTATGATGGTAAAGCGCTCAAAGACGGCAAGGTCATTGCCGAATTCAAGGTCAAAAGCGACGTGCTGTTTGACGAAGTGCGCGCCGGTGGCCGCATTCCGCTGATCATCGGCCGTGGCCTGACCGCCAAGGCGCGCGAGTCACTGGGCTTGCCCGTGAGCACGCTGTTCCGTCTGCCGCAAAACCCTGTGGACACCAAAAAAGGTTTCACGCTGGCGCAAAAAATGGTCGGCCGTGCCTGCGGTCTGCCTGAAGGCCAGGGCGTTCGCCCCGGTACTTACTGCGAGCCGAAGATGACCAGTGTGGGCTCACAAGACACCACTGGCCCGATGACGCGCGACGAGCTCAAAGACCTGGCCTGCCTGGGCTTCAGCGCCGACCTGGTGATGCAGTCGTTCTGTCATACGGCCGCCTATCCGAAGCCGGTGGACGTGAAGATGCATCACGAATTACCTGAATTCATGAGTACCCGCGGCGGTGTGCCGCTGCGTCCCGGTGACGGCATCATCCATAGCTGGTTGAACCGCATGCTGCTGCCCGATACCGTGGGCACCGGCGGCGACAGCCACACCCGTTTCCCGATTGGCATCAGTTTCCCTGCGGGTTCCGGTTTGGTTGCGTTCGGTGCCGCCACCGGCGTCATGCCGCTGGACATGCCTGAGAGCGTACTGGTACGCTTTAAAGGCAAGATGCAGTCCGGTATCACCCTGCGTGATCTGGTCAACGCCATTCCGTTGTACGCCATCAAGGCCGGTTTGTTGACGGTGGCCAAACAAGGCAAGAAAAACATTTTTTCCGGTCGCATTCTGGAGATTGAAGGTCTGCCTGACCTGAAGGTGGAGCAGGCGTTTGAGTTGAGCGACGCCTCTGCCGAGCGCAGTGCCGGTGGTTGCACCGTGCACCTGAACAAGGAGCCCATCATTGAGTACATCACCAGCAACATCACGATGCTGAAATGGATGATTGCTTCGGGTTATTCGGATGTGCGCACCATCAACCGACGCATCAAGGCGATGGAAGCCTGGCTGGCCAATCCGCAGTTGCTCAAGGGCGATGCGGATGCGGACTATGCTGCCGTCATCGAGATTGACCTGGCCGACATACATGAGCCTATCGTGGCCTGCCCGAACGATCCGGACGATGTAAAAACATTGTCTGACGTTGCGGGTGCCAAGATTGAGGAAGTGTTTATTGGGTCATGCATGACCAATATCGGCCACTTCCGCGCTGCCAGCAAACTGCTGGAAAACAAGCGCGACATACCTGTCAAACTGTGGATGGCACCGCCCACCAAGATGGATGCCAAACAGCTGACAGAAGAAGGCCACTACGGTGTTCTCGGTTCTGCCGGTGCACGCATGGAAATGCCGGGTTGCAGCCTGTGCATGGGCAACCAGGCGCAGGTGAGAGAAGGTGCTACGGTGTTTTCCACGTCCACCCGCAATTTTCCGAATCGGCTGGGTAAAAACAGCTTTGTCTACCTGGGTAGCGCCGAGCTGGCAGCCATCTGTTCCAAACTCGGTCGCATTCCCACCAAAGCCGAATACATGGCGGACATGGCTGTACTGACCTCTGCCAATGACAAGATCTACCAATATCTGAATTTCGACAAGGTCAAGGACTACACCGAAGCGGCGGCCACAGTGCAGGGCTGACGCTGGTCTGATGGTCTGTTGACGCACCGCGTCGACCAAGCCCCGCAGCTTGCGTGGCGGGGCTTATTTATCGATAAAATCAGCTTGTAGGCCTCGTGGAATGTGCGTGAGCAGCTATTAATTCAGGAGTGTCTGGCGAACTCGACAAGGCGGCCGTGGCGCAGGTGCCGGCCAAGCACCTCCCGGCGCGTTACCTCCGGGCCGTGTTGATCGGACCCAACTTGATACCTTGCCGGACAGACCGACGCTAAGCGAAGTGCTCTGTCCTCAGCAGATGCTGAGTTCCTGCCGCACTCTGTGATTTACATCATTCACCATCTCAAAAATTGACACTTGACACAGTGAGTGTCGCGTGACGATACTGCGCCGCATGAATCAGCTCATCCTTTCCGTGCGTCGTATGGCCGGTGCTGCATCATTGCTTGTTGCCGTTTCTTCGGTTCACGCGGTTCCCGGGAAGATGTTCATTTTTTCCACTTATCTGGCGCACAACACCATCAGCGCGGAGGGCGGGGGGACTGGCCCCATCAGCGCGAATGGTGCCAACCGGGGATCGTTTGAGCAGTTTGACATTGCCGTTATCGGCGGCAATGGCGTCCTGCGCGATGGTGCGCGGGTTTTCATACGCTGCAACAATAGCCAGTTCGTTAGCGCTGGCAGTGGTACCGATGATGCCGCGAACTGCAATCGAAACGCAGCCGGCACTTCAGAGATTTTCAACGTTTATCTGGCCGGCAGCATGGGCAGCGGCCGGGTAATCCGTGACGGTAACTACATCAGACTGCGTGCAAAAAGCGGTAAATTTCTCGTCACCCGAAATTCAAACGGCACTGGTCCCATCGTGGCACGGGGTCGGGACATTGTGGCCGACAAGGCGGGGATGTTCAGACTGGAAAGTGTGAACGGCCACTTGCCCCCCTTGCTTGAGAGATATTTGCGAATGGACGCTTTCACGTCCTCGCAGTTTCCGCTGAACCCCGAGTCACCGATGCTGGGCTGCTCGGTTCAGAGCGAAGATGCCGATGGCGTTTTCCAGGAGAACGTTCCCGGTGGTGCTGTCGTTGGTATATGGATCAGACTGTCGTGCCGAGGCTCCCTCAATGGCGTGCGAATTAGTCCTGAATTTTTTACCAATATGACGCTCAGAAACGGCTGGCACATTCTCGAGGTGTTGACGCCGGACACCAGTGTTGATGGCTGTAGCAGCAGCGCACAGTCAACACCGGCCGTTGGTTCGAACTCGCCCTACGTGAAACTGCACATGACCTGCCCGGCGTTCAAGGAAATTGCTGAAAACGTGGTTTCTGTGCGCGTCGCCGGTCCCCAGGGCTGGTCAATGCGGCAGTGACCGGCTGGCGTGCCCGGTCAACCTGTCCCCTTTTACCTTGCGCATAAAAATGCCCGGTTGGACGGCAAGCCGGGTCGCATCCCCATCAAACTGGTTTCCGGGCGTTTTTACATCGGTGGTATCGGATAATTCGGGGCATGAGCGCGCTCCAATCCATTCCCCTGTACCTGCAGACCATTTTGCTGCTGGTGGGCAGCAATATTTTCATGACTGTTGCTTGGTACGGTCACCTGAAGAATTTGGCTGCCGCACCCTGGTATATCGCAGCTATGGTGAGTTGGGGGATCGCCTTGTTTGAGTATGCCTTGCAGGTACCGGCCAACCGCATTGGCTTTCAGCAAGCAGGGTTTAGTGTTGGGCAGCTCAAAATTGTGCAGGAGGTCATTACGCTGGCTGTATTTGTTCCGTTTGCCATGATCTACCTCAAGGAACCATTCAAACTGGACTATTTGTGGGCGGCATTTTGCATGGTGGGTGCCGTGTATTTTATTTTTCGCAGCGCTTGAACATTTGAGCCATTGCCCGCAGGGTGGGCGGTTAAACTTCGCGCAGTCTTGATACCGTCAAATGTTTGACAAGTTCCGCCAGAGGAGTCAGCCATGTTTTTTGGCAAACTGTTGCCGCGTGAAGGCAATTTTTTCGAAATGTTCAATCAGCACGCGGACCGGATTGTTGAAGCCGCACATGCGTTTTCCAAGCTGGTTGCCAACTACAGTGATCTTCACCTGCGCCAAAAATACAATCAGGATGTCGACAATGCCGAGCGTGCGGCAGACCGGGTGACGCATGATGTGAACAAGGCCATTCACATCACCTTCATCACGCCCATTGATCGGGAACAAATTCATTCTCTTATCAACACGATGGACGATATTGCCGACCTGATTCAGGATTCGGCTGAGACCATGGCGCTGTATGACGTGCATCACATGACGGAAGACATCACGCGCTTGACTGACTTGAGCGTGAAATGCTGTGAACGGGTGCGCGATGCAGTCAACATGCTGGCCAAAATTGCCGACCCGGCCACGGCGGCGGCGGCACTGAAGACCTGTGAAGAGATTGACCAGCTGGAGTCTGACGCAGACCGCGTCATGCGAAGCGCGATGAGTAAATTATTCCGGGAGGAGCCAGATGTGCGGGAAGTGATCAAGCTCAAGGCAATTTATGAATTGCTTGAGACCATCACTGACAAGTGCGAAGACGTCGCCAACGTCATCGAGGGCATTGTCCTCGAGAACTCCTGAATTGTCCGTCAAATGGCATCGGTTCAGGTTGCGCTGTGGGTGGTAATCATGCTGGTCGTGCTGGCGCTGGCGTTCGATTTCATGAATGGATTTCATGATGCTGCAAACTCGATTGCAACCGTCGTATCCACCGGCGTTCTAAAGCCGGGGCAGGCGGTGCTGTTTGCTGCGGTTTTCAATTTCATCGCGATTTTGGTATTTCAATTGAGCGTTGCCGCAACGATTGGAAAAGGTCTTGCCCAGCCAGGTGTGGTTGATGTCAACGTTGTCTTTGGCGCACTGGTGGGTGCCATAAGCTGGAATTTCATCACATGGTATTACGGCATTCCGAGCAGTTCCTCGCACGCGTTGATCGGTGGCATTGTTGGTGCAGTCATTTCCAAAGCGGGCGCTTCGGCCCTGGTTTTTTCCAGCATCTTGAAGACGGTGATTTTCATATTTGTGTCGCCCTTGATGGGGTTCCTGCTAGGGTCCTTGATGCTGATCCTGGTGTCCCGGGTATTCCGCCGCAGCACTCCCAGCCGCGTGGACCGCTGGTTTAGGCGTCTTCAATTGGTGTCAGCTGGTGCCTATAGCCTGGGGCACGGCGGCAACGATGCACAAAAAACGATTGGTATCGTCTGGATGCTGCTGATCGCCACGGGTTACACCGCCGTGGGTGACAAGGCGCCACCGACATGGGTGGTCCTGAGTTGTTACACCGCCATTGCCATGGGCACTTTGTTTGGTGGATGGCGTATCGTCAAGACGATGGGACAAAGACTCACCAAACTCAAACCGGTACACGGTTTTTGTGCGGAGACCGGAGGTGCGATCACCCTCTTCATTGCGGCAATTTTTGGGATTCCGGTGTCGACCACGCATACCATTACTGGCGCCATCGTCGGTGTCGGTGCGACACAGCGTGCCAGTGCGGTGCGATGGGGAGTTGCAGGCAACATCATCTGGGCCTGGATTCTGACCATTCCGGCTACTGCGTTCGTCGGCGCGATCGCCTATTGGGTCAGTCTACAGATTTTCTGAAGCAGTAAAAAATAGGGCACTCCACCTTCATTTGGCTTCAAAAGACCGTCAATTTACTGCGACATCTTGCGCGACTCGTCGATCTGGTACTCGAAGTAATGCTGAAAAGTCAGCACGATGCTGCTCATCAGTACCGTCGTTCCAAGTAGCAAGGCCAGGGCGATGGCGGCAATCGTGAACCAGCCCGTCTGACCAGGCCTTGCACCCGCCTCAACCGTCGGGTTGAACCGGGTGTTCCACTTCTCGGGCGTCATCAAGCCGTAAACAATGGCGTTCAAGGCGCAGCCGGCGAAGGTAAAGCCCAGGACGGGAATCAGGAACCAGCTCCACAAGTCATCCAGTCCGTATTGTTGCACCCGTAACATCCCGTAAAAGCCCAAGCTCGTTGGGACCGGCAATAACCACCCCAACAGGTCGCCACGTCCCTTCAAATAGAAACGGTGCAGACCGAAAGGGCCACCGATGAACGTCAGCCAGGTGGCGACCGTCTTGTTTTTCATGGCTGTCAGTTATGGCTGCGGGGCGCAGCTGTCGCCCAGACCTAAGGGCTTGTCCATCATGACGACATCGCGCCATTGGCCAAACTTCCAGCCACAGGATTTGAGAATCCCAACTTCGGAAAACCCAACGGATCGATGGACCGCGATGGATCCGGTATTGGCCGAGTCGCCAATGACCGCAATCAATTTTCGAACGCCCGCTCTTTCGGCCTGCGTGGCGAGTTCAGCCAGCAACGCTCTCCCAACTCCATGACCCTGTGCGTCGGCGGCCATGTAGATGGAGTCTTCAGCCGAGAATCGATAGGCCGGCCGCGGCTTAAACCAGTTGCAATAGGCAAAGCCCATGACCTTGTCAGCGTCGATGGCCACCAGGTACGGCAATCCTTTGGCCAGCACATCGGCGCGGCGGCTTTCCATCTCCGCCTGGGATGGCGGTTCAAGTTCGAAAGTGCCGGTGCCAACAAGCACGTGGTGAGCATAAATGGCGGTAATTGCCGGGACATCCCAAGCTTGACTGTGGCGAATAATAGGCATAAAGGTAGGAAACGTTATAATGAAAGGCTATCCAGTGTGTCGCTGGCCGGGTGGCCATGTCGCGTGTCTCAAACGCTGGATTAAGTGCTCAATTAAATGGTGGAAATAAAACTCCGCCACCCAAAGGATAAATCATGGTCGTCATTCGACTCGCCCGTGGCGGTGCAAAAGCACGCCCGTTTTTCAATATTGTCGTTGCGGATAAGCGTACCCGTCGCGACGGTCGCTTCATTGAACGCATCGGTTTTTATAATCCGATAGCGACTGCCAATGAAGAGAGTATCCGCATTGCGCTGGACCGCCTGACTTACTGGAAAAGTGTTGGCGCGCAGGCCTCCCCCACGGTGGAGCGCCTGGTCGATCAAGCTGCCAAAAAAGCGGCTTGATGCTGTTGTGATGCTGCCCGGTCTGGAGGCCGCCGATTTACCGGCGGACGCGATCGAAGTCGGGCGCATCGGTGATGCCTGGGGTATCAAGGGCTGGTTCAAAATTCTTCCTTACAGCGCCAATCCCGGGTCGCTTTTTTCCTCCAAATGCTGGTTTCTGCTGCCAGCTGAAAAAGGGGCAAGAACATTTTCGGGTGTCGCCCGGATGGCCGTCAAAGAAACCAAGGTTCATTCAGATACAGTGGTCGCGTGCGCCCATGCGGTCGACGATCGAAATTTGGCAGAAGCCTTGCGGGGTTCCCGCATCTTTGTCCCGCGCGCCAGTTTTCCAGCCGCCGCCAAAGACGAGTATTACTGGGTGGATTTGATTGGTCTCAAGGTCATCAACCGAGAGGGTGTTGTGTTGGGAACGGTCAGGGAATTGCTCTCAACCGGGGCGCAAAGCGTTCTGGTGTTGGACTATGCCCTTGAGGGCGAGGTACTGGAGCGAATGATTCCTTTTGTGTCAGCCTATGTTGACCAAGTGGATTTGGACGCCCGCCACATTCTGGTGGACTGGCAGCCTGATTTTTGACTTTTATTTGATGCGTTTTGACGTCGTTACTCTTTTTCCGGAGATGTTCGCGCCGTTATTGTCCAGTGGCGTCACCCGGCGTGCTTTCGAATCCGGTCAGGTCGATGTCCAGATGTCGAACCCACGCGATTTTGCCACCGGAAACTACAAGCGGGTGGATGATCGGCCGTTTGGTGGAGGTCCCGGCATGGTCATGATGGCCGAGCCTCTGACAAAGTGCCTCAAAACTATTCAATTGCAACGTATTGAAGCGGCGCCGGTGGTTCTCTTCTCTCCGGCCGGCAAAGCACTCACTCATGCCAGGGTAGCGGCTTGGGCAGAAAGCACGGGTGCCGTTCTGATATGTGGCCGTTATGAGGGGATTGACCAACGGTTCATTGACGAGCATGTGACGGAACAAATTAGTCTGGGTGATTTCGTATTGTCCGGAGGCGAAATTGCCGCCATGGCCTTGCTTGATGCAGTGGCTCGCCTTCAACCGGGGGTGCTCAATGATGCCGCCAGCCACCAGCAGGACAGCTTTAATTCGATGGTCGACGGGTTACTGGATTGCCCACACTACACGCGCCCGGAGAGTTGGTCAGGCAGGGCGGTACCAGAAGTACTTCTGTCAGGCCACCATGCTGCTATTGAGCGCTGGCGACGTGAGCAACGCCTGGCGATTACAGCCCTGCTAAGACCAGAATTGATAGCCCAGGCGCGCACGCTGGGATACCTGAGTGCTGCGGATGAGATATTCCTGACGGCTCAAGCTTGAATGCGCTTCTGAATCGAGCCGGCAGGCAGGTTATAATCAAAGGCTTACCGATCCTCTGGCCGGCCTTTTTCGTTGTGTTTGCAGCGAACTTTTTGTGTCAATCCCGACGCTGGCGCTGCCAAGATCATTAGAGGAAAACATGAATCTGATTCAAATCCTTGAGCAGGAAGAAATTGCTCGTCTCGGGAAAACTATTCCGGAATTCGCCCCCGGCGACACAGTCATTGTCAGTGTCAACGTGGTTGAAGGGACCCGTAAACGGGTTCAGGCCTACGAAGGTGTGGTGATTGCCAAGCGAAATCGCGGCCTCAACAGTGGTTTCATTGTTCGAAAAATATCCAGTGGTGAAGGCGTGGAACGTACATTTCAGACCTATAGCCCACTGATTGCCGGTATCGAAGTCAAACGCAGGGGCGACGTACGTCGTGCCAAGCTGTACTACCTGCGTGATCGCAGCGGCAAGTCAGCGCGTATTAAAGAAAAGCTGCCCGCCAAGAAAGCCGCCACTGCTTGACCGTACCCGTTTCTATCAAACCGCCACCGGCTTGTGCTTGTGGCGGTTTTTTTTGAACCGATGTCTTTCGGGTCTGGCTAATAATTGTGAAACAATTTTGTGCTGTCCCCCGTTGATGGAGCATTGCGTACTCTTGTGTTGTCAAATTCCGCTGCTTCCTCCTTGTCCGCCTTGCCCCATTTTGATCCGCGCGTGATTCCGGTCTTGGGTGTTGACTCGCACCTACCTGCGGTGCCACTGGCATCCTTGCACCCGACGGCCCTGCAGCAACGCTTCGCCAATCCGCCTAGTTGGAAGCCGGAATTGGTGGCAGAGAAAAGGTTTTCGAACCGGGTCGCCATGCACGCCTCGGTGCTGCTGCCGATCGTGATGCGCGAGCGCCCGACAGTTCTGCTGACTGAGCGGACCCTGCATCTGTCTACACACTCCGGACAAATTGCTTTCCCCGGTGGCAAGGCTGACGACAACGACACTGACGCTTCAGCCACCGCCTTGCGAGAGGCGCAGGAAGAGGTCGGGCTTGACCCCGCATTTGTCCAGATACTGGGCGAACTGCCTCACTATCTGACAGGTTCAGCGTTCATCATTACGCCGGTCGTTGCATTGGTGCGCCCCGGTTTTACATTGACTCCCAATTTTCAGGAAGTGGCTGATATATTTGAAGTGCCACTGGAATTTCTGATGAATCCAGCCCACCATCGGCGTCACGCTTTCGACTGGGAAGGTGTTCGCCGGGAGTGGTTTTCCATGCCCTATCAGGAGCGCATTGGCGACCGGTCGGTGCAGCGCTTTATCTGGGGCGCTACTGCCGGCATGCTGCGCAACTTTTACCGGCTATTGTCGGCCGGAGGCATCGAGCCGTTATGATGCCCTTATGAGCTTTATCTCTGTGCTTTTTGCCCTGCTGCTGGAGCAGGCACGGCCTTTGGGGAAGGGCAATCCGGTGCATGCCAGCATGCGCGCCTGGGTACGCTGGTGTGGTCGTAATTTTGATGCTGGGAAGTCGTTTCATGGTTGGCTGGCCTGGGGGTTTGCCGTCGTTGGCCCGGCGCTGGTGGCACTCGCCACTTACTGGTTACTTGATGCTTTTCTGGGTTCGCCAGTGGCCGTTGTGTGGAGTGTGGCGGTGCTGTATGCGACGCTGGGTTTCCGTCAGTTCAGCTTTCATTTCACAAAGATTCGGGATGCATTGGCAGATGGTGACGAGGAACTTGCCCGGGAATTGCTGGCCAGTTGGCAGCGCATTGACGCCAGTGAATTGCCACGCAGCGAAATTGTTCGACACGTGATTGAGTATTCGGTGCTGGCTGCTCATCGGCATGTGTTCGGTGTCCTGGCCTGGTTTTCGGTGCTGGCGGCCTTTGGATTTGGTCCGATTGGCGCGGTGCTGTATCGATTGAGTGAATTTGTTGTACGTTACTGGCAATACAAGAGCAAGACACAGCATCAACCGGTCAGTGAAGCGCTACAGCAAAGTGCCATTGACGCCTGGACTCTCATTGATTGGTTGCCCGCCCGGATTACCGCGATCAGCTTCGCGGTGGTTGGCAGTTTTGAGGAGGCGATTGATGGCTGGCGCAACTTCGAACCCCGATATTCAGGGGACAACGACGGCATCATTCTGGCAGCGACTTCGGGTGCCGTGAACATCAAATTGGGGGGGGCGGCCAACGGGGCGACTTTTTCAAATGGTGTTGCGCCGGAAGCGCCAACGGGGTCTGTTGACACACTGGTGGGCCAGGGGCCGGAACTGGCTCACCTGGCTGTTATTGTAGGGCTGGTCTGGCGCACGGTGGTGATGTGGATGTTGCTGCTGGCGCTTCTGACGCTGTCGCGTCTGCTGGGCTAGATTTTTATGGAAAATGTGTCTTCAGCCCGCGTCTGACCTGCGTAAGCTGCTATCAAAATAAAAGTGAATCCGGGGGGCTGTTGTCTTCCTGTTTCAGCCCCGTGGTGGGCCGTCTGGTGCCTCAGGCGCCGGGCGAGCAGGAGTGGGTTTGTACTGCGGCCTGAGCCCGCAATTCAGTACTTTCGGGCCTGGTTCAGCTCGGCGTATAAGTCGCTATAGATTTTATAGCGGTTCGTACTAATCCCATCGCCGTTGCCGTCAGGTTTGACCGCTGCCATCACGCCGCAACCGGGTTCATGCAGGTGACTGCAGTTGTAGAACTTGCAATTGGCCACATGCGGTTTGAGGTCCGGCATATAGGCCGCCAGCTGGGCTGGGTCAATGTGGTTCAGGCCGAATTCCTGAAATCCCGGCGAGTCGATCAAGGCTGTCGTCTTTTCGCTGTCAACCCAGTACCAGGTCGTGCTGGTGGTGGTGTGTTTACCCGAGTTCAGCGCCTGCGATATTTCGCCCGTCTGCGCCAGTGCGCCGGGTGCCAACAAGTTGATCAGTGTGCTCTTGCCGGCCCCCGACGGCCCCAGCACCAGCGTTGTTTTACCTTGCAGGAGCTTGAGCAGTTCTGCATGGACCACTTCACCTGACTGCTTCAAGGATAACGGCAGTACCCCGTAATGCATCGAGCGGTAGGGTCGCAACCACTCCCAGGCGCGGGCGAACGGTTCGACCAGATCGCTTTTGTTCAGCGCGATGATGGGCGTAATGTGCTCGGCTTCGGCCGCGATCAGCGCCCGGGAGAGCTGGCTGCTGGAGAATTCCGGTTCGGCCGCGATCAGGATCAGTATCTGGTCCAGGTTGGCAGCAAATGATTTGGTGCGTACTTCATCCTGCCGGTAGAACACGTTTTTGCGGTCTTCGATTTTTTCGATCGTACCCTCGTCGCGCGACGCTTGCCAGAGCACCCGGTCACCTACCAGGCCCTGGCTCCGTTTGCCTCGCGAGTGGCAGATCAGACGCTTGCCTTCAGGGGTCTCCACCAGAAAATGGCGACCATAGTTGGCGACGATCAGCCCGCGGTCGAGCGTCACGCGATGCATCAGGGTTGCACTCTTTGACAGTCGCTCATGCCAACATCCGCGCAAGGCGTTCAGAAGCTGCCGGGTGGGAGTAATAGAACTTCACGTACACCGGATCGGGTGTCAGCGTAGACGCATTGTCCTCATACAACTTGAGCAGGGCACTGGCCAGGTCCTGTCCGCTGGCCTGCAGCACGGCATAAGCATCAGCCTGAGATTCATGTTTGCGGGACAGCAGGGTAAACACCGGCGTGATGAAGAAACTGAATACAGGCACGGCAAGCATGAATAACAACAGCGCCAGCGCATCATTGGGTGCTCCCAGGTTGGGTTGCACGCCCAACCCGGTAAAAAACCAGGTTTGGGTCACCAGCCAGCCAAGCAGGGCAAAGCCCAGCAAACTCAGGGCAAAAAGGGAAATAATCCGTTTGATGATGTGCCTGTGCCTGAAGTGGCCAAGTTCGTGTGCCAGCACGGCTTCCACTTCGCCGGTCGTCAGTTTGGCCAGCAGCGTGTCATAAAACACCACCCGCTTGGCCGCGCCAAAGCCTGTGAAATAGGCATTCGCGTGCGCGCTGCGTTTCGAACCATCCATTACGAACAAACCCTTGGCAGCGAAGCCGCAGCGCTGCATCAGTGCTGTCACGCGGGCCTTGAGCGCAACGTCTTCCAGCGGCATGAATTTGTTGAAAAAAGGGGCAATGAATGCAGGATAAATGAGCAAAAGCAGCAAATTGAAACTGATCCAGACACCCCAGGCCCAAAGCCACCAACCAGCGCCGATCGCTCCCATCATCCACAAAATCAGTGTAGTAATCGGCAGTCCGATGACGGTACCGATCAGGCTCGATTTAAGCAAATCAACCAGCCACAGCTTGAGTGTCATCTTGTTGAAGCCAAATCGCTCCTCGATCACAAAGGTCTGGTACAGCGTCACCGGCAAATCAATCAAGCCACTGATGAGAACGAATACGGCAATCAGGGCAATTTGTTGCCCCATGCCATCACCCAGCCGTTGGTATAACCACTGGTTAAGGGCAGACAGCCCGCCGAGCAGAGTCCAGGCAAGCAGAAAGGAGCTACCCAAAGCCAGTTCCATCAGACCAAAACGCGCTTTCGCAATGGTGTAGTCGGCCGCTTTTTGATGCGCGAGGAGGGTCACGGTCTGGGCGAACGCGGCTGGTACCTGCCCGCGGTGTTGCGCCACATGTCGGATCTGGCGCGAGCTGAGCCAGAGTTTAAGAACCACGCTTGCAGCCAGTGCCAGCGCAAATGCCAGAGTGGTCAACAATGAAAATGAAAAAGAGGGAATCGGATACGCCATGGCGCCCGAGTTTAGGCTATCGGTGACAATTCCGGGTATGAGTACATTGCCCCCCCCAACCGTTGACATCGCCTTGGCCAAATCAGACCAAAACCTGGTCTGGCTGGATTGCGAGATGACCGGTCTGGAGCCGCAGACTGACCGGATTATAGAAATTGCAGTCATTGTCACGGGTCCCCGACTCGAGCCCCGAATCGAAGGCCCGGTTCTGGTGATTCATCAATCTGATGAGCAACTTGACCGGATGGATGCCTGGAACAGGGGTACCCACGGCAAGAGTGGATTGATTGACAGGGTCAAGGCATCGGTCCTGACGGAAGCCGAGGCTGAAATGCAGTTGATCGATTTCCTGAGTCAATACGTTAACAAGAAAGGCTCACCCCTGTGCGGCAATAGCATCGGGCAGGACCGGCGCTTTCTGGTGAAATACATGCCCAGACTCGAGGCGTTTTTCCACTATCGAAATGTCGACGTGAGCACGCTCAAGGAGTTGACCAAACGCTGGCGACCTGATGTGTATAACGCGTTTAAAAAGCAGCAGCGTCACACCGCGCTGGCCGATGTGAACGAATCGATTGACGAACTGGAACACTACCGGGAACACTTTCTGAAAATGGTGGGTTAGGTAGAAACCCGAATTCGTGGCATAATAGAAAGCTGCACTGCAAAAAGCACTGCATATTTGTACATCTCCCTTCATTCACCGGGTCCAAAACAATTTGCCATGGCGAATTTGTTGAAAAGGATCCCCAGCGCTGACTGAACTCTTCGTGAGTCAGGGCAGGTTCCGTTTGATGGTTGATGTTTTTTAACCATTGACGGAGCAGCCGCATCCTGTGCGGTGCTCGCGTGTGAGTAAATTCATGACTGACGCTTTCCAGGCGACGGGCGATATTTCGCTGGTCGAAAATTTTTCCGATAACACTAACACTTTGGCGCCAGCTGCGGTTCAAGCCGATGAACAGGTTCCCAACGGCTTTTTGCCGCTGGGACTGGCCCCGGAGTTGATCGAGGCTGTGAAAGATCTGGGTTTTACCCAGCCCACCACGGTCCAGCTGAAAACCATTCCTCTTGCACTTCAAGGTCACACAGCGTCTGATGAGGCCGCCCGCTTCATCGACTTGATGGTGTCCAGCCAGACCGGCAGTGGCAAGACCGCCGCCTTCCTGTTGCCGGTCCTGCACACTTTGTTGACGCAGCAGGCGCAAGCCGAGGCCAAGGAGCGAACCGATTTCGAGCGCGCGGTGGCCGAGGCCGCCGCCCGGGGTGACGCACTGCCCAAGCGTGCCAAACGCAAAGACCCGACCAATCCACGCAATTTCACACCGGCCGCGCCGGGCGCCCTGGTGGTTTGCCCAACGCGTGAACTGGCACAGCAAGTGGCGCACGACGCCATTGACCTGGTGCGGCATTGCCGGGGTTTGCGCATCGCCAATATCGTGGGTGGCATGCCTTACCAGTTGCAGATTGCCAAGCTGCAAAACGCCAATCTGGTGGTTGCCACGCCCGGGCGCTTGCTAGATCTGCAACGTTCCATGCAGATCAAGCTCGATCAGGTCCAGTTCCTCGTGGTGGACGAGGCTGATCGCATGCTCGATCTGGGCTTTTCCGACGATTTGGCCGAGATCAACCAGTTAACCATCGGGCGCAAGCAGACCATGATGTTCAGCGCAACTTTTGCACCACGCATACAGCAGCTCGCGGCGCGTGTCATGCGCGAGCCACAGCGCCTGCAAATTGACTCGCCACAGGAAAAACACGCCAATATTCAGCAAAAGCTTTTTTGGGCTGACAACGCCCAGCACAAGCGCAAATTGCTCGACCACTGGTTGCGTGACACAACGATCAACCAGGCCATTGTTTTTGCCAGTACTCAAATTGAGTGTGATGGCCTGGCCAATGACCTGCAGCAGGAGGGCTTCTCGGCCGTTGCGTTGCATGGTGCCCTGAGCCAGGGCGTGCGCAATCGTCGTTTGATGGCACTGCGTCAGGGTCAGGTACAAATTCTGGTGGCAACCGATGTGGCAGCCCGTGGCCTTGATGTACCCACGGTGAGTCATGTGTTCAATTTCGGTTTGCCAATGAAAGCGGAAGACTACACCCATCGCATTGGTCGTACCGGCCGCGCCGGGCGCGACGGTCTTGCAGTGACGTTTGCCGAATTTCGGGATCGCCGCAAGATCATGGACATCGAGTTTTACAGTCACCAACAGTTCAAGGGCGAAACGGTACCTGGTCTGGAGCCACAGCAACGCTTTCCGGATTCTCGTCCTAACTCAAATTTTGGCGGACGCGACAGTCGCAATGGTGGAACTGACCACCATTCCCGTGGCCGCAACTTTACCGGCGGTGCCCGACCGGGTGGTTTCGCCGCGAGCCGAGGTGGCTTTGCGGATAGAAACGCGGGCAGTCCACGTGACGGTTTTAGCTATGAACGCAAGGGCGGATTCAATGACCGCTTTGCCGGAGCCCATAACGACAGGGTGAGCGCGCCACGGGCTGATTTTGGTGCACGCAAGCCGGCCTTTGGCAAGCCACCAGCGGGCGCACGGCCCGGGAATGGGGGTAAAGTCTTTGTGCCGCGCGATGCCAAGAAGCGGCCCGTACGCGGTGTCTGATGCTGAAATTCAGGTAATTTTTATCTTATAATCCATAGCTAAGCAAAAAAATCTCGAGTCATTTTTGCTTGGTCGTTGCAGTGTCCCTGCATTGACAATTTCCGGAAATTGTTTTTTTAACTTACTAGGTAATTTTTCAAATGAATAAATCGCTCATTTTGGCCGCTGTTATTGCTGCCGCCGCTTTGGCCGCTTGTGGTAAAAAAGAAGAAGTTCCAGCACCTGTTGCAGCTCCCGCTCCGGCCGCCGTTGTTGAGGCTGTCAAGGATGCTGGCGCTGCTGCTGCTGCTGGTGTTGCTTCCGCTGCCGCTTCCGCCGCTACCACTGCAGCTTCTGCTGTTGCTGGCGCTGCGACTGATGCAGCCAAAGGCGCTGCTGCTGCAGTGACCGATGCTGTCAAGAAGTAATTCTTTGCATCTTCAACTTTGTTGATAAAAAAGCCACCTCCGGGTGGCTTTTTTATGTCCGGAAATATTGATTTGACTACTTGAGGTCGTCTACAAGGACTTTCAGGATACGTTGCGTGTTGACCGAAGTTTCAGTCAAGCCGGCCGCATTCTGCACAGAGACAGTTGTCGACTCGCCCTCACCGACCAGCGTGATTCGATATTTCGCCGGGGCGGCATCATTTTTAGTGGTTGAGAAAAGTTTCCCCAGAAAGCTGGAATCCACTTTGTCTGCACCATGTTCCACATAGCGGACAAAATAAACGCCTTTGCTGCGGTCTCGGTCCTCAACAGTAAATCCGGTGCGGTCCAGCGACAGGCCAACACGACGCCAGGCTCGGTCAAAACCCTCGTCAATCTGCACCACTGCCTGCCCATTGACAGTGGCCACGCGTGAACTGGTCTTGCCAGGTGCCGTTGCGACCAACGTTTTGGATTGTTCCGGAGTGACCCCCAGTTTTACCATCAGCCGGCCCAAAAACTCGGCTTCGAGTTCCGGGTCTGCAGCGCGCGGTTGCCACACGGTGGCTTCTTTCGTGGTGGTGCTGTAGACCTCAACCATGCCGCGATGGCTGATGTAGATCTCCGTTCCGCCGTTTGCATTGCGTTCAAGTCGGGTGCGAAACTTGTCACGTTCACCAGTTGAATACAGTGAATCAAGCATCTTTCCCAGCGCATTTCGAATAAAGTCCTGCGGCAATTTGGCCCGATTTTCAGCCCAGTCAGTTTCCATAATGCCCAGATTGGCCTGGTCTAAAGCCAGCATGAAACCGTTTTCCTGCCAAAAGTCGCGCACAGGCTCCCACAACTTGTCAGCCGGTCGATTGATGACCAGCCAGCGCTGGCTGCCGGCTCGCTCAATACGGACATCGCCCATTGAGGTGACCGCTGTCGGCATCGACTGACTGGGCTGCGTGAGTTGAAAGCTTGATGCCGTTACAGCACCGCCGGGAACCACATAACGGGTGTTGCGCGAGAGCTGGGTCAAATCCGGTGGTACCTCCAGCGACGGTCCTTTGCTGGCGCTCTTATAGTTGACCTTGTCGCTTTCGAGAGTGGAGCATGCGGCCAGCGCCAGTGGCAGACTCATCAGCGCAAATTTGAAGAAATGATTCACAAAAGTGTCCCTTAGGGTAATGAATATGGCCGTGCTGCTCAAAGCAAGCCGGTTGCCTGCAAAGCGCGCTCCAGCACTGCTTCGTTGGCGTGCGCCAATGGCGTCATCGGCAAGCGCATTGTGGCACCGCAGAGTTTCATTTTGGCCATCGCCCATTTCAGTGGAATGGGGTTGGCTTCAACAAACAGATTCTTGTGCAAAGGCAGCAGTTTGAACTGAATTTCCATCGCCCGTTTTGTCTCGCCAGCCATGGCCGCCACGCATAACTCGTGCATCAGTCGCGGTGCCAGATTGGCCGATACACTGACGTTACCCTGGCCGCCGCACAGCATGAGGGCGACAGCGGTAGGGTCATCGCCCGAGTAAATGGCAAAACCCCTGGGCGCTTCCCGAATCAGCCACTGCGCCCGTTCAATATTGCCGGTGGCTTCCTTGATACCCACGATGCCCGGCACTTGCGCCAGGCGCAACACGGTGTCGTGTGCCAGGTCCGCCACCGAGCGGCCAGGTACGTTGTAGAGAACCATTGGCAAATCAACCGCAGCGGCAATCGTCTTGAAGTGCAGATAGAGTCCGTCCTGGGTTGGCTTGTTGTAGTAGGGCACCACCTGCAATTGACAATCAGCCCCGACCGCCTTGGCAAACCGGGCGAGCTCAATCGCCTCTGCCGTCGAGTTGGCGCCGCAGCCCGCCATGATGGGTAGGCGTCCGGCCGACTGTTCCACAGCGACACGGATGATTTCGCAATGTTCCTGCACATTGACGGTGGGCGATTCACCAGTGGTGCCGACCACGCAAATGCAATCAGTCCCTTCAGCAATGTGCCAGTCGATCAGTTTTCGCAGGGTGGGGTAATCCACGCTGCCATCTTCGTGCATCGGTGTCGCTAGAGCCACGATGCTGCCCGTGATTTGGCTGGATGAGGAGGTCATGTCCGAGGGGTAGTTAACAGTAAAGGAGCATTCTAACTAGAGCAGGTACCGCGCCGGTGCCGGATGCGCCGGATATGGCAAATCAGCGCGTACCGCGACCATCCGCTGCACATAGCGCGGCGGGCTGTCAAGGAAGCCTTCTTCAAACGCAATGGTGTGCAGGGTTTCAAATGCGTGCAGCAACTCCCCGGGTTGCAGCAGAAACTCGGGTCGGGATGGTTTCCCGACCGTCTCGTTGCCCTTCGAGAAAGTTTCATAGATGAGCAGGCCACCGGGTGCCAGGCTCTGTGTGATCAACGGGAACAGTGGCCGCCACAAATAGTTGGTCACAATAACGGCCTGGAACTGCCGCACGTGATCGCCGTTCAGCAGCGGCCAGGGATTGTTTTCAATATCTGCCAGCAGCACCTCGCCAAAATTTGCTGCCGCACCAATGGCCTCGGACGAGCGATCAATGCCGGTGACGGCGTGACCTTTTTCAGCCAGCCATTTCATGTGGCGACCGTGCCCGCAGGCAATGTCCAGCACCGAGGCACCGACTGGCATCAGGTGCGCCCAGCGCGCAACCCAGTCTGACACGCGCGTCACTGCAATGACTCTCAAAAACAGGACCAGACCTGGTTGGCCACCGTGACAAAGAACTCGGGACGGCTGTACAGCGCGAACACCGCCAGCAGGACACACAGGGCAACCGCATAAAGCGCTACTTTTCGGCTCTTGATGAGGTGGCGCCGGGGTTTCATGTGTTCAGGCCGCCGGGGTGGCAGAGCGGCGAATGATGACTGATTCCCGGATGGGCAGATTGACCCCCGCTGCCAGCACGCCCAGTGCAATGGCAATGTACCAGACCAGGTCATAGCTGCCGGTGCGGTCATACAGATAGCCGCCCAGCCAGACACCCATGAAAGAGCCGATCTGGTGGCTGAAAAAAACAAACCCGCTGAGCATGGAAAGATGGGCGACGCCAAATATCTGGGCCACTGCAGCGTTGGTGGGAGGTACCGTGGAGAGCCATAGCAGACCCATGACGCCGGAAAAAACATAGACCGTCGTGGGTGACAGCGGCACCATCAGAAACACGCTGATGGCCACGGCGCGCGCCAGGTAGATGAAAGCCAGGATGTTTTTCTTTGACATTCGTTGCCCCAAAACCCCGGCGCCGTAGGTGCCAAAGACGTTGAACAAGCCGATCAGTGCCAGCGAGTAACTGGCCACCTGCGGTGACAGACCGTGGTCACGCAGATAGCTTGGCATGTGCACGCCAATGAAAACAACCTGGAAGCCGCAGACAAAATAGCCTGCCATCAACAACTGAAAGCTGGGGTAGTTGAAGGCTTCCCTGAGCGCCTGCAAAATGGTCTGTTCGCGCCGCGTCACGACGCCCCCGGCAAATTCAGGTTCCCGCAAACCCCAGGCCAGCGGAGCCATCATCAACGAGGCAACGCCCAGAATAATCAGTGCCTCTTGCCAGCCAAAGCGACTGATCAAAAAGCCTTCAGTCGGCACCATCAGGAACTGGCCAAATGAACCGGCCGCTGCCGCGATCCCCATCGCCCAGGAACGCCGGTCGGCCGGGACATTGCGGCCAATCACTCCGTAAATCACCGCATAGGTGGTGCCTGCCTGTGCCATGCCTATCAGCACCCCGGTGGTGAGGGCAAATAGAGCCGGTGTGGTGGCCAGGGCCATACCGGTCAGTCCGAGCGCATACAAA
Source organism: uncultured beta proteobacterium (assembly GCA_963750815.1). Lineage (GTDB taxonomy): Bacteria > Pseudomonadota > Gammaproteobacteria > Burkholderiales > Burkholderiaceae_C > Rhodoferax. The sequence goes on from CAVVRS010000001.1 coordinate 507,873, forward strand.
ATGGCGCCGCCCGCGACGACCCTGAAGGCGCCAAACCGGTCGGCCACCATGCCGGCAAAAATGCCGGAAACACCCCAGGCGAGATTCTGGATGGCGATGGCAAAGGCAAAAGTCTCCCGGCTCCAGCCCTGACTTTGTGTCATCGGCTGCAGCCACAGGCCAAAGCCGTGCCGAATACCCATGGAGAGCGTCACGATGGCGGCGCCGCACAGCAACAACTGTGTCAATGAAAGTTTAACTGGGGATGGATTGCCGGACATGCAGATGGGTTCAGGAGTGCCAAAAAAAGAAGAGCTGCCGGCGTCAATTTTACGAACGCCAGCGGCCAATTTTAGGGGCAACGGGCGGCGCACCGGCTGGTGCGCGAAAATGGCGCACCTGACAATCGCCTTAACATCTTCACCTTACCTATGAAAATCGAAAAAAACACAGCTGTCACCTTGCGCTACAAATTGACCGACAGCACCGGCAAGCTGCTGGAGGAAAGCCGTACGCCGATGGTCTATCTGCACGGCGGCTATGACAACATTTTTCCAGCAGTGGAGGCGGCACTGCAAGGACAGTTGCCCGGTTTCCAGACTACCCTTGAATTAGCGCCGCATGACGCTTTTGGACTGCGCGACGAAAGCCTGTTGCAGACCATTTCGAAGAGCCAGTTTCCCCCGGGCGTCAAGGTCGGTGGACAGCTACAGGGCCAGGGCGCTGATGGACAGGCGCAGGCGTTTACCGTCCTGAAAATCAAGGGCGATACCGTCATGCTGGACGGCAACCACCCGTTGGCTGGCAAAGCCTTGCGCTTTGCTGCAACGGTGCTGGAGGTTCGCGCCGCCACCGAAGAAGAAATTGCGCACCGCCACGTGCACGGCGAGCACGGCCACCACCACTGACCGGCTCAGCGACGGGCAGCGGCGATTTCCTTGATCAGTGTTACCGCCGGCGTGGTTCCGGCGAGGCGCATTCCGTTTGCCAGAAAAGTGGTTGGCGTCACACTGATGTCGTTTTTCTTGCCAAACGCAACCACCTGATCCAGCTCTGGTTGACAGGTGGCGGCGGGCGCCGGAGGCGGTTGGCGATTGTCCATCCAGGCACGCCATGCCCGGGCCGGTTTCGGGGCACACAGGATGGCGCGTGCCTTGTCGCGGGAATCGGGGCCGAGCACCGGGTAGATCACGGTATAAATGGTCACGTGCTTGAGCTTCTTGAGCTCAGCCTCGAAGAGCTTGCAATAGCCGCAGTTCGGATCGGCAAATACCACCAGTTTGTGGGTGCCGCGACCCTGGACGGTCTTGATGGCCCCCGCAAGCGGCAAATCCTTCAGGGGAATGGCCAGCAACTCTGAAATTCTTGCCTGGCGAAGATTGGCCAGCGTTTTACCATCCATCAGGTTGCCCAGAATGAGTACCCGGGCGTCAAGATCGGTATAGACCAGCGTGTGATCAATCCAGATCTCATAAAACGGGAGATCCGGAAGTTGGCGAAAGGCGTCTATGGTTTTACCCACAAACGCCCGTTCGGCAAGCTGGCGCGCCGCTGCTTCAGTGGCGCTGGCGACAGACGCAAAAGCCAGCGCGGCGGTACAAAGCAGCAGCGAGAAGCAGCGCCGCACGCTGCTCTGGGGGGCTCGCAAACTCACGAGCGACGCGAGCGCCGAATTCCAAACATCAGCAGCAGCGCGGCGGTAAACAGCATGGCCCAGGTCGACAGGGTCGGTACCGCCGTGGCAGCCAGCGGCGCGGCCAGACAAACCTCAACCTGTCCGTTGCCGGACTGGACGCCATTGGTAATGGTGGAGGCCGTCAGGCCGGTGGCCGCTGATGTGCCGCCGCCGCCGCCGCCGCCAGCGCCCTTGTCATTGCCCGAGCAACTGGCGGTGCCAGCCGAGCCGCCACCGCCACCGCCACCGACGATGGCGCCGCCGCCACCACCACCACCACCCGGTGTGGCGGCAAAGGTAAAGCAGCAACAGCCTTGACCGTCACCGCCGTTGCCATTGGCCAGTCCGGGCGTGCCTAAAAAGCTTCCGCAACCGATGCCGGCCGCGCCGCCCACACCGCTGGTGCCACCGGCGCCACCGCCGGCAACACCACTGGTTGTCGGCGCATCGGTGCCAGCGGTGCCGGCGCCACCCCCACCGCTGCCGCCGGCGCCGCCGACCACGGTCGTTGCTTCACAACCAGTCGAGCCGCCGCCGCCGCCGCCGCCAGCGACTGCCACACGGTTGCCCACTGCATTGCCACCGACCCGAATGTCGCTGGCGCCACCGCCAATACCGCCAGACAGGTTACCGCCCACGCCGCCGCCATTCACAACAGTCGTTGCCTGGCCACCAACAAATATCGACAGTGTTGCGCCGGGTGTCACCGCCAGCGTACCGGTGACCCGGCCGCCCAGACCCCCGGCACCACCGGCCGAGCGCCCCGTCAGGCCGCTACCGCCCTGGCCACCACTAACAAAAACGTTGGCAGAAACCACATTGACCGGCACCACCAGGGTTTGTTCGGCCCCGGTAAAAGAAAAAACGTGAGAGGTTTGACCCGCACTACAGGCCGATTGCGAATATGCAACACTGGAAGCACCACCGAGCAGGGCGGCGGCTATCACGAGGCTGGTCTTGTTCTTCAAATGTGCTCTCCTTAAGCGTGAAATGTAACAACTGTGACAAAGCGTCCGAGTCTGCGTGACTTCCCCCTGGCTGTCAAATATCGTTGCCGTCCCGAAAGCCTAGCGTGTCTTGCCGGCGCCACAGCGCTCGATACCACTGAGGTCGCGGCGTGACTGCACCTCGACAAAGCCGGCTTGTGTCATCAAATGGCGTACTGCTGCCGCCTGGTCATGGCCATGCTCCAGCAGCAACCAGCCGCCGGGCTGCAAATGCGCCGGGGCGCTGGCGATGATGTGGCGGATGTCATCCAGACCGTCCGCGCCCGCCACCAGTGCCTGGAGCGGCTCGTGCTGCAGGGCCTCCAGGTGCGCATCGTGGGCGGCAATGTACGGCGGGTTGGAGAGGATGAGATGAAAACGACCCGTTACACCGTCAAACCATGAGTCGTGTCGGAACCGTACGTCGAGCCGCAGCCGCTGTGCGTTGCTCCGGGCCACCGCCAGCGCCGCGGCGCTGGCGTCAAGGGCCTGCACGTGCAGATCAGGCCGTGCTGCCTTGAGGGCCAGCGCGATGGCGCCGCTGCCGGTGCCTAACTCGAGGACGTCGGCCGGCCCGACCCGCTCGTCTGGCTTTTGCAGCACTTCGAGCGCCCATTCAACCAGCGTTTCTGTGTCCGGCCGGGGAACCAGTACCCGGGCGTCGACCGCCAGGGATAAGCCAAAAAATTCCTTGTAACCGGTGATGTAGGCCAGCGGCTCGCCGCTGCAGCGGCGCTGCAGGCAGGCTTCAAAAGTGCTTTGCGCGGCGCCACTGAGCACCTCCGTGTCGTGCGCCAGCAGCCAGGCACGGTCATGGGTGGCTTTGCCCAGCGCGTGCAGCAGCAACATCTGGGCGTCGAGCCGGTCCAGCCCCCGGCTCCGGGCGTCGTGCAGTGCCTGTGACAGGGTCAACATGGTGCGGAGGCGTTGGAGTGCTATAACAGTTATAGCTGTCTGCGCATGATGGACGGGGCCTGTGGACCAATTTCATTCATAAAAACGGGTCCGTCAGGCGCCAGCACCCAATTCCAGCGCGGCCAGCTGCTCAGCGGCTTCATAGGCTTGCAGCGCCTGCACCACGTCCAGCAGGTCGCCTTCCATGATGGCCAGCAACTTGTACAGCGTCAGGTTGATGCGGTGGTCGGTCAGGCGCCCTTGCGGAAAGTTGTAGGTGCGGATGCGGTCGCTGCGGTCACCGCTGCCAATCAGGCTCTTGCGTTCTGCGGCATCTTTGGCAGCGCGCTCGGCGCGGTCTTTTTCGTGGATGCGGGCGGTCAGCACTTTCATCGCCTGCGCCTTGTTGCCGTGCTGGCTGCGGCCGTCCTGGCATTCGGCCACGATGCCGGTAGGCAAGTGGGTAATGCGCACCGCCGAGTCGGTCTTGTTGATGTGCTGGCCGCCCGCGCCGCTGGCGCGGTAGGTGTCAATGCGCAGGTCGGCCGGGTTGATCTGGATGGCGACGGCCTCGTCCGGTTCGGCCAGCACGGCCACCGTGCAGGCGCTGGTGTGGATGCGGCCCTGGGTCTCGGTGGTGGGAACGCGCTGCACGCGGTGGCCACCGGACTCGAACTTGAGCGCGCCATAGACATTGTCGCCGTCGATCTTGAGGACCACTTCCTTGTAGCCGCCGAGCTCGCTGACTGACTCGCTGATGATTTCGCAGCGCCAGCCCTGGCGTTCGCAAAAGCGCGTGTACATGCGCAGCAAATCACCGGCAAACAGCGCCGACTCATCGCCACCGGTACCGGCGCGTATTTCCATGAAGGCGTTGCGCGCGTCGTCCGGGTCTTTCGGCAGCAGCATGCGTTGCAGCTCAAGCTCGAGTTGCTGCAGTTCGGTGGCGGCACTGTCAATCTCTTCCTGCGCCATCTCCTGCATGTCGGCGTCGCCCGCGGCGCTCTTGAGCAAGTCCTGCGCTGCCGCCAGATCGGCTTCACGTTGCTGATAGCGTGCCCAGCGAGTGGTGACCGCAGACACTTCGGTGTGCTCGCGCGACAGCAGCAGAAACTGCTTCATGTCCTTCATGATGTCCTCGCGCGAAAGCAGGAATTCAAGCTCTCCGAGACGGTCGGCGTAGCGTGCGAGTTGTTGGCGGAGAAAGGGTTTCATGGAATAGGTGCTGAAAGTAACGGAGCCACCGCTTTCCCCAAGCCGGTCGAAGGGGCGGCGGGTGTTTGGACGAACGTCGCTAACGTTGCGACAAGACTGGCGCAGAAGCGGCAGTGCGCCGCGCCGGGCCGCCCCAAGCAAGCACAGCCCCCCCGGGGCTGAGGCCCGCGGCTCCCAGCCTGCCTGCGCAGGGTGGGACGGGGCGAAGAGCCGTAGCCTCTGGCTGAGGCATGTACAGCGCAGTACACAAAGTGACAAGCGTGGGGGTCATAGTCAACGCTCTTTGCGCAAAAAGAAATGCTGGATGGCTGAACTGGCGCGCTCGCGCGCCTGGGTGTCGCCGGCGCGCAGTTCGGCCATCGCGCCATGCAGCATCTTTTGCGTCAGGCCTCTGGAGAGCGCCTCCAGCACGGCGTCCACGTCTTCACCCTTGGCCAGCAGCTTGCGCGCCCGGTTGATCTCGGCGGCGCGCCATTCATCGGCCTGCGCGTTGAGCTGCTGAATCAGCGGCACCGAGCCGCGCTGGTCAACCCAGTGCATGAAACTCAGCACCCCGGCGTCCACAATCGCCTCGGCCTGCGCTACCGCCGCCTGGCGGCTGGCCTGCGCCGTCTGCACCACACTGGCCAGGTCATCCACCGTGTAGAGGTAGACGTCTTCGAGCGCCTTGACTTCGGGCTCGATGTCGCGCGGTACCGCCAGATCGACCATGAACATGGGGCGGTGCTTGCGGCGCTTCAAGGCGCGCTCGACGGCACCCAGACCGATGATCGGCAGCGTGCTGGCGGTGCAGCTGATGACGGCGTCAAACTCGTGCAGCCGGTCCGGCAGCTCGGCCAGATGCATCACCTCGGCACCAAAGCGGCTGGCCAGCTTTTCGCCGCGCTCCAGCGTGCGGTTGGCAATCGACATGCTCTTGGGTGTCTTGGCGGCAAAGTGGGTGGCGCACAGCTCAATCATCTCGCCAGCGCCCACAAACAATACCTTGACCTGGCCCAGATCTTCAAACAGCTGCCCGGCCAGCCGCACGGCGGCGGCCGCCATGCTGATCGAATGGGCGCCAATTTCGGTGGACGTGCGTACTTCTTTGGCGACGGCAAAAGAGCGCTGGAACAATTGGCTCAGTGTCGTGCCCAGGGCGCCGGCGGCTTCGGCGGCGCGCACCGCGTCCTTGATCTGGCCCAGAATCTGCGGCTCGCCCAGCACCATGGAATCGAGTCCGCTGGCGACCCGAAAAGCATGCCGCGCGGCCAGTCCGTTTTCCAGCGTGTAAGTGTGCGAGCGCAGCAATGTGGACGACACACCGCCGCTGTGGGCCAGCCAGTCCAGCGTATGTTCGAGCTGGGGTTTTTCACCGGCACAATAAATTTCGGTGCGGTTGCAGGTCGAGATGAGTGCCGCCTCCGGCTCGCGCGGCAGCGACGCACGCAAAGCGCGCAAAGTAGGCTCCACCTGATCAACAGCGAACGCAAAGCGGCCGCGCAGATCGAGCGGCGCGGTCGTGTGATTAATTCCTAAAGCCCAGACTGCCATGGCCCGATTATAAAATCAGCTCGCCTGCTCAACGAACCAATACCCTTTTTCAGGGCCGTCAATGGACTTTTCTGAACTCCTGCTTCATGTGTTGAACTTCCTTGCGCCAGCGCTCTGGGTGGCGCTGCTGGTTCCCCTGGCAGCCCGTATTTTTATGAAGAAACAGGCTGTAGCAACCGCGTGGTATGCGCAGGCAGCTATCAATTTCATAGTGTGCCTGGCGCTGCTGGGTCTTGGCCTGTGGTATTTTGGCCGTGATGGCATGATGCTGACCTACACCGCCATGGTGCTGGGCTGCGCCAGCAGCCAGTGGTTGATGCTACGCCGGTGAAAACAAATCGACCCGGTCGGTGATGATGGCGTCGGTGCCCAGCCCGATCAGGCGCTGCGCCTGCGCTTCGTCATTCACCGTGTAGCTCAGGGTTCTAAGGCAGGCGCTTTTGGCCAGCGCCACGCTCGTCTTGTCCCACAGCACGTGGTCGCAGACCACCGCCACACAGCCCAGCGCCAGCGCCGCATCCAGCCAGTCTGGCCCAAGCGAATCCAGCAACAGGCCGCGCGGCAAGTGGGGTTGGGTGTCGCGTGCCGCTGCCAGCGCCGGTGGGTCAAACGAGGTCAGCAGCGGCGGGAAGCCCGCACCCTGCCACAGACGCGCCGCGTGGCGGGCCACCACCTCGCCTGTTTTGTACTCCAGGCCCGGCGTCGGCTTGATCTCGATGTTGAGAAAAAAGTGGTGCTCCAGGCAGTAGCGTGCCACAGCTTCGAAGCTGGGCAGCGGCTCGTCGGCGTAGGCGCTCGAATGCCAGCTGCCGGCGTCGAGCAGGGCCAGGCTGCTCCAGTTGTGATCGCCGCCCACTGCACTGGCTGCCGTGCCCAGTCGGGCGCGGGCATTGGTGGTGCGGGTCAGTGTGGCGTCATGCAAAAGAAACGGCAGATCATCGGCGCTGAGTTTGACATCGCATTCGAACATGCGGTAGCCGAGGCTGGCACCCAGGCGAAAAGCCGCCAGCGTGTTTTCCGGTGCCAGCTTGCCCGCACCGCGGTGCGCCACCCAGCGCGGGTAAGGCCAGTTGTCATAGTTCACCTGCAGCATCAGGCGGCATCCTTTCGCTTGCCGGTTGCGGCATCAAAGTAGTGAATTTTGTGGGCCCGGGGCGTCACGTGGATGGTGTTGCCAACGGTCGGTACCGCGTCTGATTCCTCGGTGCGCAGAATCACCAGTTCGTCGCCGCTGCCATGCGCCCAGCGGCCATAGACCAGCCGTTCGGCACCCAGCATCTCGACCGCTTCCACCCGCAGCGCCCAGCCGGTGGCGGTGATGTCCAGGTGCTCCGGGCGCACGCCGGTGATGGTGCCGGGGCGGCCATCAGGCGCGTCTTTGAGCAGGTTCATGGGCGGTGAGCCGATGAAGCTGGCAACAAAAGTGCTGGCCGGCTCGTTGTAGACCTCTTCGGGCGTACCAAACTGCTCCATGACGCCGCCGTTCATCACCATCATGCGTTGTGCCAGCGTCATGGCTTCCACCTGGTCGTGCGTGACAAACAGCGAAGTGATGCCCAGTTCGCGGTGCAGCTTTTGAATCTCCAGCCGGGTCTGGGCGCGCAGCTTGGCGTCGAGGTTGGAGAGCGGTTCGTCAAACAAAAAAACCTGCGGCTGGCGCACGATGGCGCGCCCCATGGCAACGCGCTGGCGCTGGCCGCCCGAGAGGTCGCGCGGCTTGCGCTGCAGAAACGGACCAATCTCGAGAATTTTCGCGGCCTTGTCGACACGCGCCCTGATCTCTGCAACCGGTACCCTGGCGATCTTGAGGCCGTAGGCCATGTTGTCGAACACGCTCATGTGCGGGTACAGCGCGTAGTTCTGGAACACCATGGCAATGTCGCGCTCGGACGGCTCCAGGTTGTTCACCACACGCCCGCCAATGCTGATTTCACCGCTGCTGATTTCCTCCAGCCCGGCGACCATGCGCAACAGCGTCGATTTTCCGCAGCCCGATGGCCCGACGATGACGATGAACTCGCCGTCAGCAATGGCGGCATTGACGCCGTGGATCACCTGGTTGGCGGATTTGCCAGTGCCGTAGCGCTTGACGACGTTGGTTAAAGTGATTGAGGCCATTACTTTTCCGTATCCACCAGTCCTTTGACGAACCATTTCTGCATCAACATGACCACCATGGCCGGTGGCAGCATGGCCAGCAGGGCGGTCGCCATGACCACGTTCCACTCGTTTTGCGAGTCGCCGCCGGCCACCATCATCTTGATGCCCACCACCACCGGGTACATGTCCTCGGAAGTAGTGGCCAGCAGCGGCCACAGGTACTGGTTCCAGCCGTAGATGAACTGGATCACGAACAGGGCGGCGATGGAGGTCTTGGTCAGGGGCAGCAGAATATCAACAAAAAAGCGCATCGGGCTGGCGCCGTCCATGCGTGCCGCTTCCACCAGCTCGTCGGGTACCGACATGAAAAACTGGCGGAACAAAAAGGTCGCGGTGGCTGAGGCAATCAGGGGAACGGTCAGGCCAGCGTAGGTATTGAGCAGGCCCAGGTCGGCCACCACCTGGTAGGTCGGACCGATGCGCACCTCCACCGGCAGCATCAGCGTGACAAAGATCGCCCAGAAGAAAAAGCCCTTGAACGGAAAACGGAAATACACAATGGCAAACGCCGACAGCAGCGAGATTGAAATCTTGCCAAAGGTGATGACCAGCGCGGTCACCAGGCTGACCCACATCATGTGCGCTACCGGCGCCGTCGAGCCGGCACCCGCGCCGCCGCCAATCAGCGCCTTGCGATAGGTCTCCCACAGATGGCTGCCCGGCAGCAGTGGCATGGGCGCCTGCACAATCTCCTGCGCCGTGTGGGTGGAGGCGATAAAAGCCAGGTACAGCGGAAAGGTCACAATCAGCACGCCCAGAATCATCACTGCATGGGCCAGAAAGGTCAGAAACGGGCTGCGCTCAACCATATCAGTAGTTGACTTTCTTCTCGACAAAGCGGAACTGGATGACGGTCAGTGCAATCGTGATTGTCATCAAAACGACGGATTGCGCCGCTGACCCGCCCAGGTCCATCGCCTTGAAGCCGTCGTAATACAGCTTGTAAACCAGGATAGACGTTGACTGCCCCGGGCCGCCGTGGGTGGTGGCGTCAACAATGGCAAAGGTGTCGAAGAAGGCGTACACCATGTTGATCACCAGCAAAAAGAAGGTGGTCGGTGACAGTAGCGGAAACTGTATGGTCCAGAAGCGCCGCCAGGCTTTGGCGCCATCAATGGCGGCGGCTTCAATCAGGGATTTTGGAATGGATTGCAGTCCGGCCAGAAAAAAAAGAAAGTTGTAGGAGATTTGCTTCCAGACTGCCGCCATGACAATCAGCGTCATGCCGTGACCCTCATTGAGCAAGTGGTTCCAGTTGATGCCCAGTTGTCCCAAGGCGTAGGCCACCACCCCCAGCGACGGCGAAAACATGAAGATCCACAGCACGCCGGCCACCGCTGGCGCCACCGCGTAGGGCACGATCAGCAGGGTCTTGTAGAACATGGCACCCTTGAAGATGCGGTCGGCAAAGATGGCCAGCAGCAATGACAGGCCAATGCCCAGCACCGCCACCAGAATCGAAAACTGCGCCGTGGTCTGAAACGACGCCAGATAGCTGTCGTCGGCAAACAGGCGTTTGAAGTTTTCCAGGCCAACCCACTCCGTCGAGATGCCAAACGCATCCTGCACCTGGAACGACTGCAACAGCGCCTGCGCCGCCGGCCAGAAGAAAAACACGCCAATCACAGTCACCTGCGGTGCCAGCAACAGCCAGGGCAACCACGCAGAGCGGAACTGGACGCGTTTTTCCATGGGCGGTTGTTTACGACTTATTTGCCTTCTGGAAACGCTCCAGATGCTCGTTGCCACGTTTCACAATGGCTTGCAGCGCCTCTTTGGCCGATTTTTTGCCGTTCCAGACCTGTTCCAGCTCTTCGTCCTCGACCTGGCGAATCTGCACATAGTTGCCCAGACGGATGCCGCGGCTCTTGTCGGTGACCTTGCGGATCATCTGCTGCACCGCGATGTCAGTGCCGGGCTTTTCCTTGTAGAAGCCCGATTTGTCAGTCAGCTGGTAGGCCGCTGTGGTGATGGGCAGGTAGCCGGTGCGCTTGTGGCTGGCCGATTGCACTTCCGGGCTCGAGATGTAATTGAAAAAGGCGGCCACACCTTTGTATTCGGCCGGCTTCTTGCCCGCCATCACCCACAGGCTGGCTCCGCCAATGACGGTGTTTTGCGGGGCACCCGGCACATCGGGGTAGTAGGGCAGCGTGGCCAGCTGATAGTCAAACTTGGCGTTTTTGGCGACGTTGCCGTAAAAGCCGGCCGAGGTCGTGATCATGGCGCATTCACCCGAGATAAAGCTGGCCTCCGGCACGTTGGCGCGGCCTTTGTAGACAAACAGGCCCTGTTTGGTCATGTTGGCCAAATTCTCGATATGGCGCTCATGCAGCGGTGAGTCCACCTTCAGGCGTGCATCGAGCCCGGCCAGGCCGTTGGATTTGCTGGCAAATTCAACGTTATGCCAGGCCGAAAAGCTCTCCAGCTGGGTCCAGCCCTGCCACGCCGTGGTGAACGGGCACTTGTGGCCACTGGCCTTGAGCTTGGCGGCGGCCAGCGCTACTTCGGGCCAGGTGGTGGGCGCCTTGCTGGTGTCGATACCCGCAGCTTTGAAGGCGTCTTTGTTGATGTAGAAAATGGTGGTGGAACTGTTGAACGGAAAGCTCAGCATTTCGCCGCTCGGTGCCGTGTAGTAACCGGCCACAGCCGACACGTAGGCCTTCGGGTCAAACTTGTAGCCAGCGTCTTTCATCACCTTGCCGACCGGCACGATGGCGCCCTTGCTGGCCATCATGGTGGCGGTGCCGACCTCGAACACCTGCAGAATGTTGGGCTGGTTACCGGCGCGAAAAGCCGCCATGGCCGCCGTCATGGATTCGTCATAAGTACCCTTGAAGGTGGGCACAATCTTGTAGTCTTTCTGGCTGGCGTTGAAGTTTTTGGCCAGATCGTTGACCCATTCGCCGTTCACGGCAGTCATCGAGTGCCACCACTGCACTTCGGTCTGGGCCTGGGCCGACACGGAAAAAGCCGCTGCGAGCGCAACGGCGGCAATTTTCAACTTCATGGGAACTCCTTCAATGAAAGGGCAGAGCATAGCCCTGGACTGTGACGGTCAAGTGACAAAAATATGTCAAAAACCGGGTTTGTTGATTAAACGCAGATTTTCAGGCGTGGCGTATCCGGGTTTCCATCAGGGTCGTAGGTGAATGCTGCACTGCGGTAATATCTCCAACCCCATGAACGTCCCCATTCAGCTCCCTCCCAGTGCGTCGGCTTTGCCGCATGCCGCCCATGTGCATGAGCGCATTCGCGAAATACCGTACAACTACACCTCGTTTTCTGACCGCGAAATCGTCATCCGGCTGCTCGGCAGCCAAGCCTGGGAAATGCTCAATCGCCTGCGCGACGAGCGCCGCACCGGCCGCTCCGCGCGCATGCTGTACGAAGTGCTGGGTGATGTCTGGGTGGTGCAGCGCAACCCTTATCTGCAGGACGACCTGCTTGACAACCCGAAGCGCCGCGCCCTGCTGGTGCAGGCCTTGCACCACCGGCTCGACGAGGTCCAGAAGCGCCGCAGCCCGGACGCCGACCCGCAGCGTGACGCCATGGTGGGCGAATTGCTCAAGGCGGCAGCGGCGGCAGTGCAGGCGTTTGATGCCGCCTTTGTGGAAACCGCAGCACTGCGCCGCAAAACGCAGCGCCTGCTGGTCCGGCTCACGGCCAGAGACAACATCAAGTTTGACGGCCTCTCGCGCGTCAGCCACGTAACCGACGCCACCGACTGGCGGGTCGAATACCCGTTTGTTGTGCTGACGCCCGACACCGAGGCCGAGATGGCTGCGCTGGTCAAGGGCTGCATCGATTTGGGGCTGACCATCATCCCGCGCGGCGGCGGTACCGGCTATACCGGTGGCGCGATTCCGCTGACCTGGAAAAGCGTGGTCATCAACACCGAGAAGCTCGAGGCCATGACCGAGGTCGAGATGCTCACGCTGCCGGGTTTGGCCGAGCCGGTGGCCACCGTCTGGACCGAAGCCGGTGTTGTCACGCAGCGCGTGGCCGATGCCGCCGAGCGCGGCGGTTTTGTTTTCGCGGTGGACCCCACGTCGGCCGAAGCGTCGTGCGTGGGCGGCAACATCGCCATGAACGCCGGCGGCAAAAAAGCTGTGCTGTGGGGTACCGCACTGGACAACCTGGCCAGCTGGCGCATGGTGACGCCGCAGGCCGAGTGGCTGGAGGTCACGCGCATCAACCACAACCTGGGCAAGATTCATGACGCGGCGCTGGCCAGTTTTGAGCTCAAATATTTCAAGGCCGACGGCAAAACGCCGCTGCGCAGCGAGCGCCTCGACATTCCCGGCAAGACGTTTCGCAAGGAGGGCCTGGGCAAGGATGTGACGGACAAGTTCCTCAGCGGCCTGCCCGGCATCCAGAAAGAAGGCTGCGACGGCCTCATCACCAGCGCGCGCTGGATCGTGCACCGCAAGCCGGCCCATACCCGCACCGTCTGCCTGGAGTTTTTTGGCAATGCCAAAGACGCCGTGCCCAGCATTGTCGAAATCAAGGACTTCATGTTCGCCGAGCAGCGCCGCACCGGCGTGTTGCTGGCCGGGCTCGAGCATCTGGACGACCGCTACCTCAAGGCCGTCGGCTACGCCACCAAAAGCAAGCGCGGTGGCCTGCCCAAGATGGTGTTGTTTGGTGACATTGCCGGCAACGACGCCGACGCCGTGGCGCGCGCCACCAGCGAGGTGGTGCGCATTGCCAATTCGCGCAGCGGTGAAGGTTTCATCGCCATCAGCCCGGAGGCGCGCAAGAAGTTCTGGCTTGACCGCAAGCGCACCGCCGCGATTTCAAAACACACCAACGCTTTCAAGATCAACGAAGACGTGGTGATTCCGTTGCCGCGCATGGCCGAGTACACCGATGGCATTGAGCGCATCAATATCGAACTCAGCCTGCGCAACAAGATTGCCCTGTGCGACGAACTGGAAGAATTCTTTGCCGCCGGCAATTTGCCTTTGGGCAAACACGACGACGCCCGGGAGATTCCGTCGGCTGAACTGTTTGGCGAGCGGGTGGCGCAGGCGCTGGCCCTGATTGGCGAGGTGCGCGCGCTGTGGGTTGGCTGGCTCGACGGTGTGGCGGTGCTGTTTCCCCAGTTGCAGGACCATACCCTGCGCGCCAGCTGGAAGCTTCAGCTGCGCCTGCCGCTGCAAAACATCTTTACCGGGGGCGCCTTTGAAGCCATTCTGCGCGAGTGCAGCGCCATCCATCAGCGCGTACTCAAGGGCCGGGTCTGGGCCGCCTTGCACATGCACGCCGGTGACGGCAATGTGCACACCAACCTGCCGGTCAACAGCGATGACTACGAAATGCTGCAGGCCGCCCACGGTGCCGTCAAACGCATCATGGCGCTGGCGCGCTCGCTTGACGGCGTGATCTCCGGCGAGCACGGCATTGGCATTACCAAACTGGAGTTCCTGAGCGACGAAGAGCTGCGCCCGTTCACCGAGTACAAGGCCAGGGTGGACCCGCTGGGGCACTTCAACAAAGGCAAGTTGCTACGAAATAAGGAGCTGTCCACGCATGCTGAACGGCCTCTACAGCCTGATTTGATGCATGCAGACCTGAGCAACGCGTATACCCCGAGCTTTGGCTTGATGGGGCACGAGTCGCTCATCATGCGCCAGAGCGACATTGGCGCCATTGCCGACAGCGTGAAAGACTGCCTGCGCTGCGGCAAGTGCAAGCCGGTCTGCGCCACCCATGTGCCACGCGCCAATCTGCTCTACAGCCCGCGCAACAAGATTCTGGCCACATCGCTGCTGGTTGAGGCCTTTTTGTATGAGGAGCAGACGCGCCGCGGCATCTCGATTCGCCACTGGCAGGAGTTTGAAGACGTGGCCGACCATTGCACGGTGTGCCACAAATGCCTGTCGCCGTGCCCGGTCGATATCGACTTTGGCGACGTCACCATGAACATGCGCAACCTGCTGCGCAAGATGGGCAAAAAAACCTTTCGCCCGGCGGGTGCCGCGGCCATGTTCATGCTCAGCGCCACCAGCCCCGAGACCATCCGGCTGGCGCGCTCGGTGATGGTCAATGTGGCGATCAAGGCGCAGCGGCTGGCCGCTGATTTCCTGAAAGTCATTGCGCGCCAGCAGACCAAGGCGCCGCCCGCCACGCTGGGTACTGCGCCGCTCAAGGAGCAGGTGATCCACTTCGTGAACAAAAAGCTGCCCGGCGGTTTGCCGAAAAAAACCGCGCGTGCCCTGCTTGACATCGAAGACAAGAATTACGTGCCCATCATCCGTGACCCGCGGGCCACCACGGCCGAGACCGAGGCCGTGTTCTATTTCCCCGGTTGCGGCTCCGAGCGCCTGTTCAGCCAGGTCGGCCTGGCGACGCAGGCCATGCTGTGGCACGCCGGTGTGCAAACCGTGTTGCCGCCGGGCTATCTGTGTTGCGGCTACCCGCAGCGCGGTGGCGGCGAGTTTGACAAGGCGGAGAAAATCATCACCGACAACCGGGTGCTGTTTCACCGCGTTGCCAACACGCTGAACTACCTTGACATCAAGACCGTGGTGGTGAGTTGCGGCACCTGTTATGACCAGTTGCAGGGCTATGAGTTTGACAAGATATTTGAAGGCAGCCGCATCATCGACATTCATGAATACCTGCTGGAGAAAGGCATCACGCTGAAAAACGCCGGCTCCTTCCTGTTTCATGACCCGTGCCACAGCCCGATGAAACTGCAGGAACCGCTCAAGACCGTCAAAGCCCTGCTGGGCGACCAGGTGATCCTGTCGGACCGCTGTTGCGGTGAGGCCGGCACGCTGGCGCTGAACCGGCCCGACGTCTCAACCCAGGTGCGTTTTCGCAAAGAGGAAGAAATTCTCAAAGGCGAAGCGCAGTTGCGCGCCAGCGCCGGCGTGGGCGCCAAAGACAACATCAAGATACTGACCTCGTGCCCTGCCTGCCTGCAAGGCCTGAGCCGCTTTGGCGAAGACTTGCAAAACGGCTTGCTGCAGGCCGACTACATTGTGGTCGAGATGGCCAACCAGATTCTGGGTGACCAGTGGCTGAGCGACTACGTTGCCAAAGCCAACCACGGCGGCATCGAGCGGGTGCTGGTTTAGCCCATGAGTGCTTCAGCCTGCCCTTTTTGCACGGCGCCCGGCGGCGTGCCGGTGTTTCAGGCTGAAAAATTCCGGCTGATCCGCGCTGATGAAGCCGGTTTTCCGGCCTTTTACCGCCTGGTCTGGAACACCCACGTCACCGAGTTTTCAGACCTGAGCGCGGCTGACCGGAGTCTGTGCATGGCCGCCGTCAACGTGGTGGAGCTGGCCTTGCGTGCCCAGCTGCGCCCGACCAAGATCAACCTGGCAACACTGGGCAACGTGGTGGCGCATTTGCACTGGCACGTTATTGCGCGGTTTGACTGGGACAGTCATTTTCCGTCGCCGGTCTGGTGCGCGCCGCAGCGGCCACCGGATGGCGCCGCGCTGGCCGCGGTTGCGGGCCGTCTGGCAGCGCTTGACAAGGTCATTGCGCACGAGCTGGACGCACTTTGCCGGCAGTTGTGATAACTTCAACTTTTTAGCAGGTACATTCTCATGGCAGGTTTGCAATCAGGCGCTCCAACGCCACAGGCAATGACGGTGCACAGCCAGTCCAAGGTGCTGGAAGTGAGCTTTTCAGATGGCGCGCAATTCCGCATTCCGTTTGAGTTGATGCGCGTCTATTCGCCCTCGGCCGATGTGCAGGGCCACGGCCCCGGCCAGGAGGTGCTGCAGACCGGCAAGCGTGACGTCGGCCTGACCGCGCTGGAGCCGGTGGGCAACTACGCCGTGCAGCCGACGTTTTCAGACGGCCACGACACCGGTATTTTTTCCTGGGACTACCTCTATTTTCTCGGCTCCCAGCAGGCCAAACTGTGGGCCGACTACACCGCGCGCCTGAATGCCGCCGGTGTCAAGCGCGACGCCCCCATGCCGGCCAAAGCCGGCTCCAGCTGCGCCAGCCACTGAGCGCGGGCCACTCACACGAAGGTACTCACTTCGGTCCGTCTGGATGCCGACATCCTGGAGTTTTTCAATGCGCAAGGGAGTGGCTACCAATCCCGGATCAACGAAGCCCTTCGAATGGAAGTGAATCGAAATTTGGCTGGTCGTTCAAGGACAGCAACGGGAAAACGCGTTGCAGCGTGATGCCCCGCTCCGGATGGTGCGGCCGCCAGACACTGCAACTGCTGACAATCAGCTGCTATAAAACTAGTAGCTGCTTACGCAATGAATACGGGGTCTGCGACCTATTTTTATATCGAATTCCCCCTGCGTTGGCGCGCCGTGCGCCGCATGGTTCGCACGCGCCGCGCCGGAAGTCAGTGAGGTGCTGCCCGCAGTGGGCTATAGTGGCCCCACGTTGATGCGGGCCAGTGAACCCGCCACTCACACCAAGTTGCCAGCATAGGCGACCAGAACTACAGGGACGGCAATGAATTCCATTTCTCCAGCCGCTACGTGGCACACCAGGTCTGCTTGCGAGTTGTCGGGGGTGTCTTGCGTTGTGGCCCGTTGCGTTCTTATGCCGTCGGCTAAACTGGGTTCGCCAGAATAGGCGACCGTCTACATTACGTTGAAGCTGTCACTATGCTTTTGACTACCTTTCTCAACGTTCTTGGTGCCTGTATCGGCTTCATGTCCGCTCTGTTTTTTGCATTTGGCGCGTTGGTAATGACGGCAGAAAAAATCAACATCATCGCGGCTACGTATTGGGATGCTAATCAGCATTGGGGCGATTCCATAGCCGAGCAGCGAGCCGATTACATAGCTGGTGCGCTACTTCTTCTGGTGTCATTTGCTTTACAGCTTTCGGCCAACCTAGTTCCATCAAGCATTGCACCATCTCTTCTTCAGCCCGTCGGTTGCGCCAGCGCCGAAATTGTTGCTGTAATTGCATTCCTTCTGGTGTTGGCTGTCTTGTTGAGGAATTTCGTTGCCAGGCGCACAAAAGAAAAAGTGCACCGACTAATAGCAGCAGACTTAGCAGCACAAGAGCAGGCAGCAAAGAAAAGTTCTCCATCACAACAGCCTTAACATGGCAATCGACTCGGATCAACAACAGCAGGAGGCGGCTCCGCCGTGTCTTGTTGTCGCCCGGTCATCTCTACGTTAGCCATCTCATGAACCCACGCCACTGGAACATGCTGTTGCTCGATGAGCTTGCGACTCTGTCGGCGCCTGAGCAGTTCAGTTCCTTTGCTGCCGCCTATTTGGATTCAGCCATTCGTTTGTGTCGAGTATTAGCAAGGTCGCACCGGAAGGCCACATATGAAAGAGGCACCGTCGTACTCTATCTGGCTGCCCACGCCGTCGAACTGTTCTTGAAAGGCGCAATCCTCCGCAAGGCGCCGGATGAGCGCTTCAATCACGATCTTGAACATCTCCGTAATCGCTATTGCAAGCTATATCCGGCAAAGAAATTTCAGTTCGAGATGCCGTTTCTGAGACACGATTCAGGCATGTCGAAGGATCAGAAAGCGATGATAAAAAAACCTAGTGCGCCGGTAGACCAGTTGTACCGCTATCCGGAAGACAAGGAAGGAAAGCCTTGGCTTGGACTGTACGCTTTCGAGCCCAACTCGTTTGCCCGAGTTCTCATGGCATTGCAAGACAGTTTTAGTCGCCTTCTCAATGAGTACGCTCAACAAGATGGCAGACCTTGCAAGTGAGCGGCCACCAGTGTTTCAAATCTCGTTCAGTGTGAACGCAGGAGAATGTCATGTATTGCTCAAAGTGCGGCGTCGAGTGTCCTGCTGACGCCAAGTACTGCCATCAGTGTGGCGCATCTTTACGGTCCGATAATGTCGCTGCATTAGCAGAACCGAAAACATGCCAAGAGCGTGTGCCCCAACCATCACCAAGCATCCGAACAGTTCTTCATACCTGGAGAAAGGTTGAGAAACCAATATTTCGGTATGCGGAGAAGCCAAGCATTGATATTGAAGGCGCCATGGGCCAATCAGCCGATCTGATTTTTTCAGATGAATTGATTGCGATAGTTGCCGCACCACCGCTCACCGCTCTTAAACGACTTACAGACCGTATCGCTGCAAATACTGGTGGCATAGCTTTTGGTCTTGGGCTAGTGGGTGGCGGTTTAGCATTGTTGTCGGGCGGTTTAGGCGAAGCAGTAGAGCGGCTATATGGGAGCAGCAATCAGATCGATGAAGCATCCTTGCGAACACTTTTTGAAACTGGATTATTGATCTATGGAAGGAAAGACGAGTTTAGCTGTCGATTATTCACCTTAAAGAAACCGATTTTCTTTACGTATCACAAGGTGCTGATCTCGGGAAATTTCACGCATGTAAATGGGCATATCAATCTTTGCCTCTGCCTAGCTGATGACCGTGACTTCCACGATGAAGTTGTGGTACGAAAAGGTCTAACGCAAGCTCAGTGCCAAATACAAGATTGTGGGAAGGTAGACATTTACACTACGGGAGCAATTTTGAACAAGGAATTTCCCTGGGTGTATCGCGGTGACTACCCGACTGGAGAATGGGTAGATGCAACTCGCTGAACAATGCGCAAGAGGCAGCCAAGATGGCTAACCCAGCGTTGCAGGGGACGCGCCGCCTATCGGCGGCGTGCCCTTGAACTTGGACGTTGGGCGTCATCAAAAGAGCAAACCTCAGACTCTGCTACTCTTTCGCACTATTGATAATGGGAGCACACAGCTATGGGATTCTTTTCGAACCTGACACGCTCTTGGCAGAAATCATCCAAGCTGCAAGAGCTTGAACGACTCATCGCCCCGCCCAACCAAAGTATCGGCAATATGGTGTCTGCAGTAGTAAAGTCTTCTTCCGGGGAAATCAGTCAGAAGGATCGTGCGTTGGAGGAATTCCTCGACTTATGTGTGGCGGATGAAGGAGTCAAGAAGGTCATGGAAATTGAACACTTGTCGCGCTCTGATCTCAAGGAACTGTACACGCGCCTTTTGGCTGCCGGACTGGGGCAATGGATTAAGGGACACTACGCTGCGTTGTCCACCATTGCTTACGTCGAGCCACTTCAATATACCGTTCGTGCGCAGCGAATGGGGAATTCATGGCCGCGCATCCTCTCCGATCTTCTCGCCCATTGGGAAGAAAGAATCCCCTCCGGTGCGCTGTTGAACAAAGTTTGCTAGCCTGAATTTGAACGCAGCAGCATTGTGGCAACACTGCTCCGCCGCATGACGCCCAACTGGTCGGTCGAAACGGACACGCAACATCAGGAGGCCGCTTCGCGGCAGTTTTCTGCGTGCCGGTTACCCGCCGCGATTATCAATACGAAGCCCCTCACCCCTGCCGCCCCAACCGCCAAACCCGCCAGGCACACCCAGTCGCTATCAATCCAATAGCTGCCCCCGCACTGAATACGGCGTCCAGACCGTATCTGGCACTCAACCAGCCGCCGCCCAAACTACCCAGTACACCGGGGAAGCCATAGCCAATCACGGTGTATAGCGCCTGCCCTCTGCCGCGCAGGCGGCCCGGAAAATGGTGCGACAACAGTGCGATGCACACCGCATGGTGGGCGGCAAAGCTGATGGCGTGCAGCAGTTGCGCCAGCACCAGCAGGGGCAGCACGGTGGCGCTGCTGGCGGTCAGGCCCATGCGCAACACCGTGGCAGCGCCGCACAGCACCAGCCAGCCGGTCAGGCTCAGCAGCGGCAGCCAGCGGCTCTGGGTAAAGAACCAGGTAATCTCGGCCAGCACCGACACCGCCCACAGCAGGCCGATCACGGTCTTGCTGTAGCCCAGCTGGTCCATGTAGAGCGAGAAGAAAACATAGATGCTCATGTGCGCCAGCACGTGGAAGAACATCGAGGCAAACAGCCACTGCACTTGCCGCTGGCGCATGACCGGCCACACGGCTGGCCTGGCCTCGTGCGGATGCGCGGCCTCCTTCAAATCCGGCAGGCGCCACGCGCTGATGACCACGGCAAGAAGCGTCAGCGCGGTCCAGGCCGGGAAATGCGCCATGCCAAACTTCTCGAAC
The DNA here is from genome assembly GCA_963750815.1 of uncultured beta proteobacterium. GTDB lineage: Bacteria > Pseudomonadota > Gammaproteobacteria > Burkholderiales > Burkholderiaceae_C > Rhodoferax. Next base: position 528,314 of record CAVVRS010000001.1, read on the forward strand.
CAACCGCCGGCCACAAACACCGTGACCAGGAAGCCGAGCGAGCCCCACAGGCGCACGCGACCATAGCGCCTGGCATCGAAAGCGCCGCCGTTGCTGACCAGATGCGCCATGGCGGCCTCGCTCATGGCCATCATGAAGCTGGTGTGGGTGAACATCACCAGCAGCACGGCGGCCAACCAGCCCATGCCAAGGTTGAAGAACAGTCCGAGCGACGACAGCAGGGCCACCATGGCGCCGAAGCGCAGCAGTTTGACGCGCTCGCCGGTGTGGTCGGAGAGGGCGCCCCAGGCGTAGGGCGCAAACAGGCGCGTGGCGGCTTGCACCGCGATCAGCAGGCTGATGTCAAAGACGCCCAGCCCCATGCTCTTAAGCCACAGCGGCAGGTACGGGTTGAAGAAGCCGATGTGGGCAAAGTAGCTCGCCGACAGCGCGGCGAACGGAATCAAGTGCCGGCGCTGCGCCGCCTCGGTGGGCAAGCGATGGGATGCGACGGATCGGGCTCTGGAATTCAATGGCATGCGCCCAAGTATGGCGCGCCGCGCAGCCCGAGTGTCACGTTGCCACACGGCGCCACAAGTATTGTGTCCATCGGCGGCTGACATCACGCTATAAAATTAATAGCTGCCTACGCAGGTTCAACGGTGGCTACAGCCTTATTTAACCCTTAAAACAGGTCAAAATACGGCGCCAGCCCGGGTTGCCATGGCCGGCAAGGTGCTATTCTCAGGCGCATCAGGTGTTGGGCAACTCGCCGGTCTGCAGCCTGACTATTCGGGACCCCGGCGCGGAGTAAAACATGCTGACCCTGCAACGACGTACTGTGCTGGCCAACCTCGCCAGGCTCGGGCTGGCCACGCTGGCTGGCGCGGCGGCGCCATTGGGCGCGCAAAGCGCAAAACGCGGCAAGCTTGGCGCCCGGCTGCGCATTGTGATTCCCGCTGTTTCGCGCGCCAGCCTCGACCAGGCCGGGCGCGCGCTGGGTGATGCGCTGGTGGGCCTGGGCCTGAGCGACGAGATTGAATATGAAAACCTGGACGGCAAGGGCGGTGCTCTGGGGTTGACCCATTTTGCCGAAAAATACCACAGCGATCCGAACGCCTTGTTGATGGTGGATACCACGCTGCTGGGCGCGGCGGCCTTGCAAAATAGCGCGGCTGATTTTGCCCGGGTGCAACCGGTGGCGCGCCTGACCAACGATTACCTGGTGGTGGTGGTGGCGGGCAAGGCGCCGCTCAAGAACATCACCGAGCTGGCCGGGCGCCTGCGCGACAACCCGAAGCAGACGCCGATTGCCATTGGCCCTGCCGGTGGCGTGGAGCATGTGTTTGCCGGTCTGCTTGGCAAGTTGGCCAGCAGCCGGCTCGAAGACGCCGTCTACCTGCCGTTTGTGCGCAGTTTTGAGCTGGTCGACGCCGTGCTCTCTGGCCGGGCGGTGGTGGGCATTTCGGCTTTCAGCGCCTTCCGTGACGAGCTGGCCAACGGCAAGCTGCGCGCGCTGGGGGTGTCTTCCAAGAGAACGGTTTATGGCCTGCCCTCGGTGCGCGAGAAGGGGCTGGAGGCGGACCTGATCAACTGGCGCGCCGTGTTTGCCGGCCACGGCATCGCGCCGGCACGTCTGGCTGAAATGGTCGAGGCGGTGAAAGCGGCAGTGAGCTACGAGTTGTGGAAGAAAACGCTCAAGCTGAGCCACTGGGAGCCGTCATGGATGGCCGGGCCTGACTTGTCGCGCTCGGTTGACTTTGACGTGAAAACGGCGCAGTTGATGGTTCAGTTGCTCAAGCTCAAGGCCTGACGCTGCCCTGCTACCATCGCAGCCATGACAACAACACATTTTGGTTATCAGTCGGTGGAAGAAGCCGAAAAAGCCAGACACGTGCGCGGCGTGTTCGATTCGGTTGCGCCCAAATACGACTTGATGAACGATTTGATGTCGATGGGCCTGCACCGGGCCTGGAAGGCCTTTACCGTGCTGGTGGCCAATATCCGTGAAGGCGATCAGGTGCTTGACATTGCTGGTGGCACGGGTGACCTGGCGCTGGCTTTTTCCAAAAAGGTCGGAAAGAGCGGCCAGGTGGTGCATACCGATATCAATGAGGCGATGTTGCGCACCGGGCGCAACCGGCTGCTCGACGCCGGTGTGGCCTTGCCAACGCTGGTGTGTGACGCTGAAAAACTGCCGTTTGCCGACAACCATTTTGATCTGGTGAGCGTGGCTTTTGGCCTGCGCAACATGACGCACAAAGACGTGGCGCTGGCCGAAATGAACCGGGTCCTCAAGCCCGCTGGCAAGTTGCTGGTGCTGGAGTTCTCCAAAGTGGCGCCGCCGCTGGAGAAAGTCTATGACTGGTATTCGTTCAAGGTGCTGCCCCGGCTGGGCAAACTGGTGGCCGGCGACGATGCCAGTTACCGCTACCTGGCCGAGTCGATTCGCATGCATCCGGGGCAGAACGAGTTAAAGGCCCTGATGCAAAAAGGTGGTTTCGGCCATGTGGATTTTCATAACCTGACCGGTGGCCTGGTTGCCTTGCATGTTGGAATCAAGTGCTGAGGCTTGTGATTGCGCAACCCGTCCTCATTTGAAAGAATACTTTGGAGAAGCAATGAAATTCTGGACTTTGGTAGTAGCTATGTTTTTGTTGTTGGCCGGTTTCAATGCCGAGGCGGCACGACGCATGGGTGGCGGGCGCTCCATTGGCCAGCAGTCCGGCAACGTGACGCAGCGCCAGGCGGCTCCAGCACAGGGTGCAGTGAAGCCGGCGGCGGCACCGGCACCTGCGGCCGCGCCAGCCGTGGCGCCCAAGCGCCCGTGGGGCGCCATGCTGGGCGGTCTGGCGGCCGGTCTGGGCCTGGCCTGGCTGGCCAGCTCGCTGGGAATCGGTGGCGGTGCCATCGCGCAATTCATGATGTTTGCCTTGCTGGCGCTGCTGATCATGATGGCCGTCGGCTGGTTCATGCGGTCCCGCAAAGGCTCGCCAGTGCAGGACGCGGGGCGCACGCCATTTTCATTTCAGGGCGCGTCGCCGGCCGGTATTGCGCCGGTGCCGGTCGGCTATCGACCGGAAAACGTCGGCAATGACGCGTCGGCCCGACCCTGGGAGCGCAGCCAGTCCACGTTTGGCAGCCTCAAGACGTCGAGCGACGCGGGCTCCATGATCGGCTCCGGTCTGGCTGGTTCGCAAAGCTGGGGCGTCCCGGCTGGTTTTGATACCGAAGGTTTTCTGAAATCGGCGAAGGCCAATTTTGTGTCGCTGCAGGCGGCGTGGGACAAATCGGACATTAACGCGCTGCGCGTCATGATGACCGACACCATGCTCCAGGAAATCCAGGCGCAGCTGGCCGAGCGTGAAGTGCATACCGGGGGGCCGGCCAATCTGACCGAGGTGGTCATGATCGAGGCCCAGCTTCTGGGCATTGAAGATCTTGGCAACGATTACATGGCCAGTGTCGAGTTTTCCGGCATGATCCGGAAAGAGGTGGCGACCAGCCCGAACCCATTCCGCGAAGTCTGGAATATGACCAAGCCAAAAAGTGGTCACAGCGGCTGGCTGGTGGCCGGGGTGCAGGCACTTCAGTAGGCAGCTTGTCGTCAACCCGGCTGGAATTCAGGGAATAATCGGGGGCTATGGCAACACAGTCCCCTTTTTCCATTTTGGAAGGTTTTCTCCAGAACCTTCCGCTTCCAGATTTGCAGGCGCCGGTTTGGGCCATTGACGAGGTGCAGCGCCGCATTATCCTGCTGTTGAACCATGTCCTGATGCAGGAAAAAGAAGCCACCAGCCGGCTGGCGCGGCAAAGAGGTCGTGTTGTGCTGCTGCAGTGGCGTTCTTTTCAGCTGAGGCTGCTGGCCACGCCGGCTGGCCTGCTGGACCGGGCGCCAGACGAGACAAAAGCCGACCTGGTGTTGCTGTTGACCGAAGAATCGCCGCTGGCGCTGGCACAGGCGGCGTTGCGCGGCGACAAGCCGGCGGTGCGCATCGAGGGTGACGTGCAGCTTGCCGCGGAGGTGAACTGGCTGGTAGACCATGTTCGCTGGGATCTTGAAGAAGATCTTTCCAGAGTCATCGGCGACGCGCCGGCACACGCGGTTGGCCAGGCGGCGCGCGGCATGGCGCTGGCGCTGCGTCAGTTTCTGGGCGCTGTGGCGCCAACGGGTCCGGCCAGGGCGACGAAATGACGCGCCTGTTTCGCGGCATCTTTATATTTTGGGTGCTGTTTCGCTATGGACTCGATGAACTGTTTCTGAAGAGTTTCCAGAAACCCTGGCTCAACGCCATGGCCCGTGTCCTGAGCGTCGGGCGAAGCCTGGATGCGCCGCGCGGGCAGCGCATTCGCGAGGCACTGGAGAGTTTGGGGCCGATTTTTGTCAAATTTGGCCAGGTGTTGTCAACCCGGCGCGACCTGTTGCCGCTGGATATTGCTGACGAGCTGGCGCGCCTGCAGGACCGGGTGCCACCGTTTGACAGCGGGGTGGCCATTGCCACCATCGAGCGCGCCTTCAACAAGAAGGTGGCCGATATTTTTGTCTCGTTTGACCGGGAGCCGATCGCCAGCGCGTCGATTGCGCAGGTGCATTTTGCGGTGCTCAAGGACCGCAGTGGCCGGTCCCGCGAAGTAGCCGTCAAGGTGCTGCGGCCGGGCATGCTGGTGGCCATTGAAAAAGACCTGCAGCTGATGCGTATGATGGCTGGCTGGGTGGATGGCTTGTCGGCTGGCGGCAAACGCCTCAAGCCGCGTGAAGTGGTGGATGAATTTGACAAATACCTGCACGACGAGCTCGATCTGGTGCGTGAAGCGGCCAGCGCGGCACAACTGCGGCGCAACATGGCCGGGCTTGATCTGGTACTGATTCCGGAAATGTTCTGGGACTACTGCATGCCCGAGGTGATTGTCATGGAGCGCATGCACGGGGTGCCGATCAGCCAGGTGGAGCGCCTGCGTGCCGCCGGGGTGGATATTCCAAAATTGGCGCGCGATGGCGTGACCATTTTTTTCACGCAGGTTTTTCGGGACGGTTTTTTTCACGCCGACATGCACCCTGGAAATATTCAGGTCAGCATCGAGCCCGAGACCTTTGGCCGCTATATCTCGCTTGACTTCGGCATTATTGGAACCCTGAGCGGGTCCGACAAAGATTACCTGGCGCAAAATTTCACGGCTTTTTTCCGGCGCGACTACAAACGCGTGGCGGAGTTGCACATCGAGTCGGGCTGGGTGCCCGGGGCAACCCGCGTTGACGAACTGGAGTCGGCGATCCGGTCGGTTTGTGAGCCTTATTTTGACCGGCCGCTGAAAGATTTTTCGCTGGGGCTGGTGTTGATGCGTTTGTTTCAAACCTCCAGGCGCTTCTCGGTCGAAATCCAGCCACAGCTGGTATTGCTGCAAAAGACACTGCTCAATATTGAAGGCCTGGGACGTCAGCTCGACCCGGAGCTGGACCTCTGGAGCACGGCCAAACCGTTTCTTGAAAAATGGATGATTGATCAGCTCGGACCGAAAAAGCTGATGGATCAGTTGCGCAACGAGGCGCCGCTGTATGCCAAGCTGTTGCCCGAGCTGCCCCGACTGTTGTTTGATTTTCTGAAAAAAGGCGGTCCCGGCCCGAATCGTGCGGTCGATGAACTGCTGGCCGAGCAGAAGCGCACCAACCGTCTGCTGCAAGCGATCATGTATGGTGGCATCGGCTTTGCATTGGGTTTGCTGGCCATGCAATTAATTGTGCGCATCCGGATTTTTTAGCCCGGCAGCCGGCGGCACTGCCCGGCGCCCCGGCGCCTTATAATTGAAGACTTTGCAACCTGAAATCCGAGCCTGATCGTTATGCCAATTTACGCCTATAAATGCGGTTCCTGTGGATTTGCCAAGGATGTGCTGCAAAAAATGTCTGATTTGCCCCTGACAGATTGCCCGGCCTGTGGTGTGGGCATGTTCAAGAAGCAGCTGACGGCAGCCGGTTTTCAGCTCAAGGGCTCGGGTTGGTACGCCACCGACTTCAAGGGCGGCACCGCAGCGGCTCCCGCAACGCCGGCCAACGAGGCCAGTGCGGCCACCGATTCGGCCGCCGCCGGGAGCGCCAAACCGGCTGCCGGCGTGGCGACCAAAGCAGACTCGGCTGCGCCGGCTGCTGCCAGTGGTGCCAGCGCCGCGTGAGCCTGCCAGTGAAGATTTGCTGAGCTGACCAGGGATTGCCATGCCAATCAAGAAGTACTTGCTCACGGGCCTGCTGGTCTGGCTGCCGCTGGCCATTACCCTTTGGGTTTTGCTGTGGCTGGTCGGCTTGCTCGACGCGATATTCGGCGGCTTGCTGACCGGCGTGACCGCCTTGATGCCGAGCTCGACCGGCACACTGATTGAACCGTTGCGTCATGTTCCTGGCCTGGGCGTCGTTCTGGTTTTTACCGCCTTGCTGGTGACCGGGGCGTTGGTGACCAACGTGGCGGGTCGCTGGTGGCTTGCGCAGTGGGACCGCCTGTTTACCCATATTCCGGTTTTCAAGTCAATTTACAACGCCGTGAAGAAGGTGTCGGATACACTTTTTTCCAGCAATGGCAATGCGTTTCGCAAAGCCATGCTGGTGCAGTATCCGCGTGCCGGCGCCTGGACCATTGCGTTCCAGACCGGCACGCCCAGCGGTGAGGTAGAAGGGCTTCTGGGTCCCGGTTTTGTGAGCGTCTATGTGCCCACGACACCCAACCCGACCAGTGGATTTTTTCTGCTGTTGCCACGTTCCGAAGTCATTGAGTTGCACATGACTGTTGATGAGGCGCTCACCTACGTCATTTCGATGGGGTCGGTTGCCCCCCCGGCAGCGGTTGAAGTTTCCGCCAAATAATTTGTTGATAACCTGTGCCGCCTGAAGAAGGCGGATATTGAAAGCTTTCTATGGCCATGCGCTCCCACTATTGCGGTCTTGTGACCGAAGCCCTGCTGGGCCAAACTGTGTCTCTTTGTGGTTGGGTCAACCGCCGACGCGACCATGGCGGTGTGATTTTTGTCGATATTCGCGACCGCGAAGGCTATGTGCAGGTGGTGTGCGACCCTGATCGCGCCGCGATGTTCAAGACGGCCGAGGGTCTGCGCAACGAGTTCTGCATCCAGGTCAAAGGCCTGGTGCGCTCGCGTCCGGAGGGCACCACCAATGACAGTCTCAAGAGCGGCCGGGTGGAGGTACTGTGTCATGAGTTGACGGTGCTCAATCCGTCGGTCACACCACCGTTTCAGCTTGACGATGAAAATCTCAGCGAGACCACGCGCCTGACGCACCGCGTTCTGGACCTGCGGCGTCCCTATATGCAAAACAACCTGATGCTGCGTTACCGCGTGGCGATGGAAGTGCGCAAGTATCTGGATGCCAATGGTTTTGTTGACATTGAGACGCCGATGCTGGGCAAGTCGACGCCGGAGGGTGCCCGCGATTATCTGGTGCCCAGCCGGGTCCACGAGGGCCACTTTTTTGCACTGCCGCAAAGCCCCCAGCTGTTCAAGCAATTGCTGATGGTGGCGGGCTATGACCGCTACTACCAGATCACTAAATGCTTCCGCGACGAAGACTTGCGGGCCGACCGGCAGCCGGAATTCACGCAGATTGATATTGAAACCTCGTTTTTAAGCGAGCAGGATATTCGCGACCTGGTGCAGGGCATGATCACGACGATTTTCAAAACCACCCTGAACGTTGACCTGGGTGAGTTCCCGGTGATGCCTTACAGCGAAGCAATGCACCGCTATGGCTCCGACAAGCCTGATTTGCGTGTCAAGCTGGAGTTGACGGAGCTGACCGATGTCATGGCGGACGTCGATTTCAAGGTGTTTGCCGGTGCGGCCACCATGAAGGACGGTCGTGTTGTTGGTCTTCGCGTTCCCGGTGGAGCGCGCGAAAGCGGTGGCTTGAGCCGCGGCGAAATTGATGCGTATGGCGAGTTTGTCAAAATTTACGGTGCCAAAGGGTTGGCCTACATCAAGGTCAATGACTTGACCAGGGGGCGCGATGGTCTGCAAAGCCCGGTTGTCAAGAACATCCACGACAAGGCGCTGGCCGAGGTACTGGCCCGCACGGGTGCGCAGAATGGTGACCTGATCTTCTTTGGCGCTGACAAGGCAAAAATTGTCAACGACGCGATCGGTGCCTTGCGCATCAAGATCGGGCACAGCGAGTATGGCAAGAAAAATGGCTTGTTCGAAAAAGGCTGGCGCCCAATGTGGGTGGTTGACTTTCCGATGTTCGAGTACGACGAGGAAAACCAGCGCTACAGCGCGGTTCACCATCCTTTCACGGCACCCAAAGAGGGCCATGAAGACTGGATGGTCACGGCCCCCGAGAAATGCATTTCGCAGGGCTACGACATGGTGCTCAACGGCTGGGAAATGGGTGGCGGTTCAGTGCGTATTCACCGTGCCGACGTGCAGCAGAAAGTGTTTGATGCCCTGAAAATCACGCCCGAGGAAGCGCAGGAAAAGTTTGGTTTCCTGCTCGATGCATTGCAATACGGAGCACCGCCGCACGGTGGTTTGGCTTTTGGACTGGATCGCATCATTACCCTGATGACGGGTGCCGAGTCGATTCGCGATGTGATTGCCTTCCCCAAAACCCAGCGTGCCCAATGTCTTCTGACGCAGGCGCCGTCGCATGTCGACGAGAAGCAGTTGCGCGAGCTGCACATCCGGTTGCGCACACCTGAATTGGCGAAGCCGGTCTGATCAGGTCACGGCCGGCAGATTCAGGCAGAATGAAAGGGCGCTCAATAGCGCCCTTTTTTATGTCCAGCAGCTACAAAATTCCGCAATCGGTTCTGGTGGTGATTTACACCCCGGCGCGCGAAGTCCTGCTGATCAAGCGGGCAGATGCCCCTGATTTCTGGCAATCGGTTACCGGCAGCAAGGATTCGCCCGATGAGTCGTGGCTGGATACAGCGGTGCGCGAGGTGCGCGAGGAAACCGGTATTGATTGTGGGCCCGGCACGCCGCTGGCGCAAAACCTGCACGATTGGCAACTGGAAAACGTATATGACATTTATCCGCGCTGGCAGTATCGCTATGGGCCGGGTGTTACGCGCAATACCGAACGACTGTTTGGTCTGATGGTGCCGTTCGGGACTCCAGTGCGTCTGAGTCCGCGCGAGCATACCGCCTACCGCTGGCTACCTTGCCAGCAGGCCGCCCAGGCGTGTTTTTCTCCGTCCAACGCGCAGGCCATTCTGCGCTTGTCCGGGTTGGCGGCCTCGCCGGTATTGGCATGAACATCATCCGCGTTGCGACTTACAACATTCACAAGGGTGTGCAGGGCGTGGGTCCCCGGCGCAGGCTGGAAATCCACAATCTGGGTCACGCCGTGGAACAACTCGACGCCGACATTGTGTGCCTGCAGGAAGTGCGAAAGCTGCACCGCCGGGAAGAACAGTATTTCACCCGCTGGCCGGAACTGCCACAAGCAGACTTCCTGGCACCGGAAGGCTATGAAGCGGTCTATCGAACCAATGCCCTGACGCGCCACGGCGAGCATGGCAACGCGCTGTTGTCGCGCTGGCCGGTGGTCACACATCAGCACGAAGATATTTCCGATCACCGTTTTGAGCAGCGTGGCCTGCTGCATGTCGAGGTCATGGTGCACGGACAGGCGGTGCACGTGGTGGTGGCGCACCTGGGTCTGATTCGCTCGAGTCGTGCCCGTCAGGTGGCGCAGCTGCAGCGCTTCATCGCGCGGGAAGTGCCACCCGCTGCACCGCTGCTGGTGGCCGGCGATTTCAATGACTGGGGAAACCTGGTCCAGCGTACCCTTGGCATGACAAATCTGGGAACGTTTGAGGGTGGGCGCCAGGCCACTTTCCCGTCTCGCCTGCCCCTGGTGCAACTCGATTATGTGTACGCCCGGGGCATGACGCCACTGGGGGTTCATGTGCCTCGCGGCCGCATCTGGTGGCGCATGTCGGATCATTTGCCGCTGATTGCCGAGTTCAGTCTGGCTTGCGCCACCTAACAGCGTATGTCCCAGCTTCGCCCCGGCCATCAGGTTCAGCTATTGCAGGGTGGCCAAACTTTTTTTCCGGCCCTGGTACAAGCCATTGAAGGCAGTGTGCATGAAGTCCGGATGGAGACTTATATTTTCAGTGTGGAGGCTGCCGGTGGGCAAGTGGCGCTCGCACTGGAGAAAGCCGCACAGCGCGGCGTGGCGGTGTATTTGGCCATTGATGGCGTCGGCACCCCGGCTATGCCACCCGAATGGGCCAATCGCTTCGACGCAGCGGGCGTCAAGTGGCACATTTTTTCGCCGCTGGGCCGGTTGGGGGCGGTGATTCCGAACCGCTGGCGGCGTTTGCACCGAAAGCTCTGCGTGGTGGACGGGACCGTGGCGTTTTGCGGCGGTATCAATGTGCTGGATGATCTTTATGATCCGAACTATGGCGCGCTGGATTCGCCCCGTTTTGACTTTGCTGTGCGAGTGACCGGGCCGCTGGTGCAGTCGGTGCATGAAACTGCCGCCCAGTTCTGGTGGCGTTTGCAAGCGGCCAGTACGGCACGGCGCAGCGATTTTCCGGCGGCCTGGCGCGCCCTGCAGGAAGCGGTCACACTGGCCGTGCAGGCCCGGTCCGGGGCGCCAAGCAACGAGCTGTCCGGTGCAACGACTGACCACCTGAGAGGCGACACCCAGGCTGATCTGGTGTTGCGCGACAACGTGCACAACCGCTCCCGGATTGAACGCAGCTATCGCAAGGCGATCGGTGAAGCGCGCGAAGAAATCATCATTGCCAACGCCTACTTTCTTCCGGGCCGGAAGTTGCGCCAGGGGCTGATTCATGCGGCCCGGCGTGGTGTCCGGGTGCGTTTGTTGTTGCAGGGGCGGTATGAGTATTTCATGCAGTTTCATGCGACCCGACCGGTTTACGGGGCGCTGCTGGCCGCTGGCGTGGAGATTCACGAGTATTCCGTCGGTTTCCTGCATGCCAAGGTTGCCGTGATTGATGGTCACTGGGCCACTGTGGGTTCCTCCAACCTTGATCCGTTGAGTTTGCTGTTGGCGCGCGAGGCCAATGTGGTGGTGGACGACGTTCTGTTTGCGCAGGACTTGCGCGGGCAGCTTGAGCAGGCGATGGAACAGGGTGGACGCCAGGTTGATCCGGCGGTCTACGCAAACCGCCCGTGGCGCCAGCGTTTTCTGGACCGTGTCGCCCTGGCAGTGATGCGCGCACTCCTCTTTCTGAACGGAAAACGCTATTAATTTAATAGCTGGTCACGCATTGGTGACGTGGGAAAATGGCTTAAAACCCTACAATTAAAACGCTGGTACCATTCTTTCATGTTAATGAAAAGCCAAAGCACCATGAACCCAAGCGATGCCGACGCCGGTACTCCTGTCTCCGTCAAAATCCGGGAGCGTCTGCTGGCAGCGCGAAAGCGTTTCAATGCCAATGACAATATCGCCGATTTCATACAACCGGGAGAACTCGAAAGCTTGCTCGACGAGGTTGAAGACAAGATGAAGGGCGTGCTGAGCAGCCTGGTGATTGACACCGAGCGTGATCACAATACCGATGAGACCGCGCGACGTGTTGCCAAGATGTATCTCAATGAGGTGTTTCGCGGCCGCTATGTCAGTGCGCCCACCATCACCGAGTTCCCCAATGCCGAGCACCTTAATGAGTTGATGATCGTCGGCCCGATTACGGTGCGCAGCGCCTGTAGTCACCATCTTTGCCCGGTTATCGGACAGATCTGGATTGGCGTGCTGCCCAATGAACATACCAATGTGATTGGTTTGTCGAAGTACGCACGGCTGGCCGAGTGGGTCATGGGGCGACCGCAGATTCAGGAGGAAGCGGTGGTTCAACTGGCCGATCTGATTCAGCAAAAAACCCAACCCGACGGTTTGGCGATTGTCATGGAGGCAACCCATTTTTGCATGGGCTGGCGCGGCGTCAAGGATTTGGACAGCAAGATGATCAACTCCGTGATGCGTGGCAGTTTTCTCAAAGACCCCAATCTGCGTCGCGAATTCCTGTCACTGATCCCGAAGAAAGGCTGATCATGTTGGTACGTTTGCTTTACGCGAGCCGCGCGATTGACACCAGTTCCGGTGCCATTGAAGCCATTCTGGCCCAGTCTCGCGAGCACAATCCGGAGTGCGGCATTACCGGTATTCTGTGTTACGGGGGTGGCATTTTTCTGCAGGCCATCGAGGGTGGGCGCATGCCGGTGAGTGAGCTTTACGGCCATATCCAAAAAGACCCGCGACACAAGGATGTGGTGTTGCTGCACTATGAGGAAATTCCGGAACGGCGTTTCGGCGGCTGGACCATGGGGCAGGTCAATATGTCAAAAATCAACGCCTCCATCCTGCTCAAGTACGCCGAAAAGCCGGTACTCGATCCTTATTCGGTGTCCGGTAGCGTGTCGCTGGCATTGCTGGAGGAACTGATGGCCACGGCCTGCATCATTGGCCGGGCCTGAAGGCGCTGTTGCGGCGCATTGCTTTTGATTTGTTGGCAGTCGCGCGCTTGGCCAACAGCCCATGACACTGACCCCGTTTGTCCTGGTTGTTCTGGCCGGACTGATCCATGCCATCTGGAACATTGCGGCGAAAAAAGCCGGGGGTGATGCCCGCTTCGCCGCCTTCACCGGGGCTGTCATGATGATCGTGTGGGCGCCGCTAGGTCTATGGCTGGGACTGGAAGAATTGCCGCGCTGGACTAGCAGAGAATGGCTGTTGCTGTGCCTGAGTGCGGTCCTGCATACTGTTTACTACGTGACGTTGCTGCGTGGCTATCGCAAGGCCGATCTGACAGTGGTCTATCCACTGGCCCGCGGCAGTGGTCCGTTGCTGTCCGCGCTGGTAGCAGTTACCTTGCTGGGCGAGCAGATTTCTGCGACGGGACTGGCCGGCGTTGTCGGCGTTGTAACGGGCGTCTTCCTGATTGCCGGCGGGCCGGGGCTGTGGCGCGATGTGAGAGACCCGTCTGCTGACCCGCTGCGGCGTCGACGCCTGCGCAAAGGTATTCTCTATGGGTTGGTAACCGGTGTTTTCATCGCTGGTTACACCGTAGTCGACGGTTACGCCGTCAAGTGGTTGCTCATGTCACCGATTTTGCTGGACTACTTTGGAACCTACGTCCGCATGCTGTTCCTGATTCCTTCGGTCTGGCGTGACCGACCCGCTGCCTTGCGTCTGTGGCGCCAGCAGTGGAGATACGCGTTGCTGGTGGGTACCATCAGTCCGGTTTCCTACGTGCTGGTGCTTTATGCCATGCAAACCGCGCCACTGTCTCATGTGGCGCCGGCGCGCGAGGTATCCATGCTGTTTGCCGCCCTGCTCGGAGGGCATTTGCTGGGCGAGAGCGAACGTTTGCTGCGACTGGCGGGCGCCTTGCTGATTGCCATCGGTGTCATGGCCCTGGCCCTGGGTTAGATAACAAAAAACCCGCAGATGCGGGTTTTTTGTGGAGGCGCGCAGCGTTATTTTTTGGCGGCACTGGCTGCGCTGGCGGCTGGCTTGGCTGTTTCGGCTTTGGCGGCCTTGGCAGCTGGCTTTGCATCCGGTTTGGCAACCGGCGCGGAACCTTTAAAGGACGCGCCATCGACGGTCATGCCTTCAGCAGAAAACTTGACGGCATTCTTGTCGCCGACACCCTTGACGCGCGTGATCAAGTCGTTCCAGTCCTTGAAGTTGCCTTTTTTGCGTTCGTCAAGAATCTTGGTGGAGATAGCGGGGCCGACGCCCTTGATGCCATCCAGATCGGCAGCGCTGGCTTTGTTGACATCGACAGCAGCAAAGCAGGCGGCGGCATAAAACAGGGCCACCAGGGCGAGAATTTTTTTCAACATGAATCGACTCCTGAAGTTAATAAAATTAAACACACAAAACGCGGATGCCCACCGGCAATGCGTCCAGCGACACAACGGCATGACTCTGCAAAGGGTTGACGCGACGGCACCACATGCCGGGATTACCCTTACATCATTGTGCTTGATAAGGGTGCTTTGGTCATCCAGCGCATGTATTTCGACACCCCTGTTTGCACATCGGCAAACTGGTGCGCGCAGCCTGTGCCACGCAAGGACGCCAAATCAGCCTGTGTGTAACACTGGTATTTGCCGCGCAGGGCCTCGGGGAACGGAACATACTCAATCAGGCCGGCTGACACCAGATCGGCAAGCGACAGGGCCGCTTCGCCGCGAAACTCGCGCAAGGCGTTCACCACGGCGGCAGCAACGTCGTTGAAGGGTTGGGCCTGACCGGTTCCCAGGTTGAAAATGCCGGAAATTTCAGGGTGATCAAAAAACCAGAGATTGACCGCCACGACATCGTCAATGAAGACGAAGTCGCGCATTTGCGCGCCCGCCGCATAACCGCCGTAGTCACCAAAAAGTTTGACCTTTCCGTCGGCTTGAAACTGCTTGAACTGGTGAAAGGCGACGCTGGCCATGCGCCCTTTGTGTTGCTCATGGTATCCGTACACATTGAAATAGCGAAAACCCAGCACTTGACTGGTCCGGCCCGCCGTTATTCGCTGAAAATCAGCACCGCACTCACGACGCATGCGCTGGTCAAACAGCAGCTTGGAGTAACCGTAGACGTTGAGCGGCCGCTCGCAGGCAGGGTCCTCACGGAAATTGTCAGAACCGCCATAGGTGGCCGCACTGGACGCGTACAGCAGCCTGGTTCCGTGCTTCTGACAGGCGTGAAACAAGCGCATTGACGTCGTGTAGTTGTTTTCCATCATGTACTTGCCGTTGCTTTCCATGGTGTCGCTGCAGGCACCCTCGTGAAATACAGCCTCGATCGGGCCGAAGGCATCGTGGTCAAACAGGTTATAGAACCGGTCTGCGTCGACGTAGTCGGAAATGGCCAGATCAGCGAGGTTGTAAAACTTGTCACCCTGGGTCAGATCGTCAACGGCGATGATGTCGTCAAAGCCGCGCGCGTTCAAGCCTTTGACAATGTTGCTGCCAATAAAACCGGCAGCGCCGGTAACGACGATTCGCGTCATGCAAATAACTCCTCATAGGAAACCGTGGCCGTGCCAAATTTACCCACCACCAGGCCACCGGCCCGGTTGGCCAGCGGGAGCGCGTTTCGCATGCTCATGCCGGCGGCTACCATCGCCGCCATCGTGGCAATCACCGTGTCGCCGGCACCGGTCACGTCAAACACCTCGCGCGCTTGCGCACGCACGTGCAACTGACCCTGAGCGTCAAACAAGGTCATGCCTTCTTCGCTGCGGGTCAGCAAGACTGCTTCCAGTCCGAGCTGCTCGCGCAGCCTGTGGCATTTGTTCTGCAGATCGGCTTCATCCGCCCACGGGCCAATGACCTGTTGCAACTCGGCGCGGTTGGGGGTGATGACGCTGGCATTTTTATAGCGTGAAAAATCGGTTCCTTTTGGATCGATGAAGATCGGCTTGTCGGCCGCCCGCGCCCGCGCGATCATGTCACTGACATGGGCCAGACCACCTTTGCCATAGTCCGAGAAAAGAACGGCATCGTGCTCGGGCAGCAGTCTGGCAAAGGCGGCAGTTTGCGAGGCCAGGACTTCTGTTTTGGGTGTATTTTCGAAATCAACGCGCAGCAGTTGTTGCTGGCGGCCAATGACCCGCAGCTTGACCGTTGTCTTGAGTTCGGAATCACGGCCAAAGTGCGTTCGAATGCCGGTGCCCGCGACAAGCGCCTCGAGCCGGTGGCTGGCTTCATCATCGCCCACCACGGTCAGCAAGGACGATTGGGCACCCAGCGTAACCACGTTATAGGCGACGTTGGCAGCACCGCCATTTCGCTCTTCCTCACGTGTGATGCGCACAACAGGTACCGGGGCTTCCGGTGAAATCCGGTCGACCGCGCCGTACCAGTACCGGTCAAGCATGACGTCGCCAACCACCAGTACGCGTGCCCTGGCCAATGCTTCCCTGGAGATCGTTGTCAAGTCAAATGAATTGGTCATAATTCTTCAACCCTCCTGGCCGGGTAGCTGTCCCATGTCTGGCAGCCGGGACATTGCCAGAAGTGCTGTTTGGCCTCGAAGCCGCAAGCGGCGCAGCGGTACCGCATCAAGGGTTTGACGGCGTGGTCCAGCGCCCGCTGTACCTGGGGATGAAATTGTTCGTGTTCGAGCTTTTCGCCGGCAATCCATTTGGCGGCGGCAACCAGCGACGGTTCACGTTCCAGATGGTGTACATACCAGTCACGCGCGCTGGGCGAAGGGCTTTGCACTGCGGCTTCAAGCGCCACAATGGCATTCACCACATCGAGTGACGGAAATAGTTCGTAATGCGTTTTGAGCAGGTCCAGTGCCTCCACCGAGCGCCCGCTAGCGAGTGCGTATTCGGCCAGTGGCGCCGCGATCAGGGGGATGGCAGCCGGGGAAGTTTGCAATGATTCTTGAAGAATCGGGTAGGCCTCCTGCGGCTTGCCCTGGCTGGCTAGCAACCGCGCCAGATCCATGCGCGGTCGCGCCGCGTCGGGCGCTGTATTGATCGCTTCGAGCAGCAATGAGCGGGCTGACTCCGTTTTTTGATTGGCAAGACAGGCCGTCGCCTGTTCGCACAGGTAGTGCGCCAGGCGGCCGTTGAAGTTACCCTGCCCGGCATCGGACAGTTTTTTGGCAATCTGTGCGGCCTGCAGCCAGTCACGGCTGCGCTCATAGTTGGCCAGCAAGGCAAGGCGAGCCTGCGCTTCAAAAGGCGTCCCTTCAAGTTTGAGCAATGCGACCTCGGCACGGTCGAGTAATCCGGCCTTGAGAAAATCCAGGGCCAGTGCATGTTGCGCGCGCTGACGATCCGCCAGGTTCAGATCGCCGCGCGACAGCAAGTGTTCATGAACCCGTACGGCGCGTTCATATTCGCCTCGTCTGCGAAACAGATTCCCCAGCGCAAAGTGCAATTCCGACGTATCGGGATCACTTTGTACCGCTTCAATAAAGGCGTCAATGGCCTGGTCCTGCTGCTCGTTGAGCAAAAAGTTAAGGCCCTTGAAATAAGCCTTGGGCGCTTGACGGTTCTCTATGCGCAACTGTCGAAGGTCAAAGCGTGACGCGATCCAGCCCAGCACGAATGCCAGCGGTAAACCCAGCAGTATCCAGCTCAGGTCAAAGTCCATGCGGCGAAGGCCCGGCAGTGGACTGCGGTGTGTTGGGACCGGCCGGGTCGGTTGTCAATTTGGCGGCGGCGCGACGCTGCTTCCACCAACGCGGCACCATGCCAAGCACACCCACGACCACACCGACCGAAAATGCAGCCAGTACGACCAAAACCTGCGGCGTTCGCCACTGAGTGCCAAAGAAAAAATGCACAGTAGTGTCTTGCTGATTATTCAGGGCGAAGGCAAACAGGGTAAAAAAAATGGCCGCCTTAAGTATCCACTTAAGCAGCCACAGGAGGTTTTTCATCGCGTCTTCCCAGTGACGGTTTGATTCTAACGTTCAGACCTTGCTCTTGTTTTCAATTTCGGCTGTGCGCAGATCGACGGCCTCACGCAAGGCTTTGCCAGGCTTGAAATGGGGTACCCGTTTTTCAGGAACCGCCACGCTGGCACCACTGCGCGGATTGCGGCCAATCCGGGGTGGCCTGCGGTTGATGGAAAAACTGCCAAAACCACGAATTTCTATGCGGTGTCCGCGCACCAGCGCATCGTTCATTGCGTCAAGAATTGCTTTGACGGCAAATTCGGCATCACGGTGCGTGAGCTGGCCAAACCGGGCGGCCAGTTCTTCGACAAGGTCGGAGCGAGTCATCTTGACGGTTTGGTTGGGGACAGAGCAGGGGAGCGGCCTTGCCGTTTTGCCTGGTCTGTCCAACCGGTCGTTACTTCTCGTTATTGTCCAGCTTGGCCCGCAGCAACGCGCCCAGGCTGGTGGTGCCGGCGTTCTCACGAGCCGAGGTCTGGCTCAAAGTGGCCATGGCTTCGTTCTGATCGGCCGCATCCTTGGCCTTGATCGACAACTGGATGTTGCGGGTCTTGCGATCCACATTGATCACCACCGCAGTGACTTCATCACCTTCCTTGAGGACATTGCGGGCATCTTCCACGCGGTCGCGGGAAATTTCGCTGGCACGCAAGTAGCCAATGATGTCTTCGCCCAAATCAATTTCAGCACCTTTGGCATCAACCGTCTTGACTTTGCCGGTTACAACCTGACCCTTGTCGTTGATGGTGGCAAAGGTGGTGAAGGGATCGGAATCGAGCTGCTTGATGCCCAACGAAATGCGTTCACGGTCCACATCCACCGCCAGCACCAGTGCTTCCACTTCCTGGCCTTTTTTGTACTCACGCACAGCGGTTTCGCCGGCTTCGTTCCAGGACAGGTCGGACAGATGCACCAGACCGTCGATGCCAGCAGCCAGACCGACGAACACGCCGAAGTCGGTGATGGATTTGATCGGGCCTTTGACGCGGTCGCCGCGCTTGGTGTTCTGCGCAAACTCCTGCCATGGATTGGCCTTGCACTGCTTCATGCCCAGGCTGATGCGACGCTTGTCTTCGTCGATTTCCAGCACCATGACTTCGACTTCGTCACCCAGGGCGACGATCTTGGAGGGCGCCACATTCTTGTTGGTCCAGTCCATCTCGGAGACGTGCACCAGGCCTTCGATGCCGGGTTCGAGTTCCACAAACGCGCCGTAGTCGGCAATGTTGGTGATCTTGCCGAACATGCGGGTGCCTTGGGGGTAACGGCGGTTGACGCCCATCCAGGGATCGTCGCCCATTTGCTTCAGACCCAGGGACACGCGGTTTTTCTCGGTGTCGAATTTCAGGATCTTGGCAGTAATTTCCTGACCCGCTGTCACCACTTCGGAGGGGTGACGCACACGGCGCCAGGCCATGTCGGTGATGTGCAGCAGGCCGTCAATGCCGCCCAGGTCAACGAAGGCACCGTATTCGGTGATGTTCTTGACCACGCCTTGAACCACAGAACCTTCTTTCAGGGTGTTCATCAGCTTGGCGCGTTCCTCGCCCATGCTGGCTTCGACCACGGCACGGCGCGACAGCACGACGTTGTTGCGCTTGCGATCGAGCTTGATGACCTTGAATTCCAGTGTCTTGTTTTCGTACGGCGACAGGTCTTTGGTCGGACGTGTGTCAACCAGCGAGCCGGGCAGGAAAGCGCGGATGCCGTTGACCAGCACGGTCAGTCCACCCTTGACTTTGCCGCTGGTGGTGCCGGTGACGAATTCGCCGGTTTCCAGGGCTTTTTCGAGGCTCATCCAGGACGCCAGGCGCTTGGCGGTGTCGCGTGACAGGATGGTGTCGCCGTAGCCGTTCTCAATGGAGCCAATGGCCACCGACACGAAGTCACCAACCTGGACTTCGATTTCACCCTTGTCACTTTTGAATTCTTCCAGTGGCACATAGGCTTCGGACTTGAGACCGGCGTTGACAACGACAAAGCTGTGCTCGATACGAACCACTTCAGCAGTGATAACTTCCCCTGGACGCATTTCCGTGCGTGTCAAGGACTCTTCAAACAGGGCGGCAAAAGATTCTGACATTTTTTGATGCGGCATGAACCGCAGGTTAATTTGCGGTTTTATCCGCGGTTTAGTTTTTGAACCACACAAGCAGTGCGCTTGAGCAGCGCGAGAAGGCTTGAATGGACCGTTGCAGCCTTTCAGATGGCTCTGAAAGGCTGTTTGTCCTGCCACCAGGTCAACACCAGATCGACTGATTTTTCAACCGTCAAATCCGAATTGTCCAGCAACCGGGCATCTTGTGCTGGTTTGAGCGGTGCAACACTGCGGGACGAGTCCCGTGCGTCACGTGCTTCCAGATCAGCGCGTAGACTGTCAAGTGTAACCGAAATCCCCTTTGAAATCAATTGTTTATGGCGTCGTTCTGCGCGCTGCTGGACGCTGGCCGTGAGAAATACTTTGAGCGCTGCGTCCGGGAAGATGATGGTTCCCATATCGCGGCCGTCAGCGACCAGTCCGGGTATCTGGCGAAAACCGTGCTGCAGGTCGGTCAGCGCGAGACGCACTTTGGGCAAAGCCGAGACCGCCGAGGCATTCATTCCCGCCTCTTCCGTGCGTATGGCCTCACTGACGTCGGTGCCGTCCAGCAGCACTCGGCCGTTTGCAAACTGAAGTGTCAACCGTTGAACCTTATCGGCAATGGCCTGCTCATGTGCTGCGTCGAGTGCCAAACCGGCCTGCAGGGCGGCCAGCGCTGCGATGCGGTACAGCGAACCGGAATCAAGAAAGTGAAAACCCAGCTCTTTTGCCAGCTCGGCTGCCAGAGTCCCCTTGCCTGAAGCCGTGGGGCCGTCAATACTGATGACAGGAACGCTACCTTCTTTTGCTTGCACCAGGGAAAACAAGGCTTCGAAATAGTCCGGAAAGGTCTTGGCAACGCATTTTGGATCTTCAATGCGCACCGGGAGCTGAGCCGGATTGAAGGCCGCGAGAGCAAAACACATGGCGACCCGATGATCGTCGTAGGTGCATATGCTGGCTGCCTTCCAGTCGCTGCGCTTGGCAGGCGGCGTGATGCAGATGAAGTCGGCGCCTTCGTCCACTGTCGCACCGAGTTTGCGCAATTCGCAGGCCATGGCGGCTATGCGATCAGTTTCCTTGACGCGCCAGCTGGCAATGTTGCGCAGTGTGGTTGTGCCCCGTGCGTAAAGTGCCATGACGGCCAGCGTCATCGCTGCATCCGGAATATGGTTGCAGTCCAGGTCAATTGCTTTGAGCGGCCAGTCGCCTCGCGACACTTCAAGCCAGTTGGGTCCGCTGACAACTCGTGCGCCCATCATCTGGGCGGCTTCAATGAAGCGGATGTCACCCTGGATGGAGGTCGCTCCGACACCGTTGATCCGTATGCCATTTTTGCCTTCACAGCCCGTCGATAAAGCGCCAAGCGCTATAAAATAGCTAGCAGATGAGGCGTCGGCCTCGACGTGAAGTGTGCCCGGTGACTTGAACTGGCTGCCCGCTGCGATGGTGAAGCGTTGCCAGCCGTTGCGCTGCACCACAATGCCAAAGCGTGCCAGCAGGTTCAACGTAATTTCGATGTAAGGGCGTGAGATCAGTTCGCCAACAACCTCAATGACGACATCGCCTGCCACTACCGGTCCCAGCGCAGCGGATTGACCCGCTACCAGCGGCAGCGCCATTAACAGGGCGGTCAGAAACTGGCTGGACACATCGCCGCGCACCCGGATCGGAGCGTTCAGTGACAGTCTGGGTTGACCAATTCTCAGGGGAGGAAAACCGTCCTGACCAAGGTAATCTATATGGCAGCCGAGCTGGCGCAAGGCGTCAACCAGGTCACCAATAGGACGCTCGTGCATTCGCGCCACGCCACGCAACACAAAGTCACCACCCATGATCGCCAGAGCAGCGGTGAGGGGGCGAATGGCAGTGCCGGCATTGCCCATGTAGAGTTCGGCCGCCCGGTGCTTGAGCTGGCCACCCAGACCGTCGATTTCAACCGTCGTGCCAATTTGCCGGACGCCACAACCGAGTTGACGCAAAGCGTCCAGCATGACACGCGTGTCATCCGATTCGAGCAGATCGTGCAGGGTCGTCGTGCCGTGGCTCAGGGCCGACAACAGCAAGACGCGGTTTGAAATGCTCTTTGAGCCGGGAAGTGTCAGGCAGCCAACGGCGCCGGTGAGCGGTGGAATATCGAGAAATGCAGTGGAAAACATTATTTTTGGTGATGCGCCATGCGCCAGTGCGCACGGGTGAGGCTGGCCTGATCAATCAAACCTTCAAGGGCCTCGCCGTTGCTACTGGAGATCATGAGTTCCAGCGCGTGCAGATTGCGCTGGAAAATTTTTAACTGGGCCAGCAATTCTTCACGGTTGGACAGCATCACGTCACGCCACATTTTGGCGTCGCTGGCGGCGATCCGGGTGAAGTCGCGAAACCCCGGGCCAGCCAGTGAAAGGAAGTCCTTGCCCTGAGGCTGGCCCGAAATGGCATTCATGAGTGCAAATGAAATCAGGTGCGGCAGATGGCTGACGGCGGCAAACGCGGCGTCATGCGACTCGGGCGACATTTTGACCACCCGGCAGCCCAGCGCGGTCCAGACATCGACAGCCTTTTGCAACTGGACCGTCAGGGTACGTTCAATCGGGGTCAGAATGACCTGTCTGCCGGCGTAGAGGTCGGCATCTGCATGTTCTACGCCTGATACCTCCTTGCCGGCAATCGGGTGAGCCGGCACGAAGGAGCCAATTTGTTCGCGCAGGGCGCGCCGACCGGCATCAATCACATCGCGCTTGGTAGAGCCCACATCCATGACCAGCATCTGGGGCGTCACCAGGTGCTTGATGGCTTTGAGGGTGGCCTCTGTGGCAGCCACTGGCACGGCGATCAGGACAATATCGGCACCCGATACTGCCAGCAGGGCAGACGGCGCCTCCACATCAATGACGCCCATCTGACGGGCGCGCTCGGTCGTGGAGGGCGACTTGCTGTAGCCAACCACCCGCTTGACCAGTCCGGCGCGCTTGAGGGCCAGTGCAAACGAGCCGCCCATCAAGCCACAACCGATGATGCCCAGTTGCTCAAACATGGTTTCCCCCCATTGATTGGGGACAGAACCGGCTCGTACCGCACGGTCCCGGTGTGTCCCGAAAAGTTTCAGTTTTTGTCATTATTCAGCGACCGGGTAAGTGCCAAGAACTTTGTAGAAAGCACAAAGTAACTGAAGTTCCCTGAGCGCCAGAGCCACGTGCGCTTGTGACGGGTGGCCCTGAAGATCAATATAAAAATAGTATTCCCACTGACCGGTGCGAGCCGGTCGCGATTCAAAACGGGTCATCGACACGCCGTGGGTTTTCAGCGGTACCAGGAGATCATGAACTGCACCCGGCCGGTTCGGTACCGACACAATCAGGCTGGTGCAGTCATTGCCCGACGGTGGCGGTGTGCCGACGGTTTGCGGCAGGCAGATGATGGCGAACCGGGTTCGGTTGTAGGCATCGTCCTGGATCGCGTGCGCAGCGATGTGCAAGCCAAACTGGGTTGCTGCGCGCTCACTGGCCAGACCGACCCAGGCCGGGTTCGTTGTCGCCAGTCTGGCCCCTTCGGCGTTGCTGGACACCGGACGGCGCTCGGCGTGCGGCAGGTGTTTGGACAACCAGGCCTGACATTGCGCCAGCGCCAGCGGATGGGCCAGCACGACTTCAATGCCGTCCAGTGAATTTTCCAGCCGCAGCAGGTTGTGGCGAACCAGCAGCGTCACTTCGCCAATGACATGCGTGGGCGAGTGCAGGAACAGGTCGAGCGAGCGTGTCACCATGCCTTCTGTGGAGTTTTCAACCCCAACCACACCGTATTGCGCGCTGCCGGCCGCTGTCGCGTGAAAAACTTCGTCAAAGTTGGCGCAGTAAATCAGGTCGGCGGCGCCGCCAAAAAACTCGACGGCAGCCTGTTCGCAAAATGTGCCGGCTGGCCCCAGTACGGCGACCCGCTGTGGTGCCTCCAGGGCCAGGCAGGCCGACATGATTTCGCGCCAGATATCGGCAACATGCTGATTCTTCAGTGGCCCCGGATTGGCCTGCTGAATTTTGTCAATGACCTGTGCGACGCGGTCTGGCCGGAAAAAAGCCGTGCCTTCGCGTTTTTTGACTTCCCCCACCTTTTCGGCTACAAGTGCGCGGTGATTCAGCAAGGTCAGCAATTGCTGATCGATGGTGTCGATCTGGACACGCAAGTCCGACAGGCTTGGCAATGCGGGCGTGGGCTCGGTCATGGTCAGGCTCGTGTTTGTTCAAAATCCCGCATATAGGCCACCAGCGCCTGCACGCCTTCCACCGGCATCGCGTTGTAGATGCTGGCGCGCATGCCACCGACCGACTTGTGGCCCTTGAGCTGCAACAACCCGTGGTCCCGCGCGCCGGCCAGAAAAACCTCATTCAAACTTTCATTGCGCAGAAAAAACGGTATGTTCATGCGGGAACGACAATTCAGGGCGACCTTGTTCAGGTACAGCTGCGATTGGTCAATGGCGGCGTACAACAGCGCTGCTTTGGCCTTGTTGCGCGCTTCCATGGCGACCATGCCACCCTGACGCTTGAGCCACTGAAATACCAGCCCGGCGATATAGATGGAGTAGGTCGGCGGCGTGTTGTACATCGACTGGTTGCTGGCGACCGTCGTGTAATCAAAAGCACTAGGGCAGGCCGGCAGCGCATGCCCCAGCAAGTCGTCGCGCACGACAACCAGCGTCAGCCCGGCCGGTCCCAGGTTTTTCTGGGCGCCACCAAACGCCAGACCAACCCGAGTCCAGTCTACGGGCCGTGAGGCGACGTGAGAAGAAAAATCGATGACCAGCGGGGCATCGCTGCCCAACGCTTTCAGGTCCGGCAGTTCGTGATACTCCACCCCGTTAATGGTTTCATTCGTGCAAATATGCACATAGCTGGCGTCCTGATCGAGCTTCCAGCTCGCCGGTTCAGGCAGGCCAGTGTGCGCATCCGACGCGTTGCTGGCCGCAATATTGGCAGTGCAGTACTTGCGCGCTTCCTGTTGCGACTTTTGGCTCCAGCTGCCGGTGACCACGAAGTCGACCACGCCAGCGCGCGAGATATTCAGTGGCACGATGGCGTTTTCAGCCAGACCGCCGCCCTGCATGAACAGGATTTTGAAGTTCTCCGGCACCGCGAGTAGTTCACGCAGGTCCGCCTGCGCCTGCTCATAGATGACGCCAAACTCGTTGCCACGGTGGCTCATTTCCATCACGCTCATGCCGCTGCCGTGCCAGTCCAGCATTTCACTGGCAGCCGCAACCAGCACCTCCTGCGGCAGGGCCGCGGGTCCGGCGGAGAAATTAAACGGGCGCTGCATTAAGTTCTAAGTATCAAAAATGGCGATAGCCACCGTCCACAATGCGTAGGCAGCTATAAAAACAATAGTGGTCAAGTGCTTGTACCGGTGTCGTCGTCGCCTTCGGACGGGTTGTCATCGGTAAGCGGATTGGCATCGTTTTCGACAATGCGCTGCAGCCCACTCAACTTCGATCCTTCATCCAGCCCGATCAGGGTGACGCCCTGGGTGGCACGACCCAACTCCCGGATTTCGGACACGCGAGTGCGCACCAAAACACCTTTGTCAGTGATCAGCATGATTTCATCGTCAGCATGTACCAGGGTGGCGGCCACTACTTTGCCATTGCGTTCAGACTGCGTGATGGCAATCATGCCCTTGGTGCCGCGTCCATGACGTGTGTACTCGGTGATGCTGGTGCGCTTGCCGTAGCCGTTTTCGGTGGCCGTCAACACGCTTTGCTGCTCGTCCTCGGCCACCAGCATGGCGATCACTCCCTGGCCGTCTTCAAGCATCATGCCGCGCACGCCGCGGGCATTGCGACCCAGCGGGCGCACGTCGTCCTCATCAAAGCGCACCGCCTTGCCACCGTCGCTGAACAGCATGACGTCATGCTGACCATCGGTGAGGGCGGCACCAATAAGGTAGTCGCCATCATCCAGATTGACGGCAATGATGCCACCTTTGCGCGGGTTGTTAAATTCGTCCAGCGCCGTCTTCTTGACCGTGCCCATGCTGGTGGCCATGAATACATACTGGTCGGCCGGAAAGCTGCGTTTGTCGCCGGTCAGAGGCAAAACGACATTGATTTTTTCACCCTCCTGCAACGGGAACATGTTGACAATCGGGCGGCCACGCGAGCCGCGCGAGCCTTGTGGTACTTCCCATACCTTGAGCCAGTAGAGTCGGCCACGGTTGCTGAAACACAGGATGTAGTCGTGCGTATTGGCGATAAAGAGCTGGTCCACCCAGTCGTCTTCTTTGGTGGCGGTGGCCTGCTTGCCACGCCCGCCGCGCTTTTGCGCGCGATATTCGCTCAGGGGCTGGCTCTTGATGTAGCCGCTGTGCGACAGCGTGACCACCATATCGGTTGGTGTGATCAGGTCTTCGGTTGACAGGTCAAACGAACTGTGTTCCACCAGGCTGCGCCGTGCGCCGAGTTTGGTTTGACCGAATTCCGCTTTGATGACACTGAGCTCGTCGCTGATGATGGTCGATACTCGTTCCGGTCGCGCCAGAATGTCGAGCAAGTCGTCAATCTCGGCCATCACGTCCTTGTATTCCGCCACAATCTTGTCCTGCTCCAGCCCGGTCAGGCGCTGCAGGCGCATTTGCAGAATTTCCTGCGCCTGCGTGTCGGACAGGCGGTACAGGCCATCGCGGCCCATGCCGTAGTTTTTTTCCAGGTTGTCAGGGCGATAGTCGTCGGCGTTAACAGTGCCACCGTCAGCGCGCGTACGGGTGAGCATCTCACGTACCAGCTTGCTGTCCCACGGTCTGGCCATCAGCTCGACCTTGGCCACCGGAGGGGTTGGGGCGTTGCGGATGATGGCGATGAATTCATCAATGTTCGCCAGTGCTACCGCAAGGCCTTCGAGCACGTGCCCGCGCTCGCGCGCCTTGCGCAGGTTGAACACGGTGCGCCGCGTCACCACTTCGCGGCGATGCTGCAAAAAGACTTCGATCAGGTCTTTCAGGTTGCACAGTCTGGGTTGACCGTTGATCAGCGCCACCATGTTCATGCCGAAGGTGTCCTGCAACTGAGTCTGCTTGTACAGGTTGTTGAGCACCACTTCCGGCACTTCGCCACGCTTGAGTTCGATCACCAGACGCATGCCCGACTTGTCCGATTCGTCCTGGATGTGGCTGATGCCCTCGATCTTTTTCTCGTGGACCAACTCGGCCATGCGCTCCTGCAGGGTTTTCTTGTTCACCTGGTAAGGCAACTCATCGACGATGATGGACTGGCGCTGACCCTTGTCGATGTCCTCGAAATGACACTTGGCGCGCATCACCACTTTGCCGCGACCTGTGCGGTAGCCGTCTTTCACACCGTTGATGCCGTAAATGATGCCAGCAGTCGGAAAATCGGGAGCCGGGATGATCTCCATCAGCTCGTCGATGGACGCGTCCGGATTGCGCAGCAGGTGTAGGCAGGCATCGACCACTTCATTCAGGTTGTGCGGTGGAATGTTGGTCGCCATGCCCACTGCAATACCGCCGGAGCCGTTGACCAGCAAATTCGGCAGGCGGGTCGGCATGACCAGCGGCTCCTTCTCGGAACCATCGTAATTTGGTCCGAAGTCCACTGTTTCCTTGTCCAGATCGGCCAGCAATTCGTGCGCGATCTTGGCCAGGCGGATCTCGGTGTAACGCATGGCCGCCGCGTTGTCGCCGTCCACCGAGCCGAAGTTGCCCTGGCCGTCCACCAGCATGTGCCGCATCGAAAAATCCTGCGCCATGCGCACGATGGTGTCGTAGACCGACTGGTCGCCGTGCGGGTGGTATTTGCCAATCACGTCACCGACAATGCGGGCCGATTTTTTGTACGGTCGGTTCCAGTCGTTGCTCAGCTCGTGCATGGCAAACAGCACGCGCCGGTGCACCGGCTTCAGACCGTCCCGCGCATCGGGCAGGGCGCGCCCCACAATCACGCTCATGGCGTAATCAAGGTAACTGCGCCGCATTTCCTCTTCAAGGCTGATGGGCAGGGTTTCTTTGGCGAACTGGGTCATTGGGCGTGCTTCTGGCGGGTGTCAAGGGCAGGCGCCAATTCTAAGGGCGGACCCTGTTGTGTCTGTGCAACGGTGGATCGAAATTATTCCTTGGTTTGGAAGTCGAAATGCCCGGCGCCCAATTTCTGGTTTATGCCCGAATCGGGCTGTGGCACAATAGCGCGAACGCTTTAGGTGATTGGCATTTAGAGCGTCCAATAAATATACGCAGCGCTGCTGCGGCTTTTTCCCCTAAGGAGAACCATGAAGAAATTAAACAAAGTGGCAATGCTGATTGCTACCGCAGCACTTGCAACTGTCGCTGGCGCGCAGACGATTGACAACTGGGTAAATCCCAATGGTATTACCTGGAAAAACGGTAGTAATGAGCTGTGCTGGCGTGATGCCAACTGGACCCCGGCAACCGCTGCGGTAGGTTGCGATGGCGCCATAGTGGCACCCCCGCCGGCACCGGCACCGGCACCGGCACCAGTAATCGAGGCTCCCAAGGCAGCACCGGCACCGGCACCTGAACCTGCCAAACCTGCTCCAGCACCACAGCCGCCGGCAGCCACCAAGGTGACTTACGCCGCTGACGCGTTCTTTGACTTTGACAAGTCGGTGCTCAAGCCTGAAGGCAAAGCCAAACTGGACGACCTGGTTGGCAAGGTCAAGGGGATCAACCTTGAAGTCATCATCGCCGTGGGTCATACTGACGCCACCGGCACCGATGCCTACAACCAGAAGCTGTCAGTCAAGCGCTCTGAAGCCGTCAAGGCCTATTTGGTGTCCAAGGGCATTGAAAAAAATCGGGTTTACACCGAAGGCAAGGGCGAGAAGCAACCTGTGGCTGACAACAAGACCAAAGAAGGTCAGGCCAAGAACCGCCGCGTTGAAATTGAAGTGGTTGGCACCCGGGCTGCCAAATAATTGACGAGGGTGTTCGCTGGCGGTCTGTAAAGATTGCTGCTCCAAAAAGCCCCGCTATGCGGGGCTTTTTGTTTCCGAGTCTGTCGTTTATGTGTGCTGAGTGAGCTGTACTTTTACTGATAATTTCCCAATGACTTCAACCCTGAACGCTGACCCCGCTGAACTTGCCAAGTTTTCCGATCTGGCCCACCGGTGGTGGGATGTGGAGGGTGAGTTCCGGCCGCTGCATCAAATTAATCCGATGCGGCTGGAGTGGATTAACCGCCTTTGTCCCCTCCTAGGCCAGCGGGTTCTGGATGTGGGTTGTGGTGGCGGCATCCTGGCCGATGCGATGGCGCGAACGGGTGCCATCGTGACGGGCATTGATCTCGCTGCCAAAGCGCTCAAGGTCGCTCAACTGCATGCGCTTGAAGTGCAGACACCAAACTTGCAGTATCGCGAAGTCAGTGCCGAGGCGTTGGCGCAGCAGCAACCGGGCAGCTTTGACGTGGTGACCTGCATGGAAATGCTCGAACATGTGCCCGATCCGGCCTCCGTTGTTCAGGCCTGCGCTACGCTGGTCAAGCCGGGCGGCTGGGTGTTTTTTTCTACACTGAATCGCAATCCGAAGTCATTTTTGTTTGCCATTGTTGGCGCCGAGTACCTGCTCGGGTTGCTGCCACGTGGCACGCACGAGTACGCCAAGATGGTTCGACCCAGCGAACTGGCAAGCTACTGTCGCTCGGCCGATCTTGATCTTCGCAACACGCGGGGCATGGGGCATAACCCGCTGACGCAGCGTTACTGGTTGAATGCTGATACCAGCGTGAATTATCTGTTTGCAACCCAGCGAGCTCTTCGGGCATGACACCGTGACCGCATTCGCGGGGATGTTCGCGGACATGAAGGCTGTGCTGTTCGATCTGGACGGCACACTGATTGACAGCGCGCCGGACTTGGGCAGCGCTGTCAATAAAATGCTTCTTGATCGGGGGCAACTGGCGTTGCCATTGGCGCGTTATCGCCCAGTGGCCGGTGCAGGGGCACGTGGCATGCTTGGTCTGGCCTTTGAACTGACGCCTGAGAGTCCCGATTTTGCCGAATTGAGAGAAGAGTTTTTCAGTAACTATGAGCATTGCATGACGCAAAGCACACATGCGTTTGACGGCGTCACAGAACTGATAGCGCGGTTAGTGGCGCTGGAATTGCCGTGGGGCGTTGTAACCAACAAAGCATCTCGTTTTGCCAGCCCGCTGACCCGGGCCATGCCCCTGTTTGCCTCGGCCCGGACGGTGATCAGTGGTGACACCACGCCCTATGCCAAACCACATCCGGGACCCCTGCTGGAGGCCGCCCGGCGGTTGGCAATTGAACCCGTGCACTGTCTCTATGTGGGCGATGACGAGCGCGACATTTTGGCCGGACTGGCCGCCGGCATGGGTACCGTGGCGGCAACTTACGGCTACCTTGGCCAGCGTGCCGATCCGTTGCAGTGGGGTGCGCATGCCACCATCAATTCTCCGGGGGCTCTATTGCAATTGCTTGAGAAGGCCTAAAATACGGCGCTTGGGGCTGCATTGGTTTCGACGTGGGTTCGGACGCGGTGTGGTGCATGTCGAGCTGAATGTGCTCGTTAATCAGATTCAAAAAAACTAACTGCAAACGACGAACGTTTCGCACTCGCTGCTTAATTGCCAGTGAGCTTTACAACAGCAGGCCGATGGGCTGGGCAAGGGGTATCTAAAGCAATTTAGACGCTCCCGGCTGTAAAGATAATTTCATCGGCTGGCTCAGGGCTGGGTACCTTAACCCTGGGCAAGAAAATAGGGTGCTGGCGTCCTGTGTAGCGTGTGGCTGCGCGACACAGGAGGCGAGACTCAAATCAGACCACTAAACATGTAGATCTGCCCGAACAAGGCTTGCGGACGGGGGTTCAAATCCCCCCAGCTCCACCAGATTAAAAATCCAACCGGGTCTCCGGTTGGATTTTTTTTGCCTATCCCCGCGTGTTTATTGGGGTTCCCGAGGGTTCTTGCGGACTTCGTGGTTTTTCCGGGCGCCCAGAAATTCGCCACTTTTGCTCTCTCCGGGCCGATAGTCTCCGGAACGGAGAGCACACCAAACGACTCGAAGTCCGCAAGAGTCACGGCTCATACTCATAAAAATCAATGGGTTACGTCCGGACTAATCAATCAGTTAGATTGCGTCATTGCTACCCGGAGGGAGCAACTTCCGCCACCCCTACCCTCGGTGCGTCGGAGCAGCAGCTCGTTGAATTCGATCGAAAAGGTCCCGCGCGGCATCCTTGGCTGTGGCATCTTGCTCCGCACTGAGAGACTTGAGATCTACACCGTCGCGGCCCGCAGCATAGACGGGACCGCCGACATCGTCGTCGTACTCCGAGCCGTCCTCGTTGATTGCGTAGTGATCGTCCTTGGAGAGGTCTTTGCCTACCAGCTGAGACAGGTACACCCAAGTCCAGCTCCGAGCCAGATCTCCATGATCGTATTCTTCGATCAGGCGGAGCATCGCACGGGTGTCCCCACTCTCGGCAGCCACGGTAAGCCAGTGCTTTGCATCAGCCACGCGCCCGAGCCGCTCGGCAATCTCGGCAACTGCCGATGGATCTGCCCCAACATCGTGACGCGGCACCTCAAAGAACGACGGATCGTCAAACCGCTCGGCAAGGTCGAGGAGCGCATGTTGGTTGCCGAGTCGACCGGCCTCGCGAAGATGGCGGGCGTACTTATCATCCTGGGCTAGTCGAGCTGCATGAGCGTCTGCCCACTCCTTTTCTACGCCTGTGAGCACATGACCTTTTTGTGCCTGGGAATGCCAATAAGGGCTTCCAGCACCCTGATCGGTGTCTTCATCGTTGTCGGGGGCATGGATCAGCGCCAGAGCGTAGTGAGCGAGAGCGTTGCCTTTGCTGGCTGCAGTTTGCAACCCATCTAGCATGAGCGGTGCGAAATCACCTTCTTCACTATCGCCCCACCAATCAGCGAACCAATCGACTTTTTCGCCGTCGAACTGTTCAGTGTCGCCGCCAATCGGATTGCCTTCTGGGCCGGACCAATCCCCTCGAAGTTGGCTGATCAACGCTGAAATCCGCACGATGCCAATCTGGCGCTCCGCCAGGAAGGACCCTAGCGACACCGAGACCAGATCCCCGATTTCCGGTGCATACCCAAGCTCGATGCAGCGCCCACTAACTAAAGCGCTGTCGGCGCCAATGCGCTTGTCGCCCGGGCGTTGCTGCGTAAAAATGGAATCAACCCCGAGCGCGGCGTAGGAGTTGAAGCCAAACGAGGCTGCCAGCAGCTCGTAGATGTGCGCTCTCTTGAGGGGTTTGCCGGTGCTGGCTTGGAGTTGTTGCTGCGCGGAATACGCGAGCTCTTTGATTGTCATATCGAACCTTTCCTGTGTGCCACGCCAATTTCGGGTCAGACGCACACGTTTAAGTCCCCGACGGCGAGGCTCAAAGAGAGGTTTTCAACAATTGTGAGGAAACGCCTTTTTTTACTCGTGTGCAAGTATGGTGGGCACCTGCGGAAATTCTATCCCAGTCACATCGGCTGGTCTACACAATCTGAAGCCGTGCGCGCTGCTCATCCCACAGCGCGGGTGGGTCCACAGCTAGATCGAACAGTGTCAGATGGTCCGGCAATTCATTGAGCAGAATGGCGTCAATGATGTCCGGTGCCAGGGTTGTCAGGTTGACCATCCGGCTGACGTAGCTGTTGTCGATACCCTCCTTCTTGGCTATTTCGGTCAAGGTGCTGACCTCTCCAGACTCCATCATTGCCAGCCATTTGTGGCCCCTGGCCAGGGCCAGTTGCAATGAAGTCGCAGCCGTATCCCACGGTCGAGGTAGACCGGGTTGACCATTGGGCAGCGTCACTTGCTTGCGTCCAGCACGCCGTTTGAACTGGATGGGAACCGACAAAGTCAGCCTACCGTCGCTTGACTGGATGATTTCTGGCTCCCCTGTTTTGTGGATGCGCACCTCATTCATGCCATTGCCTCTTCACGCTTTGTGCTCGCTCGATCCGCCTGTAATTCCTGGACCAGCTGTTCAATGCCATTCGCCCGTAACCTGACCTCAAGGTCACTCGGCGACACAATCACCTTCTCGATCAGCATCTTCACGATGCGAGTCTGCTCTGCCGGAAACAGCTGATCCCAGATCAGGTCCAAGCGCGTCATGGCCACAGTAACTTTGGCTTCGTCCAGAGTTGGATCCAGTTTCTTTGCTTGCGGCACCAGGTCGCAGAGCAGATTTGGGGCGCGCAGAATGTTTCGCAGTTGGTCGAGTACCGCCGACTCCAATTCAGCCGCTGGCATACGAGGCAATCCGGAAGCACCAGCATGTTCCTTAAGGTCGCGCATGGGCAAGTAGTAGCGGTACCGCTTTCCGGTGGTCTTCTTGGTGCTGTGCCAAGGTGTCAATGCCCGACCATCATGGCCAAAAACGATACCTTTGAGCAGGAACGGTGTTGTCGCCCGTGTGGCATTGGCGCGGGAGCGTCCATTGGTGGCCAAGATGGCGTGCACGCTGTCCCAAACAGTCTGGTCGACGATCGGCAGGTGTTCGGCCTGGTACCACTGCTCTTTGTGGCGAAGTTCGCCCAGGTAGGTTCGATTGCCCAGAAGCTTGTACACCAGGCCCTTGTCAATGGGCTTGCCCTCACGAACCTTTCCATCCTGGGTGGTCCAGGCCTTTGATGTCATGCCATCAAGTCTCAGTTCTTTCACCAGTTTGGTGCTGGACCCCAGTTCAACGAACCGGGTGAAGATGTGGCGGATCAATTTGGCCTCCTGTGGATTGGGGACCAAGCGCCGGTTTTCCACATCGTAGCCAAGGGGTGGTACACCGCCCATCCACATGCCTTTGCGTTTGCTGGCGGCGATCTTGTCCCGGATCCGCTCCCCGGTGACTTCGCGTTCAAACTGTGCAAACGAGAGGAGCACATTGAGCATGAGTCGCCCCATGGACGTTGTGGTGTTGAATTGCTGTGTCACGGAGACAAAGGACACACCCTGGCGCTCAAACACCTCGACCATTTTGGAAAAGTTGGCCAGGCTGCGCGTCAGTCGGTCAATCTTGTAGATCACAACCACGTCAACCTTGCCTGCCTCAATGTCGGCCATCAGGCGCTTGAGACCTGGGCGCTCCATGTTTCCGCCGGAGAAGGCCGGGTCGTCATAGTCGTCGGCGACCGGAATCCAGCCTTCGGCGCGCTGGCTGGCAATATAGGCATGGCCTGCGTCACGTTGCGCATCAATCGAGTTGTATTCCTGATCCAACCCTTCTTCACTGGACTTACGGGTGTAGACGGCGCAGCGCATGCGCCGTTTCAGCACGTCGCTCATGACCGACCTCCCTTCCTCGTCGCTGCCTTTTTCTCAGTACGCGCTTTGAGACCAAAGAATACTGGCCCCGACCACCGCGTACCGGTAATTTCCCGCGCGATCTGGGAAAGGCTTTGGAACGTCCGCCCGTCAAAGTTGTAATTGCCATCGGCGCTGGCAATGACGCGATATTCCTTGCCCTGGTACTCGCGGGTGAGCATGGTGCCAGCCACAGGACGGTAGTCAGGGTCGCGAGTCTTGACCTTGCCGGTTTCAATCAAGTTTTCGATGCGGCGCTTATTGCGATCAAGAAGTCCTGGGTCGACCTTGCGAAACTCGATTTCCTGCAATTTGTAGGCAATCCGGCGTTCCAGAAATTGCCTGTTGTGGGTGGGGTTCGCAGCGTGGAACAGCCGTTGCCAAAGCGACTTGATGTCCGCCATGGCCAGTTCGGGCAACTGAGAAATCTGCGATGCCACAGACAGTGGCGTGGCGGGGGTAGGCTTGCTTGGTCTCATCAGGACTCCGTATGTCTGTTGTTGACGGGGTCTGAATGAACGCGCTGGTGGCCAGAAAAGGCAAGTGAAACATCTCTGCTTTTGACGATGTTTGCGGACTGAGAAGGATGTGCTGTGCGAAGGCGCGCTAACCCTCTTGCTAACAGCGACGCGACCTCAAATCGGCGTTGCTCTGGAGTCATTCGCTCCGGTGGTGTGTGGTTGATTTCATGCATTGGTTACCGGTCCTTTTTGTCCAACTTGCTAGAAGCAAAATTGTCCTGAAGGACCGTGGCCAACGCCATGAGGGAGTTGCGGGCGAACGCAGGTGGATGCGGGCTAATGCGAATAGCTGGACTGGGGCCGATTACTTTCTGTCTGGAAATTGGCCGTTATTTATGAAGCGGTCAAAGGTATCTTCCTCGGGCTCGCCGTCGTCGTGCTGAGGCTGCCGCCACTCGGCTTCAGGCATCAATAGCAGGGATAGCGTGTAGTCGTAATTTCCTGCGATCTTCGACATCTCTGTCAGTTCAACATAGGCAGGCTCACGCGGAAACCAGACCTTTGCCTGTATTGACTGAGATTGCGCGGCTCCTGAACAGTTATCGCTGTAAACCAATGACGCGCGCGGGACGGGGATTGTCCGTTTGCGGGTTGCGAAATACGCGCCAGACTTGAACGCAGCCTCGTTCGATTTTGCCCAAAGCATGTGATCGTCTCGGCTGGCCACAAGGACTGCTCGCTTGTCTGCGATCTCAATCCATCGCAATGCTGCTGCAGTCAGGGATACGCCATACCGATCGGCACAGTGGCCCAGGAGATCAAAACTGACTGATTGCCCGTCAACTTGCTTTCGGAAATCGTCAAGTGGCATCAACAACGTTGATGCAAACTGATCTGCGTCGGTTTCAATGTCGTTCTTGTTGCGATCACCAGTCTCAATGTCATCGTCACCGCATTGGAATTCGCTCTGCTGATGACGATGCAGAAGATAGTGGCCAAACTCGTGTGCAATCGTGAAGCGCTTACGGCCCGCCGAACTGATGGCGCTGTTGTAAAGGATCAGCCATTTTGTTTTGGCCTTGTTGGCTGCCAGCATGCCTTCCAGTCCATCCAGATCCTGGCCATCCACTTTGTCGACAGGTGCGTCGGGAAAGCATTGTCTTGAATACTCCAGCGCAACTTCGTCAACCTTGACCGGAAAACGTGCTTCTCCCAGCACCATGCGCAGCACATGTGAAATTCGATTGGCTTCCGCCTTGGGCTGCTTTGGTTCTGTCATTCATCATCCCAGGCGTCGAGTATTTTTCTGATCTGCTTCTTGGTCGGCTCCGGCATGGTTTTGTATTTCCGAAAGAAAGCCTCATCGATGACCTGTTCGTCAGGGGTGCTAACTGAGTCACTCAATAGGAATTCTGTCGTGACATCTAGCGCGGTGGCGATCCGGGCCACTTTTTCCGCAGATGGTTTGGGGTCGTCTTTGTTTTCCAACTCCCACATGTAGCTCTTACTGGAATCGGTCAACTCGGCAAGTTGATCCAGGCTAAGTTTCTTCTGCTTTCGCAGTTCGCGGATCTTGTCACCCAGGGGTGAAGGCACTTTTGACTCCTTATTTATCCTAAACAACCAGCAAATAATACCATCCTACCGAACGAGATCGTACCTGCTTGACAAACCTGTATTGACTCTGAAATAATCCCAAGCGTTCGGTCCACCGAACATTTGCGGTCTGCTAACCCCAACAAAAACAAGGGGCGATCCGGGCTGAACTCAACCGGTTACACCTCAGGGAGGAAATGTAGATGAACGATTCAGAAAACTTATCCAAGCTGCTCGGCCACCTGCCGCCGACGGTTTTCCGTGAATTTATGGTCAGCGAGTTCAGTCTGGCCATGCCGGACCTGGACAAAAAACTGGGTAAGCAGGAGCAGCGGGCTGTCATGGAGCCAGTCTTGTCGGCACTGGATGTGAGTGCTCGGCGAAAGATTGAAGAGCTGGCTGAGCGTATCGTGCTGCTTTCAGACGGCGCCGGGCAGGACGTGATTGAAGGCATAAGTCAGGACATCGAAGGTGACGATGTCAAGGCCGCGTTTGCCGCCATCCCGAACCAGTATGAACGTGCACTGTGGCTGTACCTCAACGTGCCCGCACTGTTCGAGGAGGCGTTGAACGCCCGCCAGGCGGATGTGTTCCGTCAGAGCACGTCCTGCTATTCGGGCTATGTTGCGCCCAAGGATCTGACAGTTCTGGATGACGCGGCAGCTCGGCAGGCATTCCATCAGGCCGTCGCCCAGCAGCTTGGCTGTGAAGCGGACACCGTTGCCGTTCAGGTTTTCAAGCGGCTGCGTCCCGACACCCTGACCGGCGAAGACGTCGACCTGTACCAAGTCAGTGTCCATCACAATCGACCGCCGGAGATCATCGATCGTGTCCAGGCCAGCGAGTTGGTGCCACAAGAGGTGATCCGTGCCGTGTCCTCGCACATTACCTATGAGCCAGCCAATGGCCACCTGGAGGTCTTGTCTAAAGACACTGATGGCCGTGAGGCTCTGGCGCGCATCGTGGCGGACTCGCTCCTGCAATCGCCCATCACTGGCGACAAGATTCCACTCAAACAATACGACTACCAGAGTCTGGCCGCATCCCGCAGCTTCGATCTCACCGGCGAGGACGTGGCATCAGTCAAAGTCATTGAACTTGGCTACACCACGGCGAACCACCGCTCCTTGCTGGTAAAGATCTGGGCCAAGGACGTCGATGACATTTACACCGCTGCACGCTCCCTGATCTCCCTGTCGTTCGACTTCCGCAACCACCACATCAACTACGCGAAGCTGTCCATCCGCATCAAGAAGGTAGGTAAGGAGCGTGCACGCACGATCGCCGTGATCCTGCGTGACGACAACAAGTGCAACATAAAGACCAAGCGCGAAAAGGATCGGGCCCTGTGCGACCGCTTGTTGGCCAAATGGCATTTGGTGAAGGAGATCAGTGATGTCAACGAAGAGTTTGTCGACGCGCTCGCTGCTTGAACTGACCAATCTTTTTGAACGTTCGATCCACGCAGTTGCCGATGGTGAAGGGCAGCGACTGCGTGGCGTCCCCGCTTGGGATTTGTCGGGCCGGGTCGCGTTATCCGACCGCGATCTTGCTGCGTGGACCGAGCATATTGGTTTTTCAGGCAGCTATCTGGCAGCCAGCGGTGATGCGCGCGTTCCGGTCGACATTGAGGAGGACGATGACCCAGGCAGGTATCGCTACCGCTGCCCTGAGACGTTCCGCACGAAGTACGTCGCAGCCGAGCTGGTCAGCGTACATGCCGTCCGTGATGCCAAGCTGCTGAACTATCTTGCGGACCTGCTTGCGATTCCACTGGCTCACCGTCGAGGTATCAGCATGCCTGCGATTGATTGCGTACTTTGGAATCTTGGCAAGATGCGCATTGGCACTGTGCAAATCGATGTCTGGCTAACCCGAGGTCTGTCTTCGTGCATCAATCAGATCTTTGCCCATTTTCGGAAACCATCATTACCTGAGCAGGGGGTGATCTTCACGACCGGCCATGCGTTGCCGGAGATAGTGCTGCCACCTCGCGGCTATCGCATCATTCCCGTAACCGATGTGCTCGTGGACTACACGGCAAAGCCATGTATCGATACTGACCTGATTCATCGCTTGCTACTGGCACCCGCAGGCAGCAAGGATGAAAAGTCGCATCCGGTTCGCTTTGATCCGTACACCAACACGTTGACCATCGCCACCAAATCTGACAAACCCTGGCATATCAAAGGACCCAAGCAAATCGCAGTCGTGAAGCATTTGGTCGAGCAGTTTGAGAGCGAGCGCAATCGTGTGCCAGCGGGAGATCTGTTGATAGCCGCCTATGGTTCACGGGCGGCTGCAAAGGGCAAGAGGGTTGCAAACATATTTAGCGGCAACCTAGTCTGGGAAGACTACATCGAACATGACGACGACGGGTATGGCATCAAGCTGGACTGAACCCCCATCGTCATTCACCAACACGCACAACCGCCTTCGGGCGGTTTTTTGCTTTCTGGACTCCTTTTTTTCCAGTTTTGGCTGAGCCCGTACATCAGCCCGTACATGGCGTCGGCTGACGCCCGCACAGCCCGAATTTGACACTGACAGCACGTTTTCGCAATCACAAGAAAGGACCAAAACGTGAGTGTCAAACACCTCAACCAACGCCAACTGGCCGACCGTTGGGACGTTAGCGAAGCCACACTGGAACGCTGGCGGACCGAGGGTATCGGACCGGTATTTTTGAAACTGCAAGGGCGCGTGCTGTACCGCGTCGAGGACGTGGAAGCGTTCGAGACCGACAGCCTGCGCAAAAGCACCTCTGAGCGTGCAGACGCAGGAGGTGCAGCATGAGCCAACTGACCCTTGAACAGGCGATCGCCACACCCGCTGGAGATTTGGCAGCGCATTCCAGTGATGTTCTGTTCCAGCTCAAGAACGATGCGGCTGACCAGCTAACTGTGGCCAAGGCAAAAGCCGATCACGTTGATCGCGCCATTGAGTTCAAGTTCGCCGATCGCGCACATGGTCTTCGCCTGGAAGCGGGCAAGGACACGGGCGTTGTCCATTTCGACGATGGTCGCGTGCGTATCACTGCTGACCTGCCCAAGAAGGTCGACTGGGATCAGTCCAAGTTGGCAGAAATCACTCGCCGCATCGCTGCCAATGGTGATGACCCCGCCCAGTACGTGGAGATCAGCTACCGCGTGTCCGAAACCAAGTTCGGCGCATGGCCTGAATCACTCAAGTCGGCCTTCGTACAGGCACGCACTCTCAAAACCGGCAAGCCCAGCTTCCGTCTCGCACTCATTCAGGAGTAACCACTATGAAGTTCCCAAGTTTCAAAAAGGCACCCAAGGCCACACCAACCGAGCCCAAGGCAACGGTCATTGTTCCGGTTGAGCCCACACCGCTGCTCACCCGTCTGCGCAAGAGTTTGTCGTTCTATTCGGCAAGCCTGCCTGATGTTGTTCGCATCCCTGCATATGGCACGACCCGCCCAGACGAGGTCTTCCGTCCGCTGATGGACGCGACCATTGACGACATCGCATTCGCCATCCAAGGCATCGAAGCGGAAAGCCGGGCAATCATGCGCCGCTCGGGTGCTCTGGAAGAGCTGTATGAAGCGGCGCGCAAACGCGGTGCAATTGGCACGACCACCATCGCTGAGGCATTTGCGTCTGCTACTGAAAAGGAGTTGCGCAAATGAAACTCCCCATCATTACTGCGGATCAGCGTCTTGCTGAGCAGCGTGGCGTCAAAGGCGTGCTCGTTGGCAAAAGCGGCATAGGCAAGACGTCTCAGCTTTGGACACTGAAAGCTACAGCCACCTTGTTCTTTGACCTGGAAGCAGGTGACTTGGCGGTCGAGGGTTGGGCGGGCGACACCATCCGTCCACGCACATGGCAGGAATGCCGTGATTTCGCTGTCTTCATTGGTGGTCCTAACCCAGCGTTGCGCGATGACCAGCCTTACAGCCAAGCGCATTTCGATGCGGTTTGCACACGCTTTGGCGAACCCACAGATTTGGACAAATACGACACAATATTTGTGGACTCGATCACCGTCGCAGGTCGTCTGTGCCTGCAGTGGAGCAAGGGGCAGCCTCAGGCGTACTCCGAGAAGACTGGCAAGCCCGACAGCCGTGGTGCATACGGCTTGATGGGCCAGGAAATGATTGCCTGGCTCACGCATCTGCAACACACCCGTCGCAAGAACGTCTGGTTTGTCGGCATCCTCAACGAGTCACTGGACGATTTCAATCGCCGTGTTTTCTCTTTGCAGATCGACGGCTCGAAGACCGGTCTGGAGTTGCCAGGAATTGTTGATGAGGTCGTCACCTTGGCTGAGGTCAAGGGGGACGACGGAGTGAACTACCGGGCATTCGTCTGCCACACGCTCAACACCTGGGGATACCCAGCTAAGGACCGTTCCGGTCGACTCGATGCCATTGAGGAGCCGCACCTGGGTCGCCTCATGGAAAAGATCGCTGGCCCCGCAAAGCCCGCCAGCGAGCGACTTGCCTTTGCGCGCCCCATTTCTGCCAGTACCGCTGGTGCTCCCGCCATCCCCGAATCCATTGCAACTCAGGAGATCTGATCATGACCTACTTCGACTTCAATTCCGCATCCGAACAAACTTCCTTCGACCTGATCCCAAAAGGTACTGTCGTGCGTGTGCGCATGACCATCAAACCCGGTGGTCACGACGACGCGACCCAAGGCTGGACCGGTGGCTTTGCCACGCGCAACATCAACACAGGTTCCGTCTATCTGAATTGCGAATTTGTGGTGATGGAGGGTGAATATGCGCGTCGCAAGATGTGGTCACTCATTGGCCTGCACAGCCCCAAGGGCCCAGAGTGGGCCAACATGGGTCGCACCTTCGTGAAGGCCATTCTCAATTCTGCGCGCGGCATCCACCCGAGCGACAGCAGTCCTGCTGCGCAAAACGCGCGCCGCATTAGTGGATTTTCCGACCTGGAAGGCATTGAATTTCTCGGCAAAGTCGATTGGGATAAGGACCAGAACGGCCAGGACAAGAGCGTAATCAAGTCAGCGGTCACGCCAGACCATAAGGACTACGCGGCACTCATGGGTGCCGCACGCCAGCCGTCTGCACCGTCATCGCAGGCATCACCGGCCCCGAACGCCTATGCGCAGGCTACCGGTCGCTCGCCAGTGCCGGGTCGCCCCAGCTGGGCGCAGTAAGGAGCCACCGTCATGATGCTTCGTCCCCGTCAAACCCAACTGGTTGAGCGCACACTGGCCGCCTTGCGCCAGTATGGCAACACGCTGGCTGTTGCTCCAACTGGCTCTGGCAAGACCATCATGCTGTCGGCGGTGGCTGGCAGTGTGTTGGCCGAGCCCGACGCCAAAGCGTGCATCCTTGCACACCGCACCGAGCTCACTGGTCAAAACCGGACCAAGTTTTCTCGTGTAAATCCAAGCCTGACCACTTCGGTGGTCGATGCCAACGAGAAATCCTGGTCCGGCAGGGCCACCTTTGCCATGGTGCAGACCCTTTCAAAGGGTGCAAATCTGGACCAGATTCCGACTCTGGACCTGCTGGTGATTGACGAAGCGCATCACGCGTCATCGCCCAGCTACCGAGCAGTGATCGACAAGGTGCAAAGCCGCAATCCGGATGCTGCTATCTGCGGCCTGACTGCTACTCCGAACCGGGGCGATGGTCAGGGTCTTCGTGATGTGTTTTCCAATCTTGCAGATCAGATCACTCTGGCCGAGATGATTGCAA
This sequence comes from uncultured beta proteobacterium, assembly GCA_963750815.1. Classification (GTDB taxonomy): domain Bacteria; phylum Pseudomonadota; class Gammaproteobacteria; order Burkholderiales; family Burkholderiaceae_C; genus Rhodoferax. Next base: position 569,834 of record CAVVRS010000001.1, read on the forward strand.
GCGGGCACCTGGTTCCGCCGCGTACTTTTGTGATCGATGTCGGCGCGCAGGAAGCGTTGAGCAAGGTGCGGCGCACTGCAGTGGACTTTGACATGGACGAAGTCGCGTCCATTCTCAACAAAACCCTGATCACCGATGCCGTCATCAGGAACTGGAAGGAAAAAGCCAGCGATCGCAAGACCATCGTGTTCTGTTCGACCGTGGCACATGCCCTGAGTGTGTGCAATGGCTTCAATGCAGCCGGTGTTCCGTCGGTGGTCATCCATGGCGATCTGCCGGAGAGTGAGCGCAAAGCCTGCATAGCCAGATTCGAAAGCGGCGATGCGCAGGTCATAGTCAACGTGGCCATCCTTACTGAAGGCTATGACTTCACACCCACCGCCTGTGTTGTGTTGCTACGGCCAAGCTCCTACAAGTCCACCTTCATTCAGATGGTGGGCCGGGGTCTGCGCACAGTGGACCCCGAGGAACATCCGCACGTCATCAAGACAGACTGCATCGTGCTCGACTTTGGTACCGCCAGCCTCATGCATGGCGCACTGGAGCAGGATGTCAATCTGGATGGCCACCAGCACGATGGTGAGGCCCTAACCAAAGATTGCCCGGAATGTGGTGCCGTTGTTCCCCTGGCGGTCATGGAGTGTCCGTTTTGTGGCCACACATGGGAGCGTCAGCCGCAGGATGGCGGTGTTTTGAGCGACTTCGTGATGAGTGAAATCGATTTGCTCAAGCGCTCCAACTTTCGCTGGTGTGACCTCTTTGGCTGTGACGACGCACTGATGGCCACCGGATTCACAGCTTGGGGCGGTGTGTTTTTCCTGGCTGGTCGCTGGCATGCAGTGGGTGGCGGTCAGGGCATGGGTACCCATCTATTGGCCGTTGGCGAGCGCACTGTGTGCATGGCTAAGGCCGACGATTGGCTTAACGACCATGAGTCGGAGGATTCCGCTCACAAGACGCGGCGCTGGCTCAACGAGCCACCCACCGAAAAGCAACTGCGCTATCTGCCCGAGCCGATGCGTGCCGACTTTGGCCTCACCCGATATCAGGCATCGGCGCTGCTCTCCTTTCAGTTCAACAAGGCACAGATCCAACGCCTGGTCGTCGCCGCCAACGACAGCTACCGGGAGGCAGCTTGAAATGCGCTGTCTGCAGTCGCCAGGCCAAGGGGCTGGGCTGGTTTAACGCCCGCTTGCGCCGCAGCGATCCAGGCCGGTATTCAGACCAGTGGGTGTTCTGTTCCATGGAGTGCCAGAACGCCTTTTCTCAAATCATGAACAAAACGGAGGGACACATGATTGATCCCACGGAAATGGAAATCGCCGCGATGCGATCCTGCCTCTCACCATTGGGTGAGTATGTTGGGGAAATAGATATGACGCGACCTCTGGCGGATTACAGCCGAAAGGAAGTCTTGACTCTGGTCGATGTAGTGGTCTCGGCCTATCAGGCGCACATGTGTTGAATGCCACCCAGAATTGACCCCCTGAAGGTGGTTTTTTTCATCCAAATTTGACCCCTGTTAGAAGCACTGTGCGTACGAGGTTATGCACAGGAGAAACAGGAGTGATCAAAGTGGGAACATTGGCAAAGATACGGCGTTTGTACTTTCGGGACAAACAGTCGATCAAAGAAATATGCAGACAAACGGGCCTGTCACGCAACACGGTACGCACATGGTTGCGCGAGAGCGAGATGGTGGAGCCCAAATACCCGGTGCGCCGAGTCGTCACCAAACTTGACAACTACGCTGAAACCTTGCGGACGTGGCTCAAGGCAGATAGCACTCGAAACAAGCGTGAGCGACGCACCAAGGGACAAATGTGGCTGGAACTGCGTGCGCTGGGTTACACCGGCAGCTATGGTCGGTTGTGTGCCTTTGCCCGAGCCTGGAAGGCAAGCGTTGCTCTGGCAGCCACCAAAGGCGCCTTTATCCCGCTGAAGTTCCACCTGGGCGAGGCCTTTCAGTTCGACTGGAGCACCGAATACACCTTCATCGCCGGGCTGCGCCGGCGGGTCGAGTTGGCACACACCAAACTGTGCGCCAGCCGCGCGTTCTGGCTGGTGGCCTACCCCGGTCAGGGCCATGAGATGCTGTTTGATGCCCACGCCCGGGCGTTTGAAGCCTTTGGCGGCGTGCCTCAGCGCGGCATCTACGACAACATGAAGACCGCCGTTGATCAAGTCCTGTCTGGCAAGAAGCGCAAGGTCAACAGTCGCTTTGAAGCCATGAGCGGGCACTACCTGTTCGAGCCCGAATTCTGCAACGTCGCCAGTGGCTGGGAGAAGGGCATCGTCGAGAAGAACGTGCGCGACCGGCGTACCAGCATCTGGCACCATGCCAAAGAGCGCCGCTGGGCCAGCTGGGATGAACTCAATGCCTGGCTGGCTGAGCAAAGCAGACAAGCCTGGAGTGAACTCAACCACCCCGAGTACCCAACACTGAAGGTGGCCGATGTGCTCCAAGATGAGCAAACCCAACTCATGCCCGTGCCCAGAGCGTTTGACGGCTACGTCGAACTACTGGCCCGTGTATCGAGCACCGGCTTGATCCACCTGGAGCGCAATCGCTACAGCGTACCGACCGAGCACGCCAACTCGGCCATCAGTGTGCGCATGTACCACGACCACATCGCTGTGGTGGCCGATGGCCAGCGGGTGGCCAGTCACAGCCGCAGCTTCGAGCGTAGCCAGACCTTTTATGACTGGCAGCACTACATCAGCCTGGTGGAGCGCAAACCCGGCGGTCTTCGCAACGGGGCGCCGTTTGCTGGCATGCCTGAGCCGCTCAAGCAACTCCAGGCCATCTTGTTGCGACGAACTGGCGGCGACAGCGTCATGGCGCAGGTATTGGCTGCGGTTCCGATTCACGGCCTCGAAGCGGTGTTGGTGGCGGTGGAGTTGGCGCTGGAGGCGGGCAAACCCAGCGGCGAACATGTTCTCAATGTGCTGGCTCGACTCAAGGCCAACACAGCACCGACCAATTTGCACGACGCCCTGGCGGGGCAACTGGCCAGTCACGCAGCGTTGCTACTGCGCGAAGAACCTCTTGCCAACGTCGGTCGCTATGACGGCTTGCGCTCAGTCGGTGCAAACAGCCAGTCCGGTGAGGCCAATCCATGAGCGCCCAGATCATTGCCCAACTCAAGGTGCTGAGCTTGCACGGCATGGCAGCGAGTTTCCCAGAACTGGCAGCCCAGGCGCGGCACACCGAGTTCAATCCGGAATCGTTCATGCAGCAGCTCATGGCCGCTGAGTCAGCCCAGCGTGTGGTGCGCTCGACCGCTTACCAAATGGGTGCAGCCCGGTTTCCGGTGCACCGGGATTTGGCCGGCTTCGAGTTTGAACACGCCAGTGTGGATGAGACCTTGGTGCGCAGGCTGCACAGCACCGAGTTCACCAGTGCTGCGCACAATGCCGTATTCATTGGTGGTCCTGGCACCGGCAAGACGCATCTGGCCACGGCCATTGGCGTTGAAGCTATCCAGAAGCACACCAAGCGGGTGCGCTTCTTCTCCACGGTGGAGTTGGTCAACGCTTTGGAGGCTGAGAAGGCGCATGGCAAGGCCGGTCAGATTGCCTTGAAGCTGATGTGTGTCGATCTGGTGATCCTTGATGAGTTGGGCTACCTGCCGTTCAGCCAAGCCGGCGGCGCGCTGCTGTTTCACCTGCTCTCCAAGCTCTATGAGCACACCAGCGTGCTGATCACAACCAACCTGGGATTTGCCGAGTGGGCACAGGTATTTGGCGACGTGAAGATGACCGCCGCCCTGCTGGACCGCCTGACGCATCACTGTCACATCGTGGAGACGGGCAACCAGAGTTGGCGTTTCAAACACTCCAGCGCCAAAACAAAAAACGCCACCGGGGTTGCAACCCCGGTGAAACAGAATTCAAAAGTCAAACAGCCAACAATCCAAGAAGGAGAAACAACAACTCGCTGAACTTGTCCACAGTCCAATTGCAAGGCTTTAAACTGCAACAGGTGGGGTCAGTATTGAATGGAAAACCGGGGTCAAGTTTGCGTGGAAATCAACAATCAGGCGCTATGGGCTGGGGTGCTGAACTTCTGGTTCCTCGGACGTGTGTTCGAGCGGGTGCGTTCGTGACCGGGATACCGAAAACGGCCATCGAGCTGGCCAAGCGCTTCGAGGGGTTCCATCGGGTGCCCAAGGTTGACCCTGGCCGTGCCCATCCGTACATCTGCCCTGCGGGCTACTGGACTATTGGCTACGGTCATCTGTGCAACCCGAAGCATCATCCGATCTCGGAGGATGAAGCCGAAGTCTATCTCGCGCTCGACCTGCAGACGGCGCTTGCAGCGACGCTGCGTTACTGCCCGGTGCTTGCCAACGAGCCTGAGGGGCGGCTCGCGGCCATCGTGGATTTCACATTCAATCTCGGAGCTGGGCGGCTGCAGACGTCGACGCTTCGGCGACGTATCAATCAGCGGGACTGGGCCGCTTCCGCCACCGAGTTGAAACGATGGGTTTATGGTGGAGGGAAAGTGCTTCCCGGCCTCGTCTTGAGACGCGAAGCCGAAATTGACCTACTTGCACTTAACACTTGATCATTCGCTTTGAACTGCGACTTTACGTTATCAAAATGAAAAAAATGGCTGGTCGGCGGTAAAAAGGTAGTCCAACTTGTAAAAATCGTGCGACCACAATAGCAAGTTGCAGCCCTTATTTCCGTGATCGTATGCGGACATTAGCTAATCATGCGCTCGACGAAGGGATGCTGCATGAGTGTGCTGGCGCACAGACTAGTGGAAAATGAAAGACAACACTACCGCTTTTAACTGCGAACCCAACAGATGTTTGTCCGTTTCAAGGGTGTCGGTATTCAAGAGTCGATAAAAAAGAGTAACTTTCCAATCTTTTGGTTTCGGTATCCTAGTATTGTCCGCCTTCCTTTGAGTCTGCCCTCATCTCTTTTGCGTCGAGCAGATGCAATTTGGGTGTTAGGCTCAAGTCGCACATTTACCTTCAAGGAGTTTCTGGCTTGCTTTACAAGTTCAAATCACAGTCCGAGGCGGAAATCATCATGCTGCAACCCGATGGTGATCAGATGCTGGCCCTGGTGGGAAGGGAGCCGACTTCACAGGGCATCATTACCGTGGAACAGATTCCCGCAGTAGTTTCCGCACTGGAAACGGCAATTGAGGCGCATGAGCAGGCTCAGGCAAACCACCCGGAAAACCCGCCTCTGGAAAGCGGTCTCGCTGAAGGCAATGTTCCGCTGCGCCATAGGGCAGCACCTTTCATTGATTTACTCAAGCGCAGCGCTACGTCAGGAAAGGACGTGGTCTGGGGTGTTTAAATGTTTATTTCAAAGCTCCGATGCGTCCTTCACTTCACGCCCTTTGAAAATTACTCTCGTGGAGCAGTCCTCCGCCGACAATGACAAATGCACCGCGATGTCCATATCTTGCGTATTGAAAGAGACCGATTGCATTGACCTACCACCATCATCGAACGAACCAGCGACGTGGCTATCGCCGTAGGTACTTGCAAGCTCGGATAAAGCAAGTTTAAAAGGGGTGCGTTGATTGCACTGATATCTCGTCGCACTGCTGAGGTATTCGACTCTGCTCACCCGCCCTTCCAAAATGAAATAGGTTACTGAGAAAGCCTGGCTTGCGAACGTCACGTCCGGCAACAACCATTTTCCGCGCGAATTACGGGGGCCTGGCACTGGCTTGGGCGTGCGCTTCAGTTCCGGAATTGTTGCGACCAATGTTTGCTCCGACAAGCCCAGAAGCGCCTCGGCTCGTGCACACGTTGCGCCACAACGTTGCGCATTGCATAAGGCTGGCAGTATGAGTAATGTCATGACAAAGAATTGACTAAATTTGATCATCTTCTTCGACGCAATACAGCTGCACTCCTTGCACTTTGAAGCCGAAGCGAGACATCTTCCGAGAGATCGTCTAGTCCTGTTGACAAACAAGCGACGAACCCTTGAACGAAACGAATTTCACTTGCAGAAGATGCAAACGGTTCTGCGCCATCTTCATACGACGCTGTTTGCTCAAGATGCCGCTTCACATTGAATTTCTGAGCACCGTTCTCGGTTGAAAAGTTATTGACATTTGTCGTTGCTCCGCTTTGTTCGACCTTAGATGCAGAAGTAGACATCGTGCTCATAGCGCTACCCATGACGAAGTGGCGCACCAACAGATTTCTGGCCACCTTCTGAAGTCATTTGCTCACTAGAAATCAATTTACTCAGCCGCCCTAACTGAAGTTCAGCCAATGTGGGGTACAGGGGTGCGCTGATAAGCCGAGAAACTCCGCTGGCAACTAAAGCACTGGCCATCAAGCTCAGAACCAGCGCATGGCCATCCACCATCTCCATAACGATGATGAAGGCCGTTAACGGAGCTTGTGTGACGGCTGCAAGAAAGCCTGCCATGCCCAGTGCAATTAGGGTCGGAGCATTGGCGTAACTGGTGAATTGCGCAATATCGTTACCCAGCGCTCCACCAATGGCCAAAGCAGGTGCAAAAACCCCTGCAGGCACACCTGCCCATGTGGATAACCATGTGGCGACAAACTTCAAAATTACGTACAGGGGTGAGGTGTCGTTGGTGTTCTCCAACATGGCCCGGTTATGGGCATACCCACTCCCAAAGGTTTCTCCGTTACTGACAACTCCGATGATCGCCACAACGAGTCCACAGCCAGCTGCAAAAGCTATCGGAAGCTTTCTTCGGAAGGTGCTGAACCAATCTGAAGAGTTGGCCGTTAGTGACACGATCAGCAGTCTCGAAAAAATTCCACCAGCCAACCCGCAAATGACCGCCAGCAGCAGGGCTGGAAACATCAGTCCAAAGCCAAAACTTTGAACCCGGATAACGCCAAAATAGCTTGCACTTCCATACGCAGACACCCCCATAAGGCCAGCCACCACAATCGCTACGATGACTAAGCTATTGCTGCGTTGCCCTTCCTTCTTGGAAAGCTCTTCAATCGCAAACATGACACCGCCCAATGGTGTGTTGAATGCAGCGGCTATCCCTGCCGCACCGCCAGCAATAAGCAAGCTGTGGTCGGAAATATTTGCCCTCTTTGGCATCCATCGCCGAGCATGGTGCATGACCCCTGCAGCTATTTGTACTGACGGCCCCTCCCGGCCGATGGAAAGGCCCGCCAATAGCCCCCAGGTTGTAAGCACAATTTTGGCGACAGTCAGTTTCATTGACACGAACAAGCCCCTGGCCGCTCCGGTAGCTTGCGGCTCCAGGGCCGCCATCACTTGCGGTATGCCTGATCCAGCAGCGCCGGGCGCGAATCGCAAGGTTAGCCAGACAATGGCGGACGTGGAGAGCGGAATCCAAAGAAGCGGCCCCCACCAGTAGGTTTTTTGCAGCGTAAAAAACTGAGCCAATGCGTGCTCTGCCAGCCAAGTGAACGCCACAACAGTGATTCCAGCCAGTGCCGCAAACGCAATCACCACGCCACGACCTGTCCATAGATGCCAGTCTGAAAGCTCCTTTTTAAAGGCTGTAGGGACGTGGGGGTGTTTACGCATTTTTGGTGTCATGGTGGTTTTGAAAATGCTGTACCTCAATTTACATTGTAGCAAATGTAAAAATTTGCAGACTGTAATTGATCCTCTATAAAGTGGTCTGCGACGTTAACGCCGAAAATTGTCATTTAAGAACTTCGCGCTTCCGTAGTCCATTCGGAATCACAAAATACCTGGTCGCTTTCAGTGGGCGCGCGGCAAGAGCCAATGATCAAAATATCGCACGCAGCGCGTTAGCAATGCTTCGGTCGCACAAGTTTGAAAACGTCGCTTCAATATTGCAACGACCGTCGGCAAAGTTGCAGGTATACCGTTCAGCGCGCCTTTGGGTGTAGGATCGGGCGATGGATACGATTTGGAATCAGCTTCTGCAATTTTTCAATTTGGGCAGCATGGTCGAGCATGTACTGGAATGGGTGCCAAGACTGTTCGCTGCAGCTCTGGTGATGTTGGTTTTTTGGGCGGTTTGGCGCATCGCACGACGCAGTGTTTCGCTGATTATTCGGCGCGCAAAACTGGATGCCACTATCGGGGCATTGATTCAATCCGTCCTAAAAACTGTGCTCTTGACAATCGGTGTCGTGTCGGCTCTGGGCAAGGTAGGAGTCGATATTGCGGGCTTGCTTACGGGCTTAGGTGTGGTTGGATTGACCATCGGTTTTGCCGCAAAAGACACCTTATCCAACATGATTTCGGGCATCTTTATTCTTTGGGATCGTCCTTTCACCATCGGTGATCTGGTTGAAATTGGGGGTGCCTATGGTCGTGTGGATTCCATCACCATGCGCACCACCCGAGTGGTGACTGTGGACGGCCGTATGCTGGCCATCCCCAATAGTGAAGTCGTCAACAAAACCGTGGCCTCTTACACCAATTTTCCGCACCTGCGTCTCGATGTCGCTTTCACCGTGGCCGTTACGGAGAACCTAGCCAAGGTGCGCCAGGTTGCCCTGTCGGTTTGCGGCGCGGGTACCGGCTACATGACGGAGCCAGCGCCTGCTGTGGTTGTAACTGCGCTAAACGACTATAACGTAGCCATGCAGCTCAGCGTGTGGCTCGACGACGAGACGACCCACATTGCAGCGCGTTTTGCACTGCGCGAACGCCTTTTTGAGGCACTGCGCGCAGCCAGCGTGGATATGCCCTTCGAGACCTTGGCATTGGTGCCGGCCCTGGCTGGCAAAGTGTCGGTAACAATAGATCAAACATCTGGAGACTTACCATGACTTTGCGCGCGGCGGTTTTGCTTGCAGCATTTGCCGTCTTGTTTGGCTTTATCGGGCTCAACTGGACAGATTTTTCTACCCCTTCCACGCTTTCCTTCGGATTCACCTCGGTGCAAATGCCGGTAGGGTTTGTCATGTTAGGGGCCTTGGTGGCAGTCGTAGCGTTGTTCTCGGCATATGTTATGTACCTCCAGGCCAGTTGGTCACTGCAACAGCGTCGGGTCTTCAATGAGTTGGAGTCACAACGAAAAATCGCAGATCAGGCCGAAGCGTCTCGTATTGCCGATGTCTTAAACCGGGTGAATACCACGTTCGACGCGCTGACCGTGTCCATTGCAGCCAGCACAGATACATTGGAGAAGAGACTTTCCGACACGGCTGGTGCCACTCAACGCGCGTGCGCTGAGGCGACCCTCTCGTTAAGTGCCCATCTTGGCGAAGTAGAAGATAAATTGGACAAAGTAATTACCTCCCACAAATGACTTTGAATTGCGAAGTGTCGTCATTTCACCGTGATTATTTCGATCAACAAATCACCCTTCACAACCCGTGGTCCAACCTCGTTGATTTCCACCACGGGCGTACCGTTGCGTATTAGCCGGACGACCAAACCGGATTGGATTTCAGCCAGCAATTTACCCTCGTCTTCTGGCAATGCTGGCCGCTCGCGCAGCACCGCGCTTCCGTCGGAACTGGCAAGGTCGCGCAAATAGTCCACTGCGTACTGGTGCGCCGACGAACGGGCCAGCAAGTTACCTCCGAGATTCACGGGGTTGATCACTACGTTGGCACCCGCTTGGTACATAAGGCTTTCGTTCTCTTGGGCGCGCACCGACACACTGATTTTGACGGTCGCATTGAGTTGCCTAGCCGAAAGCACGACAAGAGCTGTCGCATCGTCCAAGTTTGTTGTCACCAATAATGCTGTGGCCGCAGATATTTTTGCAGCTTTGAGTGCTGCGTTGCTGCGTGCGTCTCCAACAATGCCAATCAAACCGAGGGCAACAGCTTCCTCGATCCGCTGGCTCGACAAGTCAATCACAATGATCGACGCTGGGTCGTGGCCGGTGAGCAATAGCTCCTTTGCGGCGACCTCGCCGCTGGTGCCAAAGCCGCAAATAATGGTGTGTCGCATAAGGCGTCTTCTCGTAACACTGGTCCTAAATTGCTCCCATTGGTGCTGCAGAACAAAAGTATATGCAGTGCCCAAAAAGATCAACCAAATGAAAATCCGAATGGGCGTCACCACAAAGGTGTCAAACATTCGGGCTTGGTCCGTCACCGGGACGATGTCACCGTATCCCACGGTCGTGATGGTAATGGCCGTGAAATACACGACATCCAATAGTGAAATCTCTCCGTCGACGTTGTCGCGCAAGCCAGTCCGATCCAGCCAATGTCCGCCAACTGCAACACCAACCAGTGTAAGCACCACGAGAGCCCGCACCACAAGCGACTGCCAAACAGAGAGCCGTGCCTTGCGTTGAAACGCCAAACGTTCGGACGTGTTTACGGTGTTGGCAATAGTGCCGTGGTTCA